>NZ_JBITLI010000003.1:93912-691735 GCF_044465085.1 Streptomyces sp. NPDC049813 | reverse complement strand
TTGATAGGCCAGATCTGGAAGCCCGGTAACGGGTGGAGGTGACTGGTACTAATAGGCCGAGGGCTTGTCCTCAGTTGCTCGCGTCCACTGTGTTGGTTCTGAAACCATGAACAACCGTCGAAGCCGATTGGCTACGGCTCCGGTTGACAGTTTCATAGTGTTTCGGTGGTCATAGCGTGAGGGAAACGCCCGGTTACATTCCGAACCCGGAAGCTAAGCCTCACAGCGCCGATGGTACTGCAGGGGGGACCCTGTGGGAGAGTAGGACGCCGCCGAACTAATTTTAGAAAAAAGCCTCTGGCCTCGAGCATTACGCTCGAGGCCAGAGGCTTTTTTGTTGCCCGTCACTTCGCGTTCACGTTCCCCGAGCACCATCCCTGTCATGGGCACAGTTGCAATGCTGCAGGCCGCGGGCGTCGGAGACGGTGACGAAGTGATCGTGCCGGCCTTCGGGAACCCCGAGGTCGCCGAAGCCGTCGTGCAGGCCGGAGCGATTCCCGTCTTCGCCGACATCGACGCCGACACCTACTGCGTCGACCCCGCGCACGTCGCCGACCTCGTGAGTGTGCGGACCGCCGCCGCCATCGCCGTTCACCGCTTCGGGCACCGCGCCGACATCGCCCGGCTGCACGAACTCGGCAGCCGGCACGGCCTCCTCGTACTCGAACAAGGCGAGTCCGAGAAGCCGTACGGCGAAGTCGCCCAGCGGCGCATGCACGCCGCCTACCTGAGCAGCCGGCTCAACGGGGTGCGGACACCCGCCGGGCACGACGGGCACACCTACCAGCAGTACGTCGTGCGGGTTCCCGGCAACGGGCGGCCCGACCGCGACGCCTTCGCCCGCGTACTGCGCGGCAAGGGCGTCGCATGCGGCGTGCCGGTGAAGACGCCCGTGCACCGACTGCCCGCGTTCCGGCGCGACGTGGCGCTGCCCGAGACCGAACGCGCCGCCGACGAAACGCTGGCACTTCCCGTCGACGGGACGCTGTCGCGCCGGGAACTCCAGCGCGTGGTGTCGGCGTGCAACGCGCTCGGCGGACTGCTGCAACCGGCCTTCTAGAAGGCCGGTTCGAGAGGGCCTGAACTTCGGGTATGCTTTATTTCGTTGCTGAGCGGGAAACCGCGCAGGTGACAGGCCCCTATAGCTCAGTCGGTAGAGCGTCTCCATGGTAAGGAGAAGGTCAGCGGTTCGATTCCGCTTGGGGGCTCAGTAATTGAGGCTCTCGCCCTGATCGGGCGGGGGCCTTTTTTCATGCCCCCGCCCGCCCGGGCGTCAGTCGTGCTGAATACCGGGAACACGCATCGCGAGGATGGCCATGTCGTCCGACGGGGCGTCCGCCGCGAAACGCTCGACCGCCCGCATGATGCGCGCCGCGACCGCACCGGCCGTCAGACCCGTACAGCCCGCCAGGACTTCGGCGAGGCCGTCGTCGCCGAGCATGCGCGTGCCCTCACGGCGCTCCGTGATGCCGTCGGTGACACAGAGCAGGACATCGCCCGCATCGAGCGTCATCGTCTGCTCGTACAGTTCGAGGTCGTCCATGACGCCCAGCAGCGGCTGCGGCTCCGCGAACGGCTCGACCGAGCCGTCCTGGCGCAGCCGCAGCGGCAGCGGATGGCCGGCGCAGACCATCTTCAGGACGGCCGAACCGTCCTCCTGCGGCCACAACTCCCCGTAGAGGAGCGTCAGGAAGCGACTGCGGGCGCCCTCGTCGAGGATCGCCGCGTTCAGCCGCTCCAGGACCGCCGGGCCGCCGAACCCCTCCCGCGCCAGCAGACGCAGGGCGTGCCGGGCCAGGCCCGTGACCGCCGCCGCCTCCGGGCCCGTACCGCAGACGTCGCCGATGGCGAAGCCGTACGCGCCGTCGCGGATCGGGAAGAGGTCGTAGAAGTCGCCGCCCACCTCGTTGCCCTCGCCGGCCGCGCGGTAGATGACCTCGACCTCGACGCCCGGGACGTGGGGGAGTTCCGGCGGGAGGAGGCTGCGCTGCAGGGACTGGCTGATGGCCATGCGCTCCGAGTACAGGCGCGCGTTGTCCAGGGCGAGGGCCGCCCGGCGGCTCAGGTCCTCGGCCAGCTCCAGGATCTCCTGGCGGAAGTGCTCGTCCGTGGGCTTGCCCAGCGTGAGCATGCCGATGACGCGGTTGCGGGCGACGAGCGGGAGGACCACGGTCTCGCCGCCGACTGCCGCGGCCGTCGCGAGGGTGGTGCCGATGCCCGAGCTGACGCTGGCAGGTTCACCCAGGCCCAGGCTGCGCATGGAGGTGCGCAGCGCCGCGTGGTGGGCCGCCTCCGCGGGGGCGGCCCAGACGCGGGCGCCCGGCGTCGGCACGGGATCCGGCGGGGCGATCTTCGCGAGGAGGGCCTTGAGGCCGTCGATGCGGTCCTCGTCCTCGTGCAGGACGTAGGAGAGGTACGGGTCCGAGGCCTGGTCGGCGATCATGTAGACCGCGCACCAGGTGGCGAGCGTGGGGACCGTCATCTGGGCCATCAGGGCCAGGGTCTGGTCGCGGTCGAGCGTGCCGGCCAGCAGGTCGGAGGCTTCGACGAGGAAGCTGAGGGAGCCGCGGCGGAGCTTCTCGAGCTCGCCCAGGCGCGCCGACTCGACGGCCATGGCGATGCGGTCGGCCGCGAACTGCAGGCGCAGCGCCTCCTCGTTCGAGTAGCGGTCGGGCGCCTCGGCGGCCACGCCGAGGGAGCCGGTGAGGCGGCCCTCGACCTTCAGCGGGACCGTGACCACCGAACGCATGCCCGTACCGCTCAACAGGGGGACGGCGCCCGGCACTTGGGTGAGGTCCTCGTGGACGGCGGGCATCCGTGCCGAACCGTAGCGGCCGGGGCCGACCTCGACCGGGACCCGGGCGAAGCGCTGGCGGGCCGAGGGCAGGCCGGTGGAGGCGCGGACCTCCAGCTCCGTCTCGTCGTCGGTGGCCAGCAGCAGGAAGGCGGAGTCGGCGTCGAGCATGTCGCGGGCGCGCTCGACCGTGCGCTGGAGCAGACCATCGAGATCGTCCGGGGCGGGCGAGCCGATGAAGACCTCGAACGGGTCGGCGCCCTGGCTCTCGGAGTGGGCGCCGCTCTCCGTCGTCGGGAGGCGCAGCGGCGTCTGGAGCACGGCGCGCTCGTGGTCGCGTACGAGGAGACAGACCGTGGAGGGTTCGCCGTCGGTGCCGCGGACGCGCAGGTGGGAGGCGTAGACCGGGCTCACGCGGCCGCTGGCGCTGCGGATGCCGTAGCTGCCCTCCCAGCGTGAGAGCTGCAGCGCGTCCACGATGCCGGTGCTGGTGCCGGGGGTGTGCGGCCAGGCGGCGAGGTCGGTGAGGGGCTTGCCCAGGACGAGGTCGGCCGCGTAGCCGAAGAGGTGCTCCGCGTCCTCGTTCCACGCGGTGATGGCGCCGGTCCTGTCGATCTGCACGACGGCGACGCGGACCCGCTCGTCGGCGAGGGGGAGCAGGTCGGTGGGGAGCACGGGGCCGGCGGCGCGGGTGCCGACCGAGCGCTCGGGGAGGTCGATCTGGAACCAGACCTGCTTGTGCGTGGCCGAATAGTCGACGCCCCAGCGGCTCGCGAGGGCGGCGCAGAGCTGGAGTCCCCGGCCGCCTTCGCGGTCGGGGCTGCTCATGGCGATCGCGGAGGACTGGAGCGGGATCTCCCGCTCCGGATAGCGGTCGGAGACCTCGATGCGGACGTGGTCCTCGCCGCGCAGGCACAGGACCTCCGCGGCCGTGCCGGCGTGGACCACCGCGTTCGTCACCAGTTCGCTGGTCAGCACGACGGCATCGTCGATGATGTCGGCGTGGCCCCATCCTTGGAGGGTGTCGCGCACGAAGGAACGCGCGGTCGCGACGGATCGTCCGACCGGTTCGAAGGTGGCAGCCGCGCGCGCGGTGATCACAGAACTCCCTGTACGAGTTGTACTCGCTGTACGAATGTCGAGGCCCAGGTCTCCCGTACCCATGTGGCGGCCGCCCCTCCGATGCCCGCTCGTTTTCCGCCACCGCCCAGGCCCGGGCGGACCGGGGTGGGTGGACAGCCGCATGCAAGGTTACTTACCTTCGCCGTCCATGCGGATGCCGGTCGCCGGAGTTTCCGTCCGGAGGGTGTGCGGAGGGTGTGCGAAGCTGCCGAACTGTTATGGCCTGGTTCAGCCATGGTGAAACA
Source organism: Streptomyces sp. NPDC049813 (assembly GCF_044465085.1). Lineage (NCBI taxonomy): Bacteria > Bacillati > Actinomycetota > Actinomycetes > Kitasatosporales > Streptomycetaceae > Streptomyces > Streptomyces sp. NPDC049813. Next base: position 687,574 of record NZ_JBITLI010000003.1, on the reverse strand, counting down.
CTGGGCAAGCTTCCAGGAAGAACGCATTGAAGAGCCGATGCGGCGGTAGAAGCGAACCCGAGCAACTCAAGCAGTTCAGGTCGACCCCTGCGGGAGGGACACAGTGGAGTCTGGCGCACCGACGCGGGGCAGGAAAGCGCGCGCAGAAAGCGGACAGTCCCCGAATAAACAGCACAAGTCGCGCAATGGCACCACAACGGTGGACACCGCGGCGCTGAACAGGCTGCTGGCCGGTCTCGTCGCGATGCGGGACGGCAATTTCCGCAAGCGGCTCACGGTCAACGGCGACGGCGTGATGTCCGAGATCGCCGCTGTCTTCAACGAGGTCGCCGACCGCAATCTGCATCTGACCGGTGAGCTGTCACGGGTGCGCCGCATGGTGGGGCGCGAGGGCAAGCTCACCGAGCGCCTGGAGACGGGCGCCTGCGAGGGCTCCTGGGCCTCCGCGATCAACGCCTCGAACGCCCTCGTCGACGACCTCGTACGACCGGTCTCCGAGGTCGGGCGGGTGCTCACGGCGGTCGCCGAGGGTGACCTGTCGCCGCGGATGGAACTGCGCTCGCAGGTGCCCGACGGAACCGGGCATCCCTTGCGGGGCGAGTTCCTGAAGGTCGGGCGGACCGTCAACAACCTGGTCGACCAGCTCTCCACCTTCACCGACGAGGTCACGCGCGTGGCCAGTGAGGTGGGTACGGAGGGCAAGCTCGGTGGGCAGGCCCGGGTACGCGGAATGTCCGGTTCGTGGAAGGACCTGACGGATTCGGTCAACACGATGGCGTACCGGCTGACCGCGCAGGTGCGTGACATTGCTCTCGTCACGACCGCGGTGGCCAAGGGTGACCTGTCCCGGAAGGTCACGGTGCACGTCGCGGGCGAGATGCTCGAGCTGAAGAACACCGTGAACACGATGGTGGACCAGCTGTCCTCCTTCTCCTCCGAGGTCACCCGCGTCGCGCGCGAGGTGGGTACGGAGGGCGAGCTGGGCGGGCAGGCGCAGGTGCCCGGTGTGGCCGGTGTGTGGAAGGACCTCACCGATTCGGTGAACCTGATGGCGGGCAATCTGACCGCGCAGGTGCGCGGGATCGCCCAGGTCACCACGGCCGTGGCCAACGGTGACCTCTCGCAGAAGGTGACGGTGTCGGCGCGCGGCGAGGTCGCCCAGCTCGCCGAGACGATCAACCAGATGACCGAGACGCTGCGGACGTTCGCGGACGAGGTGACGCGCGTCGCCAACGAGGTCGGCGCGGAGGGCCAGCTCGGCGGCCAGGCGAACGTGCCGGGCGCCGCGGGGACGTGGAAGGACCTGACGGACTCCGTCAACACGGTCTTCCGGAACCTGACCACGCAGGTGCGCGACATCGCCACGGTCACCACGGCGGTGGCCAACGGTGATCTGTCGCAGAAGGTCACCGTCGACGTCGCCGGCGAGATGCTGGAGCTGAAGAACACCGTCAACACGATGGTCGACCAGCTGTCGGCCTTCGGCTCCGAGGTCACCCGGGTCGCGCGGGAGATCGGCGTCGAGGGCGAGCTGGGGGGCCAGGCGCTGGTCGTCGGCGCCGCGGGCACGTGGAAAGACCTGACGGACTCGGTGAACACGGCTTTCCGCAACCTCACCGGTCAGGTGCGCAACATCGCCCAGGTGACGACGGCGGTGGCCAACGGTGATCTGTCGCAGAAGGTCACCGTCGACGTCTCCGGCGAGATGCTCCAGCTGAAGAACACCGTGAACACGATGGTGGACCAGCTCTCCAGCTTCGCCGACCAGGTGACGCGCATGGCGCGCGACGTGGGCACGGAGGGCCGGCTGGGCGGGCAGGCCCGGGTGGACGGGGTGAGCGGCACGTGGAAGGAGCTCACCGACTCCGTCAACTTCATGGCCGGGAACCTGACGTCCCAGGTGCGCCAGATCGCGCAGGTCACGACGGCGGTGGCGCGCGGTGACCTGTCGCAGAAGATCGACGTGGACGCGCGCGGGGAGATCCTGGAGCTGAAGAACACCATCAACACGATGGTCGACCAGCTCTCCGCGTTCGCGGACCAGGTGACCCGGGTCGCCCGCGAGGTGGGCACCGAGGGCCGGCTGGGCGGACAGGCGCAGGTGCCCGGCGTGGCCGGCGTGTGGCGCGACCTGACGGACTCCGTGAACGGCATGGCGGGCAACCTCACCGCCCAGGTCCGCAACATCGCGCAGGTCGCCACCGCGGTGGCGCGCGGTGACCTGTCGCAGAAGATCGACGTTGACGCGCGCGGCGAGATCCTGGAGCTGAAGAACACCCTCAACACGATGGTGGACCAGTTGTCGGCCTTCGCCGAGCAGGTGACGCGGGTGGCCCGCGAGGTGGGTACGGACGGCATCCTCGGCGGCCAGGCCGAGGTGCAGGGCGTGTCGGGGACGTGGAAGGACCTGACGCAGTCCGTGAACGGCATGGCGAACAACCTGACCCTCCAGGTCCGCAACATCGCCGAGGTCACCACGGCCGTGGCGCGCGGCGACCTCTCCAAGAAGATCACCGTCGACGCCAAGGGCGAGATCCTCGAACTCGTCACCACGGTGAACACGATGGTCGACCAGCTGTCGTCGTTCGCGGAGCAGGTGACCCGGGTCGCCCGCGAGGTGGGCACCGAGGGCCAGCTCGGCGGCCAGGCGCGGGTGTCGGGCGTCACGGGCATCTGGAAGGACCTGAGCGACAACGTCAACCTGATGGCCAACAACCTGACCATGCAGGTGCGCAACATCTCCCAGGTCGCCAACGCCGTGGCCAACGGTGACCTGACGCGGACGGTCACCATCGAGGCGCGCGGCGAGGTCGCGCAGCTCGCGGACACGTTCAACACGATGGTGAAGACGCTGAGTTCGTTCGCCGACCAGGTCACCAAGGTGGCCCGCGAGGTGGGTACGGACGGCATCCTCGGCGGCCAGGCCCGCGTACCCGGTGTGGCCGGTACGTGGAAGGACCTGACCGAGTCCGTGAACGGGATGGCCTCGAACCTGACCGGCCAGGTGCGCAACATCGCGATGGTCACGACCGCCATCGCCAAGGGCGATCTGACCAAGAAGATCGACATCGACGCGCGCGGCGAGATCCTCGAACTGAAGACCACGATCAACACGATGGTCGACCAGCTGTCGTCCTTCGCCGAGCAGGTCACGCGGGTGGCCCGCGAGGTGGGTACGGAGGGCCAGCTGGGCGGTCAGGCGCGGGTGCGCGACGTGGACGGCACCTGGCGTGACCTGACGGAGTCCGTGAACGAGATGGCCGGGAACCTGACCCGACAGGTGCGCGCCATCGCGGCCGTCGCCACCGCGGTGACCCGCGGCGATCTCAACCTCAAGATCGACGTCGACGCGGCGGGCGAGATCCAGGTCCTCCAGGACAACATCAACAAGATGATCTCGAACCTGCGGGACACCACGATCGCCAACGAGGAGCAGGACTGGCTGAAGGGCAACCTCGCCCGGATCTCGGGGCTGATGCAGGGCCGCCGCGACCTCGACGACGTGGCCTCGCTCATCATGAGCGAGCTGACGCCGGTGGTCTCGGCGCAGCACGGCGCGTTCTTCCTGGCGCAGCCGCTGGAGGACGGCGCCGATCCGACGGCCGCCGCCGAGGACGCCTACGAGCTGCGCATGTGCGGCAGCTACGGCTACTCCATGGGGTCCATGCCGACGTCCTTCCGGCCCGGCGAGACGCTCATCGGGACGGCCGCGCAGGAGCGGCGCACGATCCTCGTGGACAACGCGCCCAGCGGGTACCTGAAGATCGCCTCCGGGCTCGGTGAGGCGCCGCCCGCGCAGGTCATCGTGATCCCCGTGCTCTTCGAGGGAACGGTGCTCGGGGTGATCGAGCTGGCGTCGTTCACGCCGTTCACGCAGATCCAGAAGGACTTCCTGGGGCAGATCGCGGAGATGATCGCGACGAGCGTCAACACGATCTCCGTCAACACCAAGACGGAGGTGCTGCTGAAGCAGTCGCAGGAGCTGACCGAGCAGCTGCGGGAGCGTTCCGCGGAGCTGGAGAACCGGCAGAAGGCGCTCCAGGCGTCCAACGCGGAGCTGGAGGAGAAGGCCGAACTGCTCGCCCAGCAGAACCGCGACATCGAGGTGAAGAACACCGAGATCGAGGAGGCGCGGCAGGTCCTGGAGGAGCGCGCCGAGCAGCTCGCGGTGTCGATGCGCTACAAGAGCGAGTTCCTCGCGAACATGTCGCACGAGCTGCGTACGCCGCTCAACTCGCTGCTCATCCTCGCCAAGTTGCTCGCGGACAACGCGGACGCGAACCTCACGCCCAAGCAGGTCGAGTTCGCCGAGACGATCCACGGCGCGGGCTCCGACCTGCTCCAGCTGATCAACGACATCCTGGACCTGTCGAAGGTCGAGGCGGGCAAGATGGACGTCTCGCCGACACGGATCGCCCTGGTGCAGCTCGTCGACTACGTAGAGGCGACGTTCCGGCCGCTCACCGCGGAGAAGCAACTCGACTTCTCCGTAAGGGTGTCGCCGGAGCTGCCCACCACTTTGCACACCGACGAACAGCGTCTCCTTCAGGTGCTGCGCAACCTGCTCTCCAATGCGGTGAAGTTCACCGACTCCGGTGCCGTGGAGCTCGTCATCCGTCCGGCGGGCGCCGACGTGCCGAACGAGATCCGCGAACAGCTCCTGGAAGCGGGCTCGTTGCGCGAGGCGGACGGTGACCTGATCGCCTTCTCGGTGACCGACACCGGCATCGGTATCGCGGCCAGCAAGATGCGGGTCATCTTCGAGGCCTTCAAGCAGGCCGACGGCACCACCAGCCGCAAGTACGGCGGTACGGGCCTGGGGCTGTCCATCAGCCGGGAGATCGCCCGGCTGCTGGGCGGTGAGATCCACGCGGCGAGCGAGTCGGGCCGCGGCTCCACGTTCACGCTGTACCTGCCGCTGCACCCGGCCGAGCTGCCGCCCCAGGGGTACACGCAGCTCGCCCCGGCCGTCGAGCCGGGCCGGCCGCTCGCCCTGGACGCGGCGCCGGAGGAGCCGGCGGAGAGGACGAACGAAGCCGAGACCCCGGCGGAGGTGAAGTCGTACCAGGAGACGCAGAAGGGTGCCGCGGCGCTCTTCCGGCGCCGTCGCCGGTCCACCCCGGCGGGGGAGGGCCACGCGCCGCTCTCAGGGCCGTCGACGCCCGTTCAGCAGCAGTGGGGCGACGAGGAGCAGGAAGCACCCAAGGTGCGGCGCTCGTTCCACTTCGGCGGCGAGAAGGTGCTCATCGTCGACGACGACATCCGCAACGTCTTCGCGCTCACCAGCGTCCTGGAGCAGCACGGACTCTCGGTGCTGTACGCGGAGAACGGGCGGGAGGGCATCGAGGTCCTGGAGCAGCACGACGACGTGACCGTGGTGCTGATGGACATCATGATGCCGGAGATGGACGGCTACGCGACGACGACGGCGATCCGCAGGATGCCGCAGTTCGCCGGGCTGCCGATCATCGCGCTGACCGCGAAGGCGATGAAGGGCGACCGGGAGAAGGCCATCGAGTCCGGTGCTTCCGACTATGTCACCAAGCCGGTCGACCCTGACCACCTGCTGTCGGTGATGGAACAGTGGATGCGCGGTGAGTGACCGGATTCCGAAAGTTTCACCGGACGTTGCTGACTGAGTGTGGCCGCATCCGTGTAGAAGTGCGGTAACCGGGGAACCTTCTGGTCTCTTACTGCGTTTCTGCTACGTGCACAGTGACATCTCGGTGACAGGGTGTGGCGGCGAGCGGGGTGCGGCTACGATGACCGGCACAAGGACGGACGACGCAAGGGAGTCGTCCCCTGGGGCGGCGACAGGAGCCGCCCCGAATCCTGCGGACAGGGGCGGCCCCATGCCGGGGCGAGGAGGGCGGGCCATGGTGCAGAAGGCCAAGATCCTCCTGGTCGATGACCGGCCGGAGAATCTGCTGGCGCTGGAGGCCATTCTCTCCGCGCTCGATCAGACGCTGGTGCGGGCATCGTCCGGGGAGGAAGCGCTCAAGGCGCTGCTCACGGACGATTTCGCGGTCATTCTGTTGGACGTTCAGATGCCCGGAATGGACGGATTCGAAACCGCCGCGCACATCAAGCGCCGGGAGCGGACACGGGACATCCCGATCATCTTCCTCACGGCGATCAACCATGGGCCGCACCACACGTTCCGTGGGTACGCGGCGGGCGCGGTGGACTACATCTCCAAGCCGTTCGACCCGTGGGTGCTGCGCGCGAAGGTCTCGGTCTTCGTGGAGCTGTACATGAAGAACTGCCAGCTCAAGGAGCAGGCGGCGCTGCTGCGCCTGCAGTTGGAGGGCGGCGGCGGAGCGGTCGGCGACGCGAAGGAGCCCGCGGGCCTCCTCGCCGAGCTGTCGGCGCGGCTCGCCGCGGTCGAGGAGCAGGCCGAGGCGCTCTCCAAGCAGCTCGACGACGACTCGGCGGACGCCGCGGCCGTCGCCACCGCCGCGCACCTGGAGCGCAAACTCACCGGCCTGCGCCGGGCGCTGGACGCACTGGAGCCCGGTACGGGCAACGGCGCGCCGTCCCTGCCGTCCCAGAGCTGAGCCCCCGCCCGGGCTTTGAGGCCGCGTCAGTTCCGGTACCGACGGTCCGCGACACAAAAGAGTGAAGCACTGGGCACACGTGTACGCGGGCGCCTCCCCCGGTAACCTCACACCTATGGCCTCACGTCCCGCAGCCAAGAAGTCGCCCGCGAAAAAGGCGGCAGCGCCGACCAAGGCTCCGGCGAAGAAGGCTCCTGCCAAGAAACTTCCCGCCAAGAAGGCCGTGGCGAAGGCGCCCGCCAGGAAGGCCGTGGCGAAGAAGCCCGCGCCCAGGCCGGCGGCCAGCCCCACCGGGGGCGTGTACCGGCTCGTACGCGCCCTGTGGCTCGGCGTCGCGCACAGCGTCGGGGCGATGTTCCGCGGCATAGGGCGGGGCGCGAAGGGGCTCGACCCCGCGCACCGCAAGGACGGTCTCGCCCTCCTGCTGCTCGGGGTCGCGCTGGTCTGCGCGGCCGGCACCTGGTCCAACCTCCAGGGCCCGGTCGGCGGCCTGGTCGAGATGCTGGTGACCGGCGCCTTCGGCCGCCTCGACCTGCTGCTGCCGATACTGCTCGGCGTCATCGCCGTGCGCCTCATCCGCCACCCGGAGAAGCCCGAGGCCAACGGGCGCATCGTGATCGGCCTGTCCGCGCTCGTCGTCGGCGTGCTCGGCCAGGTCCACATCGCGTGCGGCTCACCCGCGCGCTCCGACGGCATGCAGGCCATAAGGGACGCCGGCGGGCTCATCGGCTGGGCCGCCGCCACCCCCCTCACCTTCACGATGACCGAGGTGCTCGCGGTCCCACTGCTCGTCCTGCTCACCGTCTTCGGGCTGCTCGTCGTGACCGCGACGCCGGTCAACGCGATCCCGCAGCGGCTTCGGCTGCTCGGGGTGCGGCTCGGCATCGTCCACGACGACCTGGCCGTGGAGGAGTTCGCGGCCGAGGAGTACGACGAGGAGTGGCGGGAGGCCCCGCCCGCGCCCGCGCGGCGCCGCGCCGCGGCCCCCGGGGGCTCCACGGTGTACGACCCCGACCGCATAGAGGAAGACGCGCTCTCCAAGCGGCGCAGGCCCCGGCGCGCGTCCGTGCAGCCGTCCATGGAGCGTTCCATGGACGCCGTGGACGTGGCCGCCGCGGCCGCCGCCGCGCTGGACGGCGCCGTGCTGCACGGGATGCCGCCGTCGCCGCTGGTCGCCGACCTCACGCAGGGCGTCGGCACCGAGCGGGGGGAGCGCTCGGGAGAGGTGCCCGCGCCGGAGCGCACGGCGCCGGTACCGACCGCCCGGGCGAGGAAGAAGCCCGAACCGGTCGCCGAGCCCCCGGCCGGGCACGAGCCCGAGCCGACGCCCTCCAGGCTCGCCGTGCCCGACCTGACCAAGTCCGCGCCGGACGACGCGCGCGAGCTGCCGCCGCGGGCCGAGCAGCTCCAGCTCGCCGGCGACATCACCTACGCGCTGCCCTCGCTGGACCTCCTGACGCGCGGCGGACCCGGCAAGTCGCGCAGCGCCGCCAACGACGCCGTCGTGGCGTCGCTGACGACCGTCTTCACCGAGTTCAAGGTCGACGCGGCCGTCACCGGCTTCACCCGCGGCCCGACGGTCACGCGCTACGAGGTCGAGCTCGGCCCCGCCGTGAAGGTCGAGAAGATCACCGCGCTCGCGAAGAACATCGCGTACGCGGTGGCCTCCCCGGACGTCCGCATCATCAGCCCCATCCCGGGCAAGTCGGCGGTCGGCATCGAGATCCCGAACACCGACCGCGAGATGGTCAACGTCGGGGACGTGCTGCGGCTCGCGGACGCCGCCGAGGACGACCACCCCATGCTGGTGGCGCTCGGCAAGGACGTCGAGGGCGGCTACGTCATGGCGAACATGGCGAAGATGCCGCACATCCTTGTCGCCGGCGCCACCGGCTCCGGTAAGTCGTCCTGCATCAACTGCCTCATCACCTCGATCATGGTGCGGGCCACCCCCGAGGACGTCCGGATGGTCCTCGTCGACCCCAAGCGCGTGGAGCTGACGGCGTACGAGGGGATCCCGCACCTCATCACGCCGATCATCACCAACCCGAAGCGGGCCGCCGAGGCGCTCCAGTGGGTCGTGCGGGAGATGGACCTGCGCTACGACGACCTCGCGGCGTTCGGCTACCGGCACATCGACGACTTCAACCAGGCGATCCGCGACGGCAAGCTCAAGACGCCCGAGGGCAGCGAGCGGGAGCTGAAGACCTACCCGTACCTGCTGGTGATCGTCGACGAGCTCGCCGACCTGATGATGGTCGCCCCGCGTGACGTCGAGGACGCCATCGTGCGCATCACGCAGCTCGCGCGCGCGGCCGGCATCCACCTGGTGCTCGCCACCCAGCGCCCGTCGGTCGACGTCGTCACCGGCCTGATCAAGGCGAACGTGCCCTCACGCCTGGCCTTCGCGACCTCCTCGCTCGCCGACAGCCGGGTCATCCTCGACCAGCCGGGCGCCGAGAAGCTGATCGGCAAGGGCGACGGTCTCTTCCTGCCGATGGGTGCGAACAAGCCGACCCGTATGCAGGGCGCCTTCGTCACCGAGGACGAGATCCAGGCCGTCGTGCAGCACTGCAAGGACCAGATGGCGCCCGTCTTCCGCGAGGACGTCACTGTGGGGACCAAACAGAAGAAGGAGATCGACGAGGACATCGGGGACGACCTGGAGCTGCTGTGCGCCGCGGCCGAGCTGGTGGTGTCCACCCAGTTCGGGTCCACCTCCATGCTGCAGCGCAAGCTCCGGGTGGGCTTCGCCAAGGCCGGGCGCCTGATGGACCTCATGGAGTCCCGCAACATCGTGGGACCCAGTGAGGGCTCGAAGGCCCGCGACGTCCTGGTGAAGCCGGACGAGCTGGACGGTGTGCTCGCGGTGATCCGCGGGGAGGCTCAATCCTGAGGATCCCTCGACACCGATGTCACTCGTACGGGAATCCGGGGCAACCGTTTCCTCAACGAGTACGTCAAGTTGAGGGAAGGGACAACTTCTTGTCCCACCATCAGGATGTCGGGCCAGTCTGATGGCGTACAAAGTCCGACCGCCCGGTTGCCCCACCCTTTCGTACCCCCCCTAGACTGAACCTCCAGCAGGTGGTTACACGCTCGAAAGGCGCCCCCGTGTCCATCGGCAACTCCCCTGAAGACGACCGTCCTTCGCAAGACCGTCCGTCGGAAGACCGGCCCTCCCAAGAGAGCGTCCCGCCCGCGGACGACCGGCCCTCGATCGGTCGCGCCCTTCAGCAGGCGCGCATCTCCGCGGGGCTGACCGTCGACGAGGTGAGCCAGTCGACCCGGGTCCGGGCCCCGATCGTGCACGCCATCGAGGAGGACGACTTCTCCCGCTGCGGCGGCGACGTGTATGCGCGCGGGCACATCCGGACGCTGGCGCGTGCCGTGGGCGTCGATCCCGAGCCCCTCCTGGAGCAGTACGGCGCGCTGCACGGCAGGCGGCCCGCGCCCACGCCCGCCACCCCGCTGTTCGAGGCCGAGCGGATCCGCTCCGAGCCGCGCCGGCCCAACTGGACCGCCGCCATGGTCGCCGCCATCGTGGCCGTCATCGCGTTCGTGGGCTACACCGTGGTCAACGGCGGGGACGACGGCGACACGCAGCAGTCCGCCGAGGGCGCCACGCCCGCGACCAGCAAGCCCGCCCCGAAGCCGAGCGCCACGGGCAAGAAGCCGGCCGACCGCAAGCCGGTCCCGTCCGACAGCGCCATCGCGGCGGCCCCGGCCGACAAGGTCACCGTGAAGATCAACGCCGCGGAGGGGCGCAGCTGGATCTCCGCGAAGGACCACAACGGGCGCATTCTCTTCGACGGCCTGCTCGAACAGGGTCAGACGAAGACGTTCCAGGACAACCAGAAGATCGATCTGGTCCTGGGGGACGCCGGTGCCATACAGCTTTTCGTGAACGGCAAGGAGCTGAAAGACGCGTTCCAGCCGGGCCAGGTCGAGCGGCTCACGTACACGAAGGGCGATCCCGAAGTCGGCTGACGGACGACCCGGGCGCCCCTTCGGCAACCCTCGCGGCGAGGGCTGTCGGTGGAACAAAGTAGTCTTGAGTCCATGCCCGAACGCCGTACCGTCGCACTTGTCACCCTTGGCTGCGCCCGTAACGAGGTGGACTCGGAGGAGCTCGCAGGCCGCTTGGAGGCGGACGGCTGGGAGCTCGTCGAGGACGCCGAGTCCGCGGATGTCGCCGTCGTCAACACCTGTGGCTTCGTCGAGGCCGCCAAGAAGGACTCCGTCGACGCCCTGCTCGAGGCCAACGATCTCAAGGGCCACGGCAGAACCCAGGCCGTCGTGGCCGTCGGCTGCATGGCCGAGCGGTACGGCAAGGAGCTGGCCGAGGCGCTGCCCGAGGCCGACGGCGTTCTCGGCTTCGACGACTACGAGGACATCTCCGGCCGCCTCCAGACCATCCTCTCTGGTGGGAACGTGGAGGCGCACGCCCCGCGCGACCGCCGCAAGCTGCTGCCGATCAGCCCGGCCGAGCGCCAGGAGGCCGGTGCCGGCATCGCGCTGCCCGGTCACGCGCCCGCGGACCTTCCCGACGGGCTCGCGCCCGCCTCCGGGCCGCGCGCGCCCCTGCGCCGCCGGCTCGACGGCGCGCCCGTCGCCTCGGTGAAGCTGGCCTCCGGCTGCGACCGGCGCTGCTCCTTCTGTGCGATCCCCTCGTTCCGCGGCTCCTTCATCTCCCGCCGCCCCAGCGACGTACTGAACGAGACGCGCTGGCTCGCCGAGCAGGGCGTCAAGGAGGTCATGCTGGTCTCCGAGAACAACACGTCGTACGGCAAGGACCTGGGCGACATCCGGCTGCTGGAGTCGCTGCTGCCCGAGCTGGCCGACGTCGACGGGATCGAGCGGGTCCGCGTCAGCTATCTGCAGCCCGCCGAGATGCGGCCCGGCCTGATCGACGTCCTGACGGGGACCGACAAGGTCGTCCCGTACTTCGACCTCTCCTTCCAGCACTCGGCCCCCGGCGTGCTGCGCGCGATGCGGCGCTTCGGCGACACCGACCGCTTCCTGGAGCTGCTCGACACCATTCGGAGCAAGGCGCCGCAGGCGGGCGTCCGGTCGAACTTCATCGTGGGCTTCCCCGGCGAGTCCGAGTCGGACTTCGCCGAGCTGGAGCGCTTCCTGAACGGTGCCCGGCTGGATGCCATCGGCGTCTTCGGCTACTCCGACGAGGAGGGCACGGAGGCGGCGACGTACGAGGACAAGCTCGACGAGGACGTCGTCGCCGAGCGCCTGGCGCGCGTGTCGCGCCTCGCCGAGCAGCTGGTGTCCCAGCGGGCCGAGGAGCGCCTCGGTGAGACCGTCGAGGTGCTCGTCGAGTCCGTGGACGCCGAGGACGGCGTCGTCGGGCGCGGCGCGCACCAGGCACCCGAGACGGACGGGCAGGTGCGGCTCACGGGCGGCGCCGGCTTGAGCGTGGGCCGTATGGTCGTGGCAAAGGTGGTCGGCACCGAGGGAGTGGACCTCGTCGCCGAGCCTCTCGACATTGCTGAGGAGGCGGCCAGATGACCGGAGTCCCGGCATCCGCCACGGGCGGGACCGGCACGCCGGCGCCCGGTGGCGGCAAGCTGGGCGCTGCGGCCGTCGATCAGGCCAGCCTGTGGAACATCGCCAACATCCTCACCATGGTGCGGCTGCTGCTCGTGCCCGGGTTCGTGATGCTCATGCTGGCCGACGGCGGGTACGACCCGGCGTGGCGGGCCTGGGCCTGGGCGGCGTTCGCCGTCGCGATGATCACCGATGTCTTCGACGGGCACCTGGCGCGTACGTACAACCTGGTCACCGACTTCGGGAAGATCGCCGACCCCATCGCCGACAAGGCGATCATGGGTGCGGCGCTGATCTGTCTGTCCTCGCTCGGTGACCTGCCGTGGTGGGTGACCGGCGTCATCCTCGGGCGTGAGCTCGGGATCACGCTGATGCGCTTCCTGGTGATCCGGTACGGGGTCATTCCGGCCAGCCGCGGCGGCAAGATGAAGACGCTCGCCCAGGGCACCGCGGTGGGCATGTATGTGCTGGCACTCACCGGGCCGCTGGCCACCTTCCGGTTCTGGGTGATGGCGGTGGCCGTCGCGCTGACGGTGCTGACCGGCCTTGACTACGTGCGGCAGGCGGTCGTGCTGCGCCGTGCGGGCCTCGCGGAGGCGGCGGTCGCCGCGGCCGAGACCCAGGCGGCACTCGCCCAGGCGGCCGTGGAGCAGACGACGGTGGCGCCGCCCGTGTCGGACGTGACGTCCGCGGGGGAGGCGGCGGGGCCGTCCGCCGTGGAGGCCTCCTCCGCGCCGGAGCCGTCGCCCGCGTCCTCGGAGGCGGCCGAGAAGTGAGGGACGAGGCTGTCGAGGCGCTGCGGCTGCTGACCGAGCGGGGGGAGACCCTCGCCGTGGCCGAATCGCTGACCGGCGGTCTCGTGGCCGCGGAGCTGGTGGCGGTGCCCGGGGCCTCGAAGGCCTTCCGCGGCTCCGTCACCGCGTACGCGACCGAACTCAAGCACGACGTGCTGGGCGTCGACGCGGATCTGCTCGCGGCCCACGGAGCCGTCCACCCCGATGTGGCGTTGCAGATGGCGGCCGGCGTGCGGGCGGCGCTCGGCGCGGGCTGGGGGATCGCCACGACGGGCGTCGCCGGGCCGGAACCGCAGGACGGACAGCCGGTGGGCACGGTCTACGTGGCTGTCGTCGGACCTGGCGCCGGGCCCGCCGCGGGGCCTCGGGACGGGGCTCCGGCGAAGCCGGGTAATTTCGCTGGTAGCCGCAAAGTGCTCGAGCTGCGGTTGAACGGCGGCCGGACGGAAATCCGTAGGGAGAGTGTACGGAGCGTGCTCCGCCTCCTTGCGGAAGAGCTGGTCGGAGCGCATTCCGGCGAACGCAGTGGGAATGCGCGGGCACAGGATACGGAACAGAACGGGGGGTTTTGATGTTTGCAGCCCTGAGTGAACACGACATCGCTCCCCGCACGGCCGTCGCACGAGGCGGTACGGTGGGGCGTGAAGGATGCGGCTACGCGGTCCGAGGAGGGAGCCACCGATGATTCTGCTCCGTCGCCTGCTGGGTGACGTGCTGCGTCGGCAGCGCCAGCGCCAGGGCCGTACTCTGCGCGAAGTCTCCTCGTCCGCCCGAGTCTCGCTCGGCTATCTCTCCGAGGTGGAGCGGGGGCAGAAGGAGGCATCCTCCGAACTGCTTTCCGCTATCTGCGACGCGCTTGACGTACGGATGTCCGAGCTGATGCGCGAGGTGAGCGACGAGCTCGCTCTCGCGGAGCTGGCCGAGTCGGCAGCAGCGGTCCCGTCGGAGCCGGTGCGCACACCGGTTCGTCCGATGCTCAATGCGGTCTCCGTGACCGGCGTCCCGCCGGAACGGGTGACGATCAAGGCACCAGCCGAGGCGGTCGACGTCGTAGCGGCGTAGCGCCTCGCACACACAGCGTGCAACAGACAGCCCCGGCCGGGACCACGGTCGGGGCTCTCTGCTGTCCGGCCCTGGGCCTCGGCCGTCACGGAGAGTTGTCCCGTGTGTCCGTAATCGCTCATCTATGCCATCGTTGAGCGTGATTTCACTGCGGAGGTAAGGGATGTACGACGTGAAGAGTCCGCTGTCCGATGCTGACCTGAAGACCGTGTCCGAGGCGCTCCAGGGCGCGCTCGTCGACCTGGTGGACCTCTCCCTGGTGGCCAAGCAGGTCCACTGGAACGTGGTCGGGCCCCGGTTCCGGTCCGTGCACCTCCAGCTGGACGAGGTCGTGGACTCGGCGCGCCTGCACTCCGACACCGTCGCCGAGCGGGCCTCGACGCTGGGCGTCCCGCCGGACGGGCGGGCCGCGACCGTCGCCTCCAGCAGCGGCATCGGCGCGGTCGCCGAAGGCTGGGTGAAGGACTCGGACGCCGTGGGCACGCTCGTGGAGGCGCTCGGCGCGGTGATCACGCGCATGCGCCAGCGGATCGCGGCGACCGGCGAGGCGGATCCGGTGAGCCAGGACATGTTCATCGGCATCACGGCCGATCTGGAGAAGCACCACTGGATGTTCCAGGCCGAGAACCGCGGCTGACCGCGGGCGGGGCCGGGGAGCGCCCGCTGCTGGATGGTGCGTGGCCGGAAGCGTGGCCGAGCCCGGGCAGGTGCGAGGTCCTGGTGACAGGTGGTCCGGGGTGACGGGCGGAGGTGAGCGGTCGTGGCGAGGCGGCTGCTGCTGCGCTGGATACCCGGGCTGATATGCGGGGCGCTGTGGTGGTGGGGTGTCCTGCGGCTGGCGCTGGCGCCGGACGCGGGGACGTTCGAGGGGGCGGTGGCGGCGGGGGGCTGGGGGTTGAGCCTGTTGCCGGTGCACGCGCTGCCGAAGGGGCGCGCGTCCGGTGTGGCCGGCGGGCGGGGGCGCACTGGACGAGGCGGACGAGGCGGACGAGGCGGGCGAGGGGGGTCGCGCGGGGCGCGGGGGCCTTCGCGGGCGGCGGCGCCTACGGGAGTACCCCCGGAGGCTCCTAGGGTGGTGCCCCCGGCGGCGCCTACGAGGGAGTCCCCGGCGGCGCCTGCGGTGGTGCCCCCGGAGGCTCCTACGGTGGCGCCCCCGGCAGTGCCTACGAGGGAGCCCCCGGCGGCGCCTGTGCGTGAGCCGGGCGGGGTTTTCGGGCGGGTCACCAAGGCATGGCGACGCCACCGTTCGGGCGGAGGATCTGGCCGGTCGTGAACGCCGCTGCGTCCGAGGCCAGGTGCAGCACCGCGTGCGCGACGTCCAGCGGCTCGCCGACCCGGCCGAGCGGGGCCAGGCGCACCATCAGGGACTCCGTGTGGGCCTGGGCGCTCTCGTCGTGCCGGGTCGTCATGGGGGTCCGGATCCAGCCCGGGGCGACCGCGTTGACGCGGATGCCGTGCCGTCCGACCTCCGTCGCGAGCGTCTTGGTGAGCTGGACGACGGCGGCCTTGGCGGCGCCGTAGCAGAGCAGGCCGGGGCCGCCGGTGTCGACCGCGCCCGAGGCCATGGTGACGATGCTGCCGCGGGTGCCGGCCGCGATCATCGTGCGGGCCGCTTCCTGGCACGCGTACAGGACGCCTTTGAAGTTGACGGCGAGGACGCGGTCGAGGTCCTCGTCGCGGGTCTCCAGGACCGGGCTGTCGTGCATGATCCCGGCGATGGCGGCCAGGATGTCCAGTGTCCCGGTGGCGGCGGCCGCGGTCGCGACGGCCTCGGTGACCTGGGCGCGGTCGGTGACGTCCAGTGTGTGGGTGTGAGCGGTGCCGCCGGCCGCCTTGATCAGGGCCGCGGTCTCGTGCAGGCCGGGTGCGTCGTGGTCCGCGCAGTGCACGGTGGCCCCGGCCTCGGCGAGGAGCACGGCGCAGGCGCGGCCGATACCGCTCGCGGCGCCGGTGACGCATGCGGTGCGTCCGGTGAGGTCGTACGCCATGACCGTCATGGGAGGACCGTACGAGCTGATCTGACGGGGCGTCAATTGGTGTGCGGAGCTGGCCTGGCCGGTTCAGTGGGTGGGGTGCGGGCCCGGTTGGCAGGTGGGGCACCAGTAGGTGGGGCGTTCGCGGGAGCCGTCGCCCTGTTCGGCCACGCGGATGCGGGTGCGGCAGCGCAGACAGGGGCGCGAGGCCCGGCCGTACACGTAGAGGCGCTCGCCGGGGCGGGCGCGGCCGGTGGTGACACGGTTGGAGCGGTCGCGGTTGAATTCGAGGAGCTTCTTGGAGAGCAGGGGGAGCTGCTCCGCGGTCTCCGGGGACAGTTCGCCTACGGGGAGCCAGGGGGTGATCCCCAAGAGGAAGCAGAGTTCGGACTTGAAGACGTTGCCGACGCCCGCGAGGTTCCGCTGATCCAGGACGGCTTCGCCGACGGCGCGGGCGGGGTCCTGGAGCAGGTTCCGCAGGGCCTTGTCGGGATCCCAGTCCGGGCCGAGCAGGTCGGGGCCGAGGTGGCCGACCGCGTTCTCCTCCTCGCTGGTGCGCAGCAGCTCCAGCACGGGCAGACGGTAGCCGACTGCCGCGTGCGACTCGTTGGCGAGGATGGCCCGGATCTGGTGGGCGGGCCCGCCGCGCCAGCGCTCGCCGGGCGCGTAGATCCGCCAGGTGCCGTCCATGCGCAGGTGGGAGTGGAGGGTGAGGCCGCCCTCGATGCGGGTCATCAGGTGCTTGCCGCGGGAGAGGACCTCCAGGACCGTGCGTCCGGTGAGGTCCGCGGTGGCGAACCGGGGGACTCGTAGGTCGGAGCGGATGAGGACCTGGCCCGCGAGCGCGGTGTGCAACCGCTTCGCGGCTTGCAGGACGGTGTCTCCTTCGGGCATGGCTCCAGGGTAGGGCGCTTGGTGGGGTGGGGGACGCTGCTGGGGCCGGAGCGCCGCTCACCAGGGCACGGGCCTCCCGGCGCCGGGCGGGGCTCGTGGCGCCGGGCCTGGGCGCCGCCGGCGCGTGCTCAGGCGCGGAGCCGCAGGCCCCGGGGGGTCGCGTGGAAGCCGGAGCCCTCCAGGAGGGGAGCGTACGGGGCGGTGAGCGCCGCCTCGCCGTTGATCCGTTCGACGGTGATCGTGCCGAGGGCCCCGGAGCGGGCCGCTTCGGCCAGGGCCTGGGCGGCGGCGGGCAGCCGGGGATCGTCCGAGAGGTGGGCGGCCGACGGCGGCGCGGAGTCGGCGTCGCTGCTGGGCCACGCGAGGAGGCTCTTGCCGCCGCGCTCCATGTAGAGCGTCAGCTCGCCGTCGACCAGGACCACCAGGGAGCCCGCCTTGCGGCCGGGCTTGTGTCCCGCGCGCGCGGGCGGCTCGGGCCAGGGGAGGGCCGCACCGTACGCGTTGGCCGGGTCGGCGGCGGCCAGGACCAGGGCCCGGGCCGCCGCCGTACGGCCCTTCGGGGTGTCGTTCTGGCTGAACGGGTCGGGCGGGGGCGCGCCGCGCTCCTGCGCGTTGGCCGCCGCCCGCAGGCGGTCCACCGCGCCGTCCATCGCGAACTGGGCGGCGCCGAGCCCCTCCACCACGTAGCCGCGCCTGGCCTGGCCGCTCTCCTCGAAGACGGACAGGACCCGGTACACCGCCGAGAAGCCGCCCTCGATGCCTTCGGCGGCGACCGCGCCGCGGGTCACCACGCCGTGCCGGTCCAGGAGGGTGCGGGCCAGCGCGTGGGCGCGCACGGTCGGGTCCGGCTCCTGGCCGGGCAGCAGCGACCAGCGGCCGGCGACGGTCGGCGGACCGGTGCGCGAGGTGGCTCGGGCGGCAGCGGTCAGGCTCCCGTAACGGCCGCGCGGGACGGCTCTGCGCGCGCGGTGCGCGGTGGAGCCCGCCGTGCGGCCCGAGCCGAGGAGGGAGCGCATCGGAGCGAGCGTGTCGTTCGTCAGGCGGCCCGACCAGGCAAGGTCCCACAGTGCGTCGGCCAGCTGGGGATCGGAGGCGGTGACCAGGGCCTCGCCCTGCCCCTCGGCGGCCTGCGCGGGCGGCGCGGCGCGGACCTGGTCGGCGATCTGCCGGAAGAACAGGCCGTAGCCCCCGGAGAGGCTGTCCAGGACCGCCTGGTGCAGCGGCGTGAGCTCGAGGGGGTGCGGGGGCGGCAGGAGGAGCGGGGCGGCGTCGGCGAGGTACAGGGAGACCCAGCCGTCCTTGCCGGGGAGCGACCCCGCGCCTGCCCACAGCACCTCACCGGAAGCCGTCAGTTCGTCAAGGAGCGCCGGCGCGTACCCGGCGACGCGGGAGGGCAGGACGAGCTTCTCCAGGGCGGAGGCGGGCACGGAGGCCCCTTGCAGCTGCTCGATGGCGCGCACCAGGCCGTCGACCCCGCGCAGGCCGTGCCCGCTCACGCTCTGCCACTGGGGCAGGAACTGGGCGAGGGCCGCGGGTGGCACCGGTTCGACTTCGTGCCGCAGCGCGGCGAGGGAGCGGCGGCGCAGCCGACGCAGGACCGCCGCGTCGCACCACTCCTGGCCGATGCCCGCGGGGTGGAACTCGCCCTGCACGACCCGGCCGTTCGCCGCGAGGCGCTGGAGGGCGCCCTCCGTGACCGCGACGCCGAGACCGAAACGGGCCGCCGCCTGCGTGGACGTGAACGGGCCGTGTGTCCGCGCGAAGCGGGCCAGGAGGTCGCCGAGGGGGTCCTTGACCGGCTCGGTGAAGGCCTCGGGAACACCGACGGGCAGCGCCGTGCCGAGGGCGTCCCGCAGCCGGCCCGCGTCCTCGATGGCGGCCCAGTGGTCGGCGCCGGCGACGCGGACCCGGATGGCTCGCCGGGCGGACGCCAGCTCCTCGGCCCAGCCGGGCTCGGCGCCCCGCTCGGCCAGCTCGCCGTCCGTCAGCGGTCCCAGGAGTCGCAGCAGATCGGCGATGCCCTCGATGTCCTTGATCCGCCGGTCCTCGGTGCGCCACTGCAGCTCCTGCTCCAGCTCGGCCAGGACGTCCGCGTCGAGCAGCTCGCGCAGCTCGGCCTGGCCCAGCAGCTCGGCCAGCAGCCGCGAGTCCAGGGACAGTGCGGCCGCCCGTCGCTCGGCGAGCGGCGAGTCGCCTTCGTAGAGGAACTGGGCGACGTACCCGAACAGGAGCGAGCGGGCGAACGGCGAGGCCTCCGGAGTGGTGACCTCCACCAGGCGCACCTTGCGGGACTCGATGTCCCCCATCAGCTCCGCGAGGCCGGGGACGTCGAAGACGTCCTGGAGGCACTCCCGCACTGCTTCCAGGACGATCGGGAAGGAGCCGAACTCGCTGGCCACCTGGAGGAGCTGCGAGGCCCGCTGCCGCTGCTGCCACAGGGGCGTGCGCTTGCCCGGGTTGCGCTTCGGCAGGAGCAGCGCGCGGGCGGCGCACTCCCGGAAGCGGGACGCGAACAGGGCCGAACCGCCGACCTCGTCGGTGACGATCTGGTCGACGTCCCCCTTGTCGAAGGCGACGTCGGCGGCGCCGATGGGGGCCTGTTCGGAGTCGTACTCCAGGCCCGGCTTCGACGGTTCCTGGTCGAGGAGGTCGAGGCCCATCAGGTCGGCGTCGGGCAGGCGCAGCACGATGCCGTCGTCGGCATGCATGACCTGGGCGTCCATGCCGTACTTCTCGCTGAGCCGGGCACCCAGGGCGAGCGCCCACGGGGCGTGCACCTGCGCGCCGAACGGGGAGTGGACGACGACGCGCCAGTCGCCCAGCTCGTCCCGGAAACGCTCGACCACGATGGTGCGGTCGTCCGGGATGTGACCGCAGGCCTCACGCTGCTCGGCCAGGTACGACAGCACGTTCTCCGCGGCCCAGGTGTCGAGGCCCGCGGCGGCCAGCCGCACGCGCGCGTCGTCGGGCTGCTGCGAGCCGACCTCGCGGAGGAACGCGCCGACCGCCCGCCCCAGTTCGAGCGGGCGGCCCAGCTGGTCGCCCTTCCAGAACGGCAGCCGCCCGGGGACGCCGGGGGCGGGGGAGACGAGGACGCGGTCGCGGGTGATGTCCTCGATCCGCCAGGAGCTGGTGCCCAGGGTGAAGACGTCCCCGACGCGGGACTCGTAGACCATCTCCTCGTCCAGCTCGCCGACGCGGCCGCCGCCCTTCTTGGGGTCGGTGCCCGCGAGGAAGACGCCGAACAGGCCGCGGTCGGGGATCGTGCCACCGGAGGTGACGGCGAGGCGCTGGGCTCCGGGGCGGCCGGTGACGGTGCCGGCGACCCGGTCCCAGACCACGCGCGGGCGCAGCTCGGCGAAGGCGTCGGACGGATAACGGCCCGCGAGCATGTCCAGGA
Organism: Streptomyces sp. NPDC049813; assembly: GCF_044465085.1. NCBI lineage: Bacteria > Bacillati > Actinomycetota > Actinomycetes > Kitasatosporales > Streptomycetaceae > Streptomyces > Streptomyces sp. NPDC049813. The sequence goes on along the minus strand of NZ_JBITLI010000003.1, from coordinate 667,332 downwards.
CGCCGGTGAACGCCGACTCCGGGAGCGAGGCGAACGGGGCCGCCCTGCGGGCCAGCGCCAGCAGGTCGTCGACCTGCCAGGTGTCCATGGCGGTCATCGCGACCAGCTGCTGGGCGAGCACGTCCAGCGGGTTGCCCGGGACGCGCAGCGACTCGATGGCACCCGAGCGCATCCGCTCGGTCACGACGGCCGACTGCACGAGGTCGCCGCGGTACTTCGGGAAGACGACCCCGGTGGAGACCGCACCCACCTGGTGTCCCGCACGGCCCACGCGCTGCAGGCCGGAGGCGACGGAGGGCGGTGACTCGACCTGCACGACGAGGTCGACGGCGCCCATGTCGATGCCGAGCTCGAGGCTGGAGGTGGCGACGACCGCCGGCAGACGGCCCGCTTTCAGGTCCTCCTCGACGAGCGCGCGCTGCTCCTTGGAGACCGAACCGTGGTGGGCGCGGGCGATGACCTGGGGGGCGCCCGTCGCCGCTCCGGAGCCGCCCATCAGCTCTGCGGGGGAGTGGTCCTCGGGCGGGGCTTCGCCGGTGGCCCGCTCGTACGCGATCTCGTTCAGCCGGTTGCACAAGCGCTCCGCCAGGCGCCGGGAGTTGGCGAAGACGATCGTCGAACGGTGGGCCTCGATGAGGTCCGTGATCCGCTCCTCCACGGACGGCCAGATCGACGGGCGCTCGGCACCCTGGTCGGAGTCGGCGACCGGGGAGCCGCCGAGCTCGCCCAGGTCCTCGACCGGGACGACCACCGACAGGTCGAACTCCTTGCCGGACGGCGGCTGGACGATCTCCACCTTGCGCTGCGGCGACAGGTAGCGCGCCACCTCGTCGACCGGGCGGACCGTCGCGGACAGGCCGATGCGGCGGGCCGGGCGGGGCAGCAGCTCGTCCAGGCGCTCCAGGGAGAGCGCCAGATGGGCGCCGCGCTTGGTGCCTGCCACCGCGTGCACCTCGTCCACGATCACCGTCTCGATGCCGGTCAGCGCGTCGCGCGTGGCCGACGTCAGCATCAGGAAGAGCGACTCCGGTGTGGTGATCAGGATGTCCGGCGGGCGGGTGGCCAGCGCGCGGCGCTCGGCGGGCGGGGTGTCGCCGGAGCGGATGCCGACCTTGACCTCGGGCTCGGTCAGACCGAGGCGCACCGCCTCCTGACGGATGCCGATCAGGGGACTGCGCAGATTGCGCTCCACGTCGACGGCGAGTGCCTTCATCGGCGACACGTACAGCACCCGGCAGCGCTTCTTCGGGTCCGCGGGCGGGGGCGTGGAGGCGAGCTGGTCGAGCGCGGCGAGGAACGCGGCGAGCGTCTTGCCCGATCCCGTCGGCGCGACGACCAGCACGTCCGATCCCTCGCCGATGGCCTGCCAGGCTCCGGCCTGGGCGGGCGTGGGCGCGGAGAAGGCCCCCGTGAACCAACCGCGGGTCGCGGGGGAGAACCCGTCGAGGGCGCCCTGGGGACCCTTGCTGGACCTGACCATGCCCCCATCCTGCACCCCGCCACTGACAAAGGCCGTGACCTGCGGAAACGACTGGTTCATCGGGGTGACGTGACGCAGAATGGGGACATGGCGGGCAAGGGCGAGTGGGCGCGGCACTGGCAGTACGAGCGGCTGCCGGGCCTCGACCTGCTCCGCGCCCGCTACGTCGGCCACACCTTCCCGCGCCACAGCCACGACGGCTTCGTGCTCGGAGCGGTGTCGCGCGGGATCGAAGAGGTCGGCATGCCCGGCGACACCGTGCATGCCCTGCCCGGCACCGTCGTCATGATCAACCCCGAGGTGGCGCACACCGCGCGGGCGGGCGGCCCCGACGGCTGGTCGTACGCCACGCTCTACCCGTCGGCCGAGGTCGTCGGTGAGATCGCCGCCGAGACCACCACCGTCCGCGGCACCGTGAGCTTCGGCGAGACCATCGTCACCGACCCGGGCGCCGCCCACCTGATCCGGGAGGTGCACCGCGCAGCCGAGCAGGGCAACGCGCTGGCGGCCGACAGCGTCCTGCGCATCCTGCTCGCCCGGCTCCTGCGGGAGCACGGCACGGCGCCCGCCCCGCGACCGCGCCGGTCGGCCGGGGCGAGGGCGGCGGCCCGCGCGCGTGAGGTCCTCGAAGAGGGCCTGAGCGACCCGCCCTCCTTGGAGACGCTCGCCGCCGACCTCGGCACCAGTCCTTTCGCGCTCCTGCGGGCCTTCCGCGACGCCTACGGGATGCCGCCGCACGCCTGGCTGACGAACGCGCGGGTGCGTGCGGCCCGGCGCCTGCTGGAACAGGGCACGGCGCCCGCGGACGCCGCCCTGACCGTCGGATTCACCGACCAGCCGCACCTGAACCGGCACTTCACCCGGATCGTCGGGGTGCCTCCCGGGGCGTACCAGCGGGGCCGCAAGAACGTACAAGATGCGGCGGACCGCTCTCTCGTACTGTCCGAGGCGTGGCAGAACAGACACCCCTCGCAGACATACGCACAGCAGAGACACGAGCACCTGGCACACGGACTCCGGACAGACGTGCACCTGACGCTCGCGAGCACGCCGACGAGGCCGTGAAGTCCGACGCAGCCGTCATCCGTGACGCGCTCGGCGTCGGTGTCGCCGTCGGCCTGTCCGGCTTCGCCTTCGGCGTGACCGCGGCGGGCGGCGGCCTCAGCGTGTGGCAGACCTGTGCGCTCAGCCTCCTCGTCTTCACGGGGGCGTCGCAGTTCGCGCTGGTCGGCGCGCTCGCGGCCGGCGGCAACCCGTTCACCGCCGCCGCGGGCGCGTTCTTCCTCGGGGTCCGCAACGCGTTCTACGGGCTGCGTCTGTCGCAGCTGCTGGCCCTCCCGCGCGCGGTGCGGCCGTTCGCCGCGCACTGGGTCATCGACGAGACGTCGGCGGTCGCCCTGGCGCAGCCGACGCGGCGCAGCGTACGGATGGGTTTCACCGTCACCGGCCTGACCCTGTACGTCCTGTGGAACCTGACCACTCTGCTCGGCGCCCTGGGGGCCGAGGCCATCGGCGACACCGACGCCTGGGGGATCGACGCGGCCGGGCCCGCCGTCTTCCTCGCGCTGCTCGCTCCGATGCTGAAGTCCACAAGGGAGCGTGCCGTCGCCGCGCTCGCCGTCGTGCTCGGGCTCGCACTGCTTCCTGTGCTGCCCGCGGGCGTCCCGGTCCTGGTGGCCGCGCTCGCCGCGCCGGCCGTGCTCTACGTAGAGGGGCGCCGCCGCACTGAGGACTCCGACGCCGCACAAGGAGGAGACCGATGAACATCTGGATCGCCATCGGCGTCACCGCAGTGGGCTGTTACGCCGTCAAGCTGATCGGTCTGCTCGTGCCCGCCGGGGCGCTGGAGCGCCCCGTGGTCAAGCGGCTCGCGGCGCTGCTGCCGGTCGCGCTGCTCGCGGCGCTCACAGCGCAGCAGACGTTCGCGGAGGGCCGCGTCCTGGTCCTGGACGCCAAGGCCGCGGGGCTCGCGGCAGCGGCCCTCGCGCTGCTGCTGCGGGCGCCGTTCCTCGTGGTCGTCGCCGTGGCCGTGGTGGTCACGGCAGGAGTGCGGGCGCTCGCCGGCTAGAGCAGCGCACGCTGCCGCCGGCCTACAAGGGGCGTCCGTAAGCGCGCAGGGTGCGCAACGCCTCGATGGTCACCATCGGGCGCGCTTCCAAGGCGGTGCCCGGTGCCCACTGCCGCCAGTCGAGCGGCCAGCCGCCGTCCTGCTGCTGCGCGCCCGCCAAGTGGTCGAGCGCGCGGGCCATCTCCTCGTCGGTGAACCAGGAGCGGGCCAGCGATTCGGGCACGCGCGCGTAGTCGTACGGGAAGTGGTGCTCGCCCGGCGCGTAACCCGGGGCGACCGGGTACGCGTCCAGGCGCCCCGGATCGAGGACCGCGAGGCGTTGCTCCCGTACGAGGCGGCCGAGCCGGTCCGCGGCGGCCCGCGCGCGCGAGCGGTCCGGCACGCCGTCCAGGAAGGCGACCGCCGCCTCGACCTCGTACGGATGCGAGGTCGTCAGCGACTCGACGGCGGACCAGCAGAAGTCCGTCGCCCGGAACAGCCACGCGTGCCACACCTCGTTGCGGTGCAGCAGCCCGGCCACCGGCCCCGTCGCCAGCAGTTCGCCGGGCGGGGCGTCCACCACCGGGACGAACGGGGCGTGGGGATAGTCCCGCTGGCTGGGAAGCACCGCCGGAAGGGCGCCCTCTGGGGTGGACGCGGCCGTCAGATAGCGGCAGATCCGCTCCACGCGCTGCCCCGAGCACCGGCCGATGGAGTCCAGGACGCGCAGCGCGTGGCCGGTGTGCAGGGGCTGGCTGACGGGACCGCGCAGATCGGGTTCGAGAGCGCACCCGTAGCCGTCGTCCTCGTTGCGGTAGGCGGCCAGGGCGGTCTCCACGGCATCGGCCGCGGCGGACGAGGAGTCCAGGAAGTGGTAGGCGAAGCGGCGCTGCTCCAGGACGCGCGCGGTCAGCCAGACGAACGACGCGGCACGGGAGAGCGGGGAGCGCGCCGACGGGGACGAGGGGAGTGGGGAAGCTCCGGTTTCGGCCATGTACCGACCGTAGGACGGAAAGCGGTCTCCGGATGCCTCCCTGCCCGTGGCCCACTCTCAGGGGCGGGATACTGGAGGCATGCGGTTGACGGTTTTCTGGCAGCGGATGGCGGATCACTTCGGGTCCGGGTACGCCGACACGTTCGCGCGCGACCACGTGATGGCGGGGCTCGGCGGGCGCACGGTGCACGAGGCGCTGAACGCAGGCTGGGACGCCAAGGAGGTCTGGCGTGTGGTGTGCGCCACGATGGACGTGCCCGCGGAGAAGCGCTGACCGAGGCGGCGGCCGGGAAGTTCACCGATGCCCCTGGCGTGGGCGAGACTGGACCCGTGGCAGCGACTGACGAGACCAACCCGGTGACGGCCGGTTCGGCACCACCCGGTTCGGCGCCCCCCGAGCGGCCGCCGGGCCCGGCACCCACCCCGCACGCGGGCATGCCGCGCTGGCTGCCGCGGGCCATGGTGCTCGCCCTGGCCCTCATCGCCTGCTTCCAGTTCGGCAGTTGGGCCTTCCACCAGGTCACCGGGCTGCTGATCAACGTTCTGATCGCGTTCTTCCTCGCGCTCGCGGTGGAGCCCGCGGTGAGCTGGATGTCGGCGCGCGGCCTGCGCCGCGGCCTCGCCACCGGCCTCGTCTTCCTCGCGGTGATGATCGCGGGCGCGGGCTTCGTCGTCCTGATGGGGTCGATGCTCGCCGGTCAGATCGTGGACATGGTCGAGGACTTCCCCAAATACCTCGACCAGGTCATCAGCTGGGTCAACCAGACCTTCCACACCGAGCTCAACCGCGTCGAGGTCCAGGACAGCCTGCTGCACTCGGACTGGCTCCAGAAGTACGTGCAGAACAGCGCGACCGGCGTCCTCGACGTGTCCGCGCAGGTGCTGGGAGGCCTCTTCCAGCTCCTGACGATCACCCTGTTCTCGTTCTACTTCGCCGCCGACGGGCCACGGCTGCGGCGCGCCCTGTGCTCGGTGCTGCCGCCCGCGAAGCAGGCCGAGGTGCTGCGCGCCTGGGAGATCGCCGTCGACAAGACGGGCGGGTACCTGTACTCGCGCGGCCTGATGGCGCTGATCTCCGGGCTCGCCCACTACATCCTGCTGCAGGTGCTCGGGGTGCCGTACGCGCCGGTGCTCGCCGTGTGGGTCGGTCTCGTCTCGCAGTTCATCCCGACCATCGGCACCTACCTGGCGGGCGCGCTGCCGATGCTGATCGCCTTCACCGTGAACCCCTGGTACACGCTGTGGGTGTTCATCTTCGTCGTCGTGTACCAGCAGTTCGAGAACTACATGCTGCAGCCGAAGCTGACCTCGAAGACCGTCGACATCCACCCCGCGGTCGCCTTCGGCTCGGTCATCGCGGGCACCGCGCTGCTCGGCGCGGTGGGCGCGCTGATCGCGATCCCCGCCGTCGCGACGCTGCAGGCGTTCCTGGGCGCGTACGTGAAGCGGTACGACGTCACCGACGATCCGCGGGTGCACGGGCACCGCCGGCGCGGCGGCGGCTCCGTCCTCGCCCGCGCCCGGCGCGCCTTGCGTGGTCCGAACGAGCCGAACGCCGAGGACCGGTGAGCGGTACCCGGAGCGGGTGACGGGCCTCGGCGCGCCCCGCGTGGTGCGCTTGACACCAAAATCGAACATCCATTCTTATGGAGCGTCCAGGGGCGTTCTTCGCTGGAATCCCAAGGGATCCGGAGAGAGTGACCGGGCGAGAAGCCTCGAGTTATCCACAGGCCGACGGGCGTCGAGGCCGATTGTCAGTGGCAGGCGTTAGCGTCTTTGACGTGAAGCGATCGACACAAGCAAACCGGGTGGAACCCATGGCAGGAACCGACCGCGAGAAGGCGCTCGAAGCCGCGCTCGCACAGATTGAACGGCAATTCGGCAAGGGCGCTGTCATGCGCATGGGCGAGCGGCCGAACGAGCCCATCGAGGTCATCAGCACCGGGTCGACCGCCCTCGACGTCGCCCTCGGCGTCGGCGGCATCCCGCGCGGCCGCGTGGTGGAGGTCTACGGCCCGGAGTCCTCCGGCAAGACGACCCTGACCCTGCACGCTGTGGCCAACGCCCAGCGGGCGGGTGGCGCGGTGGCCTTCGTGGACGCCGAGCACGCCCTCGACCCCGAGTACGCGAAGAAGCTCGGCGTCGACATCGACAACCTGATCCTGTCCCAGCCGGACAACGGCGAGCAGGCTCTGGAGATCGTCGACATGCTGGTCCGCTCCGGCGCCCTCGACCTCATCGTCATCGACTCCGTCGCCGCCCTGGTGCCGCGCGCGGAGATCGAGGGCGAGATGGGCGACTCGCACGTGGGCCTCCAGGCCCGCCTGATGAGTCAGGCGCTCCGGAAGATCACCAGCGCGCTCAACCAGTCCAAGACCACCGCGATCTTCATCAACCAGCTCCGCGAGAAGATCGGCGTGATGTTCGGCTCCCCGGAGACCACGACCGGTGGCCGGGCGCTGAAGTTCTACGCGTCGGTGCGCATGGACATCCGCCGCATCGAGACCCTGAAGGACGGCACGGACGCGGTCGGCAACCGCACCCGCGTGAAGGTCGTCAAGAACAAGGTCGCGCCGCCCTTCAAGCAGGCCGAGTTCGACATCCTCTACGGCCAGGGCATCAGCCGCGAGGGCGGCCTGATCGACATGGGCGTCGAGCACGGCTTCGTCCGCAAGGCAGGCGCCTGGTACACGTACGAGGGCGACCAGCTCGGTCAGGGCAAGGAGAACGCGCGCAACTTCCTGAAGGACAACCCCGACCTCGCCAACGAGATCGAGCGGAAGATCAAGGAGAAGCTGGGCGTCGGCGTCCGCCCGGAGGAGCCGGCCGCCGAACCGGTCGTGGACGCGGTGGCCGGTGCGCCCACCGAGGACGCCGCCAAGACGGTGCCCGCTCCCAAGGCCACCAAGTCCAAGGCCGCGGCGGCCAAGAGCTAGTCCGTGACACGACGAACCGACTGGGGTGAGTACGACGCCCGCCCCACTGTCCCGGCGGGCCGGGGACAGGAGGGCGACGAGGCGTACGACGACGCCGCGTACGGGGAGAGCGGACACGACGGGGGAACGGGGGAGGACGGTACGGCGGCGAGCGGGGGGCCGCGCCGCGGGGGACGAGCGCGGGGCACGGCCGGGCCCCGCGGACGCCGGCGCAGAGGCGGATTCGGGGATCAGCCGGGCGCCGCAGGGGACGACGGCCCTCCTGACCCCTCGGGGGCCGGACGGGAGAAGCCGACGGGGGACCCGGCGGAGCGCGCGCGGAACATCTGCCTGCGGCTGCTCACCGGGACGCCGCGCACGCGCAAGCAGCTGGCGGACGCGCTGCGCAAGCGGGAGATCCCGGACGAGGTGGCGGACGAGGTGCTCAGCCGCTTCGAAGAGGTCGGGCTGATCAACGACAGCGCCTTCGCCGATGCCTGGGTGGAGTCCCGCCACCACGGGCGCGGCCTGGCACGGCGCGCGCTCGCGCGTGAGCTGCGCACCAAGGGGGTCGACTCGACGGTGATCGACGAGGCCGTCGGGCAGCTCGACGCCGAGCGGGAGGAGGAGACCGCGCGCGAACTCGTCGCCCGCAAGCTCCGCTCCACCCGCGGCCTGGAGCGCGACAAGAGGCTGCGCCGGCTGGCGGGCATGCTCGCCCGCAAGGGGTACTCCGAGGGCATGGCGCTGCGGGTGGTGCGGCAGGCATTGCAGGAAGAGGGGGAGGAGACGGAGGACCTGGGGTTCGGGGAGTAGGCCGGGAGCGGTGACGGGCTGCTGCGCTGGGGCAAGCAGGCGGGCAGGCGGTGGGCGGAGCCTTGAGCAGGAGCCGCTGGGCCCGTCCCGCCCATGCCCCGCTTACGCCTCGGTGATCGGTGGCAGGACCGGCAGGCCCGCCGTTCGCCACGCCTGGAAGCCGCCCACCAGGTCCGTCGCGCGGTGCAGGCCCAGCTGCCGCAGGGAGGCGGCCGCGAGGCTGGAGGCGTAGCCCTCGTTGCAGAGGACGATGACGCGCAGGTCGTGGTCGGTCGCCTCGGGGACGCGGTGGCTGCCCTGGGGGTCGAGCCGCCACTCCAGTTCGTTGCGCTCGACGACCAGCGCGCCGGGGATCAGCCCGTCGCGCTCGCGCAGCGCCGCGTACCGGATGTCGACCAGGAGGGCTCCGGCGGTGGCCGCCGCGTCGAAGGCGTCCTGTGCCTCGACCCGGTCCAGCCCGGCCCGCACCTGTTCCAGCAGCGCGTCGATGCCCACCGGGGGCCGCTCCGCGGTGCTCACTGCCAGTCCTGCGGACGCTCCACCGACTCCAGGCGCAGGACCTGGCCGGTGCGGCTGTACCGGCGGATCTGCGGGAGCGGCGGATAGTAGGCGTGGACCGAGACGGCGTGCGCCGTGCGGGACTCGTTCATGACCTCGTGCACATGATGGCGGCCGAAGGCGCGGCCCTGACCCGTCGTCAGCCGGCGCTCCCGGTCGACGCCTTCGGACAGTTCCAGGGTCTGCCAGCCGTCGGCGGGCAGCCGGGCCGCCAGGGAGTTCTCCTTCAGCTCGCCCGAGGCGGTGAGGAAGGCGCCGACCGACTCGGCGTGGTCGTGCCAGCCGGTGCCCGTGCCGGGCGGCCAGCCGATGAGCCAGGCCTCGCTGCCGCCGGGCCCTTCGAGGCGCACCCAGGTACGGCCCTCGGGATCCAGCGGCAGCGAAGCGATGAGGTCGCGGGCGGCAGCGGTGCGGCGGACGAAGGCGAGCAGCTCGGCCTGGGTCGGCTCGGTCCTGGGCGCGGCCGGGCCGGCCGGGGCAGGGGAAGACGTCAGGGGCGTGGGAAGAGACACGGCAGGTACCGTCCTGGAGTTCGCTGAGGACGCGCGCCGCGGGTGCCGAGAGGTCGGCAGCGCAGGGCGGGGCGCGGAGGGAGAAGAAGGCGAAATCAGCAGGACGGGCGACACACGCAGCCCGCGTAGCGGACCAGGTCCATATGGACCCTCCGCCACAGGCGCACATCGGTGTCGATCGTCACGCTCCGGAGTACACCACGGAGGTGGATGCCGGTCAACTCACGTCCGGCGCCCTCTTCTCGGGCCCAGGGGTGCCTCCAGGGCCCTCATCAGCCGCTCCGGACACGCGATCCGCTCACGTGTCCGAAGGGGCTGCGCGGGCGCGCGGCCCGGCGGGACATGCGGGCGGGCCACGCCCGGCGCACGCCCCTTCCCGACACCGCGCGCGGCCCGATCCGGCCGGCTACCGAGCCGCCGGGAGGGGATCGGTCAGGCGGAGCCGCCCGACCGCGCGCCGGCCTCCACCGGCTCGCCGTCGGGGGCGGGGCCACCGAGCGCCGTGCACGCCGCCTCGTACAGCTCCGTGGGGTGCACGCCGCTCAGGGCTGTCACCAGATGCCCGTCGGGCCGGATCAGCAACACCGTGTGCGCGGCGGCCTCGGGGTAGCTCTCCGCGACAAGCAGCTCGGCGCTGTGCGGCAGCGCGGCGATGGCCGACGCGAGCCGGGGCATCAGCCCGGCGGACATCCAGTGCTTGCGATCCCACACACCGGTGCCGGGCGCCACGAGGACGACGAGCAGGTGCCCCAGGCCCAGCCGGTCGCGCAGCTGGACGAACGAGCCGTCCGGTGCCGTCACCCGCACGTCCGCGACCGGGGCGCCGACCGCGGTACCCACCTCCACCTGCGACTCGGAGGGCGGTGGCGCGAGCGGCGAATCGGCGTACGCCCCCGGCGCGCCGAGCGGGCCGTGCCCCAGGTGACCGTCGGTGAGCAGCGCGTCGTGGCCCCGGGCGCCACCGGGAACGTACGCGCGCAGCCCTTTGGCGCCCTTGCCGCCGCGCAGTATCGGCAGGGCCTGGTCCGCCGCGCGCAGTCGGCCGGCGACGACGGCCCGGCGCTCGGCCTGGTAGCTGTCGAGCAGGGCGGCGGGGACGGGCCGGGGGCCGTCGTGCCAGGCCAGCCCCAGCTTCCAGGCGAGGTTGTCCGCGTCGCGCAGCCCCTCGTCCAGGCCCTGGGTGCCGAGCGCGCCCAGCAGGTGGGCCGCGTCGCCGGCGAGGAAGGCGCGCCCCACGCGCCAGCGGCGGGCGAGGCGGTGGTGGACGGTGTGGACGCCGGTGTCCAGCAGTTCGTACGGCGGGGTGGAGCCTTCGCACCACCCGCCGAGGGTCTCCCGGATGCGCGCCACCAGCACGTCCGGGGTGACCAGGTCGCTGCGGGGCGGCAGCAGCCAGTCCAGGCGCCAGACGCCGTCGGCGAGGGGGCGGCCGACGACCTCCGGACCCGCCGGGCCGGAGGTCCGCCACGGAGGGTTCCGATGGAGCAACGCTTCACCGGGCCACGGAAGTTCCGTCCGCAGAGCGGCCACGGCGTGTCGTTCGACGGCGGTGCGGCCGGGGAAGCGGATGTCGAGCAGTTTGCGGACGGTGGAGCGCGGGCCGTCGCAGCCCACCAGATAACTGCCGCGCCACCACGTGCCCTTCGGGCCACGGGTGTGAGCGGTCAGCCCCCCGGCGTCCTCCTCGATCGCGTCGATGCGGCTGTCGACGACGACCTTGACGCGCCGCTCGTGGGCGACGGCCCGGCGCAGCGCACCGGTCAGTTCGTGCTGGGCGATGTGGAGCGGGGCGGGCAGATGCTCACCGAAGGTGAGGGCCTGCATTCCCTGTTTGCGGCGCAGGGAACGCCAGCCGGTCCACCGAGCGCCCGCCCGGTCGAACGACGTGCCCGAAAGCCGCTCCGCGAGCGCTGCGGTGTCCTCCCGCAGGACGACCGTACGGGCGAGACGCTGCTCGTCCTTGCCGGGACCCTCGTCCAGGACCAGGGTCGGTACGCCGTGGCGGGCGAGCGCGAGGGAGAGCGTGAGCCCGACAGGGCCCGCGCCGACGACGATCACCGGGTCCACGGCGCGGCGCCTCCTGCCCCGAAAAGCCCGCCGGAAAGCGTCCCGCGCGGTGCGGACGGCGGACGGGACGTACGGGAAGGGGCAGTTGGAGCAGGGTGCACGTTCACAGAGCGTATGCAACCCACTGCTGGTGCTTGCGTCAAGTGACGGAGGCAGTGGCGATCATGCCACTGCCTCCGTGACACCGGAACGGTCGATGCGCGGACCTTGATGGCCCGTCAGGAGCCGCCGGGGCCCCCGATGCCTCCGGCACCGCCGGTGCCCCCCTTGCCGAGGGCCTGCTCGATCTCCGACATCTCCACGGTCGGCTCGCCGGCCGGCGCGACGGCCACGCCCTTCTTGGTGCTGCGCCGCCCCCGCCGCTCGATCCACGTGGCCAGCGCCGACAGGGCCAGGCACATCGCGATGTAGATGAGACCCACGACGATGACGACGGCGGTGATCGGGTTGTCACCGTTCACGATGATGTTGTTGGCCATCGTGCGGGCCGCGAACAGCAGCTCGCCGTAGGTGATGATGTAGCCGAGCGAGGTGTCCTTCAGGGTCACCACGAGCTGGCTGATCATCGTCGGCAGCATCGCGCGGACGGCCTGCGGCAGCAGCAGCATCGTCATCACCTGGGACTTGCGCAGCCCCAGCGCGTACGCGGCCTCGACCTGGCCGCGCGGTACGGCGTTGACACCGGCGCGCAGGACCTCGGCCTGGACGCAGCCGTTGTAGACGGTCAGGCCGATGACGAGCGCCCAGAAGGCGGAGTTGTCGCCGACGACCCCGAGGTTCTCCTTGTAGGTGAGGAAGAGCACCCACAGGGCGTAGATCGTGATCAGCAGCGGGATCGCGCGGAACAGTTCGATGAAGCCGGTCGCGAACCAGCGGATCGCCTTGTGGTCGGAGAGCCGGGCCACGGCGAGCAGCAGACCGAGCACCAGGGAGAGCACGCCGGCGGCGGCGAACACCTTCAGGGTGGTCACCACGCCGTCGCGGATGTTGGCGCGCACACCCGCGTTGTTGAAGATGTTCCAGACCTCGGGCTCCAGCTGGCCCGTGGCGTTCATCCGGTACAGGGTGAACGCGATGAGGCCGAGCACCGCGAGGGAGCCGACCACCGTGTAGATCCGGTTGCGCACCTGGGCCTTGGGGCCTGGCGCGTCGTACAGGACGCTCGAACCACTCATCGTGCGACCCCCATGCGGCGCTCGAGCAGCCGGAAGAGACCGCTGATGGCGAAGGTGATGATCAGGTAGCCCAGGGCCACCCACAGGAAGATCCAGCCGATCGCGAAGCCCTTGTCGCTCAACAGCTTCTGCACCCCGAAGAGTTCGGCGACGCTGAAGGCGCCCGCGATGGCCGAGTTCTTGGTGAGCGCGATGAAGATGGAGCTGAGCGGCGGCAGCACGGTCCGCGTCGCCTGCGGGAGGATGATCATGCGCAGGGTCTGCGAGAAGGTCATCCCGATCGACCGGGCGGCCTCGGCCTGGCCCAGCGGCACCGTGTTGATGCCGGAGCGGACGGCTTCACAGACGAACGCCGACGTGTAGCAGCCCAGTGCGAGCAGCGCCTTGGTCCACGGGTTCAGGCCCGGCAGGAAGATGACCGGGATGACGAACCAGACGACAAGGAAGAGCAGCGTCAGGGGCGTGTTGCGGAACAGCGTGACCCAGGCCGTGCCGAACAGGCGCAGCGGCGGGACGGGAGAGACACGGAAGCCGGCGATGATCACGCCGAGGACCATCGCCAGGAGCCCGCTGGCCAGGGTCAGCAGGACGGTGCCTATGAACCCCTCGCGGAACTCCGGGAGATAGTCGAGCAATACGTTCACGGGGATGTCCTCGTGGGCGGCAGCGGACGGGCGACAGCGGACGGGCGGCGGGAGCCGCGCAGCGGGCGCACCGGCAGGGGTGCGCCCGCTGCGCAGACGGGCTCCTCAGGCGGTGATCAGTAGCGCGCGAGGGCCGGCGGCTCGGTGTACGCGGAGCCGGACAGGCCCAGCGTCGCGTCGTAGGCCTTCTTGTAGTCGCCGTTCTTCTGGTGCGCCTCGATGGCGTCGCTGACCGCGTCGCGCAGCACCTTGTCGTTCTTGCTCATGCCGACGCCGTACGGCTCCTTGGTGAAGGGCTTGCCGACGACCTTCAGCTTCTCGTTGCGCTGGGCGGCGTAGCCCTTGAGGATCGCGTCGTCGGTGGTGACGGCGTCGACCTCGTTGTTGAGCAGCTGCTGCACGCACTCCGAGTACTTCGACAGCTCGATGGTCTTCGCGCCGTACTTGGGCTTCTTGATCTCCTGGAGCGGAGTCGAGCCCTTGATGGAGCAGACCGTCTTGCCCTTGAGCGAGTCCGGGCCGGTGATGCCCTTCTCGTCCTTGCGCACCAGGAGGTCCGCGCCGGCCAGGAAGTACGGTCCGGCGAAACCGACCTGCTTCTTGCGCTCGTCGTTGATCGTGTAGGTGCCTACGTAGAGGTCGACCTCGCCCTTGGAGATGGTGGTCTCACGGACGTTCGAGTCGACCGTCTTGAACTCGACCTGGGAGGCCTTGAAGCCGAGGTCGGCGGCGACCATCTTGGCGATCTCGATGTCGAACCCGGAGCGCTTGCCGTCCGTGTCCTCGAAGCCGAGGAAGGGCTGGTCGTTCTTGGCGCCGACGACGATCTTGCCGGCCTTCTGGGCCCGCTGCAGGGTCGGCGAGTCGAGCTTGACGTCCGTGGCCACCTTGTAGGTGGGCAGCTTCGGCTGGTCCTTGCCGCCGGCCGAACCCGCGGGCTTGTCGCCGGCGTTGCCCGACTCGCCACCGCAGGCGGTCGCGGTCAGCGCGAGCACGGCCAGGGTCGCCGCGGCGGCGGTCTTGCGGAGCTTCATGGTGAACATCCTTCGTGTCGGCCTTCGTGTCGGCAGATTCGGCAGTGAACTAGTGGTGCAGGATCTTCGACAGGAAGTCCTTGGCCCGGTCGCTGCGCGGGTTGCTGAAGAACTGGTCGGGGACGGCCTCCTCGACGATCCGGCCGTCCGCCATGAAGACGACGCGGTTGGCCGCCGAGCGGGCGAAGCCCATCTCGTGCGTGACCACCACCATCGTCATGCCGTCCCGGGCGAGCTGCTGCATCACCTCGAGGACCTCATTGATCATCTCCGGGTCGAGCGCCGACGTCGGCTCGTCGAAGAGCATGATCTTCGGATCCATCGCCAACGCCCGTGCGATGGCCACACGCTGCTGCTGGCCGCCGGAGAGCTGCGCGGGGTACTTGTCCGCCTGGGCGCCCACCCCGACGCGGTCGAGCAGCCCCCTGGCCTTCTCGTCGGCCTTCTTCTTGTCCGCCTTGCGGACCTTCACCTGGCCGAGCGTCACGTTCTCCAGCACGGTCTTGTGCGCGAAGAGGTTGAAGGACTGGAACACCATGCCCACGTCCGCACGCAGCCGGGCCAGTTCCTTGCCCTCCTGGGGCAGCGGCTTGCCGTCGATCGTGATGCTGCCGGAGTCGATCGTCTCCAGGCGGTTGATCGTGCGGCACAGCGTCGACTTGCCGGAGCCCGAGGGGCCGATGACGACGACGACCTCACCTCGCGCGACGGTCAGGTCGATGTCCTGCAGCACGTGCAGCGCGCCGAAGTGCTTGTTGACTTCGCTCAGCGCGACCAGTGCGTCGCCCGCAGGGGGAGTGGCGTCCTTGGTCACCGAAACTTCGGTCATCGGGGTCTTGCTCCATCCTCCTCGGTTGGGAGGACATTAGTAACGCCATGCGACCAGCGTCATTACATCTGAGGGGAAATTGAGCATAACGATCCGGCTGCAACCCGACACTCTGCGTGAAGGGGGCGGGGGTCGCGCGTACCGGCTGCATAACGGAACCGGGCCGTGACCGGCGGGCTCTTGACTGCGTCCTTGTGTATCGGCGTGGATGCCTTGGTGAACCTGGACAAGCCGGGACGTGAGAGGGGGGCCGGGATGCGACTGCTGCTCGTCGAGGACGACGACCATGTGGCGGCGGCCCTCTCCGCCGTGCTGGCCAGACACGGTTTCTCGGTCCTGCATGCCCGCAGCGGCGAGGAAGCGCTCCAGGCGCTCGTCCCCGCGCCCGACGCCTTCGGTGTCGTCCTGCTCGACCTGGGCCTGCCCGACCAGGACGGCTACGAGGTCTGCGGCAAGATCCGTAAGCGCACCTCGACGCCCGTCATCATGGTCACCGCGCGCGCGGACGTCCGCTCGCGCATCCATGGGCTCAATCTCGGCGCGGACGACTACGTGGTCAAGCCGTACGACACCGGAGAGCTGCTGGCCCGCATCCATGCCGTGAGCCGGCGCAACACGGGCGCGGAGAACGCGCCCGTGGCCGAGACCGGGTTGCGGTTCGGCGGCGTGCACATCGAACTGCCCACCCGGCAGGTCACGGTGGACGGCTCCGTCGTGCAGCTCACCCGTAAGGAGTTCGACCTCCTTGCTCTCCTCGCGCAGCGACCGGGCGTCGTCTTCCGGCGCGAGCAGATCATCAGCGAGGTGTGGCGCACGAGTTGGGAAGGCACAGGGCGCACTCTCGAGGTCCACGTCGCCTCCTTGCGCTCGAAACTGCGCAGGCCCGCCCTGATCGAGACGGTGCGCGGTGTCGGCTACCGGCTCGTGGCGCCGGCCGCGTAGCGGAAGCCGTAGAGTCCCCGGGTGCGCGCCCGCCTGCTTCCGCTGCTCATCGTCCTCATGGCGGGCGTGCTGCTCGCGCTCGGCTTCCCGCTCGCGGTGAGCGTGGCCTCCGCGCAGCAGCAGAAAGTCGTCGTCGACCGCATCGACGACACGGCCCGGTTCGCCTCGCTCGCGCAGTTCGTGACGACCAGGCCGGACGAGGACGACAAGGAGGCGGCCGGCCGGCAGGAGGATGACGGAGCGGACGAGCGGCAGCAGACGCTGCAGAAGGAACTCGCCCGCTATCACGACGTCTACGGCATAAAGGCCGGTGTCTTCTACCGCGACTGGCAGCCGATGGGGCGAGCGCCCAGCGACTTCCTCGTGCCGACGCGGGGCGCCGTGCGGTCCGCCTTCGACGAGGCGCTGTACTCGCGCGGCAGCCACGATCCACCACAGGTGTGGCCGTGGCAGCGCGGCGGCCGCGTGGTGGTCGCCTCACCGGTCATCCGGGACGGCGACGTCGTCGCGGTCGTCGTCACCGACTCGCCCACGGACGCGATGCGGGCCGCGACGCTGCGCGGCTGGCTCTTCGTCGCGGCCGGCGAGGTCGCCGCGATGCTCCTCGCGGTGGGCGCCGCGCTGCGGCTGACCGGCTGGGTGCTGCGGCCGGTCCGCGTGCTGGACGCGACCACCCACGACATCGCCACCGGGCGCCTCAAGTCACGGGTCGCGGCCGCCGGCGGCCCGCCGGAACTCCAGCGCCTGGCCCGTTCGTTCAACGAGATGGCGGACAACGTCGAGGACGTGCTGGAGCAGCAGCGCGCCTTCGTCGCAGACGCCTCGCACCAGCTGCGCAACCCGCTCGCCGCCCTGCTGTTGCGCATCGAAGTGCTGTCCTACGAACTGCCGGAGGGAAACGAGGAGATCGCGTCCGTACGGGCTGAGGGCAAACGCCTGGCCCGGGTCCTCGACGACCTGCTCGACCTGGCCCTGGCCGAGCACGCCCCCGCGGACCTGCGACTGACCGACATCGGTGAGCTGGCCGCCGAGCGGGTCGAGGCGTGGCGTCCGCTCGCGGACGACAAGGGCGTACGGCTGGTCGCCGACTGCCCAGCGGCGACCGGCTGGGCCGACCCGGTCGCGCTGTCCAGCGCCCTGGACGCGGTCGTGGACAACGCCCTGAAGTTCACGCCCGCCGGAGAGCAGGTCACCGTCACGGTGGCGGCGAACGGGGAGACGACCGCCGTCGTGGTCGCCGACGGCGGCCCGGGCCTGCGCGAGGAGGAACTCGCCCGGATCGGCGACCGGTTCTGGCGCAGTGGCAGGCACCAGAACATCAAGGGCTCGGGCCTCGGCCTGTCGATCTCGCGCGCACTGCTGACCGCGGGCGGCGGTTCCATCGTCTACGCCCACCACGAGCCGCACGGGCTGCGGGTGACGGTGCGGGTGCCCAGGACGGCGCCGGTGCCACCGTCCCGCGCCGCCGAACGGTGAGCGCGCCGGCGCGTCAGGGTTTGACCGAGCGGTAGTAGCGGCGTGCGCCCTCGTGCAGGGAGAGCGGGTCGGTGTAGACGGCGGTTCTGAGGTCCACGAGCTGCGCCGCGTGGACCTCGGCGCCGATGTGGTCGCGGCTGTCGATGACCGTACGCGTCATCGCCTCGGTCAGTCCGGGATCGGTGCGGTCGGTGGTCACCAGGAGGTTCGCCACGGCCAGGGTGCTGACGGCCCGGCCCTGCTGGGCGGCCGGGTAGGCGTCGGCGGGCATCACGGCGGCCCGGTAGTAGCGGGACGACTCGCCCTGCTTGTGGAGCGTGTCGACGAGGCTGCCGAGCTCGACGAGCCGGACCGGGAACTGCTGCGACAGCGTCCGGACGTGGTTGGTGGGCAGGCCCCCGGACCAGAAGAAAGCGTCGATCTCCCCGGACTTGAGGGCCTTGGGCATGGCGTCGATGCCGATGCCCACGGGCGTGACGTCCCGGTTGATGTCCAGGCCCGCCGCGCGCAGCACGCGGTCCGCGATGAGCCGCACACCTGACCGGTCCCCGCCGACGGCGACCTTCTTGCCACGCAGGTCCGCGACCTTCTTCACCGGTGAGGAACGTGCCACGACGAGCTGCATGTAGTCGTCGTAGAGGCGGGCGCAGCCGCGCAGCCGGGTCGCGCCCGGCCGGTCCTCGTACTGGTACTTGGCGACCGCGTCGGCCGCGGCGATGGTGAAGTCGGCCCGTCCGGTGGCGACCCGCTCGACGTTGTCCCAGGAGCCCTCGCTGCTGGTGAGGGAGACGTCGAGCCGGGGGATGTCACGGGACAGCGCCGTCTTTAACAGGTTGCCGTACTTCTCGTAGACGCCGGTGTGGGCGCCCGTGCTGATGGTGACGCGGCCGCTCTGGGCCGGTTCGCCCAGGGGGAGCAGCCACCACAGCAGCAGCCCGGACACGACGAGCCCGGCGGCGGCGCCGAGCAGGGCGCGACGGCGGGTGACACGGGTGTACGCAGCGGGCATGGGCGCGATCCTGCCAGCTCGCCCGTGCGCTGACCAGGCCTGTCGGGGATCCCGGGGAGGCCCCGGCCGCCGGCTCCCTGCCGCCTGCGGCGTCCCGCCCAACCAGGTCATCGCCCGGTGCGGCGCCCCCTTCTGCCAGGCGCATCGATCACGCCGATCGAATCCGGGGCGATCACGCCGTTCGAATGCGGGCAAAATTGCTGACAATTTTGTAGGCGATTCCTACAGTGGTGCCCCGCTGCCCGATCAGGCGAGCCCGCGTCGCACCGCGTGCGGCTTGCCCGGCAGCGGCCCGCACCCGTCGTGACGACAGGAGACGTACGTGAAGCGCAGGACAGTGGTCAGGGGACTCACCGCGGCCGCCGCCGCACCGGCGGCCGGCCTCACCGCCGCCGCGGCGGCCAGAGCGGCCGCGCCCCCGTCCCGGGGCCCCGCGTCCCCGGCCGCCGACTCCCTGGTCTTCGACCCGAAGGCGTACACGGAGCTCACCACCACCATCGAGGACACCGAGGGCATGGCCCACGAGGTCGTCTACCGCTTCACCAAGGTCGCGTCCTACGTGGCGAAACCGGTGGACCCCGCGTACCAGTCCCTGAACGTCAGCGTCCCGGTGCGGATCGACGGCAAGGCCGTCGACGCCGGCCGCGCACCCATCCTGCTGGCCAACCAGATAGGCGGCTACATGCCGTCCTCCGTGGCGGCCGCCATCGGGATCAACGCCTCCGGGGTGGGCGGCGGCACCAGCCGCCAGGGCCTCGCGCTCGCCGCCGGATACGTGGTCGTGGAGCCCGGCGCCCGCGGCCGTACCCTCGTCGACTCCAGTGGTACGTATTACGGCACCGCGCCCGCCGTGATCGTCGATCTGAAGGCGGCCGTCCGGTACCTGAAGTTCAACAAGGGGCGCGTCCCCGGCGACGTGGACCGGATCGTCTCCGCCGGAGTCAGCGCGGGCGGCGCCGTCTCCGCCCTGCTCGGCGCCTCGGGCGACAGCCCGCTCTACCGGCCCTACCTGGAGGCACTCGGAGCCGCCCCGGGGTCGGACGCGATCCACGCCACCGGCACGTGGTGCCCGATCACGGACCTGGAGCACGCCGACATGGCGTACGAGTGGTGCTGGGGAACCAACCCCCTGCGTGACGGCTCCCTGGTCGACCGCGCCGTCTCCAGGGAACTCGCCACCTCCTATGGCGACTACCTGGCGTCGCTGCACCTGAAGGCGACGGGTGTCGGCCCGCTCACCGCCCGCACCATGGACACGTACCTCCTGAAGACCTTCATGGAGCCTTCGGCCACGAAACACCTCGCCTCCTTGTCGGACGCGGACCGCACCGCCTACTTGGCCGCCCATCCGTTCCTCACCTGGTCCCACGGCCGGGCCGCCTTCACCTGGGTGGATTTCCTCAACCACGTAGGGCCTCGGAAGAAGAACGCCCCCGCCTTCGACGACTTCGCGATGACGAGCCCCGAGACCAACCTCTTCGGCACGGGCACCACCAAGGCGCGCCACTTCACCCTCTACAGCCTCCGTCATGCGAACGGCGACAGCGCCCGCCTCGCCCCGGACCTGCCCGCCAAGCTCCGCCTCATGAACCCGATGCCGCACCTCGCCGGCGCGGGCAACGGCCACCGCTCCCGGCACTGGTGGATCCGGCTCGGCACCAAGGACACCGACACCTCGCACACGGTCGCGGGCAACCTCGCCGCGCGGCTCACCGCTCTCGGCGACGACGTGAACGCCGCCTGCTACTGGGACGCCGGTCACGGCGCCGACGAGGACCCGGCCGACTTCATCCGCTGGATCGCCGCAGTCGCGGACCGCCGCAGGTAGCGAGGGGAGCGAGGAAGGGGTGCGCGGGGCGGCCCCGTGCACCCCATACCCTTGTTGACATGAGCAGCAGCCACCCGCGTCCGTCCGTGGACGACCGTTCACCCAGCGTGCCCAAGACATACGAAGTACTCACCTACGGGTGCCAGATGAACGTCCACGACTCCGAGCGGTTGTCGGGCCTCCTGGAGGACGCGGGCTACGTCCGCGCCCCCGAGGGCGCCGACGGCGACGCCGACGTCGTGGTCTTCAACACCTGCGCGGTGCGCGAGAACGCGGACAACAAGCTCTACGGCAACCTGGGACGGCTCGCCCCGCGGAAGACGCAGCGCCCGGGGATGCAGATCGCCGTCGGAGGCTGCCTCGCTCAGAAGGACCGCGACACCATCGTGAAGAAGGCGCCCTGGGTGGACGTCGTCTTCGGCACGCACAACATCGGCAAGCTGCCCGTCCTCCTGGAGCGCGCCCGCGTCCAGGAAGAGGCACAGGTCGAGATCGCCGAGTCGCTGGAAGCCTTCCCGTCCACGCTGCCCACCCGCCGCGAGAGCGCGTACGCGGCCTGGGTGTCGATCTCGGTGGGCTGCAACAACACCTGCACCTTCTGCATCGTCCCGGCGCTGCGCGGCAAGGAGAAGGACCGCAGGACCGGCGACATCCTGGCCGAGATCGAGGCCCTGGTCGCCGAGGGCGTCAGCGAGATCACGCTGCTCGGCCAGAACGTGAACGCGTACGGCAGCGACATCGGCGACCGCGAGGCCTTCAGCAAGCTGCTGCGCGCCTGCGGGCAGATCGAGGGCCTGGAGCGCGTGCGCTTCACCTCTCCGCACCCGCGCGACTTCACGGACGACGTGATCGCCGCCATGGCCGAGACGCCGAACGTGATGCCGCAGCTGCACATGCCCATGCAGTCCGGCTCCGACTCGGTCCTCAAGGCGATGCGCCGCTCGTACCGGCAGGACCGCTTCCTCGGCATCATCGAGAAGGTCCGCGCCGCCATGCCGGACGCGGCGATCTCCACCGACATCATCGTGGGCTTCCCCGGCGAGACCGAGGAGGACTTCGAGCAGACGATGCACGCGGTGCGCGAGGCCCGCTTCGCCAACGCCTTCACCTTCCAGTACTCCAAGCGCCCCGGCACCCCGGCCGCGACCATGGAGGACCAGGTCCCCAAGGAGGTCGTCCAGGCGCGCTACGAGCGTCTCGTCGCCCTCCAGGAGGAGATCTCCTGGGAGGAGAACAAGAAGCAGGTCGGCCGGACCCTGGAACTGATGGTCGCCGAGGGCGAGGGCCGCAAGGACGGCACCACGCACCGCCTCTCCGGACGCGCCCCCGACAACCGCCTGGTCCACTTCACCAAGCCGGACGCACAGGTCCGCCCCGGCGACGTCGTCACGGTCGAGATCACCTACGCGGCCCCGCACCACCTTCTCGCCGAGGGCCCGGTCCTGGACGTACGCCCCACGCGCGCGGGCGATGCCTGGGAACGTCGCACGAAGGAGCAGCAGGACAAGAAGCAGGGCGTCCTGCTCGGCCTCCCGACGGTCGGCGTCCCGGCACCGCTGCCGGCGGTGACGGGGGGTTGCGCGGTCGACTGAGCGGACGGCTGTGCCCCCTGGCGGTGTGATCGGTAGTGCGGTCGGCTGAGCGGACGGCTACGCAGGGGCTGCGTGCCCGGTCGCGCGCTCGCCCGCGCGACGGTTGCGTCCCACCGCCCGCGGCCGACGGCGGCAAGTAGGCTGACGATCATGCTTGTCGCCGCCGCTGTCTGCCCCTGTCCGCCGCTGTTGGTGCCCGAGGTCGCCGCCGGCGCCGCCCCCGAGCTGGACGCCGCCCGCGCGGCCTGCGACGAGGCGATCGGCGCGGTCCTCGCCGCCGGGCCCGACGTGCTGTGGGTGATCGGCGGGGGCCCGCGTCCAGGAGTCCACAAGCCGGGCGCCCGGGGTTCCTTCCGCTCCTTCGGCGTCGACCTCGACGTGCGTCTCGGAGCGCCCGAGAAGACCGCCGAAGCGGGCGCGCTCGCGCTCCCACCGTCCCTCTCCGTAGGTGCATGGCTGCTCGCGCGCGCGGGATGGACGGGCCAGACGCGAGGCTACGAAGTGGCACAGGACGGCACGCCCTTCGCGGCGGCGGACGGTGTACGGGACCTCACCGGCGGCCCCACCGGGGCGCAGCGCGTCGGCTTCCTCGTCATGGGCGACGGCACCGCCTGCCGCACCGTGAAAGCCCCCGGCTACCTCGACGAGCGGGCCGAGGGCGTCGACATGCGCATCGCCGAATCCCTGCGCACGCTCGACCGGGACGGCTACCTGGCCCAGCTGGACGCCGGCCTCGCCGCCGAACTGAAGGTCTCCGGCCGCGCACCCTGGCAGCTCCTCTCCGCGGCCTGGACCCAGGACCACGGCGACCACGGCACAGCGCGCCTCCTGTACGAGGACGCGCCCTACGGAGTGGGCTACTTCGTGGCGTCCTGGACGTAGCGCGCGGCAAGGGGTCCCACTTCCTGGGCATGGCGCTCTGCAAGGGGCCCTCGTCCGGGACGTAGCGCGCTGCAAGAGGCCCGACGGCCAGCACGTAGCGCGCCACTAGCCCCTCCCGCGCTCACGACGAGGCAAGCCCCGCACACACGGCGACGGCCGCGAAACCCGAGGGCTTCGCGGCCGTCGCCGTGAGCGGGACGTGGCGCCGCGAGGACGCGGCGGGGCGCGGCGTCAGGACGCCGCAGGAGGCGACGGCGGGGCGCCGCGGTCCTTGCCGCGGCTCTCCGGGCCGCCGGGCCCGTCCGGCGCGGAGAGACGGTCCAGAGCGTCCTTCGCCTTGCTCGTGCCCAGCTGGATCTTGTCGCTGTACTTGCCCTTGGTCTTGCCGTCGACCGCCTTGGCGGCCTTGTCCAGACCCTGGTCGATCTTGTCCCCGTGCTGCTGCGCGAGGTCGGAGACCTTGTCCTTGGCGGGGCCGAGCTTGGCTTTCAGGTTGTCCAGGAAGCCCATGGAGCCACCTCTCTCGCGAACGTCACTTACTGGCGCCCTCGTCGGCCGCCTCGTTGTCCGCGGCCTGTTCCGCGGACTGCTGCTTGGGGATCTCCACGTTCTCCGGTGCGGCAGCCTCCGCCGACGCGCCGGCCTCGGTCTCCCCGGCCCCGGACGCGGCCGTGGAGGCCTCACCGGCCGCCTCGGAGGGGGACGCCGCACCCTCGGTGCGCTCCGCGCCCTCCGCCTCCTCCGCGTCCGCGGCGGTGGTCAGAGGGGCAGCCTGCGTCTCGGCGGACGCGACCGCGTCACTGTCCTTGGCCTTCCGGCGAAACATGGCAAAAACGCCCATTTCAACTCCATACGTTACTCGTGCGGGCGAAATCCCGCCCTGCCCGGTGCGTCCCATTGCGTCGCCCGGGTCACCGGTCCTCGAAACCGGCGGCTGGAACCTCGCAACAGGCAACGACCCCGGACCTGTGGCGTCACGTAGCTCATTCGAGAAGAGATCCGCGATTTGCAAGACTGGGGCGGTGAGTAGCGCAGCTCCCGCCCCGCGGGTCATCGCCGTCGTCGGTCCGACCGCCGCCGGAAAGTCAGATCTCGGTGTCTTCCTCGCCCAGGAGCTCGGCGGTGAAGTCGTCAACGCCGACTCCATGCAGCTCTACCGGGGGATGGACATCGGCACCGCCAAGCTGACGCCCGAGGAGCGCGCCGGGGTTCCGCACCACCTCCTGGACATCTGGGACGTCACGGAGACCGCGAGCGTCGCCGAGTACCAGCGGCTCGCCCGCGCCGAGATCGACCGCCTCCTTGCCGCGGGCCGCTGGCCCGTCCTCGTCGGCGGCTCCGGGCTCTACGTACGCGGCGCCGTCGACAAGATGGAGTTCCCCGGCACCGACCCCGAGATCCGCGCGCGCCTGGAGGAGGAGCTCGCGCTGCGCGGTTCCGGAGCCCTGCACGCGCGCCTCGCCGCAGCGGACCCGGAGGCCGGTGCCGCGATCCTGCCGAGCAACGGCCGGCGCATCGTGCGCGCCCTCGAAGTCATCGAGATCACCGGCAAGCCCTTCACGGCCAACCTTCCCGGCCACGACTCCGTCTACGACACCGTCCAGATCGGCGTCGACGTCCCGCGCCCGGAGCTCGACGGGCGCATCGCCACGCGCGTGGACCGTATGTGGGAGGCGGGCCTCGTCGACGAGGTGCGCACCCTGGCGGCGCAGGGCCTGGCCGAGGGCCGCACGGCCTCGCGCGCCCTCGGCTACCAGCAGGTCCTTGCCGCCTTCGCGGGGGAGTGCACCGAGGAAGAGGCGCGCGCGGAGACCGTCCGCGCCACCAAGCGCTTCGCACGCCGCCAGGACTCGTGGTTCCGGCGCGACCCACGGGTGCACTGGTTGAACGGAACAATCACCGGACGCGGGGAACTCCGGGGCCGGGCAATGGCGTTGGTCGAACGACCGGTCACAGCCTGATCACGTGATGGCATCGGGACGCTCTGCCCGTCATCCGCGCCTCTTCGGGCGTGCCATCATCGACCATCGATCGACCAATGGAGTCCGGAGTGGGAGGGCGCGTGGCGATGGAGGCCGGCCCTCGTGACACCGCACCAGGCGGGGAGCAGTTGAGCCCCGACGGTCCACAGGCGATCCCGGACGGCGTGATCGCCGACGGGCCCACCGCCGACGAGCTCACCGCCCAGGACGCGGCGGCCGAGGTCGAGATCGAGCTGCGCCCGCAGCGCCGCCTGCGCATCTGGCAGCTCGCCCCCATCGTGATCCTTGCCACGGTCGGCTCGCTGATGTTCGCGTTCCCGCTCTTCTTCGAGTTCGGCGACGGCGGGGCGGTCGTCGCGATGCTGGGCCTGCTGATCAGCTCGTGCGCGGCCGGCTGGGGCATGATGGCCGCCCGCCGGGTGGGCTACACCCTGCCGGGCTTCCCGCCGCGCGGCGCGGGCCGCCGGCCTGACTGGCGCGTCGTGGCCGCGTACGTGGTCGTGGTGGCCGCGGTGGCGGTCCTGGCCGTCTGGCGCGTCGCCCGCCTGCGCTGACCGCGGTGGGCCCGCTGTCGGCGCCGTCTCGTACGATCGAGGAATGACCACCTTCCTCAAGGGCCACGGGACGCAGAACGACTTCGTGATCATCCCGGACCCGGAGAACGGCATCGAGCTCTCCGCGGCCGCGGTGGCCGCGCTGTGCGACCGCCGTGGCGGTATCGGCGGTGACGGGGTCCTGCACGTCGTGCGCTCCGCCGCCCACCCCGAGGCGCGCTCCATGGCGGCCGAGGCCGAGTGGTTCATGGACTACCGGAACGGGGACGGCTCCGTCGCCGAGATGTGTGGCAACGGGGTCCGGGTCTTCGCCCGCTACCTCCAGCGCGCCGGGCACGTCGAGGAGGGTGACCTCGCCGTGGCCACCCGCGGCGGCGTCAAGCGCGTCCACATCGACAAGGAAGGCCTGATCACGGTCGGTATGGGCCGCGCCGAGCTGCCCGCGGGCGAGGTCACCGTCTCCGTCGGTGACCGCACCTGGCCCGCGACGAACGTGAACATGGGCAACCCGCACGCCGTCGCCTTCGTGGCGGACCTGGCCCACGCGGGCACCCTGTACGACCCGCCGCCCTTCGCGCCGGCCACCGCCTACCCGGACGGGGTGAACGTCGAGTTCGTCGTCGACCGCGGTCCCGGGCAACTGGCCATGCGCGTGCACGAGCGCGGCTCCGGCGAGACGCTCTCCTGCGGCACGGGCGCCTGCGCGGTGGCCGTCGCCGCGGCGCGAAGAGACGGCCTCGACCCGGCTGCGACCGGGGCTCCGGTGACGTACGAGATCGATCTGCCCGGCGGCCGCCTGACGATCACCGAGCGGCCCGGTGGCGAGATCGAGATGACAGGACCGGCCGAGATCGTGGCCGAAGGCATGATCGACGCGGACTGGTTCGCGACGATCGAAACCGTAAACCCGTGAAGCATCGCTCGAATGGGTGATCCGTTTCACGCTGGGCGAGAGCTGGTCTGTGCCACGTGGTGGGCTCGGTAGCATCAAGCACCGGTCCGGACGGGTACCCCCGCCAGCCCGCCGCCGGGTAGAGAAAGCCGGAGGTGCTCATGAGCGCGGAGGCGACCAACCCCGCCACCCCAGGGCCGATCACGCCCGGAGCCCACCGAAGGCGTGCCCGCCCCCGGATCGACCTGCGCCGCCTCGGCCGCGCCGCGCTCCTCGGCTCCACTGCCCGCGGCCGCCTCCCCGACGCCATCGGACACGTGGTCGAGGCGCACCGCGCGCACTACCCAGACGCCGATCTCGACCCGCTGCGCCGCGCCTACGTACTCGCCGAGTCCTCGCACCGCGGCCAGATGCGCAAGAGCGGTGAGCCGTACATCACCCACCCGCTCGCCGTGACGCTGATCCTCGCCGAGCTGGGCGCCGAGAACACGACCCTGACCGCCTCCTTGCTGCACGACACGGTCGAGGACACGGACGTCACGCTCGACCAGGTGCGCGCCGAGTTCGGCGAGGAGGTCGCCTATCTCGTCGACGGCGTCACCAAACTGGAGAAGGTCGACTACGGCGCGGCCGCCGAACCCGAGACGTTCCGCAAGATGCTCGTCGCCACCGGCAACGACGTACGCGTCATGTCCATCAAGCTCGCCGACCGCCTGCACAACATGCGCACCCTCGGCGTCATGCGCCAGGAGAAGCAGGAACGGATCGCCAAGGTCACCCGCGACGTCCTCATCCCGCTCGCCGAGCGCCTCGGCGTCCAGGCCCTGAAGACCGAGCTGGAGGACCTCGTCTTCGCCATCCTCCACCCGGAGGAGTACGCGCAGGTCCACACCCTCATGGCGACCAACGCGGCGCGCGAGGACGACCCCCTGGCCGCCATCGCCGACGAGGTGCGCGGCGTGCTCCGCGAGGCGGGCCTGAGCGCCGAAGTACTCATCCGCCCCCGGCACTTCGTCTCGGTCCACCGGGTCCGCCGCAAGCGCGGCGAACTGCGCGGCACCGACTTCGGCCGTCTCCTCGTCCTCGTGGCGGAGGACGCGGACTGCTACGGCGTCCTCGGGGAGCTGCACACCTGCTTCACGCCGGTGGTCTCGGAGTTCAAGGACTTCATCGCCGTACCGAAGTTCAACCTCTACCAGTCGCTGCACACGGCCGTCACCCGCGGCGACGGCGAAGTCGCCGAAGTGCTCATCCGTACGCACCAGATGCACAAGGTGGCAGAGGCGGGCGTCGTCGCCCTCGGCAATCCCTACACGCCGTCCGGCGAGGAGCACCTGGACACGGTCGGTGAGCGCGCCGACCCCACGCGCCCCGGCTGGCTCTCCCGCCTCCTCGACTGGCAGCAGTCCGCGCCCGACGCCGACATGTTCTGGTCGACGCTCCGCGAGGACCTGGCCCAGGACCGCGAGATCACCGTCTTCCGGCCGGACGGCGGCACCATCGGGCTGCCCGCGGGCGCGAGCTGCGTGGACGCGGCCTACGCCCAGTACGGCGAGGACGCCCACGCCTGCATCGGCGCGCGGGTCAACGGCCGCCTGGCGGCGCTCGGCACGGTCCTCGTCGACGGCGACACGGTGCAGCTCCTGATGGACCGGATGGAGGGCGCGGCCGCCTCCGAACCGTCCCGCGACTGGCTCGACCACGCCCGTACGCCCGCCGCCCGCATCGCCATCCGTCGCTGGCTCACCGCCCATCCCGAAGGCCCGAGCGTCCAGGAGACGGCCCCACGGGCGCCCTACAGC
This sequence comes from Streptomyces sp. NPDC049813, assembly GCF_044465085.1. NCBI lineage: Bacteria > Bacillati > Actinomycetota > Actinomycetes > Kitasatosporales > Streptomycetaceae > Streptomyces > Streptomyces sp. NPDC049813. The sequence goes on along the minus strand of NZ_JBITLI010000003.1, from coordinate 639,302 downwards.
GGCCCCTCGGCGCGGCCCGCGACGGCGAACGCCGTCGTGGACCAGCCGGGCGCCACCGTGCGGCTGGCGGGCTGCTGTACGCCCGTGCCGCCCGACGAGATCACGGCCTTCGCCGTCCGCGGCGGCGTCGTCACGGTGCACCGCGTCGCCTGCCCCGGCGTGGCGCGCATGAAGAGCGACGGACGCGCCGAGGTGGGCGTGCGCTGGGCCGACGCGGAGACCGCCGAGTACCGGGTGACGCTCACCGCCGAGTCGTTCAGCCGCCCGCACCTCCTCGCCGACCTTACCGAAGCCATAGCGCTGGAGGGCGTCGCCATCATCTCGGCGACCGTCGAACCGCCCACCCAGGGTGGCGTCCGGCACACGTACACACTCCAACTCCCGGACGCCGCCCACCTGCCCGGCCTGATGCGGGCGATGCGGAACGTGCCGGGCGTGTACGACGTGGGACGCGCGCAGCACGCGACGACCGGGGCGCTCTAGCGGCTTGTTCTGGAAGTCCCACCTGACCCGCGACGCCCGGTACGCAGGCGTGCGGCGTCGACAGGACCGCCGGCGTGCGGTGGTATTTCCGGCCGGAGACCGCCTGGGCGCCGGTGGACCTCGTTCGGGTGGGAGCGGCGTGTACCGGCCCCGCCGCAGGGCGGCCCGCTGATAGCGGTAGTTCATGCTGCTCAGCTCCCAAACGCCCCGCACCGCCGCGCTGCTCGCCGCAGGTGCCTCCGTCGCCCTCCTCGCGGCGGGCGCGCCGCAGTCCGTCACCCCGCTCGGCATCGGCGACCGGCTCTTCCCGCACCTGGGCAACCCCGGGTACGACGTCCGGTCGTACGACATCGCCTTCACCTACGGAGGCGATAACAACAAGCCGCTCGCCGCCGTGACCAAGATCGACGCGCAGGCGACCGACCGCCTGGAGGCGGTCAACCTCGACTTCTCGCACGGCACGGTGCGCTCCGTGGAGGTCAACGGCGCCCCGGCCCGCTTCGCGACCAGTGAAGAGGACCTGGTCGTCACGCCCGCTCAGCCGGTGGAGGCGGGACAGCCGCTGCACATCACGGTGCGGCACACCAGTGACCCCCGGCCCGGCAAGCAGGACATCGGCTGGATCCGCACCAAGGACGGGCTCGCCATGGCGAACCAGGCGGACGCCGCGCACCGGGTGTTCCCGAGCAACGACCACCCCTCGGACAAGGCCTTCTTCACCTTCCGGGTGACCGCACCCAAGGGCCTGCAAGCGGTCGCCAACGGGCTGCCCGTGGCGAAACAGCGCTCCGGACCCACCACCAGCTGGACCTACCGCACCGCCCACCCCATGGCCACCGAACTGGCACAGGTCTCCATCGGCCGCTCCGCCGTCCTGCACCGCAAGGGACCGCACGGCCTGCCCGTACGCGACGTCGTCCCCGCCAAGGACACCAAGGCCGTAACGCCCTGGCTCGCCAAGACGCCCGACCAGATCGCCTGGATGGAGAGCAAGGTGGGCCGGTACCCCTTCGAGAACTACGGCCTGCTCATCGCCGAGGCGAGCACCGGCTTCGAACTGGAGACACAGACCCTCTCCCTCTTCGAACGGGACGTCTTCACGCGCCCCGAGTACCCGAAGTGGTACGTCGAATCGATCATGGTGCATGAACTCGCGCACCAGTGGTTCGGCGACAGCGTCAGCCCCCGCACCTGGTCCGACCTCTGGCTCAACGAGGGCCACGCCACCTGGTACGAAGCCCTGTACACCGAGGAGAAGGCGCACGCACCCGTGGAGAAGCGGATGCGCAACGCCTACCTCGCCTCGGACGGCTGGCGCCACGCAGGCGGGCCGCCCGCCCGGCCCAAGGGCCCCGAACAGGGCGAGAAGATCAGCATTTTCCGGCCGGTCGTCTACGACGGCAGCGCCCTGGTCCTCTTCGCGCTGCGCCAGGAGATCGGCAAGGACGCCTTCGAACGGTTGGAACGGACCTGGGTGAGCACGCACCGTGACTCCACCGCCACGACCGCCGACTTCGTCCGCCTCGCCTCGGACGTCGCCGGCCGCGACCTGACCGGCTTCTTCCAAGGGTGGCTCTACGGGCAGAAGACGCCGCCGATGCCCGGACACCCGGACTGGAAGTCCACCCCGGTACAGAAGCAGGCAGAGCGGTGAGACGGGCGGGAGACGCGCTGGTCGCGCGGGTGAGCGGTGCGCCGTACGGACGGTGAGGCGTGAGCCCCGTGATCCTGGGACATAACTCGGATGACGAGACGCCCCGTCCCGTGCGAACATCGTGCATCGACGGCGCGGACCGGCCCGGTCGCCTCTGACCGGACCTCCCGGGAATCTCCGGGCGGTGCCGAGCGTTATCAGTGGTGTCGGGCGAGACGTCCGTCACCATGACCGAATCCCAGCGACGTAAGGATCCAATGACCTCCTCTTCTTCCCCTTCCCAGGACGCGCAGAGCTTCGCGCTGAACCAACCCGAGGGTCTTCGGGCCGATGCCCTGATGGAAGAGGACGTCGCCTGGAGCCATGAGATCGACACCGCGCGGGACGGCGACCAGTTCGACCGCTCCGAGCGCGCGGCCCTGCGCCGCGTGGCAGGCCTCTCCACCGAGCTCGAGGACGTCACCGAGGTCGAGTACCGGCAGCTCCGCCTGGAGCGCGTGGTCCTCGTCGGCGTCTGGACGTCGGGCACGGTCGACGACGCGGAGAACTCCCTCGCGGAGCTCGCCGCCCTCGCCGAGACGGCGGGCGCCCTCGTACTCGATGGCGTCATCCAGCGCCGGGACAAGCCTGACGCGGCGACGTACATCGGTTCGGGCAAGGCCCAGGAGCTGCGGGACATCGTCCTCGAGACCGGAGCCGACACCGTCGTGTGCGACGGTGAGCTCAGCCCCGGCCAGCTCATCCACCTCGAAGACGTCGTCAAGGTGAAGGTGGTCGACCGGACCGCCCTCATCCTCGACATCTTCGCCCAGCACGCCAAGTCCCGAGAGGGCAAGGCGCAGGTCGCGCTCGCGCAGATGCAGTACATGCTGCCGCGACTGCGCGGCTGGGGTCAGTCGCTGTCCCGGCAGATGGGTGGTGGTGGCTCCTCCGGCTCCGGTGGCGGCATGGCCACCCGTGGTCCCGGTGAGACCAAGATCGAGACGGACCGGCGACGGATCCGCGAGAAGATGGCGAAGATGCGCCGTGAGATCGCGGAGATGAAGACCGGCCGCGAGATCAAGCGCCAGGAGCGCCGCCGGAACAAGGTGCCGTCGGTCGCCATCGCCGGATACACGAACGCGGGCAAGTCGTCCCTGCTCAACCGCCTCACGGGCGCGGGCGTCCTGGTGGAGAACGCGCTGTTCGCCACCCTCGACCCGACCGTGCGCCGGGCCGAGACGCCGAGCGGCCGGCTGTACACGCTGGCCGACACCGTCGGGTTCGTCCGGCACCTGCCGCACCACCTGGTCGAGGCGTTCCGCTCCACGATGGAAGAGGTCGGCGACGCCGACCTGATCCTGCACGTGGTCGACGGTTCGCACCCGGTCCCCGAGGAGCAGCTCGCCGCCGTGCGCGAGGTGATCCGCGACGTCGGCGCCACCGACGTCCCCGAGATCGTGGTGATCAACAAGGCGGACGCGGCCGACCCGCTGGTCCTCCAGCGGCTGATGCGCCAGGAGAAGCACTCGATCGCCGTCTCGGCCCGTACGGGCGCGGGCATCGAGGAGCTGCTCGCGCTCATCGACGTCGAACTGCCGCGGCCCGAGGTCGAGATCGAGGCGCTCGTCCCGTACACGCAGGGCAGGCTGGTCGCGCGGGCCCACACCGACGGCGAGGTGCTCTCCGAGGAGCACACCCCCGAGGGCACCCTCCTGAAGGCGCGCGTCCACGAGGAACTCGCGGCGGAACTCGCGCCGTACGTTCCCGCGGCCGCGGCGAGCTGAGCCGTGCGGCGCGCTGAGTCGTGTGCCGCGCTCGGCCGTACGGCGCGCTGAGCCGCACCGCGGAGCGGGCGCTTACAGCTGACGTAAGAAAGTGAGGAGCCCCGCCCGGGTCGACCCGGGCGGGGCTCCTCACTTGGCTCCTGGGCTGCTGACGGCCGCCAGGGGCGACCGGCCGCTCCCTACTTGCTGCCGTACTTCGCGCTCATCATGTCGAAGACCTGCTGGGCCTCCCGGCCCAACTGCGGGCCCGCCAGCCACGTGTTGCCGGCCGGGCCGATCGAGGTGTTGGACACCAGGACCGTCTTGCCGTCACGGACGCGGAACCAGCCGCCCCCCGACGAGCCGCCCGTCATCGTGCAGCCGATCCGGTACATCGTCGGGTCGGTCGCGTTCAGCGAGAGCCGCCCTGGCCGGTCGAGGCACTTGTTCATGAGCAGCCCGTCGAACGGCGGAGCGGCCGGGTAGCCCCACGCACCCATCGAACCGACCGACTGCACGGACGGCGCCGAGAAGTCCACGTCCAACGCGTTGCCGACCGTCTCCTCCAGGGACTTGGTGCCCTGTTCCGGCTTCACGTGCAACACGGCGAAGTCGTACGGCGCGCCCGCGCCGCCGGACTCCGCCCCCTGGTCGATCCACTCGTTCGAGGTGGAGGCCCAGTCAGCCCAGTAGGTTCCGTACGGGGCGATCTCCGCCTGCGACGCGTCGCGCAGCGCGTCCGCCGACCTGCCCCGGTCGTTGTAGGACGGCACGAACGCGATGTTGCGGTACCAGCCGCCGCCCGACCCCGCGTGCACACAGTGGCCCGCGGTCCACACCAGGTTCGACCTGCCCGGGTTGCGCTGGTCCTTCACGACGGTGCCGGAACAGACCATCGAACCCTCGGGGGAGTCGAAGAAGACCTTGCCGACCGGTGCCGCGTTCTCGTGGTACGGCGTCTTCTCGGCCTGAGCCGGTACGGGGTCGGGCTCCGGGTCCGTGACGCCCTGGTCGTTCAGTGCGTCCTTGGCCGCGATGGTCTTCTTGGGTTCCTCGGCGTTCTTCATCCGCTCGGGCTTCCACAGCCCCTCGATGACCGGGTTGACGAAGTCCTTGGCCTCGCGCAGCCAGTCGTCCTTGTCCCAGTTCTTCCACGCACCGCTCTCCCACTTGTCGGGATCGATGCCGTGCTTCCTCAACTTGCCGGCGATGTCGGCCGGCAGCTCGGCCCCGCTCTGCGACCCCTGCGAGGAGGCCGTGGCCGGCTCGGCCGCGGCGCTGTCCTCGCCGTCGTTGCACGCGGTGGCAGTGAGCGCCAGAACGGCGGCGAGTCCTGTGGCGGCGAGAGCGGAACGCCGTCTCCGGCCACGGACGACGGACGGACGTATGGAACGCATGGTGCGAGTACCCCCGAAGTAATGCGACGCGACGCGCACCCGGGGCGCGTGGGCACCGGGCGCGGCACGTGGACTGTCATGAGCGTGTCATAGGCGGGCGGGCGACCGCACGCACCCGCTGCGACACAGCACCCCACTATGCCTGGGGAAGTGCGGACGAACGGCGGCGGGGTGGTGAAGGTTTCCACCCCCGCGCCGCCGCTCGCACCCGGGTCACTGGCTCGCGAACTTCTTGCTCACGGCGTCGTAGATCCCCTTGGCTTCCTTGCCCAGCCGCGGACCGGCCAGCCAGCCTGCCGTCACCGGGCCGATCGAGGTGTTGGACACCAGCGCCGGCTTGCCGTCGGAGCCCTGCCCGACCCAGCCGCCGCCGGACGAACCCCCGGTCATCGTGCAGCCCACCCGGTACATCGTCGGATCCGCCGAGGTCAGCGAGAGGCGTCCCGGCTTGTCCGCGCACTGGAACAGCCTCTGCCCGTCGAACGGCGGCGCCGCCGGGTACCCCTTCGCCGTCAGCTGGGCGATCTTCGACACCGTCGGCGCGTTGAAGTTCACCGGCAGCGACGAACCGACCGTCTCCTCCAGCGACTTGCCCGAGCCACCCTTCTCCGGCGTCACATGGATGACGGCGAAGTCGTACGGCGCGCCCGCACCGCCCGTCGGACCCCCCTGCTCGATCCACTGGTCGGACGTCTGCGCCCAGTCGCCCCACCACACACCGAACGGGGCGACCTCGCTTTTGGGCGCCCCCTGCAACTCCGCGGCGCTCTTGCCCGCGTCGTTGTACGAGGGAACGAACGCGATGTTGCGGTACCAGCCGCCCTTCTTGCCCGCGTGCACGCAGTGTCCCGCCGTCCAGAGCATGTCGGACTTGCCCGGGTGGGCGGGGTCGGCGACCACCGTCGCCGAGCACACCATCGACCCTTCCGGCCCGTCGAAGAACAGCTTGCCCGCGTACGGCGCACTGCCGTGGTACGGGCTCGCGACCGCCGCGGCCTCCACCGGCTGCGGCGTCGGGTCCGTCACCCCCTGGTCACCGGAGATGTCGTTCTCGTCGACCTCGCCGCCAGGGTTCTTGTCGGCGTCGCGCATCCGGTCCGAGTCCCACAGACCGTCGATGATCGGGTTGACGAAGTCCTGCGCCTCACGCAGCCACTTGTCCCGGTCCCAGTTCTTCCACTCGCCGTTCTTCCACTTGTCCGGGTCGATCCCGTGCTCCCGGAGCTTGTCCTTGATCCTCTGCGGGATCCGGAACGAGCCGTCGCCCGCGCTCGCGGAGGACGACGCCTTGTCACTCGCGTCGTCCTCACCCGGACCACAGGCGGTGCTGGTCAGCGCGAGGACCGCGCCGAGGGCAACGGCCGCCGCCACAGGGGACGTTCGGCCGCGCACGCTCCCGGCGCGGCGAGCGGCGAACAGCGGGCGTATGGGTCGCATGGTGTGAATCCCCCTGGGCTTCGAGATCAGTGCGCTGCCGAACGGGTGCGGCCCACGAGCGGTGCCGGCCCTCCCCGAACGGCACCCCACACTATGCCGGTGCCGTCGGGGTCGACCTACGGAACCGCAACGGTTCCGTCACGGCGGGATCTTGCCCACGGGGCTACGGCGGGATCGTGCCCCCGGGGCTGGGCCGCCCGGAGCTCGGCCGCCCTGCCTGCCGCGCCCTCTACCCGCCGGGCCGGACGGGATCGACGCCGCCGCCGCTGCCGCTGTCACAGATGTAAGCGTGGGCCCGGGCATGTGTGGCGCAGGTCTCGTCACGAGTCTTCGAGCGGCCCGTGTTCCTCTCGCCTTCTCGTCGTTAGGGCGTACGGGGGATCCGCAGTCGGCGCTCAGCCCTCGAACCGTCCTGGTGTGCCGCCAGGGCGGTCCTTCGATGCTGTACTCGCCAACTTGCCGCGCCCACCGGTGAGTCGACCCGACCAGTCGGCCGTACTTCCAGCGGGAGGACCAGCAACCGTGGCCGTGACCGACCCTGCGCCCGTGACGGTGCCCGCCCCGGACGACGGGGCGCACCCCACCCCAGACGACGGCGAGAGGCACGGGAACCCCGCACGCGAGAGCGCCGTGCATGAAGGGATCCTGCGCCGCCAGTCCGCACGGGAGTCGGCAGCTCGCACCTACGCGCGCGCCCTGCCGATCGTGCCGGTACGGGCCCGCGGTCTCACCATCGAAGGGGCCGACGGCCGCCGCTACCTGGACTGCCTCTCCGGTGCGGGCACCCTCGCCCTCGGCCACAACCACCCCGTGGTGCTCGAAGCCATCCGCAAGGTGCTCGACTCGGGTGCGCCGCTGCACGTCCTCGACCTGGCCACCCCCGTCAAGGACGCCTTCACCACGGAACTGTTCAGTACGCTGCCGCGCGCCCTCGCCGACCGGGCCCGCATCCAGTTCTGCGGGCCGGCCGGAACGGACGCCGTCGAAGCCGCCCTGAAACTGGTCCGCACCGCCACCGGACGCCCCGGCCTCCTCGCCTTCAGCGGCGCGTACCACGGCATGACCGCCGGAGCCCTCGAAGCATCGGGCGGCGCCCAGGACGTACGGGTCGCCCGCCTTCCCTACCCGCACGACTACCGCTGCCCCTTTGGCATCGGCGGCCCGCGCGGAGCCGAACTCGGCGCCCGCTGGACCGAATCGCTCCTCGACGACACCAAGTCCGGCGTGCCGAGCCCCGCCGGGATGATCCTCGAACCGGTACAGGGTGAAGGCGGTGTCAACCCGGCCCCCGACGCCTGGCTGCGCCGGATGCGCGCGATCACCGAGGCCCGCTCCATCCCGCTGATCGCCGACGAGGTACAGACCGGCGTCGGCAGGACCGGAGCCTTCTGGGCCGTCGACCACAGTGGTGTCGTGCCGGACGTCATGGTCCTGTCCAAGGCGATCGGCGGCAGCCTCCCGCTCGCCGTCATCGTCTACCGCGACGACCTCGACGTCTGGGGGCCCGGCGCCCACGCGGGCACCTTCCGCGGCAACCAACTCGCCATGGCGGCCGGCACCGCGACCCTTGCCTACGTGCGGGAGAACGGCCTCGCCCACCGGGCCGCCGAGCTCGGCGCCCGCATGATCGGTCAGCTCAAGTCCCTCGCCAAGGAGTACCCCTGCATCGGCGACGTGCGGGGCCGGGGCCTCATGATCGGGGTCGAAGTCGTGGACCCGGAGGGCGGCGCATCCCACCCCTCCGGGGACACATACAGCCCCACTCGGGAGAGCACCCCTCGGGAAAGCAGCGCCCGTCGGGAAAGCAGCGGGGGAGACCTCCGAAGCCGTGACGCTCCCGGCCCTGGCCACGCCGCCGATACGAACGTCGCGCGGACCGCTGACGTCACACACGGCACCACGGCCCCCGACTTCTCGGCCGACCCCCTCCTCGGCGACCTGGTAAGCAGTCCGCTCCCCGCCGCTCCCGACCTGGCCGCGGCTGTCCGCGACGCCTGCCTGGACCGGGGGCTGATCGTCGAACTCGGTGGCCGCCACTCCAGCGTCGTCCGCCTCCTGCCTCCCCTCACCATCACCGACGAACAGGCCGCGGCCATCGTCGACCGCCTCGCGGACGCCATCGCCGCCGTCGCCCGGGCCCGCCCCTAGAACCCCCTCCGCTGTCACGGCCCGGCGCCGCGCCACCCCGCACGCGCGCCGGTCGCTGACACGACGGGACCGGCGGCTCGCCCACTTGGCCCTCCACCTCACAGGCCGAGGGGCATCCGCCCCGGACGCCGCCCCCTCTCCTTCAGAGATCCAGTGGGGCGACCACCACGCCGGCCTACGAAGGCACGCGCTGCCCCAGCGCCGGCCACGGCCACCGGACCATCCGGACCACCGCCCCACGGAGCCCCCCACCTCACGCAAGGAAGCACTCGTGAACGCCACCCCCGCATCCGACGGTCCTCCCCGCCCCCTCGCCGAAGGAGCCTGCGACACGCAGACCCCCTGCGGGCCGGAGTGCGAAACGGTCCCCCGGCAGAAGGACGGCGTCCTAGAGGCAGAACGCCTGTACGCCTCACCCGCCGACCTGCTCGGCCACCCCGACCCCGCGACCTCCGCCCAGGTCGCGGCCGTCGAGAACCTGCTCCGCTGCTGGGTACGCGAGAACAACATCGCTCCTCCTTCCGTCGGTGCCCTCCGCGTCCCGCTGCCCGCGAGCGGCACCGCCCTCCTCGTCCCTGTCCACCACTGGTCCCTCACCGGCTGGCATCGCTTCGGCCTGCCCTACCTGGAGGACGGCCCCCACGGCGCCCCCTGCGTCGACGCGGTGACCCTCGCCGCCCTCCTGAGCCGCGAAACGGCCTCCGCCGCCGAGCCGGACGCGTCCCGAGGCGACGACGACCAGACCCCGGCGACCCCGCCCGCCGGGGCAGAGCCCGCCCCGGACACCGCTCACGCCGGCGATGGCGGTGATCTGGTCGGCCGCGTCGCCGACTCCGTCCGCCGCACAGCCGAGTTCATCGCCGACCGTCGCCGGCATCGCGTCGACAGCCCCGACCGCTTCCTCGCCGCGGAACAGGCGCTGCTCCTCGGACACCCGCTGCACCCGACACCCAAGAGCCGCGAAGGCCTCTCCGAGACCGAGAGCCGCCTCTACTCCCCGGAGCTGCGCGGCTCCTTCGTCCTGCAGTGGATCGCTGTCGCGCCCGAGATCCTCGCCCACGACTCGGCCTGGACCGAACGCGGCCGCACCGTCCCCGCCACCCACCTCACCGCACAACTCGCGGGCGCCGACCTGTCACTGCCGGACGGCTACGCCGCGCTGCCCGTCCATCCCTGGCAGCTCCGCGAACTGAAGCACCGACCGGACTCCGCCGCCCTCCTGGCCGCAGACCTCCTCCGTGAACTCGGCCCCCACGGCGACCCCTGGTACCCCACCTCCTCCGTCCGCACCCTGTACCGGCCCGGCTCGCCGGCGATGCTGAAACTCTCCCTCGGCCTGCGCATCACCAACTCCCGCCGCGAGAACCTCCGCAAGGAACTCCACCGAGGCGTCGAGGTCCATCGGCTGTTGCGCAACGGCCTCGCCGAGCAATGGCACGCCGCCCACCCGGACTTCGACATCGTCCGCGACCCCGCCTGGCTCGCGGTCGACGACCCGTCCGGCGACCCCCTCCCCGGCCTCGACGTCATGATCCGCAACAACCCCTTCGGGCCCGACTCCGACGCCACCTGCATCGCCGGATTCGTCTCACCGCGACCCGCGCACGAGCAGGAAATCCGCCCGGACCGCGCCCCGATGACTTCCCGGCTCGCCGACACCCTCACGCGCCTCGCGATCCGCACCGGTCGACCCCGGGGAGCCGTGGCCACCGAGTGGTTCCTGCGCTACCTCGAACACGTGGTGCGCCCCGTGCTCTGGCTCGACAGCGAAGCGGGCGTCGCTCTGGAAGCCCACCAGCAGAACACCCTCCTGCTTCTCGACGCCGAGGGCTGGCCCGCAGGCGGCCGCTACCGCGACAACCAGGGCTACTACTTCCGCGAGTCCCGTCGCGCCGCGCTCGACGAGCGGTTGCCCGGCATCGGGGAGCACAGCGACACGTTCGTCTCCGACGACGTCACCGACGAGCGGTTCGCCTACTACCTCGCCATCAACAACGTCTTCGGTCTCATCGGAGCCTTCGGATCCCAGCAACTCGCCGACGAACAGGTGCTGCTCGCCGCGTTCCAACGCTTCCTCCGCGGAGCAGCCACCGGGCCGCGGCAGCTGCGCAGCCCCCTGCCACACCGCCTCCTCGACTCACCCACGCTGCGCTGCAAAGCCAACCTCCTCACCCGCCTGCACGGCCTCGACGAACTCGTAGGCCCCGTCGACACCCAGTCCGTCTACGTCACCATCGCCAACCCCCTTCACATCTGACCTCCCCGACCACCGAGGACCACATCCCACACCCCTTCCCCCTCCCGAGAGGAGCGCAGTGCCTTCCGCCGACGCGAGCACCGACGCCGATGCCACCCCCGTCGCTGCTCCGGACGAATCCGCCGCTCCGGCGGAGAACCCGGACTGCCAGGACACCCTTGACCTGCGCCTCTCCGAGGAACTCGTCGCGTTCATCGCCGACCAGGACGGAGCAGGAACCGCGGACGGCACGGACACCTCGCACCGGGGGGTGCCCGTCCCCGCGAGTACGCCCCAGGACGACCTGCTCGACCACGTAGGGGGATGGGGGCCGGCCACCACCCCTGCGGGCGTGTTCCAGCTCGTCCCGGTCCGCGTCGAGCGCGACCTCAAGCTCATCAGCCGGTGGATGAACGACCCCGCCGTGGCCGCCTTCTGGGAGCTCGCGGGCCCCGAGTCGGTCACCGCGGACCACCTGGCGCCCCAGCTCGACGGAGACGGGCGCAGCGTCCCCTGCCTCGGCGTCCTCGGCGGCACACCCATGAGCTACTGGGAGATCTACCGCGCCGACCTCGACCCGCTGGCCCGCCACTACCCCGCCCGTCCGCACGACACCGGTATCCACCTCCTCATCGGTGGTGTCGCCAATCGTGGACGGGGGCTGGGGACCACGCTGCTCAAAGCCGTCGCCGACCTCGTGCTCGATCACCGCCCGACGTGCGCGCGCGTCATCGCAGAACCCGACCTTCGCAACACCCCTTCCGTCTCCGCCTTCTTGAGCGCCGGCTTCCGCTTCGCCGCCGAGGTGGACCTCCCCGACAAGCGGGCCGCGCTCATGGTCCGTGACCGTGCCCTGCGCACCGTGCTCTGAGGCGGTCACTCTTAGTACACCGCTCGACCCGATCCGGTTCCCTCGCGAGGAGTCCCCGTGCCGAACCCGCCCGTCGTGCCGAATCCGTCCGCCGTCCCGCCTCCCGCCGAGTCGTCCGAGCTGTACGACCCGCCCGAGCTCACCCGGGAGAACTGGGAGCGGGCGGGAGCACGCCTGCTGGCCAAACTGATCGGTGAGTTCGCGTACGAGGAGATCCTCCGGCCGCTGCCCGTCGGGCACGACGCGGACGCGGTCGTCACCCCGGGCCGGCGCCCCTACACCTTGACCGTGCCGAGCCAGGAGAAGGCGGACGACGCCGGAACCAGTGGTCCCGGCCGCGACCGGACCGGTTCACCCCACCGGGACCAGGCCCGAGGACCGGCCGGCGGTCCGACCGGTTCACCCGATTGGGATCAGACCCTGGCACTGGCCGACGGAGCGACCGGGCACCAGCCGGACGGATCGGACCGGCACCAGCCGGACGGATCGGACGACCGGCAGGCCGGCCACTCGGCTGGTGGTCAGCTCCACTTCTACGCCCGACGGGGCGCCTATGGCAGCTGGCAGGTGGAGCCGGACAGCATCGAATGGGCGGCGGGACCCATCACGACGGAGGGCGAGGCCGGGTCGGCCCACGCCCCCGAACCCTTCACCGACCCACTCGCCTTCCTCCTGCGCACCAGGCACCTCATCGGCCTCGACGGCGCCACCCTCGGCCACCTCATCCGCGAGCTCTCCGTCACTCTCGCCGCCGACGCCCGCCTCGACCACAGCGCACTGACGGCCCTGCAGCTCGCCGACCTCGGCTACGCGGACCTGGAAGGACACCAGACCGGCCACCCCTGGATCGTCCTCAACAAGGGCCGGCTCGGCTTCTCCGCGACCGACACGTCCCGCTGGGCACCGGAAGCCCGCCGCCCGACCCGCCTGCCCTGGATCGCGGTGCACACCAGCCTCGCCACCTACCGCGGGGCCCCGGGCCTCGGCACCGCCGACTCCCTCTACTCCCGCGAGCTGGATCCGCCCACCCGACGGCTGTTCGCCGAGAGCCTGCGCGCGCGAGGCCTCGACCCGGCCGCGTACCTCTACCTGCCGGTGCACCCGTGGCAATGGGACGACATCGTGCTCCCCCTCTTCGCGCACTCCGTCGCCACGGACACCATCGTCCCGCTTCCCACCGACGGCGACGTGCGACTTCCCCAGCAATCGATCCGTACCTTCCTCAACACCAGCCGCCCGGAACGGCACACCGTCAAACTTCCTTTGTCGGTCCTCAACACCCTTGTATGGCGCGGCCTACCGACCGAACGCACCCTTGCCGCACCTGCCGTGACGACATGGATGCACGCAATGCGTGAGGGCGATCCGTTCCTCAGGGACGAGTGCGACGTCATCCTGCTGGGAGAGGTCGCCTCTGTGGCCGTACAACACCCCATGTACAGCGGCCTGGAAGAAGTCCCCTATCAGTACAAGGAATTGCTGGGCGCCATCTGGCGAGAGCCGGTGAAGCGGTACCTCGCACCCGGCGAACGTGCCCGCACCCTCGCTTCCTTGTTACTCGTGGACCCACAGGGACGGGCCGTCACGACGGAGCTGATCGCGCGTTCGGGCCTCGACGCGAAAACCTGGCTGCGCAGGCTCTTCGCCGCCCTGCTGCCCCCTCTGCTGCGCTTCCTCTACCGCTACGGAACCGTGTTCTCTCCCCATGGGGAGAACGCCATCGTCGTCTTCGACGAGCAGGACGTACCCGTGCGGCTCGCGGTCAAGGACTTCGTCGACGACGTCAATGTCAGCGCCACTCCACTGCCGGAGCACGACTCCATGCCGCAGGACGTACGCGACGTCCTGCTCACAGAGCGTCCCGACTTCCTCACGCAATTCATCCACTCCGGGCTCTTCGTAGGCGTCTTCCGCTATCTGGCGCCCCTGTGCGAGGGCCAACTCGGCGTCCCGGAGGCTGAATTCTGGGCACTGGTGCGCGCCGAGATCCTCCGCCACCACGCCCGCTTCCCGGAGCTCAAGGAGCGGTATGAGTTGTTCGACCTGCTCACCCCGCGGATCGAGCGCCTGTGTCTCAACCGGAACCGTCTCCACCTCGACGGCTACCGCGACCGGGCCCACCGCCCGCACGCCGCCGTCCACGGGACCGTCGCCAACCCCCTGCACCAACCGTGACCGCGGGATTGTCAGTGCCGCCGTCTAGGGTGGTCGAGCTATGACGAAGCCCTCACTCCCCGAGCTCCTGCACGCCGCCGTCACCGCTGTCGGCGGCACGGAGCGCCCTGGCCAGGTGGCCATGGCCGAGACCGTCGCCAAGGCGATCGACGACGGTTCCCATCTGCTTGTCCAGGCGGGCACCGGCACCGGAAAGTCCCTCGGGTACCTGGTGCCGGCCCTCGCCCACGGGGAGCGCGTCGTGGTCGCGACGGCCACCCTCGCCCTGCAGCGGCAGCTCGTCGAGCGCGATCTGCCGCGCACGGTCGAGGCCCTGCACCCCCTGCTGCGGCGGCGCCCCTCGTTCGCCATGCTCAAGGGCCGGTCGAACTATCTGTGCCTGCACCGCCTCCACGAAGGCGTCCCGCAGGACGAGGAGGAGGGCCTCTTCGACCAGTTCGAGGCGGCCGCGCCGACCAGCAAACTCGGTCAGGACCTGCTGCGGATGCGGGACTGGGCGGACGAGACGGAGACCGGCGACCGGGACGACCTCACCCCGGGCGTGTCGGACCGAGCCTGGTCCCAGGTATCCGTGTCCTCCCGTGAGTGCCTGGGCGCGTCGAAGTGCGCGTACGGGCAGGAGTGCTTCGCCGAGATGTCCCGGGAGCGGGCCAAGCTCTCGGACGTCATCGTCACCAACCACGCGCTGCTCGCGATCGACGCCATCGAAGGCGCGCCGGTCCTGCCGGAGCACGAGGTGCTGATCGTGGACGAGGCCCACGAGCTGGTCTCCCGAGTGACCGGGGTGGCGACCGGCGAGCTCACCCCCGGTCAGGTGAACCGCGCGGTGCGCCGGGCCGCGAAGCTGGTGAACGAGAAGGTGGCGGACCAGCTCCAGACGGCCGCCGAGGGCTTCGAGCGGCTCATGGAGCTGGCGCTGCCCGGCCGCCTCGAAGAGATCCCCGAGGACCTCGGCTACGCGCTGATGGCCCTGCGCGACGCCACCCGGGCGGTGATCACGGCCATCGGCTCGACGCGGGACAAGTCCGTCCAGGACGAGGACGCGGTGCGTAAGCAGGCTCTCGCGTCGGTGGAGAGCGTGCACGACGTCGCGGAGCGGATCACGAACGGGTCGGAGTGGGACGTCGTCTGGTACGAACGCCACGAACCGCGGGCCGGCTCCGCCTACCGGCAGAGCGGGGCTTCCCTGCGAGTGGCGCCCATGTCCGTGTCGGGCTTGCTCCGGGAGAAGCTGTTCACCGACCGCTCCGTGACGCTCACCTCGGCCACCTTGAAGCTCGGCGGCGACTTCAACGGCGTAGGGGCGTCCCTGGGCCTCGCCCCCGAAGGCACACACGGCGACGACATGCCGGAGTGGCAGGGCCTGGACGTGGGCTCGCCGTTCGACTATCCGAAGCAGGGCATCCTCTACGTCGCCAAGCACCTGGCGCGTCCGGCACGCGAGGGCACGCGGACCGACATGACGGACGAGCTGACCGAGCTGGTGCAGGCGGCCGGCGGGCGGACGCTCGGGCTCTTCTCCTCGATGCGCGCCGCTCAGGCGGCGGCCGAGGAGCTGCGCACGCGGATCCCCCAGTTCCCCATCCTGTTGCAGGGGGAGGACACCCTCGGTGAGTTGATCAAGAATTTCGCCGCGGACCCGAAGACCTGCCTGTTCGGCACGTTGTCGCTGTGGCAGGGCGTGGACGTTCCCGGCACGGGCTGCCAGCTGGTCGTCATGGACAAGATCCCGTTCCCGCGGCCGGACGACCCGCTGATGAGCGCCCGGCAAAAAGCAGTCGAGGAGGCCGGTGGGAACGGCTTCATGGCGGTGGCCGCGACCCACGCGGCGCTGCTCATGGCACAGGGCGCCGGGCGACTCGTACGGGCGTCCGGGGACCGGGGAGTCGTCGCCGTCCTCGATCCCCGCCTCGCGACAGCGCGCTACGGCAGCTATCTGCGGGCCTCGATGCCGGACTTCTGGTACACCACGGACCGCAATCAGGTGCGGCGCTCGCTCGCGGCGATCGACGCGACCGCGAAGGCCGACGAGACGTAGCTCCACGGCGGATCGGGGCCCGGCGCGGACAGCGCAGGGCCCCGGAACCGGCGCAGTTGGTCCCGGGGCCCGGTCAGGGAGGGGTCACACCCGGCGCAGGACAGCCACCACCTTGCCGAGGATGGTCGCCTCGTCACCGGGGATCGGCTGGTACGCGGAGTTGTGGGGGAGGAGCCAGACGTGGCCGTCCTCGCGCTTGAAGCGCTTCACGGTGGCCTCGCCGTCGAGCATGGCCGCGACGATGTCGCCGTTCTCCGCGACGGGCTGGCGACGGACCGTGACCCAGTCACCGTCGCAGATCGCGGCCTCGATCATCGAGTCGCCGACGACCTTGAGGACGAACAGCTCACCGTCGCCGACCAGCTGCCGGGGGAGCGGGAAGACATCCTCGACCGACTCCTCGGCGAGAATCGGCCCGCCTGCGGCGATGCGGCCGACCAGGGGCACGTACGAAGCGGCAGGCTTGCCCGTGGTGTCCGTGGGCTGCGTGCTCGGCTGGTCCGAGCCCCGGACCTCGTACGCACGGGGGCGGTGCGGGTCGCGCCGCAGGAAACCCTTCCGCTCAAGGGCCATGAGCTGGTGCGCGACCGAGGACGTGCTGGAGAGGCCCACCGCCTGGCCGATCTCCCGCATCGACGGTGGGTACCCGCGACGCTGCACCGAGTCCCTGATCACCTCGATCACCCGCCGCTGCCGGTCGGTGAGGCCCGAGCTGTCCGCGCGGATCCCGGGAGGTCGTCCGGGCAGGGAGCGGCCCGGCTTGGGGCCCTCCTGGCTCATGGTCGCGTCAGTCATGGCATGCACCGGCTCGAGTCGGCCAGGGGCGCGGCCCTGGGCAGTGATGGTGGCGCTGTCTGCGGTGGTGGTCACGTCGGTCGGCCCCTCTCGAGAATGTCTCCCTAGCTAGCCAACGGTAGTTCCTTTCGAAAGGTTGCGCCAAACACACGTTCGAGTGAAAAACCGTAGATTACTTGTCGTGATCATGTGCCTAGGTGTATGGCTGGCGGGCCTGCGGAGTGGCATTTCGGCTCAATCCGGTACGCTTCACCGCCGGGACCGAGGCCCCTCCGAGGGCGCTTCCAGTCTGCCATCGGCTCCCTCGCCGTCCGGGCACCGCCCCCTTCTCGCGTGCGCCGCGCCGAGCGGAAACTCGATCGGGGGCCGGTCGAGCGTCGGTCGGGGCTGTGGCCTGTGGTGTTTCCGGGCCGTGTGCGGACGACTCCGCTTCCCGCGACACGCTCTAGGCCCCAAAGGCAGCTGAACCCCACATCTAGTGGTTGGATGGCATCAGCAGCCCAGGGGTTGTGGTCCCGGTGGTTTCGCGGCCTAGGTCATCACCTATGCTTGGGGCTGCTTCGAGGGGCGGGTCCAGCCTCTCGGGGCTATCTAGTCGTGCCGTGAGGAGGGTTGGGAGTTCATGCACTGTCCCTTCTGCAGGCATCCCGACAGCCGGGTCGTCGACAGCCGCACCACCGACGACGGCACGTCGATCCGCCGCCGCCGGCAGTGTCCGGACTGCTCCCGCCGCTTCACGACGGTGGAGACCTGTTCACTGATGGTGATCAAGCGGAGCGGGGTCACGGAGCCCTTCAGCCGCACCAAGGTGATCAACGGCGTGCGCAAGGCCTGCCAGGGCCGGCCGGTGACGGAGGACGCCCTGGCGTTGCTCGGCCAGCGTGTCGAGGAAGCGGTGCGCGCCACCGGAAGTGCGGAACTGACCACGCATGATGTGGGCCTTGCCATGCTCGGCCCCCTTCAGGAGCTGGACCTCGTCGCCTACCTGCGCTTCGCGTCCGTTTATCGGGCGTTCGACTCGCTGGAGGACTTCGAGTCGGCGATCGCCGAACTGCGGGAGCAAGCCGGCGGCGCGACGGCGGATCGCGCCGACGACGAGCGCGAAAAGAGTGACGGCGGGCCCGGAGGGACTGTGGAGGTCCCCGTGCCCGCGAACGCTGCCGACTGACCGGACCCGGACGGGACGGACGGCGGCATCCACAGACCTGTTGCGGCGGCGTGAGCGGCGTCCGCAACACAAGACACACACCGTGCCACGGGAATGACGCGGCACTTTTGGGCGTTTTAGCCCGGTATATGGGAGGCGGCATGACAGAGACGGCGAGCGGCCCGGCGCGAGGTTCCCGTACGAAGGGTTCCAAGACCACCAAGGGTCTGCGTATCGAGCGCATCCACACCACTCCCGGCGTGCATCCGTACGACGAGGTGGAATGGGCACGCCGTGACGTCGTCATGACCAATTGGCGCGACGGCTCGGTCAACTTCGAGCAGCGTGGCGTCGAGTTCCCCGAGTTCTGGTCGGTGAACGCGGTCAACATCGTCACCAGCAAGTACTTCCGGGGTGCCGTCGGCACCCCGCAGCGCGAGGTGAGCCTCAAGCAGCTCATCGACCGCATCGTGAAGACGTACCGGAAGGCCGGCGAGGACTACAGGTATTTCGCTTCGCCCGCCGACGCCGAGATCTTCGAGCACGAGCTGGCGTACGCCCTCCTGCACCAGATCTTCAGCTTCAACTCGCCGGTGTGGTTCAACGTCGGGACCCCGCAGCCCCAGCAGGTCTCGGCCTGCTTCATCCTGGCCGTCGACGACTCCATGGAGTCGATCCTCGACTGGTACAAGGAAGAGGGCATGATCTTCAAGGGCGGCTCCGGCGCCGGCCTGAACCTCTCCCGTATCCGCTCCTCCAAGGAGCTCCTCTCCTCGGGCGGCAACGCCTCGGGTCCCGTCTCCTTCATGCGCGGTGCCGACGCCTCCGCAGGAACGATCAAGTCGGGTGGCGCCACGCGCCGCGCGGCCAAGATGGTCATCCTCGACGTCGACCACCCCGACATCGAGGGCTTCATCGAGACCAAGGTGAAGGAAGAGGAGAAAATCCGCGCCCTGCGCGACGCGGGCTTCGACATGGACCTGGGCGGCGACGACATCACGTCCGTCCAGTACCAGAACGCCAACAACTCGGTCCGTGTGAACGACACGTTCATGAAGGCCGTCGAGCAGGGCGGCAAGTTCGGCCTCACCTCCCGGATGACCGGCGAGGTCATCGAGGAGGTCGACGCCAAGTCCCTCTTCCGCAAGATGGCCGAGGCCGCCTGGGCTTGCGCCGACCCCGGCATCCAGTACGACGACACGATCAACCAGTGGCACACGTGCCCGGAGTCCGGCCGGATCAACGGCTCGAACCCGTGCAGCGAGTACATGCACCTGGACAACACGTCCTGCAACCTCGCCTCGCTGAACCTGATGAAGTTCCTGAAGGACGACGGCCTGGGCCACCAGTCCTTCGACGTCGACCGCTTCTCCAAGGTCGTCGAGCTCGTCATCACCGCGATGGACATCTCGATCTGCTTCGCGGACTTCCCCACGGAGAAGATCGGCGAGAACACCCGCGCCTTCCGTCAGCTCGGCATCGGCTACGCGAACCTGGGCGCCCTGCTCATGGCGACCGGCCACGCCTACGACTCCGACGGCGGCCGTGCCCTCGCCGGCTCCATCACGTCGCTGATGACGGGTACGTCGTACAAGCGCTCGGCCGAGCTCGCCGCGGTCGTGGGCCCGTACGACGGCTACGCCAAGAACGCCCAGCCGCACCAGCGCGTCATGCAGCAGCACGCCGACGCCAACACCGCGGCCGTGCGCATGGACGACCTGGACACCCCGATCTGGGCCGCCGCCACGGAGGCCTGGCAGGACGTGGTCCGCCTCGGTGAGAAGAACGGTTTCCGTAACGCGCAGG
The DNA here is from genome assembly GCF_044465085.1 of Streptomyces sp. NPDC049813. NCBI lineage: Bacteria > Bacillati > Actinomycetota > Actinomycetes > Kitasatosporales > Streptomycetaceae > Streptomyces > Streptomyces sp. NPDC049813. Next base: position 619,370 of record NZ_JBITLI010000003.1, on the reverse strand, counting down.
CGTCCGTCATCGCCCCGACCGGCACCATCGGCCTGGCGATGTCCTGCGACACCACCGGCCTCGAGCCCGACCTCGCCCTGGTCAAGTTCAAGAAGCTGGTCGGCGGCGGCTCGATGCAGATCGTCAACGGCACCGTCCCGCAGGCCCTGCGCCGCCTGGGCTACCAGGAGGAGCAGATCGAGGCGATCGTCGCCCACATCGCCGACAACGGCAACGTGATCGACGCCCCCGGTCTCAAGACCGAGCACTACGAGGTCTTCGACTGCGCCATGGGCGAGCGCTCCATCTCCGCGATGGGTCACGTCCGCATGATGGCCGCGATCCAGCCGTGGATCTCCGGCGCCCTCTCCAAGACCGTCAACCTGCCGGAGACGGCGACGGTCGAGGACGTCGAGGAGGTCTACTTCGAGGCCTGGAAGATGGGCGTCAAGGCGCTCGCCATCTACCGCGACAACTGCAAGGTCGGCCAGCCCCTCTCCGCCAAGACCAAGGAGAAGGAGAAGGCGGAGGTCACGGAGAAGACCGAGGCGGAGATCCGCAAGGCCGTCGAGAAGGTCGTCGAGTACCGTCCGGTCCGCAAGCGCCTCCCCAAGGGCCGTCCCGGCATCACCACCTCCTTCACGGTGGGCGGCGCCGAGGGCTACATGACCGCCAACTCCTACCCGGACGACGGTCTCGGTGAGGTCTTCCTGAAGATGTCCAAGCAGGGCTCCACCCTCGCGGGCATGATGGACGCCTTCTCCATCGCCGTCTCCGTGGGTCTGCAGTACGGCGTGCCGCTGGAGACGTACGTCTCGAAGTTCACGAACATGCGCTTCGAGCCGGCCGGCATGACGGACGACCCGGACGTGCGGATGGCGCAGTCGATCGTCGACTACATCTTCCGCCGCCTGGCGCTCGACTTCCTGCCCTTCGAGACCCGCTCCGCGCTCGGCATCCACTCCGCCGAGGAGCGCCAGCGTCACCTGGAGACGGGCTCCTACGAGCCGTCCGAGGACGAGGTCGACGTCGAGGGGCTCGCGCAGTCGGCGCCCCTGCAGTCGCCGCAGACCGAGTCGCTGAAGGTCGTCGAGACGCCGAAGGCCGAGAGCGCCGCCGTGCAGGCCGCCCCGCAGCAGGCGCACACCAGCGCCGAGCTCGTCGAGATGCAGCTGGGCATCCAGGCCGACGCCCCGCTCTGCTTCTCCTGCGGTACGAAGATGCAGCGGGCCGGCTCCTGCTACATCTGCGAGGGCTGCGGCTCCACCAGCGGTTGCAGCTGATCGCCTGACCTGAAGGGGCGGCGGGACCACCATGGTCCCGCCGCCCCTTCGGCGTGTCCGCGCCACGGAACTGCGGAGCGCTACAGGGAACCCATGGCGGCGCCGAACGTCGTGAGGTCGCCGTCGAAGCCGCGTATCAGCTCGTGGAACGACCATTCGCCGTCGGCGTCCCGGGTGAACTCCGCGACGGTGGCCGCCGAACTGCTCTCCACGGCGGAGAGGTCGTGGTGCGACAGCTCGGTGTAGTCCTGCCGGATGCGCACCGCGGTGCTCGCCACGTCCCCGAACACCGTGGCCCGGCCCTGCTGTTGCTCGCCCTGCTGGAGCGCCACGCCCACGACCACGCGCACGTACTGCGGCGCGAGCCGGTCCAGCTCCAGGGTCATCACCTCGTCGAAGCCGAAGCCCTGGCCCGTCCTGCTGTCCCGGTCGAGATGGATGGTCCCGTCGGGGGAGCGGCTGTCGAAGTGGACGAGGTAGGCCGGAGCGCCGTGTGGGTCGTCGCTCGTGTACGGCGCGGCGACGAGATCCAGATCGTGGGGCGGCGAGCCCAACGGGCTCGGGTCCCACTTGAGGCCGACCTCGACCTTCTCGATCCCCTTGCGGAGACTGCTCACCGAACTCCCCCTTCGCGGCGTCCTGTTGCGTCTACGGACACGCTACGTCCTCCCACTGACATCACGGGTCGCGCACCGGGGAGACAGGCGCCGCGCAGGGAGCTCGGCGCCGAGCCCGGGCTTGCGCCCGGAGCGCGAGTCGGTGTGCGCGCACTGCGCCCGAGAGTGGTCCCAGGCCACGCGCCGCGCCGTACGATGGCGCGGTGCTGGTCAAGTGGATTCGCTGTGCTGTGGTGGACCGTCGGGGGTTCGAGCGGGGGCAGCGGAAATGGGCGGGGCTCCTGGGGGAGCCGGGGTTCCGGGGGCAGGGCGGGGGCTGGAGCAGACAACACCCCGACGTGGCCCATGTCTTCGGCTTCTGGGAGAGCCGTGCCTTCTACGACTCCTTCATGGCGCGGACCCACGACCGGCTCGCCTCTGCCCAGACGGGGACCTACCGCGACATGCAGGCGAAGCTGTTCGACCACGTCTTCGACCTGAAGACGGGTTTCGAGCCGAGGTTCACGGACGCGGATGTCGTGCGGATCGCGCACTGCACGGTGCGCGCCGATCGCGCCGAGCACTTCACGCTGATGCAGCAGCAGGTCTGGAACCCCGCGATGGCGGGCTCGCCCGGAATGGTCCGGGGCCTCTTCGCGGCGGCCCCCGCGGACGAGTTCCTGGTCCTGTCGATGTGGTTATCGGCGGCCGAGCGCGGAAAGTACCAGGTGGAGCGGGTGGAGCGGCTCTCGCTGCGGGCGCAGACCGAGGTGGACATCCAAGCCATCGGCGGTGACATCGTGCAACTGGAGCCGACCTGGACGGTCTGAACGCGCCACCACGCGCGCGTGCCCGTTGTGCGTGCCTGGTGCGTACGGGCAGACATCGGTACGCCGGATGGAGCCCGTACGAGTGCTCGAAACCGACCGAACCGATCTAGTGTTTGGGCATGGCACGACCGCGGCGCATTGTTCTGGTCCGGCACGGCGAATCCGAAGGCAATGCCGACGACACCGTGTACGAGCGCGAGCCCGACCATGCCCTGGCCCTCACCGAGAAGGGCCGGCAGCAGGCCGAGGAGACCGGCAAGGAGCTGCGAGACCTCTTCGGCAGAGAACGCGTCAGCGTCTACGTCTCGCCGTACCGGCGCACCCACGAGACGTTCCGGGCGTTCCGGCTCGACCCCGGACTCGTCCGGGTGCGTGAGGAGCCGCGGCTCAGGGAGCAGGACTGGGGCAACTGGCAGGACCGGGACGACGTACGGCTCCAGAAGGCCTATCGCGATGCCTACGGCCACTTCTTCTACCGGTTCGCGCAAGGTGAGTCCGGAGCGGACGTGTACGACCGCGTGGGAGCGTTCCTGGAGAGCCTGTACCGCAGTTTCGAGCAGCCGGACCATCCGCCGAACGTGCTCCTCGTGACGCACGGGCTGACGATGCGGCTGTTCTGCATGCGGTGGTTCCACTGGTCCGTCGCGGAATTCGAGTCGCTGTCGAATCCCGGGAACGCCGAGACGCGGGCGCTCGTTCTCGGGGAGAACGGAAAGTACGCGATGGACCGGCCATTCGAGCGTTGGTGCGACCCCATTTCGTATGGGGCAACCGGATAGGGTGGCTGCGCAATGATCGCTGACTCCGCACCCGACAGGCGCTTGGACCGCGCTCTGTCCAGTCTGCGCGGACTCTCCGTGGGCGACGCGCTGGGATCGCAGTTCTTCGTACCGGAGAACTACCCGCTGCTCAAGCGGCAGACGGTGCCGGACGGCCTGTGGCAGTGGACCGACGACACCGAGATGGCGTGTTCCGTGGTGGCCGTCCTGCAAGCGCACGGACGCATCGACCAGGATGCCCTCGCCCGTGCCTTCGCCGAGCGCCATGACTTCGATCGCGGATACGGGCCCGCGGTGAACCGGCTGCTCCGGCAGGTCCGGGAGGGCGGTGACTGGCGGACGCTCGCCAGCGCGCTGTTCAAGGGACAGGGATCATGGGGCAACGGGGCGGCGATGCGGATCGCGCCGCTCGGCGCCTACTACGCCGATGATCCGGAGCAGGCCACCCACCAGGCCGAGATCTCCGCCTATCCGACCCATCAACACCGGGAAGCGGTCGTCGGCGCGATGGCCGTGGCCGCCGCCGCGGCGCTCGCGGCCGACCCCGCGGGCCCGCCCCGTCCGCAGGAACTCCTGGACGGCGTGATCGCCCTCGTGCCGCGCAGCGCGGTGGGAGCGGGGCTGCGCCGGGCCCGGGACATGCTCGACTACGACGACCCGGCCACGGTGGCCGCGGTGCTCGGCTGCGGCCGGCGGACCACCGCGCACGACACCGTGCCCTTCGCTCTGTGGTCGGCCGCGCGCGGGCTCGGCGACTTCGCGCAGGCCTTCTGGACCACCGCCCAGGTGGGCGGGGACATGGACACGACCTGCGCCATCGTGGGCGGTGTCATCCCTGCTGACCCGCCGGCCGGCTGGCTGGAACACACCGAGGCGCTTCCTGGATGGACGCCGACCACGACGGTCTGAGGCTGCGCCACGCCACGCCACGCCGTGCAGCGCTGAGCCCTACGTGCTGGGCCGCGCCGCGCGGGGTGGCCCAGCACGTAGGAGCCTGCTCAGCCTCCGGCCGGTCCAGCCGCGCTCGCCGTGCCGGAGAGCGCCTCCAGGTCGCTCTTGCGGACCTTGATGACCGCAAGGGCGACGACGAGGGCAAGCACGGCCATGGCCGCCGCCGGTATGAAGGCCGTGGAGATGCCGTGGGCCAGCACCTCATGACCCCAGGGCGGCGGCAGCTCGTGAGTCCGGGCGAACGCGGCCTTCTGCTCCGGTGACGCGGTGGCCATGAAGTCGGCTGCCTGGCTCTTCCCCTCGTCGCGGCTGGCCGTACCGAAGACCGTGGTCAGGATGGACAGCCCCAGCGAACCTCCCACTTGCTGAGTCGTGTTGAGCAGGCCCGAGGCCGCTCCCGCTTCGTGCGGGGCCACGCCGGAGACCGCGGTGAGCGTCACCGTCACGAAGTTCAGGCCCATACCGAAGCCGAAGATCACCATCGGGCCGAGGACACCGCCCACGTAGGAGCTGTCGGGGCTGATGAGTGTCTGCCACAGGAGTCCGACCACCACGAACGCCGATCCGCCGGCCAGGAAGGGCTTGGGCCCCAGGACCGGTAGGAACCGCTGCGACAGACCCGCGCCGAAGGCGATCGCCACCGTCACCGGCAGGAAGGCCAGCCCCGCCTTGATGGGCGAGTAGCTGAGCACGTTCTGCACGAACAGCACGATGAAGAAGAACATCCCGAACATCGCCGCCGCGAGGCTCAGCATGATCACGTACGTCCCCGACCGGTTGCGGTCGGCGAACATCCGCAAGGGGGTGATCGGCTCCTTGGCGCGGTTCTCCACGGCCACGAAGGCCAGGAGCAGCACCACCGCCGCGCCGAAGGACCCGAGGGTGAGGCTGGACCGCCACCCGTCCTCGGCGGCGCGGATGAACCCGTACACCAGCGAGGCCATGCCGAGCGTGGACGTGAGCGCACCGGCTATGTCGAACCGCCCCGGGTGACGCTCGGACTCGTTGATGTACCTCGGAGTGAGCGCCGCGATCAGGATGCCGATGGGTACGTTCACGAACAGCACCCAGCGCCAGTCCAGCCACTCCGTGAGCATGCCGCCGGCGAGGAGTCCGACGGCGCCGCCGCCCGCGGAGACGGCGGCGAAGACCCCGAACGCGCGATTCCGCTCCGGCCCTTCGGGGAACGTGGTCGTGATGAGGGCCAGGGAAGTGGGCGAGGCGATCGCGCCGCCAACACCCTGGAGGGCGCGTGCGGTCAGCAGCTGCCAGGGCTCCTGGGCGAGACCGCCGAGGAGGGAGGCGAAGGTGAAGAGCAGGATGCCGGTCATGAAGACCCGGCGGCGGCCGAGGATGTCACCCGCGCGGCCACCGAGCAGCAACAGGCCGCCGAAAGTGAGGGTGTAGGCGCTGACGACCCACGTGAGGTCGGTCGTCGAGAAGCTGAGGGCATTCTGGATGTGCGGAAGCGCGATGTTCACAATCGTCGCGTCGAGGACCACCATGAGTTGGCAGGCGGCGATGACGGCGAGCGCGATACCGGGATGTCCCTCCCGGCGGGCTGTCCCAGGTTTCTGACGTGGCGTTAACTGAGAGGTTGACACGATGGATCCCCCACGAACGTTTTAGTGAACGAGACCGTTCACTGTCGCGTCAACGGTAGTGAATCCCCTTCAGTGAACGCAACCGTTCACTGAATCTGCTGCCGTGCGTCTCGTGCCGCCCGAACCGCTCAACGGAGAGAAGACGATGGTTACTTCGCGCTGGACGCCCGCTTCCGCCGGATCGGCCGCGTCCATGCGCAGACGTGGTCCCGTGCTCGAACGGGCCATCCTCGACGCCGCGCTGGACCAGCTCAGCACGGTCGGCTGGAACGGGCTCACCATGGAGGGCGTGGCCGCCGGCGCGCAGACGGGTAAGGCCGCCGTGTACCGGCGCTGGCCCTCCAAGGAGGACCTGGTCGTCGACGCCCTGCAGGCCGGACTGCCGAAGCTGGACTCCGCCCCGGACCTCGGAGGCGTGCGCGAGGACCTGCTGGAGCTGTGCCGCCAGATGCGGGAGGCCATGTACTCGCGTCCGGGTTTCGCGCTTCGCTCCGTGCTTCACGAATGCGACACCTTCACGGCCGAGCGCTTCCATGCGGTGATCGTCGGTGGTGTCGTCGAGCCCGGCCTGCAGTTGATCAAGGAGGTCGTGCTCCGGGGGATCGAGCGCGGGGAGGTCCGGCCCGACGCCACGGACGCCGCGGTCTTCGAGGTCATCCCGGCCATGATGATGTACCGCTCCAAGGTGTGCGGAAGCGAATGGGAGGAGGCGGATCTGGTGGCGCTGATCGATCACGTCATGGTCCCGCTGCTGCGGCGGGACGAGGACTGACCCCGGCCGGGTGTCGCGGCGTGACCTGGGCGGCGTAGGCTGGTTGCCGCCATGCCGTACGAACCACCCACCCACGCCGTCGAGCGCTCCGTGCGCGCCCTCACCGGAGCCAAGATCGTCGCCGGTGTCGACGAGGTCGGCCGTGGTGCCTGGGCGGGCCCGGTCACCGTCTGCGCCGCCGTCACCGGACTGCGCCGCCCGCCTGAGGGGCTCACTGACTCCAAGCTGATCAGCCCGAAGCGCCGCGAGGTGCTGGCGGAGCAGCTGGAGAGCTGGGTCACCGCGCACGCCCTCGGGCACGCCTCGCACGAGGAGATCGACGACCTGGGGATGACCGCGGCGCTCCGGCTCGCCGCCTGCCGGGCCCTCGAGGCCCTGCCGGTGCGACCGGAAGCGGTGATCCTCGACGGGAAGCACGACTATCTCGGTGCTCCCTGGCAGGTTCGTACGGTGATCAAGGGGGACCGTTCCTGCGTCGCCGTCGCCGCGGCGTCGGTGATCGCCAAGGTCCGCCGCGACAAAATGATGGCCGAACTGGGCGTCGACCATGCAGACTTCGGGTTTGCGGCCAACGCCGGATACCCGTCGCCGGTGCACCGCGCCGCGTTGGAGGAGCGGGGGCCCACCCCGCACCACCGGCTTTCATGGGCGTATCTTGATGCGCTGCCCCAGTGGCGGCATCTCAAGAAGGCCCGCAGTTGGGCGGACGCGACCGTTCCGGAGATCGAGGGCCAGCTCGGCTTCGACTTCTGACCAGTGCGTTCGCACTGATGTGCCACCCGCTGACGCATACCGCACCTGCGTTTGATAGATATCAGCTCATGCCTCTCATTCCCGAGGAGCCTCAGATTCACGAGAGTGCCCAGGGTCCCCGCACCGCGCCGACCCCTCGTCCCGTACCCGGCCCGCGTCCCGCGGCGCCGCCGCGACCCGGACGTCCGGGTCCCAGGCCCACGCCGCCCGCGCAGCGCACCCCGCGCGAGCCGGTCCCGGCCGCCAAGCCGGGGGTCAACGCCCCCACCGTCCCGTCGACTTCGGCCGCCCAGCCGCAGGTCCAGCTCATCCCGGCCTCGGCCGAGGGCGCGCTGGACGCCGCGGAGGAAGCCGTCGACCTGTTGCTCGACACGGGCCGTGCGCCCGGCGACATCCTGGTGATCACCACGGGCGGACCGCACCCGTGGGCCGCTCACGAGCTGTCGTTCGGTGAGGACGCCTACTGGGCGCAGCACGACGCCGGCGACGACGTCTTCTACGCCGACGCGTCCGCCCTGAACCGTGCGGCATCGCGGCCCGTCGTGGTCGTCGCCGTGAACGGCGACGAGGAAGCAGCCACGGCAGCCCTGCCGCTCGCTCTCGGCAGGGCAGGCACCCTGCTGGTCGTGTGCGGTGAACCGCAGCGGGTCAACACGCTGCTGGGCGCCGGAGTCTGACGCACCGCTTGCCGGCCGTCCGCACCGCTCGCCGGTGCCGGAGCAGGCCGGCAGGCCGGTGCGTGCCCCTGGCTGCGGTCAGCGCGCCGCCGCGCGACGGAGCATCTCCGTCGCGGCGCCCCCGGTCCGCGGTGCCGGCTCCTCGTCGCCGCCGAAGGCCTCGGCGACGGAGTCCGCACTCGGACGTCGGCCGCCCCGGCCCTCGCCCAGCACCTGCCAGCCGTCGTGCGTCATCGTGATGTACGCGCCACAGCGCAGACCGTGCAAAGTGCAGGCGTCGCGCAATCCCCACATCCAGGCGCCGTCCTCCTGCGTCCAACGGGTGTCGCCCTCTCGGCAGTACAGCAGGACCGCCGTCCGGACCGGGGTGCGACGCCGCAGGTCGTGCGGGATCACCCGACGCAACTGCGAAAGCAGGGCGTTGCGGAACGTCCAGCCGTCCACGGCACTCTCGCGGCGCACGAACGAGGCGCTGGCACGCAGCCGCTCCTCCGGGTCGAGAACGGCCACCACGGCGGTGCGCGGTCTCGGCCGATGACGCGTGTGCAGTCCGCTGACGACCTCGCGCGGATTACGCAGCAGCGGTATCCCGGCCGCCGCCCACTCCGTGGGTTCCAGCATCCTCGTCGGTCGGTCGGCGGAGTCGGCGGACCTCTCGGAGCGCATCGAGGAAGCGGACAGCGATGCGGCCGAGGATGGAGCGAATCCGAAGGTCACGGTCCTCCCTTCGGCTACACGCCCAGACGCGGGCAGGGGCGGACTGGGGGAGCGCACCGCGGCACAGCCCTACCGGACCACGGGGAGCCACGCGGGGAGCGCTTCCAATTCTTCCCGGCGCGCGAGCGCACGGCAACGAGCAATTGCGGTCGGGGCCCCGTATCTGGTGATCCGTCGTCTATATCCTGCCCACCGGAACGGTCTTCGACGCGTGCGTCAGCCCTGTACCGCCAGGACCAGCGGCAACACCCCCTCGGCGCCGGCCCGACGGAGCAGCCGAGCCGCCATCGCGAGGGTCCATCCGGTCTCCGTGTAGTCGTCCACGAGCAGGACGGGGCCACCCGCGCGCGAAAGGGACTCGCCCAGCTCGGAAGGCAACTTCAAGGTGCCCTCCAGCGCGCGCAGACGCTGGGCGCTGTTGCTCCGCGGAATGTGTGCGGTGTCGCTGCCCGGCGCGTACTCGATGCGCCCCAGGAGCGGCATGCGCCCCACCTGGGCGATGCCCGCTCCCAGCGATTCGATGAGCTGCGGACGCGTATGGGACGCCAGAGTGACGACGCCGACGGGCCGCGGCTGCGCGTCCGGGGCGCCGCTCGCCCAGCCGCCCGGACCCTTGGCCCAGTCGGCCAGGACCTCCACGACCGCCCGCGCCACGTCGTCCGGGACCGGGCCGTCCGGGGCCTGGGGGGTGAGCATGGGCCGCAGTCGGTTGCCCCAGCCGATGTCCGAGAGGCGGCCGAGCGCCCGGCCCGCGCCCATCTGCTCTCCGGCCGGGATACGGCCCTTGAGATCGATGCCGACAGCGGCGAGCCCGGTGGGCCACATCTTCCTCGGCTCCACCTCGACGCCGGGCCGTCCCAGCTCGCCTCGCGCCGAGTCCAGCGCGTCCTGCGGGACGGCCGCCTCGAAGCGCGCCCCCGCGCAGTTGTCGCAGCGCCCGCACGGGGCCGCCGCGTCGTCGTCCAGCTGACGGCGGAGGAACTCCATACGGCAGCCGGTCGTCGTCACGTAGTCCCGCATGGCCTGCTGCTCGGCCTCCCGCTGCTTGGCGACCCACGCGTAGCGCTCGGTGTCGTAACTCCAGGGGCGGCCGGTGGCGACCCAGCCGCCCTTCACCCGGTGCACGGCCCCGTCCACGTCCAGGACCTTCAGCATGGTCTCCAGACGCGAACGACGCAGCTCCACCAAAGGTTCGAGGGCCGGCAGCGAGAGCGGCCGGTCGGACTGCGCGAGCACGTCCAAAGTGCGCCGGACCTGCTCCTCCGGAGGGAAGGCGAGCGAGGCGAAGTACCTCCAGATCGCCTCGTCCTCCTTGCCCGGGAGCAGCAACACCTCCGCGTGCTCGACACCACGTCCCGCGCGCCCGACCTGCTGGTAGTAGGCGATCGGGGAGGAGGGGGAGCCGAGGTGCACGACGAACCCGAGGTCCGGTTTGTCGAAGCCCATGCCGAGTGCGGACGTGGCGACCAGGGCCTTCACCCGGTTCGCCAGCAGGTCCTCCTCGGCCTGTTGCCGATCCGCGTTCTCCGTCTTCCCGGTGTACGACGTCACGGTGTGGCCGCACTGGCGCAAGTAGGCCGTGACCTCTTCGGCGGCGGCGACCGTGAGGGTGTAGATGATCCCGGACCCGGGCAACTCGTCGAGGTGGCCGGCGAGCCAGGCCAAGCGGTGCGCGGCGTCCGGCAGTTGCAGCACTCCGAGGCTGAGGCTCTCGCGGTCGAGCGGTCCTCGCAGGACGAGGGCGTCCGAACCGCCGCCGGTGCCGAGCTGCTCGGCGACGTCCGCCGTCACCCGGGCATTGGCCGTCGCCGTCGTCGCGAGGACGGGAACGCCCTGGGGAAGCTCGGCGAGCATCGTGCGCAGCCGCCGGTAGTCGGGCCGGAAGTCGTGCCCCCAGTCGGAGATGCAGTGGGCCTCGTCGACGACGAGGAGGCCGGTGGCGGCGGCCAGCTGCGGCAGCACGTTGTCCCGGAAGTCCGGGTTGTTCAGTCGCTCGGGGCTGACCAGGAGCACGTCGACATCGCCGGCCGCGACCTCGGCCCGGACGGCGTCCCACTCCTCCACGTTCGACGAGTTGATGGTGCGGGCGCGGATCCCGGCGCGCGCAGCGGCCTCCACCTGGTTGCGCATCAGCGCGAGCAGCGGAGAGACGATCACGGTCGGGCCACTGCCGCGCTCCCGCAGCAGCGCCGTCGCCACGAAATACACCGCGGACTTGCCCCAGCCGGTGCGCTGCACGACGAGGGCACGTCTGTGCTCGGCGACCAGCGCCTCGATCGCGTGCCACTGGTCCTCACGCAGGCGGGCGGTCCCGCTCGGGTCGCCGACCAGCCGTGCGAGTACCGCATCGGCGGCCGTCCGCAGCTCTTCGTTGCTCATGCCCCTATGCAACCCGATGGGACTGACATCGCGCGAACGAGGACACGAGCCTGTGGACAACTCGTGTCGTGTCCCTGATCGAGGTTATCCACAGCCCAAAACGGATCTTGCGGATTCGCGGGATGGTCCTCCCATGACGAATCACAGCGAGCCCGCCGGCGTGACCGGCGAGGCGAAGATCACCCTGCGCACCGCCGGCGAACTGGCCGAGGCGTTGCCGTACTTGCTCGGGTTCCGCCCGGACGACAGCATCGTCCTCGTCGCCCTGCACCAGGGGCGGTTCGGCGGCCGGGTGCGGCTCGGCATCCCCGACCGCGCGGAGGACTGGCCGTCCGTGGCGCACCAGATGGCGCGCTGTCTGATCGGTGAGTGCGAGCGCAGGGACGGACGGCCCGACAGCGTCGTCGCCTTCCTCTGCCAGGACGCGGCGGCCCTCGGTACGGACCCCGGCCGGCACGTCGCGGACCGGCTGCGTCCGCTCGCCCAGCTCCTGCGCACGGCATGCGGCGGCCTGGACGTGCCGGTCACCGAAGCGCTGTGCCTCTCGGACGGAAGGTACTGGTCCTACTGCTGCCCGCGCCCGGAATGCTGCCCGCCGGAAGGCAACGTCATCGTGACCGGCGGCACCTCGGTCATGGCGGCCACGGCGGCCTACGCAGGAATCCACGTACGCGCGTCGGCGCAGGAGGTGCGGGGCCGGCTGGCCCCCTTGCAGACGGCGCTCGTCGCGGAACAGACGCGGGCGCTCGACGCGGCGGCCATGGATCTCGTGCCGAGGATCTTCGCGGGCGTCTCACGCGAAGAAGTGGAGGCGGAGACCTTGGACCTGGCGCGTCGTGTGATGCGTCGGTTCGCGGACGTGCCGGGTGCGGGTGACGTGCCGGGTGAAGGCAACGTATCGGGTGCGGGCGACGTGCCGGGTGAAGGCAACGTGCCGGGTGCGGACACCGCCCTCGACGCCGACCTCAAGGACGACGAACTCTTGGCGCACGACGAGGCGGCGACCCTGATCCTCGGCCTCCAGGACCGGGACACCCGCGACCGGGCGGCCGAGTGGATGGAGGGCCCGGAGGCATCCTGCGCCCTGCGTCTGTGGCGGGCGCTGGCGCGGCGCTGCGTCGGGCCCTACGCGGAGCACGCCGCCGCACCCCTGACCCTGGCGGGCTGGGTCGCCTGGTCCCTCGGCGACACCGTCGAGGCCGATCAGGCGCTGGAAATGGCCCTCACCGCAGACCCGCGCTATGTCTTCGCCCGCCTCCTCAACGCGGCACGGGCCGACGGGATCGACCCGGAACCGGTCCGCCGTTCGCTGCGGGGCAAGCGGGCGGGGCGTGAGGCGGAGTCGGTGGGGGAGGGGGCCGGTGTTGTGGGGGTTGGGGTGGCTGAAGGGGCCGGTGGCATCGGGGCTGGTCTGGCCGAGGGAGCCGGTGCCGTGGGGGCTGTCCTGCCCGACGGGATCAGTGGCTCGCACAGTATGCTGCCGGGGAAGACCGCTGGCGGTACGGAAACCGTGGTGCCGGGGAACGCCGATGACGCTGGGCAGCTGGACGCCGGGGGTGTGACCGAGGAGGACCCGGTTCCGGAGGAGGGCCGTACCTCCGTCCCGCGGCAGGGTGGTGCCGTGGATCCGGGGGTGTCCCGCGCGGCCCGCGGCTTGGAGGCCGCGCTGCGGCGGCGCGGAGAGTATCGGCACCGGGCGGGCACCCGGCCGTCCCGGGCGGGAACGCATGCGCCACGGCGACCGGCAGGGACGCGGCGGGTGGGGCGGCCCCGGACCAGGGACGACGGATGAGGTGGGCTGTGGTCGCCGGCGCTGTCGGTGTGGCCGTCGCCCTTGCGCCTTTCGTCGCAGCCGCAGCCGCAGCCGCAGCCGCAGCCGCAGTCATAGTCGTGGCGCTTGTCGTGATCGGTGAGCGAGGCCAGCGGCGGTTCGTTCCGCTGGGGCGTGACTTGAAGAGGGGCGGCCCCGTTCACCTGTATGCCGGTAGCGGCGGTCGGGCCTCGGTGGCGCGTCCACAGTCCCGGCAGACTGCCGGCGCCTCGCGCGACCGTGCGCGAAAGGAGACGCCTCATGCGGAGGCCGCAGAGAAGGTTGACCGTGGATCGTGGCGGTGGTCATCCGCGCGTCGGCCCACAGCGGAGGTCTGGCGGGCCGCTTGGCGCACGACGGCGGGGCTGCGGGCCAGTAGACATGCGATGGCGGGCCTGCGGGCCGGTCGGTGTGCGGGTACGGGGTTATGGGTCCATGGTCATGTGGGGGCGCCATCGCGAGCCGACGTGCCAGCAGGTGCTCGGTCCGCGCGCACACGCTCAGGACGTTTTCGCGGAGCCGGCATCGCGCGGCCCGGCGCCAGTGACGCCTGCGGACGTACACGTCCCCATCACCCGCATCCCCTCCGTCACCGCCTTCGAAGGGCGGCGGACATGACCGCGAACGCCTCATGGCTGCCCCCGATGGCGCCGCCCGACGCCGGCACGGCTCCGGTGCGGGACGCTGCCCCACCCGAGCCTCGACCTCCCTGCCCACCGCGGACATCCCGCCCCTCACTCGGCGCCGGCCCTCAACCCACTGCGACGGCGTCGGCCGCGATGCCCCGACGCTCGGCCGACCTGCCACCCCTGCACCGCTCTCTGATCTGCCTGGCTCTGCCGGGGATGGTGATCTCCTCCGAGGACGGGCAGCTGACGGCGCAGGGACTCGAAGGTTTCTACCGCGCGGGCCGGCGGCTCCTGTCGCGGTGCCGGGTCCTGGTCGCCGGCCGCGAGCCGCTCTCCGTGCAGGCCCGCATGGTCGGGGCCGACCGCGCGCGTTTCGTGGGGACGGTGCGGGCGGCCCCGGACGCGGGACCGGATCCGGACGTCGTCGTGGAGCGCGTCCGCCACGCCGACGGTACGGAACGCATCACCTTGCGCAGTTCCGCACCGCGTCCCCTGCGGTTGCCGCTCGAAGTGTCGCTCGGTACCGACCTCGCCGAACTCGGGGCGGTGGCCGCCGGGAAGGCGGGTCGCGAACTGCCCGCGACAGTCCATGACGCAGGCATGCGGTGGTCGTCCCCCGCCGGCCACGTGACGGTCACGTCCACGCCTGCACCTACGGACGCACTCGCCTCCGCCAACCTGCTGCGCTGGGAGTTCGACCTGCCGCCCGGCGGAGTACGCACTGTCGAGTTGAAGGTCCGCGCGGACGGCCCGGGATTCGGGAGAGCCGCAGGACACAGTGCGGTTCGCCCCTTCGCCGTCGCGCAGGCCCACGGGGACGACCCGCGTGTAGGCATGCTGCTGCGGACTTGTATCGACGACCTGCAGGCGCTCATCGTGCGGGACCCCGTGCACTCGACGGACGTCTGCCTCGCGGCGGGTGCCCCCTGGCGCTGCGGCCCGGCGCCGGCCGAGGCCCTGGCGGCAGCAAGGATGGCGTTGCCGCTGGGGACCAGACTGGCAGGCGGCACGTTGCGTGCGCTCGCTCGCACGCAACTGCTGGCAGCTGGAGCCGAGTTCGGGCGCCTTCCGGGCCCGCTGCGGCACATGGGCCCGGGGCTGCCTCCGAGCTGCACCGGCATTGAGGCCACGCTGCTGTTCCCCGTACTGCTGGCCGAAGCGAGACGGTGGGGACTCGCGGAGCAGGAAGTGGCAGAGCTGCTTCCCGCAGCCGAGCGGTGTCTGCATTGGCTGCGTGCCGCGGTCCGTGAAGGACGCCCGTACGTGCCGGACCCCACTGCGGGTGGACCCGTGCGCAGTGAGACCCAGGCCCATGCCCATCGGGCGGCCGTGCTCGGCGCCGATCTCCTCGACGTGTACGGCAGAGCCGGGGGCGATGAGCTGCGGGAGTGGGCGGGGCGGCTGCGGTCGCGGTTCCGCGAGGACTTCTGGATCGATGACAGGAGCGGGGGCAGACCGGCGGCGGCGTGCGCCGCAGACGGGCGCCCGTTCCCGCAGCTGGGCAGCGGGTCCGCCCATCTGTTGGACACCGGGCTTCTCGGGGCGGGCTCCTACGCCCCGGGGTTGCTGAGCAAGGTGCAGACCGAGCAGCTCGCGCGGCTGTACGGCGGACCGGCTCTGGATTCGGGGTGGGGGCTACGGACCTTGGGAGTGAAGGAGGCGTCGTTCAATCCGTTCGGTCATCGCGCGGGAGCGGTGCGGGTTCAGGAGACCGTGGTCGCGGTCGCCGGCTTGGCCGCCGCCGGGTACGAGAAGGAGGCGGTATCGCTGCTCGGCGGAGTCCTGGCCGCCGCGAAGGCCTTCGAGTACCGCCTTCCTGAGATGTATGCGGGGGAGCAGCGTGTCGAGGGTGGGGCGCCGTTGGCGCACCCGGCCGCCTGTAGGCCGGCGGCGGTGAGCGCAGCGGCCGGTGTGCACCTGTTGGTCTCCTGCGTCGGTGTCCGGCCCGACACGCCCGCCGGGACGGTGACGCTCTCCCCGATGCGCAGCGCACCGTTGGGCGAGATCGGACTGGCCGGGCTGCGCGTCGCCGGACACGCCTTCTCCGTGCGGGTCAGCAGACTCGGACTCGCCATGGTCGAGGAGGCCGCGGACGCGCTGCAGTTGGGCAGATGACTGCCTAAGCGTCGTAGGGAAGAGCCGCGCCGACACGGCTGCGCGGACACAGACACGGGAGTCGTACCTACCGGGCTGAGCGACGTACCGGCGGAGCCACGCCGAAGGCTGTGCGGGCCACGGAACAGGTCCGTCCTTCTCGGTGCGTGGGATGCACAGCAGAGCCGCCCCGAAAAGGTGCAGGAAGGCGCCGACGGCGGCGAGAACTGGAGGAAGCAACGAGCGAAGGGAGTGTTTATCGTCAGGCAGACGACTATGATCGTTCCATGTCGCCCTACGACCCGTCGGCCTTCCCGCCCTTCGCTGTCACCGTCGACCTGGTCGTGCTCACGGTGCGTCGTCACGCGTTGTGTGCCTTGGCGGTGCGCCGCGGTGAACCGCCCTTTCAGGGACGATGGGCGTTGCCCGGTGGATTCGTACGGGACGACGAGGACCTCACGGGGGCGGCCGCGCGTGAGCTGGCCGAGGAGACCGGGCTGTGCGCTCACGATCCCGCCGCGCCCGCGCAGGACAACGGCGCGCACCTGGAGCAGCTCGGGACCTACGGGGATCCGAAGCGTGACCCACGGATGCGTGTCGTGAGCGTCGCCCACCTCGCTCTCGCACCCGATCTGCCGGCCCCACGCGCCGGGGGCGACGCCCACAGTGCTCGCTGGGCCCCGGTCGAGGATCTGCTCCAGCAGGGCGGCTACGGGCGCGAGGACGAGCTGGCCGCCCCGCTCGCCTTCGACCATGCGCAGATCCTGGCGGACGGTGTGGAACGGGCCCGGTCGAAGATCGAGTACTCGTCGCTCGCCACGGCGTTCTGCCCGCCGGAGTTCACGGTCGGTGAGCTGCGCCGCGTGTACGAGGCGGTCTGGGGCGTCGCCCTCGACCCGCGCAACTTCCACCGGAAGGTGACCGGGACGCCGGGCTTCCTGGTGCCCACCGGAGGTACCACCACGCGCCAGGGCGGTCGGCCCGCGCAGCTCTTCCGGGCGGGCGGCGCCACGTTGCTCAACCCGCCGATGCTCCGCCCGGAAGTCTGACGCCGACGCCGACGCCGACGCCGACGCCGACGCGGTGAGGGCGATGGGGGTAGAGCCGCCGCGCGTGCAGGTCACGTACGGGGGAGGCCCCTCCGGCAGATGTCAGAGGCCGCTCGGCGCCGACCCGTGTGACGTGGCTCCGCGGTGGGCGGTTCCGTGAGGGGTGGGCCGCGCATCTCGTCGACAGCCGCGCCCGTCCCCTGCCCGAAAAGCCACATATATCGCGTTATCTTGCAGGAGTACCCACAGGGCTCGCCTGCCGCCCGAGCGGTGGGCGGGGCCCTGCCGCCGGGCGGTCGCCCATCCTGTGAGAGAAGCGATGATCCAGGCCATCGGACTCACCAGCAACGTCCGCAAGGGGTCTCCGCCCGCGGCCGACGACGTGTCGTTCGACGCGCCCGCCGGTCAGGTCACGGCCCTGCTCGGCGCGCCGGGGGCCGGCAAGACGACCGTGGTGCGACTCATGCTCGAACTCCAACACGGCCGGGGGATCGCCTACTTCCGCGGCCGTCCTCTGCATCGCCTCACCCACCCGGTACGGGAAGTCGGCGTTCTGCTGGGTGATGTGCCCGGCCATCCGGGCCGATCGGTCCGTGGCCATCTGCGGATGCTGTGCGCGGCGGCGGGAGTGCCTGGTGGACGCGCCGACGAAGTCCTCGAAGCCGTAGGGCTGGTGAGCCTGCGTGACGAGCGGTTGGGGACCCTGTCCCGTGGCATGGACCGACGGCTCGGCCTGGCGTGCGCGCTGCTCGCGGACCCGCACACACTGGTGCTCGACGGCCCGACGGACGGACTGGTGGCCCGGGAGAGCCGATGGATGCACGGCATTCTGCGTGCCCACGCGAACCTCGGCGGCACGGTCCTGTTCACCACGGGTGACGCCAAGGAGGCGGCCTGGGCCGCGGACCGCGTCGTCACGCTCGTCGCGGGCAGAACGGTCGCCGACCAGGCCGCTGCCGACTTCGCCCGGACACGGCTGCGGCCCCGGGTCGCGGTCCGCAGCCCGCACGCCTCCCGCCTCGGTGTCCTGCTGGCCAGAGAGGCGCGCAACGCCCGGCGCACCGTAGAGGTGGTCCCCGAGGGGGGCAATAGCCTCTCCGTGTACGGCAGTACCTGCGCGGACGTGGGCGAGACGGCGTTCCGGCACAACATCCTCGTGCACCAACTCGCCGACGAGATCGGGGACGCGGGACCGGTGGGGGCGCGACCTGTCCCGCGGAACGGCACGGCTGCTGCCGCCCCACCTCGCCTGGCACCAGGCCTTCAAGCCTCCGGCGCTGCCCCCACGCCTACCCCCATCGCTGCCCCCACCCCAACCCCCACACCAAGCACCTTCGTCCCTCTCGTCGACACGACAGCCCGCCCGACAACCGTCGGGAACGGCGCGCCCAGCCGTCCACCGGCGGCCACCCGGGTAACCGGACCGCACGCGGCCGCCGTCTCCCCGCTGCCGCCGCCGATCAGGGTCCGCCCCGCACGCGGCCCGCTGCGCCCCGTGCGCTACGAACTCCAGCGGGCGACCGGCATCGCCACCGGACACCTCACCGCCGCACTGGTCCTCGCCGTCTCCGCGCTCCTCTCCGTGCTGCTCGCCCGCACCGGACACACCCCGCAGCCCCGCCTGCTCGCCGCCTGGCCCCGAGAACTGCCCCTGCCCCCGGCCGCCCTCGGCGCGGGGCTTCTCGGAGCCTTCGCCTTCGGTGACGAGTTCCGCCACCCCGCGCTCGCCACCGACCGCGGCACGGTCCCGCGCCGGCTGGGGCTGCTCGCCGCCAAACTGCTCGTCAGCGCCGCGACCGCCGTCCTCCTGGCCCTGCTCGTCGTCGGCTGCGACGTGGCGCTGCTGTCTCTCGTATACGGATCGGAGATCGCGGAAGTTCCCGCCGACTGGCCCGTGCAGAGCGCGAGTTGGGTCACGCTCGTCGTGGCGTGCGCGTGGGCCGGAGTCCTCGCCTCCGGAGTGTTCCGCTCCACCGCCGCGGGGCTCGCCGCCGTGGTCGCCGTGCCCGTCGTCATCGTGCCGCTCGTACAGAAGGCCTTGGTGGGCCCCTCTGTACGAACGGCCGCCGGTCTGCCGACCAGACTGCGTGATGTCGCCCTGGTGCACTGGCCGTTCGGCGCGGAGCGGTTCTTCGCCGCCGGAGTGCGGATGATCGCTCAACCCGTAGGCGGTGCCATGACGTTGTCGATCACCGCGCTGCTCTGCGCATATCTGCTCATGGTGCTGCGCCCCAGGGTGAGATGACCCTTATCAGGGACCTTCACGACCGTCGCTGCACACAACTTCCTCTGTAACGCCCGCTTGCTTCCGATAAGGCGTCAAGTGCGGTGAGGGGGGAGATCACCCTTTCGTGTGCTTTTCACCAAAGACCTCAAGGGAGTTGGAGACAGAGCCGACAACACATTCCGTGAGTACCCTTGCGCACACCATGATGACCGCCGCCCGCTCCGCCGACTCCGGCCTCGCCGGACCGGGTGAACTCGATCGCTACCCCTACGCGGGGTCGCCCGCCGACCGTGTCGGCGCTCCCGTCTGGGACGGCCCGGACCAGGACCTCGGCCGGGTGGGCCGACGCCCCGCGGGCAGCCGGGGCCGCGGTCTGCATGGCCAACTCGTCCAGCAGCTCGGACAGATGATCGTCTCGGGCGACCTGGGCGCGGACCGGCCGCTGGTGCCCGAGGAGATCGGCCAGCGCTTCGAGGTGTCCCGGACCGTCGTCCGTGAGTCTCTCCGTGTCCTGGAGGCCAAGGGCCTGGTCAGCGCCCGGCCGAACGTCGGCACGCGCGTGCGCCCGGTCAGCGACTGGAACCTGTTGGACCCCGACATCATCGAGTGGCGTGCCTTCGGGCCGCAGCGCGACGACCAGCGTCGGGAGCTGAGCGAGATGCGCTGGACGATCGAGCCGCTCGCCGCGCGCCTGGCGGCCGGGCACGGCCGTGACGATGTGCAGCAGCGTCTTGTCGACATGGTCGAGATCATGGGGCACGCGCTCGGGCAGGGGGACTCGATCACGTTCTCCCGCGCCGACGCGGAGTTCCACTCGCTGCTGATCCAGCTCGCCGGCAACCGCATGCTGGAGCACCTCTCCGGCATCGTCTCCGCCGCCCTCCAGGTCTCCGGGGGCCCCGTGACCGGCTGCGACCGGCCGAACGAGTCGGCGGTCGCGCACCATGCCCGCATCGCCGACGCCCTCGCCGCCGGGGACGGCTCCGGGGCCGAGGCGGCCATGCGGCAGCTGCTCGTGGTCCACCCCGAGGTGGAGCGCGTGGTGCCTGCCCCGCGCGAGCACTGACGGCTCCGCAGCGAAGCGGAGCGGGGGAGTACGAATCTGGTGTCGCCGGACGGCGCCCTTCCATGTGCGCGGCGCATGTGTGGAAGGGCGCCGTCCGGCGACTCGGCCATGTGGGTGTGTTGCCCAGAATGTGCCGGTCGGGTGTAGTCCGGCGCGTCAGAGCGTTCCGTGATGACCCGCTCCGCCCGTATCCGTCAGTTTTTGACCGAATACGGGGTGTGACTCGGGCCACGCAGATTGGGCGTAACGCTCCACGGGGCAATGCGATGACCTAAGAGGTGACAGCCGAGGAGGGAATACAGCAGCCGTGCGTGGCGCTGTCCTTCTCCCCGGCCTCCGCCCGCGCCGTCGGCCCATCCCCAAGTCGTCGGTCGTCGGCTCCGGTCCTCACAGGACGGGGCCGGAAGCCGTTTTCCAACGTTCCGAGAGGTTGTTCGTGTCGGCCAGCACATCCCGTACGCTCCCGCCGGAGATCGCCGAGTCCGTCTCTGTCATGGCGCTCATTGAGCGGGGAAAGGCTGATGGCCAGATCGCCGGCGATGACGTACGCCGTGCGTTCGAGGCCGACCAGATTCCGGCCACTCAGTGGAAGAACGTTCTGCGCAGCCTCAACCAGATCCTCGAGGAAGAGGGTGTGACGCTGATGGTCAGTGCCGCTGAACCCAAGCGTCCTCGTAAGAGCGTCGCGGCCAAGAGTCCGGTCAAGCGCACCGCCACCAAGACTGTTGCGGCCAAGACGGTCACCGCCAAGAAGGTCGCTGCCCCGACCGCTCCCGAACCCGCGGTCGCCGAGACCGGCGCCGAGGAGACCGAGCCGGTCAAGAAGGCCGCCGCCAAGAAGACGGTCGCCAAGAAGGCCACCGCCAAGAAGACCGTCGCCAAGAAGGCCACCGCCAAGAAGGCGGGCGGCAAGAAGGACGACGAGGTCACCGAGGAAGAGGCGACCGAGGAGACCCCGGCGGCCGGCAAGGAGGGCGAGCCCGCCGAGGAGAGCCAGGGCGGCTTCGTCCTGTCCGACGACGACGAGGACGACGCGCCCGCCCAGCAGGTCGCGGCCGCCGGCGCCACCGCCGACCCCGTCAAGGACTACCTCAAGCAGATCGGCAAGGTCCCGCTGCTCAACGCCGAGCAGGAGGTCGAGCTCGCCAAGCGCATCGAGGCCGGTCTGTTCGCCGAGGACAAACTGGCCAACGCCGACAAGCTCGCTCCCAAGCTCAAGCGCGAGCTGGAGATCATCGCCGAGGACGGGCGCCGCGCCAAGAACCACCTCCTGGAGGCCAACCTCCGTCTGGTGGTCTCCCTGGCCAAGCGCTACACGGGCCGCGGCATGCTCTTCCTGGACCTCATCCAGGAGGGCAACCTCGGTCTGATCCGCGCGGTCGAGAAGTTCGACTACACCAAGGGCTACAAGTTCTCCACGTACGCCACCTGGTGGATCCGTCAGGCGATCACCCGCGCCATGGCCGACCAGGCCCGCACCATCCGTATCCCGGTGCACATGGTCGAGGTCATCAACAAGCTCGCGCGCGTGCAGCGCCAGATGCTCCAGGACCTGGGCCGCGAGCCCACCCCGGAGGAGCTGGCCAAGGAACTCGACATGACCCCGGAGAAGGTCATCGAGGTCCAGAAGTACGGCCGTGAGCCCATCTCCCTGCACACGCCGCTGGGCGAGGACGGCGACAGCGAGTTCGGTGACCTCATCGAGGACTCCGAGGCCGTCGTCCCGGCCGACGCGGTCAGCTTCACGCTCCTCCAGGAACAGCTGCACTCGGTGCTCGACACGCTCTCCGAGCGTGAGGCGGGCGTCGTCTCCATGCGGTTCGGTCTCACCGACGGCCAGCCGAAGACCCTCGACGAGATCGGCAAGGTGTACGGCGTGACGCGCGAGCGTATCCGCCAGATCGAGTCCAAGACGATGTCGAAGCTGCGCCACCCGTCGCGCTCGCAGGTCCTGCGCGACTACCTCGACTAGTCGACACCGCCGCTCTGCGCGGAAGGCCCGGCATGCCCCCTCGGCGGGGCGTGCCGGGCCTTCCGCGCAGAGCGCGGGGCGCGGCACCTCGCGGTGCGTCGCGCGTGCTCCTGAATCACCCTGGGTGTTCCATGGCCACCTAGAGTGAGGAGTTCGTATGCGTCGTCCATTCGCGCGAGCGCTGACCGTGCCGCTGGCCGCGCTGGTCGCGGCGGCCGTACTGCCCTTGGCCTCGCCGGTCCCCGCGAGCGCCGACGAGGGCGTCATCGGCGGTAGCGCGGTCAAGACGTCGGACCACCCCTGGGTGGTGGCCCTGGGCAGCCGTGACCGGTTCGGAGGTACGCGCTCCGGCCAGTTCTGCGGGGGCGTGGTCATCGCCCGGTCGACGGTCGTCACTGCGGCCCACTGCATGAGCCAGGAGGTGCTCGGCGTACCGCGCGCCCGGGTGAGCGACCTCAAGGTGATCGCCGGCCGGACCGACCTCCGGACGACGGAAGGGGCCGAGATCCCGCTCCGGGACGAGTGGATCAACCCGGCCTACGACGCCCGCACGAACTCGGGGGACGTGGCGGTCCTGACGCTGGCCACCCCGCTGCCCGCGGGGGACGTGATCCCGATGGCGGAGGAGGGCGACCCGGCGTACCAGGCGGGGACCAGGGCGGCCGTCTACGGGTGGGGCGACACGTCCGGGACCGGTCAGTACCCCGACACGCTGCGCTCCGCGCCGGTGCACGTCCTGGCGGACGCCGTCTGCGAGGAGGCGTACCCCGGCAACGATGACGGGACGTTCGTGCCCAAGACCATGCTCTGTGCCGGAGAGCCGGCCGGGGGCAAGGACGCCTGCCAGGGGGACAGTGGCGGCCCGCTGGTCGCCGAGGGGCGGCTGGTCGGCCTGGTCTCCTGGGGGAGCGGCTGCGGGCGTCCACGGAGCCCTGGCGTGTACACCCGGGTCTCCGACGTGGTGAAGGTGATCCAGCAGCACGGCTGACCGGGCCGGCAGAGCGGCTGACCGGGCCGGCGGAGCATCGGGCCGCCGAAAGAACGAGGACGGGCGGTCACCCCTTGGTGGAGGGGTGACCGCCCGTTCGCCGGCCTGATGCCGGTGCTGGCTCGTCGTGGGTGCGAGGCGTCAGCGTTCCTCGGTCTCAGCACTTGCCGGAACGGCGGTGAGCCGCTCCGTCTCGTCCTGTATCTCAGCGGCGATCTTCTTGAGTTCCGGCTCGAACTTGCGACCGTGGTGGGCGCAGAAGAGCAGTTCACCACCGCTGATCAGAACGACGCGCAGATATGCCTGGGCGCCGCAACGGTCACAGCGGTCAGCCGCCGTCAGCGGGCTCGCGGGGGTCAGAACAGTAGTCACGTCGCCTCTTCTCTAGCTCGACGAGCTGTCGTACCAGGGTCAACATCCAACCAGGCCGAAAACGTTCCCGCTCGCGGCTTTTCCTCGAAATCTTTCTTCGAGACCGGCTGTCTGCTGCCGGGTGGCGGCGAATGTGCCGTATTGCGTCTCTTACGTGTCTTACGGGTTCGCGCGATCCATCAGGTCGGTCGTCCCCGGCTGGCTTGCCGGTTGTTCATGAGGACGTGCCCGGAGCCTAAATGGTTCATGCCTGGAAGGGAACGTGATGTGGGCTTCACTCCATTGAGGGATCGAACATGTATGCGACCTTGGACTAGTCTGAGGAGAGGGTGAGGGTGGCGGTACAACGGCTCTACCAGGCCTCGGTACCCTCTGACGGGCGACCGAAGCCGGCCCCTTACCCACATGGGCCCCCATTGAAATTCAGCGAGGAGCGAACCGCGTGACCGCCGACACGTCCGTGCCGTCCACAGCGTTGCTGACCGGAGCAGACCGGGACGGCTCCAACTACACCGCGCGGCACCTTCTCGTCCTCGAGGGGCTCGAAGCCGTACGCAAGCGTCCCGGCATGTACATCGGCTCGACCGACAGTCGTGGCCTGATGCACTGCCTCTGGGAGATCATCGACAACTCGGTCGACGAGGCCCTCGGCGGCTTCTGCGACCACATCGAGGTCATCCTGCACGACGACGGCTCCGTGGAGGTCCGGGACAACGGCCGCGGCATCCCCGTGGACGTGGAGCCCAAGACCGGCCTCTCCGGGGTCGAGGTCGTCATGACCAAGCTCCACGCGGGCGGAAAGTTCGGCGGCGGCGCGTACGCGGCCTCCGGCGGCCTGCACGGCGTGGGCGCCTCCGTGGTGAACGCGCTGTCCGCGCGCCTCGACGTGGAGGTGGACCTCCACGGGCATACGCACGCCATCAGCTTCCGGCGCGGTGTCCCCGGCGCCTTCTCCAAGCCCGGCCCGGACGCGCCCTTCGACTCCTCCGCCCGGCTGAGCAAGGTCAAGAAGGTCCCGAAGAGCCGCGTCGGCACCCGGGTGCGCTACTGGGCGGACCGGCAGATCTTCCTCAAGGACGCCAAGCTCTCGCTGGACCACCTGCATCAGCGCGCCCGCCAGACCGCCTTCCTGGTCCCCGGCCTCACCATCGTCGTGCGGGACGAGTTCGGTCTCGGCGAGGGCGGCAGCAAGGGCGAGGAGAGCTTCCGCTTCGACGGTGGCATCAGCGAGTTCTGCGAGTACCTCGCCCAGGACAAGCCGGTCTGCGACGTCCTGCGCTTCTCCGGCCAGGGCTCCTTCAAGGAGACCGTCCCCGTCCTGGACGACGACGGCCAGATGACGCCGACCGAGGTCACCCGTGAACTCGGCGTCGACATCGCGATGCGCTGGGGCACCGGCTACGACACGACCATCAAGTCGTTCGTCAACATCATCGCCACCCCTAAGGGCGGCACCCACGTGAGCGGGTTCGAGCGCTCGCTCACGAAGACGATGAACGAGGTGCTGCGCACCCAGAAGCTGCTGCGCGTCGCCGAGGACGACGTCGTCAAGGACGACGCCCTGGAGGGCCTCACCGCGGTCGTGACGGTGCGCCTCGCGGAGCCGCAGTTCGAAGGCCAGACGAAGGAGGTCCTGGGCACCTCCGCGGCCAACCGGATCGTCGCCAACGTCCTGGCCAAGGAGCTCAAGGGGTTCCTGACCTCCACCAAGCGGGACGCCAAGGCGCAGGCCCGCGCCGTCATGGAGAAGGCCGTCGCCGCCGCCCGCACCCGGATCGCGGCCCGTCAGCACAAGGACGCGCAGCGGCGCAAGACGGCCCTGGAGTCGTCGTCGCTGCCCGCGAAGCTGGCGGACTGCCGCAGCGACGACGTGGAGCGCAGCGAGCTCTTCATCGTCGAGGGCGACTCCGCGCTCGGCACCGCCAAGCTCGCCCGGAACTCCGAGTTCCAGGCGCTCCTGCCGATCCGCGGCAAGATCCTCAACGTCCAGAAGTCGTCCGTGTCGGACATGCTGAAGAACGTCGAGTGCGGCGCGATCATCCAGGTCATAGGAGCCGGGTCCGGCCGGACCTTCGACCTGGACGCGGCGCGCTACGGGAAGATCATCCTGCTCGTCGACGCCGATGTCGACGGCGCGCACATCCGCTGCCTGCTGCTGACGCTGTTCCAGCGGTACATGCGACCCATGGTCGAGGCCGGCCGCGTCTTCGCCGCCGTGCCGCCCCTGCACCGCATCGAACTGGTCCAGCCGAAGAAGGGCCAGGACAAGTACGTGTACACGTACTCGGACCGTGAGTTGCGGGAGACGCTGCTGGAGTTCCAGCGCAAGGGCGTGCGGTACAAGGACTCGATCCAGCGGTACAAGGGCCTGGGCGAGATGGACGCCGATCAGCTGGCCGAGACCACGATGGACCCGCGCCACCGCACCCTGCGCCGGATCAACATCGGCGAGCTGGACGCGGCCGAGCAGGTCTTCGATCTGCTGATGGGCAACGACGTGGCACCGCGCAAGGAGTTCATCAGCAGCTCCGCGGCCACGCTCGACCGCTCCCGCATCGACGCGTGACCCTGTGCGGCTCCACCCCCGGGTGGAGCCGCATGATCCACCTCGGATCCACCCCCGCGCCGATCCCCCGGCCGGCCGATCTCCGTACCGTCGAAGGCGTAGAAACATTCCGCCATCGACCGCTCCACGGAGGCCGTCATGTCCGGGTTCACCGAGATCCTCGTGATCGTCGCAGTGGCGGCGCTGGTCCTCGTCCGCCAGTTCAGGACCGAGCGCCTGTCGCTGGACCGCAAGTGGTGGCTGCTTCCCGGCCTCCTCGGGTTCTTCGCCCTGCGGGACGGCTCCCTCACGGACCCGCACCACCTGACGGGCTCCGTCGCCCTGCTCGCCGTCGAGCTGCTGGTCAGCCTCGGTATCGGCATCGGCTGGGCGTTCACCACGCACGTCTGGTCCGATGAGGACGGCGACGTGTGGACCAAAGGCACCATGGCCACGGCGGGCACCTGGCTCGGCGGCATAGCCGTGCGCGCCGCGATCGTCGGCGTCGGCCTGGCTCTCGGCATCCACCTCGGCACGTCCGCCCTCATGCTGGGGTTCGCCCTCTCGCTCCTGGTCCGCTCAGGTCTGCTGATATGGCGAGCCGGTGGACTGCGGTCGGCGTACGCCCGTCCTCTCACGCAGCCCGCCTGGGAGGGCCGCAGGTGAGGGCGAGCCTGTGGACGACGTGGCCCTCGCGGGAGGCGCTCTCCCGTGAGGGGCTGACCCGTGCCCGCCGGATGCTGGCCGGGACGGTGCGTGTGGTGGCGACGGCGATCCTGCTGTGGACCGCGATCACCCAGCGGGGCGTCGCCGACTGGGCCCTCGTCGCGGCACCGGTGGGCCTGCTCGCCTGCGCCGCCGCGGCCTGGGGTTTCTACCGCACCACGCTGGAGCACCGGCTGTGGCCTTCGCTCGGACTGCTCGCGGTGCTCGTACTGATCGCCTTCGGCGCCCGGCAGATCGGCTTCCTCGGCCCCGCCATCGTGCTCTGGTGCGGCTGCGCCGTCTCCGCGCTGGAGCGCATGCCCCTCGCCGCGGCGCTGCCCGCCACGGCGGCCTCCCTCGCCGGCTTCGCGCTCAGCAACGACGACGCCTGGCTGACCACCGCCGTCATCGCGGCCGGACTCTGCCTTTCGGGGTACGTGCTGCGCCTCGACGCCGAGGCCCGGGGCAATGCCCACCGGCTGCTCGTCCAGGAGCGGGCCGCTCGCGCCGCGGAGGCCGAGTCGGCGGCGCTCGCGGAGCGGTCCCGGATCGCCCGGGAGATCCACGACGTCCTCGCGCACAGCCTCTCCGCACAGCTCGTGCACCTGGAGGCGGCCCGGTTGCTGATCGAGCGCGGCGCCGGTCGGGACCAGATCCTGGACCGGGTCGTCGCGGCCCGGGGCATGGCCCGGGACGGCCTCGCCGAGACCCGGCAGGCGCTGTCCGCGCTGCGTGGCGAGATGACCCCGCTTGAGGACTTCCTGCGCGAGCTCGTCGCGTCCGGCGACGGCGCCTCCCTGTCCGTCGACGGCGACCCCGGACCGATGTCCGCGGAGGCCTCGCAGGCGGTGCGCCGGGTCGCGCAGGAGGCCCTGACGAACGTACGCAAGCACGCTCCAGGGGCAAGGACCACGATGCGGCTGGAGTACGCCCCGAGCGGAGTCACCCTGGAGGTACGGGACTCGGGAGCGGCTTGTCCACAGGCCGAGCTGGCCGGCAGCGGTTCCGGCTACGGTCTGCTGGGGATGAGAGAGCGCGCCGAGCTGCTGGGCGGCACGCTGGACGCCGGGCCGGACGAGGAGGGGTTTGTGGTCACGTTGAAGGTTCCCCGGTGAGCGCCGCAGAGGCGGGGGCAGGCGGGACGACCGGGACGAGTGGGGCGGCCGGGGCCGGACGGCCGCCGGCGCGCGTGGTGGTCGTCGACGACCAGACCGTCGTACGCGAAGGCATCGTGATGCTCCTGGGTCTGCTGCCCGGGATCGAGGTCGTCGGTTCCGGGGGAGACGGCGAGCAGGCGCTCACGCTCGTGGCCGAACTGGATCCGGACGTCGTCCTGATGGACCTGCGCATGCCGCGCTGCGACGGTGTGGAGGCGACGCGCCGGATCCGCGCCGCGTACCCGCGCACCCAGGTCGTGATCCTGACCACGTACGCCGACGACGCGTCGTTGTTCCCCGCGCTCACCGCGGGGGCGCGGGGCTATCTGACGAAGGACGCCGGCGGGGAGGAGATCGTCCGGGCCGTGACGGACGTGCTGTCCGGTGACGCGGGACTCTCACCACGGATCCAGCGGCGGCTCCTGGAGAGACTCTCGGCGCCCGAGGCCGCGGCGCCCGCGGCCCAGGAGCCACCGGACGGCCTCACGGCCCGGGAGGCCGAGGTGCTCGTACTCATCGCCGACGGACTGAGCAACCAGGAGATCGCCCGCAGACTCCAGGTCTCCACGGCGACGGTGAAGACCCACATCAACAACCTGTTCGCGAAGACGGGCCTCAAGGACCGGGCCCAAGCGGTCCGTTACGCGTACCGGCACGGGCTCGCGCGGCCACCGGGGGCGTCCATCACCTAATGGGGTGAAGGACTTGAGAGGAGAGTCCGGGATCTTCCGGGTCTGTCCATCCTTGGGCACGCGGTCACATTGGGCCGCGGACAAGGAGAGTTCGGTGGAGATGCACGACGGGCGCGAAACGGCGCGGCCCCGGGCGGGTGATCGCGGCAGCACGGGCGATCCCTGGTACGACGCGCCGGCCCCGGGATGGGGAGAGTGGGACGGCACGGACGCTCCGGTGTCCGCCGTGCCCGCCCAGCCCGCGCCCCGGGAGCGGAGCGCGGCGGTGGTCTACCTGGAGGTGCAGCGCAGCGCTGCTTTCCAGGAAGTGCGCGGACGCTACCGGAGGTTCGTCGTCCCCGCGGTCGCGATCTTCTTCGCCTGGTACGTCGCCTACGTCGTGGCCGCCACGAGCGCGCCCGGGCTGATGGCCCGGCCGGTCGCGGGTTCGGTGAACGTGGCGATGGTCGCGGGACTCGGCCAGTTCGCCAGTACCTTCCTGCTGACCTGGCTGTATGCCCGCCACGCCCGGCTCCGCCGGGACCGTCTCGCGCTCGAACTGCGCTGGGATACGCAGGAGATGACCCGCGGTTTCGACGACGCGGCCCGCTTGAACGGTTCCGCGAGGAGCGGGGGCGGACCGCGATGACGGTGTCGCACCAGACCCTGGCACTGCTCCTGTTCAGCGCGTTCGTGGCGGTCACCCTCGCCATCACCACCTGGGTGGGACGCAAGCGGCACGGCTCGGCCGAGGAGTTCTACGCGGGCGGGCGGCTCTTCTCGCCGTTGGAGAACGGATTCGCCATCGCGGGGGACTACATGTCGGCCGCCTCGTTCCTCGGCATCTCCGGGCTGATCGCCCTCTTCGGGTATGACGGACTGCTCTACTCGGTGGGCTTCCTCGTCGCGTGGCTCGTCGTGCTCTTCCTCGTCGCCGAACTGGTGCGCAACTGCGGCCGCTTCACGATGGCGGACGTCGTGGCCTCCCGGATGCGGGAGCGGCCGGTGCGCATCGCGGCGGGAACTTCCTCGGTCACCGTGTCCGTTCTCTACCTGGTGGCGCAGATGGTGGGGGCGGGCAGCCTGGTCGCGCTGTTGCTCGGCGGAGAGAGCGGCGCCGCGCAGGCCTGGACCGTCGTCGGCGTGGGCGCGCTCATGGTGATCTATGTGTCGATGGGAGGGATGCGGGCCACGACGTGGATCCAGATCGTCAAGGCCGTCCTCCTGATGGGTGGGACGATCACCCTGACCGTGCTGGTCCTGGCCCGGTTCCACGGCGACGTGAACGAGTTGCTGCACACGGCCGCGGTCCGCAGCGGCCACGGTTCCGACTTCCTCGTCCCCGGCCTGAAGTACGGCGGAAGCCTGACCGCGCGCTTCGACTTCATCAGCCTGGGCCTGGCGCTCGTCCTGGGCACGGCGGGCCTGCCGCACATCCTGTCGCGCTTCTACACCGTGCCGACGGCCCGGGCCGCCCGCCGCTCCGTCGTCTGGTCGATCGGGCTCATCGGCAGCTTCTACCTGATGACGATCGTGCTCGGGTTCGGTGCCGCCGCGCTCGTGGGCCCCGACGCGGTACGGAACTCGAACGCCGCGGGGAACACGGCGGTTCCGCTGCTCGCACTCCACCTGGGCGGCGGCGCCGCGTCGACCGGTGGCACGGTGCTGTTCGCGATCGTCGCCGCGGTCGCCTTCGCCACCATCCTCGCCGTCGTCGCCGGGATCACGCTCGCCTCCTCGGCGTCGGTCGCCCACGACCTGTACGCCTCGCTGCGCAGGCCGGGCGGGAAGCAGCACAGCGAGGTCGCGGTGGCCCGGATCGCCGCGGCCGGCATCGGCGTGCTCGCGATCGGGCTCGGGCTGCTGGCCCGCGATCTCAACGTCGCGTTCCTGGTCGGCCTCGCCTTCGCCGTCGCCGCGTCCGCCAACCTGCCCGTGCTGCTGTACTCGCTGTTCTGGCGGAACTTCACCACGCGCGGGGCCGTGTGGTCCGTGTACGGCGGCCTGGTCCCCGCGCTCGTCCTGGTCGTGCTGTCGCCGGTCGTCTCGGGGAGCCCGACGTCGCTGTTCCCCGGGGTGGACTTCCAGTTCTTCCCCTTGGAGAACCCGGGGCTCGTCTCCATCCCGCTCGGCTTCCTGGCCGGCTGGCTGGGCACCATGACCTCCGACGAGCCCGCGGACGAGGCGAAGCACGCGGAGACGGAGGTGCGGGCGCTGACCGGGGCCGGAGCCGCCTGAGCGCAGCCGGCCGGCCCCGGGACGCCTGCGCCCACCCGGCTCAGCGGCCGGGGCCCCACTCGTACCGGTGCTCCGGCCGTCCCGTGTCGCCGTACCGCAGGCTCAGCCGCACCCGTCCCGTGCGCTCCAGCAGCTTCAGATAGCGCTGGGCGGTCTGGCGGCTGAGCCCGGTGCGGTCGGCCACCTCCTGGGCGGAGAGCGGCGCGTCGGCGTGCATCATGGCCCGGCGCACGAGTTCGGCGGTGGTGGGCGAATGCCCCTTGGGCAG
The DNA here is from genome assembly GCF_044465085.1 of Streptomyces sp. NPDC049813. NCBI lineage: Bacteria > Bacillati > Actinomycetota > Actinomycetes > Kitasatosporales > Streptomycetaceae > Streptomyces > Streptomyces sp. NPDC049813. The sequence goes on along the minus strand of NZ_JBITLI010000003.1, from coordinate 588,259 downwards.
CTCGGGCGCGGGCGTCGCCGACAGGGCGCCGAAGATCCGGTCGACCTCGGCCTGCTCGGCCTCGCCCCCGCCGTCGAGCGTGCGGCGCAGGGCCGCGTAGGCCTCCAGCTTGCCGCGCAGACCCGCGAACGAGAACGGTTTGACCAGGTACTGCAAGGCTCCCTGCCGCATCGCGGCCCGCACGGTGGCCACGTCGCGCGCCGCGGTCACCATGATCACGTCGAGTTGCAGACCGCGTTCGCGTACCGTGCGGGCCACGTCGAGTCCCGTCTTGTCCGGCAGGTAGTGGTCGAGCAGGACCAGGTCGATGCGGAGGGTGTCGATGCGGGCCAGGGCCTCGGCGGCGCTGTGAGCCGTGGCGGCCACCCGGAACCCGGGCACCTTCGCCACATAAGCGGCGTTCACGTCGGCGACGCGCGTGTCGTCGTCCACGACCAGGACCTCGATCACCGGACCTCCTCGGCCGCGGTCGGGACGGATTCGGCGACGGCGTCCGGGAGGACGACGACGAACTCGGCACCGCCGGAGGGCGCGGTCGTCACCTCGGCGCTGCCACCCTGCCGCTCGGCGAGCCTGCGCACCAGGGCAAGGCCGATGCCGCGCCTGCCGTGGGCCGGCGGTTCCTTCGTGGACCAGCCCTCTACGAAGACGCTCTCCCGCTGCTCGGTGGGAACCCCGGGCCCGGAGTCGCGGACTCGCAGGACCGCAGTGGGGCCCTGTGCGCGCAGGACCACCTCCACGCGCGCGTGGCGCCCCGAACCGGCGGCGGCGGCGTCCAGCGCGTTGTCCACAAGGTTGCCGACGATCGTGACGAGGCCGCGCGGGTCGACGAGCCGGTCCGGCAGCGCGGTGTCCGGCGAGATGCCCAGCGCGACGCCGCGTTCCGCAGCGACCGTAGCCTTGCCCACCAGCAGGGCCGCGAGCAGCGGATCCTGGATCTTCTCGGTGATCTGCTCCGCGGTGACCCGGTGCGCGCCCGCCACCTCGCCCACGAACTCCGCGGCCTCCTCGTACATCTCCAGCTCCAGTAGCCCCAGCAACGTATGCATGCGATTGGCGTGCTCGTGGTCCTGTGCGCGCAGGGCGTCGATGAGGCCCCGCGTGGAGTCGAGCTCGCGGCCCAGCTGCTCCAGCTCCGTGCGGTCGCGCAGGGTCGCGACGGCGCCCCCGTCGTCGGTGGGCATCCGGTTGGCCACCAGGACGCGCTGGCCGCGGACGGTCAGCAGATCGGTGCCGGTGACATGCCCAGCGAGCACGTCCGTCGTGCGGCCCGCACCGAGCGCGTCGTCGAGCGGCAGCCCGATCGCCTCGGCGCCGACGCCGAGGAGGCGTTGCGCTTCGTCGTTCAGCAGCCGGATCCGGCCGGTGCGGTCCAGCGCGACGACGCCTTCCCGGATGCCGTGCAGCATCGCCTCCCGCTCGGCCAGCAGCGCGGAGATGTCCGAGAACGCCAGGTCACGGGTCTGCCGCTGAACTCGCCGGGCGATCAGATACGCGGCGAGCGCCCCCACCGCCAGGGCTCCGCCCGCGTAGGCGAACAGGCCCGGGATCGCGTGGATCAGGCGCGCGCGGACGCTGTCGTACTCGATGCCGACCGACACCGCGCCCACGAGAGCCCCGTCCGCGGCCCTCAGGGGCACCTTGCCGCGCGCGGAGCGGCCGAGGGTACCGTCGTCGATCTCCATCACCTCGCGGCCCGCCAGCGCGTCGCTGGGGTCCGTCGAGACGACTCGGCCGATCCGCCCGCGGTCGGGGTGCGACCAGCGGACCCCCCGCTTGTCCATGATCACGACGTACTCGGCGCCGCTGGCCCGCCTGATCCGCTCCGCGGCGGCTTGGACCGGCCCGTCCGCGGCCGGCCGCGAGGAGCGCAGGTCCTCGGCGATCCGCGGCTGCGCCGCCGTGGTCTGCGCGATGGCCAGCGCGCGCCGCATGGCCTGGTCGTCCAGCTGGTCGCCGAGAGGCGCCAGGAACAGCCCGGTCGCCAGGACCGCCACCCCCGCCGCGATCGCCACCTGCATGAGCAGTACCTGCGCGAACATGCGCCGCGGCAGAGCGAGGCGCAGACGGCGGGCAGGGGAGGACGGGCTCATGGAGACGAACGGTACGGGCCCTCCCACCGCCGACCGAAGCCCTTGTGGCACGGATCTCGTACGTCCGGCCCCGGGCGAACTCAGTCGAGCCCGGAGGGGGCACCGATCTCGTACGCCCGCCCCCGGGCGGGCTCAGTCGAGCCCGGAGGGGCACAGATCTCGTACGTCCGATTTCCGGGCGGGCTCAGTCGAGCCCGGAGGCAACCTCCCGCACCGCCACGACATCCATGCGAGCCGGCGACCCGAGGGCGGCTCCGCAGCTCTCCGCGCGGGGCGGGAGGGACGTCCCCTGGACGAGCGCCACCCGCCAGCGCCGGCCGTCGCGGTGCGCGACGGTCACGTCCCACTCCGGTACCTCCGGGCCCTCGTTCTCTACGACGGCAGGAGGAGACGTGACACCAGACGTGGATGTGACCGCGTGCCTACGTAGGGCGGCGTCCGTGCGTACGTCGCTGTCCGTCCCCGTCGCGAGATGCCTACGTACGACAGCGTCCGTTCGTACGACATACAGGGCACCCGCGTCGTATTCATGGGCTGCGCGGCGCACGGCCAGTTCCGCGGCCTGGCCCGGTCGGTCCCAGGCGGAGTTGCCGCGGCACCCCTCCAGTACGACGCGGTCGGCGCGCACCGCTTCCAGGATCTCCTTCACGGCCGCCGCTGTGGCGCGTCCGTAGGCGTATCCGTGCGGCAGCACCAGGAGGGTGGGGGAGAAGCGGTGGCCGCCCAGGTGGGTGACCTCCCAGACGCCTTCCTCGGTGGAGAGCGCGAGTTCGGCGGCCAGCGGCCGTCCGAGCAGGGCACAGCAGCGGTCGCGTTTCCCATTGGTGCAGACGAGCGCGAGGGGAGCGCCCTCGTGGGGTGCGCCGAAGCCACCGTGGTCGCCGGCGCCCAAGGCGGCGAAGTCGAGCCGCACCAGCTCTTCGGGGGCCTCGACGGTGGCGCTCCGGAGCCAGGTGTTCCCGGGGAGCGTGTGGGCGAGGTGGATCCGGCGCCGCGCGGGGGTGTGGCCGTCGGCGTGCCGGCCGGGGCGGCGCATGAGGGCGACGCGTACGCCGGTGCCCTCGGCGGCGCTCTCCAGGGCCCGCCCCACGCCGGGGTCGAGATGGCTGGAGGTCAGGGCCTTGGCTCCCCAGGGGCCCGGCTGTTCGATCAGCAGCCAGGTCCGGGCAGTGGCCGCGGTCCCCGCGAGGGGTTCGTCGAGATCCAGCGACGAGGCTGCACACGTACTCACGAAGGCGAGCCTAACCCGCACGGAGGATCTCTCCAGGCGGGAGGCTTGGTGACCTGTCGGGCGCCGGGCGTGAGGCGCCGGACGGAGGGCCGGGTACCGGTGTCGGACGGCAGTGTCATGCGTCAGTGTCGGACAGCGGCGCGGACGGGGAACGAACAGCGATGGCGATGCGAACAGCGATATCGAACAAACGGCAGACCGGTCGGCGGTGTGGACAGTACGGCGAACGGCCATGCGGACAGCGGCGCGGACGCCGGATCCGGGCGCCTTGGCGGACGCCGCTGTCAGGCGTCCGGAATGTCGCTCTTGGCGCGCAGCAGCGTCTCTCGGTTCACGATGACGATGCGCTCGTAGTCGGCGACCCCCGCGTCCGCCGGCAGCTCCTCGCGGAGCTCGGCGGTGGCCTCGGTGCCGATCACCGCGAAGTTCCCGTCGCTGAGTTCGAATACATCGGGGCAGGTGGTGCCGGAGGCACTTCCGCGGGCGCTCGGGGGCACCCCGATGCGGCGTACGATCTTCAAGGCGAACCGGTCCTTCTGGAGAGCGATGTGACTGCGTCACAGTAATGCGCCCACTGGGGCTGCAGAGTACCGAAACCCTTGTCTCCAGGGGGAGTTGGCCAAGAATTTCACCGGTATGGGCGTCCTCCGTACGAGTGTGTGCCGGGCTTTCCGGTCCCACGGGTGTGGCGGGCTTTCCGAGCCCACGGGTGTGTGGCGGCCTTGCGGTCGCACGGGTGTGTGGCGGGCTTCCGGGTGCTGTGGGCCTCACAGTGGCGGCGGCTCGCCCACCACCCACCACTCGTCCGTGTCCGACTCCTCCCGCTCCTGCAGAAGCGTTTCGGCGATCTGCCCGACCTCCGCCTCCGTCGACGACGGGTCAAGCGAGGCGCGATGGGGCCGCGTCGCTTCCCAGTACTCGCGGATGTGTGGGCTCTGGAAGAGGTCGCGCAGGTGCCCGCGCAGCTGCCGCTGGTCGAGGAGGCCGGCGTCGTAGAGGTGGAAGGCGTTGATGTACCAGAGGTTGGCGTAGAGGAACTGCCGCAGCTTCTCCGGCGGCAGATCGAGTCCGTAGCTGTCGATGACGACGGCCAGAGCGGGGTCGTCGAGGGCCTTGCTCAGAAGTTCCCAGTGCATGCGTTGCTGATGGGCGCGGGCCTGGCGGCGCCACTCCGCCGCCGTCCCCGCCCGGCCGGGGCCGTACAACTGCCATAGATGCGCCGTGGCGGTGCCCGCGAGCCCGCCGGCGACGACTGTGGCGACGACCGTCCGCCATGACCTCGTACTCTGTGTGACCATGTCAACCCCCGATCCAGGCGGCGGTCCGCCGGTCGTCGGGCGCGGGTCGAGGGCATGGGGACCGGCGAGCGAAGGGCGGCGCGCTTGCCGTCTCCCAGGGTGCCGAGCGGCTCTGATCGGCTGGGAGGCGGAGAGGAGGCGCACGGAAGCATTGTCGGGTCGCGGCGACCGGCGCCATGCCCCACATCTGCCCATGCGGCGACGCAAACAATCGTTCACATGGCTGTCTTCGTACCCGCGCCTATCCTGGAGCGGCATTCGTCCGTGGCCGCAAGAAAGTCCGTGGTGAGCAAGAGCGTGGTGACCAAGGTGAGTCCGCAGATCCCCGTCGTCGTCCTCGCGGGCTTCCTCGGCTCGGGGAAGACCACTCTGCTGAACCACCTGCTGCACCACAGCGGTGGCTCGCGGATCGGGGCGATCGTCAACGACTTCGGGGCGATCGAGATCGACGCGATGGCGGTCGCCGGGCAGTTGGGCGACGCGACGCTCTCGCTCGGCAACGGCTGTCTGTGCTGTGCCGTGGACGCCAGTGAACTCGACGTGTATCTCGACAAATTGACCCGCCCCGTCCTCGACGGCCGGCTGATGGACGTCATCGTCATCGAGGCGAGCGGCATCGCGGAACCGCAGGAGCTGGTGCGGATGGTGCTGGCCAGCGAGAACCCGCGGATCGTGTACGGCGGGCTGATCGAGGTCGTCGACGCGGCCGAGTTCGACGCGACCCGGCGCAAGCACCCGGAGATCGACCGGCACCTCGGTATCGCGGACCTCGTCGTGGTGAACAAGAGCGACCGGGTGCCCGACGCCGAGCGGGAGCGGGTGCTGGGTGCGGTGCGGGGAGCGGCCGGCCGTGCCGCCGTCGTCAGCGCGTCCTACGCACGGATCGACCCGGAGCTGCTCTTCGACTGCCGCCCCACCGAGGAGCGGATCGGCCAGCTGTCCTTCGACGACCTGCACCGGGGCCGGGCACACGACCCGCGCGCGGGAGAGGCGCACGCCGAGCATCTGCACGCCGCCTACGAAAGCGTCGCGTTCGCCTCCGGGACGCCCATGGACCCCCGGGCGCTGATGGAGTTCCTCGACAGCAGGCCCGAGGGCCTCTACCGCATCAAGGGGTACGTCGACTTCGGCGCGGCCGACGCGGCCAACCGGTACGCGGTGCACGCGGTCGGGCGGTTCCTGCGCTTCTATCCCGAGCCGTGGCCGGCCGGCGCGGAGAGGCTCACGCAGCTCGTCCTCATCGGGGCCGGCATCGACACACAGGCGCTCCACCACCAACTGGACGCCTGCCGGGGCGGCGGGACGGGCGACGCCCCGCACACCGTCGACCAGCACGGCATGTGGGGCGTTCTGCGCTACGTCCAGGACAAGGGCGAGGCCGAGCCCGACGAACCCGATGAGCCCGGCGAGCCCGGCGAGCCCGGCGAGATCCAGGACGTACAGGACCTCACCGGAGCGGACTGAGCGGACGGAGCAGACGGAGTCACCGGAACAGAGGACCTCACCGGTCCCGCGTGACCGCCCTACACGGGCCCGGCCACCGCCGCGACCGTCTTCGGCAGGGAGATGCCCGAGCCGTCGCGGCGCGGGTCCATCTCGGTCAGCTCGGCCGGCATGCCGTTCCTCTGCGTCGCGCGCGCGGGCGACGGGCCCGCCCAGGCCAGGCTCAGGCAGTCCTCGCCCTTCAGGAAGCGCTGGCAGCGCACGCCACCGGTCGCGCGGCCCTTGCGGGGGTACTGGTCGAACGGCGTGAGCTTGGCCGTCGTCTGCACCGAGTCATCGAGCGTGCCGCGCGAACCCGCCACCGTGAAGACGACCGCGTCGGCCGCCGGGTCGACCGCGGTGAAGGAGATCACCTTCGCCCCCGTGGCCAGCTTGATGCCGGCCATGCCGCCCGCGGGGCGGCCCTGGGGGCGCACCATGGAGGCCTGGTAGCGCAGCAGCTGCGCGTCGTCGGTGATGAAGACCAGGTCCTCCTCGCCGGTCCGCAGCTCGACGGCGCCCACGATCCGGTCACCGTCCTTGAGGGTGATGACCTCCAGCTCCTCCTTGTGGGAGGGGTAGTCCGGGATCACCCGCTTCACGACGCCCTGTTCGGTACCGAGCGCGATGCCCGGCGACGACTCGTCCAGCGTCGTCAGGCAGACCACTGCCTCGTCCGCGCCCAACGTGGAGAGGAACTCGGAGATCGGCGCGCCACCGGAGAGGTTCGGCGCGGACGCCGTGTCCGGGAGCTGCGGCAGGTCCACGACGTTCAGGCGCAGCAGCCGTCCCTCGGAGGTGACCACGCCGATCTCGCCGCGCGCCGTGGCCGGTACCGCGGAGACGATCACGTCGTGCTTGGCGCGCTTGGCGTCCTCGTCCGCGGCGAACGGCTCACCGTTCGCCGTACGGGCCAGCAGGCCGGTCGAGGAGAGCAGGACGCGGCACGGGTCGTCGGCCACCTGCAGCGACACCGTGGCCACCGCCGGGCCCGACGACTCCAGCAGCACCGTGCGGCGGTCCGTGCCGAACTTCTTGGCGACCGCCGCCAGTTCCGTGGAGACGAGCTTGCGCAGCTCCGCGTCGGAGTCGAGGATGCCGGTCAGCTCGTCGATCTCGCCGTTGAGCTTGTCGCGCTCCGACTCCAGCTCGATGCGGTCGAACTTGGTGAGCCGGCGCAGCGGCGTGTCCAGGATGTACTGCGTCTGGATCTCGCTCAGCGAGAAGCGCTCGATGAGCCGCTCCTTGGCCTGCGCGCTGTTCTCGCTGGAGCGGATGAGGCGGATGACCTCGTCGATGTCGAGCAGCGCGACGAGCAGGCCCTCCACCAGGTGCAGCCGGTCCCGCTTCTTGGTGCGGCGGAACTCGCTGCGGCGGCGCACCACGTCGAAGCGGTGGTCCAGGTAGACCTCCAGCAGCTCCTTGAGGCCCAGCGTGAGCGGCTGGCCGTCCACCAGCGCCACGTTGTTGATACCGAAGGACTCCTCCATCGGCGTCAGCTTGTAGAGCTGCTCCAGGACGGCCTCGGGCACGAAACCGTTCTTGATCTCGATGACCAGGCGCAGGCCGTGCTCGCGGTCCGTGAGGTCCTTCACGTCGGCGATGCCCTGGAGCTTCTTGTTGCCGACGAGCTCCTTGATCTTCGCGATGACCTTCTCGGGACCCACCGCGAAGGGCAGTTCGGTGACGATCAGGCCCTTGCGGCGCGCCGTCACGTTGTCCACCGCGACCGTCGCACGGATCTTGAAGGTGCCGCGGCCGGACTCGTACGCGTCCTTGATGCCGGACAGGCCGACGATCCGGCCGCCCGTGGGCAGGTCGGGGCCGGGCACGAACTTCATCAGCGTCTCGAGGTCGGCGCCCGGGTGCTTGATCAAGTGCCGCGCGGCGGCGATCACTTCGCCGAGGTTGTGCGGCGCCATGTTGGTCGCCATGCCGACCGCGATCCCCGACGCGCCGTTCACCAGCAGGTTCGGGTACGCCGCGGGCAGAACCAGGGGCTCCTGTTCCTGCCCGTCGTAGTTCGGCGCGAAGTCGACCGTGTTCTCCTCGATCGACTCCGTCATCAGGTGCGCCGCCGGATCCATGCGGCACTCGGTGTACCTCATGGCGGCCGGACGGTCGTCGTTGCCCAGCGAACCGAAGTTCCCGTGCCCGTCCACCAGCGGCACGCGCATCGAGAACGGCTGGGCCAGGCGCACCAGGGCGTCGTAGATCGACGCGTCGCCATGGGGGTGCAACTTACCCATGACCTCGCCGACGACGCGGGCGCACTTCACGTAGCCGCGGTCGGGGCGCAGGCCCATCTCGTTCATCTGGTAGACGATCCGCCGGTGGACGGGCTTCATCCCGTCCCGGGCATCGGGCAGGGCGCGCGAGTAGATGACGGAGTACGCGTACTCCAGGTAGGAGCCCTGCATTTCGTCGACCACGTCGATGTCGAGGATCCTCTCCTCGAAGGCAGCGTCGTCATCGGGTCGCGGGGTCTTCGTGCTGCGGCGGGCCATCGCTGCTGCGGCTCCTTCACCAACATCTACGGGAACTGTCGCGGACCATTGTGGACCGCCCCACTGACAACGCTGATCGCGACCCGTCGGAACGGGGTGCCCGGCGGCTCGCCGACGGGCCTTCGTGCTCGCTCAGGGCGTAGCCCGGACGGGAACTTCGCCAGGCGCCCGCACGCTTGCATACAGTGGCAGGACGGGGAGCGGTTTCGTGTGCACAGTGTTGCCCGCGGACACGGCGTCTCTCAGCATTCTCCAGCTTTTCCGATGTTCTCAGCGTTCTCAGCGTTCATAGCTTTCATAGCTTTCTCCGTCTTTCCCCCGCGATCGAAGGGACGTACATGCCCATGGGTCACACGGCCACCGCCGAGGCCGGCTCCGGCGGCCTGACAGCGACCGAGCACCGGCTGGCCAACGGCCTGCGTGTCGTGCTCTCCGAGGATCACCTGACCCCGGTCGCGGCGGTCTGCCTCTGGTACGACGTCGGCTCGCGCCACGAGGTCAAGGGCCGTACGGGCCTCGCCCACCTCTTCGAGCACCTGATGTTCCAGGGCTCGCAGCAGGTGCACGGCAACGGTCACTTCGAATTCGTACAGGGCGCGGGCGGTTCGCTCAACGGCACGACGAGCTTCGAGCGCACGAACTACTTCGAGACCATGCCCGCCCACCAGCTGGAGCTCGCGCTGTGGCTGGAGGCCGACCGCATGGGCTCCCTGCTGGCCGCCCTCGACGAGGAGTCGATGGAGAACCAGCGGGACGTCGTCAAGAACGAACGCCGTCAGCGCTACGACAACGTCCCCTACGGCACCGCGTTCGAGAAGCTGACCGCCCTCATGTATCCCGAGGGCCACCCGTACCACCACACGCCCATCGGCTCCATGGCCGACCTGGACGCGGCCACCCTGGAGGACGCGCGGAGTTTCTTCCGCACCTACTACGCGCCCAACAACGCCGTGCTCTCCGTGGTGGGCGACATCGACCCCGAGGAGACGCTCGCCTGGGTCGAGAAGTACTTCGGTTCGATCGCCGGCCACGACGGGAAGCCCGCGCCGCGTGACGGCTCGCTGCCCGAAGTGATCGGCACCGAGCTTCGCGAGGTCGTCGAGGAGGAGGTTCCGGCGCGCGCCCTCATGGCGGCCTACCGGCTGCCCGAGGACGGCACGCGCGCGTGCGACGCCGCCGACCTCGCCCTGACGGTGCTCGGCGGCGGCGAGTCGTCCCGCCTCTTCAACCGTCTCGTGCGCCGCGACCGCACCGCCGTGGCCGCGGGCTTCGGGCTGCTGCGCCTGGCCGGAGCGCCCTCCCTGGGCTGGCTGGACGTGAAGACCTCGGGAGACGTCGAGGTGCCGGCCATCGAGGCCGCCGTCGACGAGGAGCTGGCCCGGTTCGCCGAGGAGGGGCCCTCGGCCGAGGAGATGGAGCGCGCGCAGGCCCAGCTGGAGCGCGAGTGGCTGGACCGGCTCAGCACCGTGGCGGGCCGCGCCGACGAACTGTGCCGCTACGCCGTGCTGTTCGGTGACCCGCAGCTCGCCCTGACCGCAGTGCAGCGCGTCCTGGCCGTGACCGCCGACGAGGTCCAGGAGGTCGCGAAGGCGCGCCTGCGCCCCGACAACCGCGCGGTGCTCGTCTACGAGCCCACGGTGCCCGCCGCCCCTCATGACGAGACCGACGAGACCGACGAGACCGCCGAGAGCGACCCGAGCGACGAGGAGGCGGGCCGGTGACCGAGCAGCTCGCGACCATGGACTTCCATCCCCGGCCCGAGGCGGGCACGGCCAAGCCGTGGGCGTTCCCGGCCCCCGAGCGCGGCGAGCTGGACAACGGCCTGACCGTGCTGCGCTGCCACCGCCCCGGCCAGCAGGTCGTGGCCGTGGAGATCAACCTCGACGCGCCGCTGGAGGCCGAGCCGGCCGCCCTCGAAGGCGTCGCCACGATCATGGCGCGTGCCTTCAACGAGGGCACCGACAAGCACTCCGCGGAGGAGTTCGCCGCCGAACTGGAGCGCTGCGGCGCCACCATGGACGCGCACGCCGACCACCCCGGCGTGCGGGTCTCCTTGGAGGTGCCGGTCTCCCGGCTTCCCAAGGGCCTCGCCCTGCTGGCCGACGCGCTGCGGGCGCCCGCCTTCGCGGACGGCGAGATCGAGCGCCTGGTCCGCAACCGGCTCGACGAGATCCCGCACGAGAGCGCCAACCCGGCCCGCCGGGCCGCCAAGGAGCTCTCCCGGCAGCTCTTCCCGGCCGACTCGCGCATGTCGCGTCCGCGGCAGGGCAGCGAGGAGACCGTCGCCGCCATCGACGCGGCGGCCGTACGCGCCTTCTACGAGAAGCACGTCCGCCCCGCCACCGGCACCGTCGTCGTGGTGGGCGACCTGACCGGCACCGACCTGGACGCCCTCCTCACCGACACGCTCGGCGCCTGGACCGGTGACACCGCGGAGCCCAGGCCGGTCCCGCCGGTGACCGCCGACGACACCGGCCGGGTCGTCATCGTGGACCGGCCGGGCGCGGTGCAGACGCAGCTGCTGATCGGCCGCATCGGACCCGACCGGCACGACCGGGTGTGGGCCGCGCAGATCCTCGGCACGTACTGCCTCGGCGGCACGCTCACCTCGCGCCTGGACCGGGTGCTGCGCGAGGAGAAGGGCTACACCTACGGGGTGCGGTCCTTCGCCCAGGTGCTGCGGTCCGCGCCGGACGGCACGGGTGCCGCGATGCTCGCCATCAGCGGCTCCGTGGACACCCCGAACACCGGGCCCGCGCTCGACGACCTCTGGAAGGTGCTGCGCACGCTCGCCGAAGGGGGGCTCACGGACGCCGAGCGGGACACCGCCGTGCAGAACCTGGTGGGCGTGGCGCCGCTGAAGTACGAGACCGCGGCCGCCGTCGCGGGCACGCTGGCCGACCAGGTCGAGCAGCACCTCCAGGACGACTTCCAGGCCCAGCTGTACCGCCGGCTCGCCGAGACGGGCACCGTGGAGGCCACCGCGGCGGTCGTCAGCGCCTTCCCGGCTGACCGGCTGGTGACGATCCTCGTGGGCGACGCCGCGCAGATCGAGGAGCCCGTCCGGGCCCTCGGCATCGGCGAGGTGACCGTCGTCTCGGGCTGACCCCCGCCCCGTACGTCGCTCGCAGCCCCGGTGGCCTCCACGGCCACCGGGGCTGCGTGGTGTCGCTCACGTTCACCCTTGTGCGGCCGGGTATCGCTTTTGTCCGAATTGGGGCGGAGGTTGCCTGTCTGCTCTGTGGCATGCGCTACAAAAGCCGGGATCCGTTTGTTGATTAAAAGATGTCCCGCTTAGCGTCGGTCCGGCTGTTCGCCAGACACGCGTCGCGCCCGCGACACCGGACAGTCATCGCCGAGTCCCCCATGGCGTGAGCCAGGGGAGCCGGGGACCCACCGCAGTCCCTGGGGTGAATCGGGCAGCCTTCCGGCCGTACAGGCCAGGACGGTCGCCCGTAGGAGACCTTCCTGCTCCGAACCCGTCAGCTAACCCGGTAGGCGAGAGGGAAGGAAAGGATCAGCCCCTACATGGCGTTCACCCGTGCCACCGGGAAGCACCGTCGTCCCAGTCGCCTCACGCGTACCACCGTGCAGGTCGCGAGTGTCGCGGCGCTCACCACGACCGGTGTGGTGGGCGGCCTCGCCGCCCCCGCCCTCGCCGCCGACACCGCGGCCCCCGAGCAGAACGGCCTGACCCAGGCCATCGCCATCGGCGACTCCCTGGCCGACCGGATCGACGCGCAGGCCGCCGCCCAGAAGAAGGCCGCCGACGCGGCCGCCGCCAAGGCGAAGGCCGAGGCCGAGGCGAAGAAGAAGGCCGAGGAAGCCAAGCGCGAGGCCGAGGCGAAGGCCGCCAAGGAGCGCGAAGAGCGCGAGGCCAAGGAGCGGGCCGCCCGCGAGGCCGAGCGCAAGCGCCTGCTCAACAGCTTCGTGGCGCCCATCTCCGGCTCCTACGTCTCCACGGGCTACCAGGCGAGCAGCGGCCTGTGGTCCTCCGGCAGCCACACCGGCATCGACTTCCACGCGGCCAGCGGCACGTCCGTGCACGCGGTCGGCGCGGGCACCGTCGTCGAGGCCGGCTGGGGCGGCGCCTACGGCAACAACATCGTGATCAAGATGAACGACGGCACGTACACCCAGTACGGGCACCTGTCCTCCATCGGCGTCTCCGTCGGCCAGGCCGTCACCCCCGGCCAGCAGATAGGCCTCTCCGGCGCCACCGGCAACGTCACGGGCCCGCACCTGCACTTCGAGGCCCGCACGACGCCCGACTACGGCTCGGACATGGACCCCGTCGCGTACCTGCGCTCGCACGGCGTGAACGTCTGACGCGCACGCACCCGCACGCGAAAGCCCCGGCTCGGCGAGCCGGGGCTTTCGCGTGCGCCCCGCATTTCTGGCCAGAAAATATCCCTGGATTCCGGTCCGGCGTCGGAAATTCGAGTGCGGTGGAATAGAGTCACCGGGCGGGCGCGACCGGAGGGTGGCATTCGCGCTCGCACAAGCGTCGATCGACCGCGTTTCGCGGGGATGAAGGCGGAGGTCGGGACATGCGCATTCCCGCACACTCGGTATGCACGGCGATCCGCGAGGACATCGTCGCGGGTGTCTACGAGCGCGGCAGCAGACTCACCGAGGAAGTGCTCGCGCGGCGCTACGGGGTCTCGCGGGTCCCGGTGCGCGAGGCGCTGCGCACCCTGGAGGCCGAGGGCTTCGTCGTCACACGGCGGCACGCGGGCGCGTGCGTGGCCGAACCCACCCGGCAGGAGGCCGCCGACCTGCTGGAGGTCCGGCTGCTGCTCGAACCGCTGGGCGCCGCGCGCGCCGCGCAGCGCAGGACCGAGGCGCACCTCAAGGTCCTGCGCGGCCTGGTCAGGCTGGGGCAGGAGCGGGTGCGGCGCGGTCAGGGCGAGGATCTGCGCTCCCTGGGCGGGTGGTTCCACGAGACCCTCGCGGGGGCCTCCGGCAGCCCCGGCCTGATCGCCCTGCTCACCCAGCTCCGGCACAAGATCGCCTGGATGTACGTCGTGGAGGGCCCGGCCCAGCCGGCCGAGTCCTGGGCCGAGCACGGTGCCATCGTGGACGCGGTGGCCCGCGGCGACGCCGAGCGTGCCCGCGCGCTGACCCTGCTGCACGCCGAGCGCGCGGCGGCCGCCCACCGGCTCCGCGTCCCGCGCGCCGCCGGTCACGTGAGGACTTCGCAACGTCCTGTAAACACGGCGAGCCTTCCCCATTAATAAAAGGGCCGTATACAAAGACGTGCGGTAATCGCCGGATCGGGCGCTTGGCATTTCTGGTGCATGCTTCGCTGCATGGTGTCCGGAGGGCAATAGATACCGGCCGCTGATTCCGTGTGGACCGGGCGGCTGTACTCGCGCGTGAATTCTTCGCGGGAACGACGAAGCCGCGCGCCCATAAAGGGAACGCGCGGCTTCGGCGGTACGAGGGGGATCAGACGGTCTCGGGGAGCTCGTCGAGACCCTCGGAGACCAGCTTCGCCAGACGGTCGAGCGCGGCGTCCGCGCCCTCGGCGTCGGAGGCCAGGACGATCTCCTCGCCGCCCTGCGCGCCCAGACCCAGCACCGCGAGCATGGAAGCGGCGTTGACGGGGTTGCCGTCGGCCTTGGCGATCGTCACGGGGACGCCGGCCGCGGTGGCCGCGCGGACGAAGATGGAGGCGGGGCGGGCGTGGAGGCCCTCGGCCCAGCCGACGTTGACGCGGCGCTCAGCCATGTGATGCTGCCCTTCGAGTGACTCAAGGTTGTCTAGACCATTCTCACACAACCGTGGCCGGGCGATCGACGGGGACCTGGGCCCCGCCGGCGCACCGCTCCGCGGCTTTCCATAGCCTGCCTCCCACGCGCGCGGGCCGCGACCCGTACGACTGTCGGTGCCCGGCCCTACCCTTGCGGCATGGAGACCCCGTCGGACCGGCACGCCTACCCCGCCCACTGGGAGGCCGACGTGGTGCTGCGCGACGGCGGCACCGCCCGGATCAGGCCGATCACCAGCGCGGACGCCGAGCGCCTGACCAGCTTCTACGAGCAGGTCTCGGACGAGTCGAAGTACTACCGCTTCTTCGCGCCCTACCCCCGCCTGTCCGCCAAGGACGTGCACCGCTTCACCCATCACGACCACGTCGACCGCGTCGGCCTCGCCGCCACCGTGGGCGGCGAGTTCATCGCGACCGTCCGCTACGACCGGATCGACTCCCAGGGCCGGCCCGCCTCCGCCCCCGCCGACGAGGCCGAGGTCGCCTTCCTCGTCCAGGACGCCCACCAGGGACGCGGGGTGGCGTCCGCCCTTCTGGAGCACATCGCCGCCGTCGCCCGGGAGCGCGGCATCCGCCGGTTCGCCGCCGAGGTGCTCCCCGCCAACACCAAAATGATCAAGGTGTTCACGGACGCCGGGTACACGCAGAAGCGCAGCTTCGAGGACGGCGTGGTCCGCCTGGAGTTCGGCCTGGAACCCACCGAGGCCTCCGTCGCCGTGCAGCGCGCCCGTGAGCAGCGTGCCGAGGCCCGATCCGTGCAGCGGCTCCTCGCCCCCGGCTCCGTCGCCGTCATCGGCGTGGGGCGGGCCCCCGGCGGCGTGGGCCGCAGCGTCCTGGAGAACCTGAAGGACGCCGGGTTCACGGGCCGCCTGTATGCGGTCAACAGGGCGTTCCCCGACGACCTCACCGAGCTCGACGGCGTCCCCGTGCACCGCTGCGTGCGCGACATCGACCCGGCCGAACAAGTGGACCTGGCCGTCGTGGCCGTCCCCGCGCCCGACGTGCCCGGCGTCGTCGCAGAATGCGGCGCACGCGGCGTACAAGGACTGATCGTGGTCTCCGCCGGCTACGCGGAGAGCGGCGCCGAGGGCCGCGAGCGCCAGCGGGAGCTGGTCCGGCAGGCCCGCACCTACGGGATGCGCCTCATCGGGCCGAACGCCTTCGGGGTCGTCAACACGGCGGCGGACGTCCGGCTCAACGCCTCCCTCGCCCCGGAGATGCCACGCCCCGGCCGCATCGGCCTGTTCGCCCAGTCCGGGGCCATCGGCATCGCCCTCCTCGCCCGGCTGCACCGCAGGGGCGGGGGAGTCACCGGGGCCACCGGCATCTCCACCTTCGTCTCCGCGGGCAACCGCGCCGACGTCTCGGGCAACGACGTCCTGCAGTACTGGTACGACGACCCGGACACGGACGTCGCCCTCATGTACCTCGAATCCATCGGCAACCCGCGCAAGTTCACCCGCCTCGCCCGCCGCACCGCCGAGGCCAAGCCCCTCGTGGTCGTGCAGGGTGCCCGGCACAGCGGCATCGCGCCCACCGGGCACGCCGTACGCGCCACCCGCCTCCCGTATGCCACGGTCTCGGCGCTGCTGCGCCAGGCCGGCGTCATCCGGGTCGACACGATCACCGAACTCGTCGACGCGGGGCTGCTCCTGGCCCGCCAGCCGCTGCCCGCCGGGCCGCGCGTCGCCATCCTCGGCAACTCGGAGTCGCTCGGTCTGCTCACCTACGACGTGTGCCTCTCCGAGGGGCTGCGGCCCAAGCCGCCCCGCGACCTGACCACGGCGGCGTCGGCGGCCGACTTCCGCGCCGCCCTCGACGAGGCGCTGACCGACGACAAGACCGACGCCGTCGTCGTCACCGCGATGCCGGCCGTGGGGGAGGGGCAGGCCGGGGACGCGGAGCTGGCGGCCGCCCTGAGCGAGGCGGCCGCGGCCGCGTCCGCCAAGCCCGTCTGCGTCGTCCACGTGGAACTGGGCGGGCTCGCCGAGGCGCTCTCCGCCGCGGCCAGCACGGGGCCGAACGCACCGGGCGCCCCCGGCACCCAGGCACCCCCACCGGCCGCCGAGACCCCCGGGCCCGCCGCGGGGACACCCCGCCTGATCCCCGCCTACCCCGCCGCCGAGCGCGCCGTCCGCGCTCTCTCCGAAGCCGTGAAGTACGCCCAGTGGCGGCGCGAGGCGACCGAGCCCGGCAAGGTGCCCGAGTACGAGGACATCGACGAGTCCGCGGCCGCCGCCCGGATCACCGCACTGCTCGGCAAGGACGGTGACCCGCGCGGTGTCGAGCTGACGCCGGACGACACCCGCGACCTGCTCGCCGACTACGGCATCGCCGTCCGGCAGACGCTGCCCGCGCCCGACGCCGACCGGGCCGCCGACGCCGCCCGCGCCCTGGGCTACCCGGTCGCCCTCAAGACGACCGCCCCGCACCTGCGCCACCGCGCCGACCTCGGCGGCGTCCGCCTGGACCTCGCCGACGAGACGGACCTGCGACGCGCCTACGACGAGCTCACCGAGCAGCTGGGCGGACCTGCCGAGCTGCGCCCGGTCGTGCAGTCCATGGCGCCCCGCGGCGTCGACACCGTCGTCCGGGCCGTCATCGATCCGGCGGCCGGCGCGGTGCTCTCCTTCGGACTGGCGGGCGCCGCGTCCGAGCTCCTCGGCGACACCGCGCACCGACTGATCCCGGTCACCGACCAGGACGCGGCCGCGGTCGTCCGCTCGATCAAGACCGCGCCGATCCTCTTCGGCTGGCGCGGCGCCGCACCCGTCGACACCCCCGCCCTGGAGGAGCTGCTCCAGCGCGTGTCCCGCCTGGTCGACGACCACCCCGAGGTGGTCGGCGTCACCCTCGAACCGGTCGTCGTCGCCCAGCACGCGCTGACCGTGCTCGGCGCCACCGTCCGGCTCGCGCCGCCGCCCGCCCGCGACGACCTCGGGCCCCGGACCCTGCCCGCCGCGTACTGACCGCACCCCGCGCACCGCCCGCACCGGGGGTTATCCACAGGGGCACCGGGGGCCCCTCCCCGGGCCTTAGAATGGGCCCCATGGCCAAGACCAGTACGACGACCCAAGGGTTGCGAGCGGCGATCGAGCGCAGCGGCTACTACCCGGCCCTCGTGGCCGAGGCGGTGGAGGCCGCGGTCGGCGGCGAGCCCATCGCGTCGTACCTCGTGCACCAGGAGACCACGTTCGACGCGAACGAGGTCCGCCGGCACGTCACCGTCCTGGTCCTGACCGACAACCGCTTCATCGTGAGCCACACGGACGAGCAGGCGGCCGACACCACGTCGCCGACGCCGTACGCCACGACGTCCACGGAGTCCGTGAAGCTCGACCGGATCTCGTCGGTCGTGCTCAGCCGGGTCGTCGCCAATCCGGAGAAGTACGTCCCGGGCACGCTGCCCCGCGAGGTCGTGCTCACCATCGGCTGGGGCGCCGTCTCCCGCATCGACCTGGAGCCCGCCGCCTGCGGCGACCCCAACTGCGAGGCGGACCACGGCTACACGGGCAGCTCCACCGCGGACGACCTGAGCCTGCGCGTCAGCGAAGCGGGCGACGGTCCCGAGACGGTGCGCCAGGCCCTCGCCTTCGCCCAGTCCCTCTCCGAGGCCACCGCGGACGCGGGACGCTGATGACGCAGGCTGCCTGGGACGACGTGGAGCCGCTGCCCGTCCACACCGCTCCCGTCCCGGCGTACGGCACCGGCTCGCTCGCCGACCTGCTGCCCACGCTCGGCGCCCATCTGGGCGTCCCCGGCTGCGCCGCCGCGATCCCGGAGCTCGCGCCCGTCGACCGCGCCTGCGTCTTCCTCATCGACGGCCTCGGCTGGGAGCAGTTGAAAGCCCACCCGGACGAGGCGCCCTTCCTGAGCTCGCTTCTCGCCTCCTCCCGCGGCGGCACCGGCACCCCGATCACCGCCGGGTACCCGGCCACCACCGCGACCTCCCTCGCCTCGGTCGGCACGGGCC
Organism: Streptomyces sp. NPDC049813; assembly: GCF_044465085.1. Taxonomy (NCBI): domain Bacteria; kingdom Bacillati; phylum Actinomycetota; class Actinomycetes; order Kitasatosporales; family Streptomycetaceae; genus Streptomyces; species Streptomyces sp. NPDC049813. The sequence continues at coordinate 569,902 of NZ_JBITLI010000003.1, read as the reverse complement.
TGCCGCCCGGCGCCCACGGCCTGCCCGGCTACACCGTGCGCAACCCCGCCACCGGCGAGCTGATGAACCAGCTCCGCTGGAACCCGTGGACGAAGCCGCAGGCCTGGCAGCCGTACCCGACGATCTTCCAGCGCGCCCACGAGGCCGGGGTGCACACGGCGCAGGTCTCCGCGCCCGCCTTCCAGTCGACGCCCCTCACCAAGATCGCGCTCAGCGGCGGCACCTTCCACGGCCGCCTCTCCGGCGAGGACCGGATGGACCTGGCCGCCGCCCAACTGGCCGGGGGCGACCGCTCCTTGGTGTACACGTACTACAGCGAGGTGGACGGCAAGGGGCACCGCTTCGGCGTCGACTCCGACCCCTGGCGCGGCCAGCTGATGTACGTCGACCGGCTGGCCCAGCGCCTCGCCGAGCAACTGCCGCCGCGCAGCGCCCTGTACGTCACCGCCGACCACGGCATGCTCGACATCCCCTTCGACGAGCAGTCCCGTATCGACTTCGACGAGGACTGGGAGCTGCGCGCGGGGGTCGCCCTGCTGGGCGGCGAGGGCCGGGCGCGCCACGTCTACGCGGTGCCGGGGGCGCAGGGCGACGTCCTGGCCGTCTGGCGGGAGGTCCTCGGCGAGCAGTTCTGGATCGCCGGGCGCGACGAGGCGATCGCCGCCGGCTGGTTCGGCCCGCAGGTCGATCCCCGGGTGGTCGAGCGGCTCGGCGACGTCATCGCGGCCGCCCGTGACGACGTGCTCATCACCGCCTCGCGCACCGAGCCGAAGGAGTCCCTGATGGTCGGCAACCACGGCTCCATGACCCCGGCCGAACAGCTCGTCCCACTCCTCGAAGTACGCTCCTGACGATCCGCCCCGACCTGACAGCCCCGTCCCGATCCACCCCTGTCCGTCCCGCGAAAGGTGCTCGACCCGCCATGCCCGAGCTGGTGTTCTTCTCCGGAACGATGGACTGCGGAAAGAGCACGCTGGCTCTGCAGATCGAGCACAACCGCTCGGCCCGCGGCCTCCAGGGAATGATCTTCACCAGGGACGACCGGGCGGGCGCCGGCAAGCTCTCCTCCCGCCTCGGCCTGGTCACCGACGCCGTCGAGGTCGCCGACGACCTGGACGTCTACGCGTACGTCGTCGACCGGCTCTCGCAGGGCGGCAAGGTCGACTACGTGATCGCGGACGAGGCCCAGTTCCTCGCGCCCGGGCAGATCGACCAGCTCGCACGGGTGGTCGACGACCTCGATCTCGACGTCTTCGCCTTCGGCATCACCACTGACTTCCGCTCCAAGCTGTTCCCCGGCTCGCAGCGGCTGGTCGAACTCGCCGACCGCGTCGAGGTGTTGCAGGTCGAGGCGCTCTGCTGGTGCGGCGCGCGCGCCACGCACAACGCGCGCACCATCAACGGCGAGATGGTCGTGGAAGGTGCCCAGGTGGTCGTCGGCGACGTCAACCACGCGGAGGACGAGATCGGCTACGAGGTGCTGTGCCGGCGCCACCACCGCCGCCGTACGACGAGCGCGACGGCGCGCGCCGGAACCCTCTCACCCGACGTGCTGCCGGTCGCCTGACCGCCGCCCATCCCCCCGAAGCCACCGCTCACGGCGCCGACGTCACCAGGGCGAACTGGGCCCCTTCGGGATCGGCCACCGTCGCCACCCGGCCCCGCGCCCCGTCCCGCGCGGCCCTGATGGCGTGCCCGCCCAGATCGGCGACCCGCTCCACCGCCTCGTCGACGTCCGCGACCTCGAAGTACGTCATCCAGTGCGACCCCCGGTCGGTCGGCAGCGCGTGCCCGACGCCGTGCACGGAAGCCACCGGGCGGTCCTCCAGGAGCAGCGTCACGCAGTCGAAGTCGGCGGAGAGGACGGCCTCCTCGGTGTAGCCGAAGACCGACCGGTAGAACTTGGTCACGCTCGCGCTCTCCCGCGTCACCAGCTCGTTCCACGCCACCGCGCCCGGTACGCCGGTCACCGCCATGCCCAGGTGCTCCGCGGCCTGCCAGATGCCGAAGACCGCCCCGGACGGGTCGGAGCCGATGGCCAGCCGGCCGGCCTCACCGGCGTCCAGCGGGCCGACGCCCACCGTGCCCCCGCAGTGCCGCACGCTCGCGGCGGTCGCGTCCACGTCGTCCGAGGCCACGTAGGGGGTCCAGGCGATCGACAACCGGCGCTCGGAGGGCAGCCTGCCGATGCCGGCCACCTCCCTGCCGTCGAGGAGCGCCCGCGCGTACGGGCCGAGCTGTCCCGGCCCCGGCCGGAACTCCCAGCCGAACAGTGCTCCGTAGAACTCCTGGGTCGCGGCCATGTCGTGCACCATCAGGCTCACCCAGCAGGGTGTCCCCGGCGCGCGCCTGGCTGCTGCCTCGGTCATCGTCACTCTCTCCTCGGAGCGGACCCATGCAGGGCCCGCGATCGGAAACCGCGTGTCGCAGCACGCCCGTGCCTGATGGTGGCACTCCGTGCCGCGCGGCGCTCCCTGACAGCGCCGACCACCGTCGAGCCCGCACAGAGAATGCCCGAAACGGTGTTTCGAAGACGGTTCTGCGTCCAGTTCCGGCCGAGCCCGGCCGGATGACGCTCGGTAGTCGATCGAGCACGCTATCCGACCGAGAGCCCTCGGGCCAGACCATGAGCAAGGATGGCCCTCATGAATGCCATCATCACCGCATCTGAACTCGCGAGCGAGCTGGCCGGGGAGAACCCGCCCGTCCTGCTCGACATCCGCTGGCAGCTCAGCACCGCCAAGGCCACGGGAGAACCCGCGTTCGACGGTCGTGCCGAGTACGTCGCGGGGCACGTCCCGGGCGCGGTCTTCGTCGATCTCGATGCGGAACTCGCCGGTCACGCGGGCTCGGGCCGTGGCCGCCACCCGCTGCCCGACCTCGCCGACCTCGGTTCCGCGCTGCGCGCCGCGGGCGTCTCGGCCGACCGCGCCGTGGTCGTGTACGACGGGGGACAGGGCTGGGCCGCGGCCCGTGCCTGGTGGTTGCTGCGCTGGGCGGGACACCCCGCTGTGCGGGTCCTGGACGGCGGTCTCGCCACCTGGGAGGGGCCCCTGGAGACCGGGGTTGTCACGCCCGAGCCCGGCACCTTCACCCCTGCACCCGGTGCCACCGGCCTCCTGGACGCGGACGGAGCCGCCGCGCTCGCCCGCTCCGGTCTCCTCCTCGACGCCCGCGCGGCGGAGCGCTACCGCGGCGACGTGGAGCCGATCGACCGGGTCGGCGGCCACATCCCGGGCGCCGTGTCGGCGCCGACCACGGAGAACGTCGGACCGGACGGCCGCTTCCGCCCGGCCGAGGAGCTCGCCGGACGCTTCGAGGCCCTCGGCGCCACCGGCGATCCGGGCCAGGTCGGGGTCTACTGCGGCTCGGGCGTCTCCGGTGCCCACGAGGTCCTGGCGCTCGCGGTGGCGGGCATCGACGCACAGCTGTACGTCGGCTCCTGGTCGGAGTGGTCCGCGGACGAGTCCCGGCCGGTGGCGACGGGCCCGGACCCGCAGTAGCCGCCTGTTCCCCTACGCGGTGCGGGCCCGCGCCGGATTCACTCGGCGCGGGCCCACATCCCGTACAGCTCTGCCTGGTGCTGCCTCAGTCCTGCTTCTTGCGGCGCGTACCGAAGACGATCTCGTCCCAGCTGGGCACGGCGGCCCGGCGCCCGGGGCGCACCCCGTCGGCCTCGGCCTGCCGGTCGGTGGTGCCGGTGAGCCGGTCCCGGTGGCCCGCGACGCTGCGCGGCATCAGCACGTCCGCGTAGGCGGATCCGGCCCCGGCCGACGCGGCGGGCGCCGGCGGTTCCTCCAGCTCTGCGGCGGTGACGACGGGTGGCTCCGGGTCCTCCTGCGGCGGCTCGGGCGCCGTCGTCGGCCGGTCGGGCACCACGATGTCGCCGCGGTAGCTCGGCACGGCCTCCAGGAGGCTCGTCAGCGAGTCGCGCTCGGACGAGGAGGCGATCGCCGGGAGGTTCTCCTCCAGGGGCGGCTCGGGCGGCGGCGTCGGACGCTCCAGCTGCCGGTCGAGGGCGCGGTCCAGCGGCCGGTCCCGGGGCAGCCGGGCGATCCGCGGCACGAACGGGAACGTGGGCTCGGGCGCACCGATGTCGTCGGACTCGCCGATCAGCGAGCGCGCCTCGTCGTCCACCGCCTGGACGAGTCTGCGGGGCGGGTCGTACGTCCAGCTCGCCGAGTGCGGTTCGCCCGCGACCCGGTAGACGAGCAGGACTTCCCAGGTGCCGTCGTCACGCCGCCACGAGTCCCACTGGACCGTCTCCCGGTCGGCGCCGCGCAGCAGCAGTCGCTCCTGCACCGCCTCGCCGAGCTGGGGGCCGGTGTTCTCGCCGGGACGGCGCACGGGGGTCTTCCTGGCCCGCTCGGCCATGAAGGCGCGCTCCGCGAGCACGGGGCCCTCGAACCGGCGCACCCGGTCCACCGGGATGCCCGCGAACTGGGCGACCTCCTCGGCGGACGCGCCTGCCCGTATACGCGCTTGGATGTCACGGGGGCGGAGGTGGCTCTCCACCTCGATCTCGATCTGGCCGAGACGCGGACGGTCGCCGCGCACGGCGGCCCGGAGGCGCTCGTCGATCGGAAGCGTGTACTCCGTGCTGTCCGCAGCCTTCAGCACCAGCCGTGTGCCGTCGTTAGAGACGGCCACGACACGCAGTTCGGGCATGGGGACCTCCCGGGTGGTGCCTGCCGACGTCACGTGCGTCGCTGCTTCCGCTAGTCGAGTGTGGCCTGCCCGGGTGCAGCCTGCCACAACCTTGCCGAGTTGCCCGGCGTGTCGGGCGACGACCCGAGAGCGCCGTTATGGCACGGTTACCTGTTCGCAACGCTAAGTGACCGAAGTCGTCACCCTGTGCAACGAGCCCCCTCTCGGCGGTCCTGGCAGGCCCCGGACACCCTGGCGGGAGACCGGACCCAGGGCTCGCAACAGTACTCCATTCGGACCACTCGCGTGGATCGCCTCGCCGCCGAACTTCTCACGGGTGGCGGGAGTTGAGCCCGGCGCCTCCGGGGCACCCGTCCGTTTCGTGAGGGATGAGCGTGGCGTGCTTCACGGAATCTCCGGAAACGGAACTACGGACTTCGGCCATACGTCCCTTTCTCGTGCGGCACAGGAAGTTCACGTAGTCTCGGGGGCTTCAGTGTGAAAAGCAGACTGATGTCGGGAAAGGCAGGTAAGGGTCGTAAATGGGCGTGAGGCCGGACAACTCCCAGGACGAGCAGGACAAGCCCCAGGGGAAGAAGCGGGTGGATCTGAGCGTGCCTCAGGTGGCGGGCAGCGCCGTCGCCGCCGTCGTGGCCGCGAAGCTCGCCTCCAGTTTCGGCGTCTACGGGACGATCCTGGGCGCGGGCGTGGTCAGCGCCCTCGCCACCTGCGGCGGCACCGTCTTCCAGCACTTCTTCAGCCGTACCGGCGAGCAGATACGTGACGTCGCGGTGCAGACGAAGCCCAAGGGTCGACAGGTCCCGGTCACGTCCGAAGGGCGTCCGGTCCCGCGCACCTTCCGCTCGGACGCGTCGATGGACGCCACGAAGGCCATGGCCACGGGAGCCCGACCGCCCGTCGCCCGGCCCGCCACGGGCGCGCTGCCGACGACCACGACGTGGGGCACGCCGGGAGCGGCGGACGCCGGGGCGGCTGCCCTGTCGCACGGCCCGGACGACGAGGACATGACGCACCTGCTCGACACCGGAGGGGTGGCCGACCTCTTCCCCGACGACACCGGCAGGACGCGGCTGTCCGCAGCGACCGACCCGGACAGGACGCAGCTGATGGGAACGGCCGACCCGGAGGGGACGCAGCTCCTGGGAGCGGTCGACCCGGACGGCACGCGGCCGGCGGGTACGACCGACCCGGACGGCACGCAGCTCCTGGGACCGGACGGCCGGCCGCAGGGTGCCGCGGACCCGGAGAGGACGCAGTTCCTCGGCACGGTCGACCCGGGCAGGACGCAGCTCCTCGGGACGGCCGACCCGGAGAGGACGCAGTACCTCGGGGCGGCCGATCCCGACAGGACGCAGCTCCTCCAGGCAGGCGCGGCCGACGACACCACCAGGATGCTGCGACCGGCCGCCACCACCGGCCTCCCGCACCAGACGACCCCCGGGGACGAGGAGTTCACCGAGGGGACCGTGCACACGGTCCGGGTCAAGCGCTGGAAGAAGCCGCTGATCGCCGCCGCCGTCGTCTTCGGCGTCACCATGGGCGGCATCACCACCTACGAGCTGGTGGCCGGGCACAGCTTCAGCGGCGACAGCGGCAGCACGACGTTCCGGGACGCCTTCAGCGGGCACAAGTCGTCCGGCGACAGCGATCCGGCCCCCAGCACCACCCCGGAGCCCTCCGACGGCAGCGGCACCGGCTCCGAGAGCGGCACACCGCAGGAGGGCGGCGATCCGGCCACGGACGGGAACAGCACGCCCACTCCGACGCCGAGCACCTCCGGCGGTTCGCAGACCGGGACCGACCCGGGTTCCGACCCGGACGACGGCGACGGCGCGGACAGCGGCGGGGACTCCGGTGACGGCAAGGCGACGCCGACCCCGACGCCCACGCCGACCCCCTCGGGGAGCGCGGGCTCGGAGACGGGTACCGGGCCGGGCGCCGGCTCCGGCCGGCAGAGCCCCGCCGAATAGCCGCGCTCAGTCGCCGAGGACGCGGCGCAGATAGGCGTTGCCGAAGCGCCGGTCCGGGTCCAGCCGGTCGCGCACCCCGGTGAACTCGCCGAACCGCGGATAGGCCGACGCGAAGTACGCGGCGTCGCGCGTGTGCATCTTGCCCCAGTGCGGGCGGCCCTCGTGCGCGGTGAAGATCCGCTCGGCGGCCGTGAAGTACCGCTGGTACGGGGTGCCCCGGTACATGTGGACCGCGATGTACGCGCTGTCGCGGCCGGACGCCGTGGACAGGGTGATGTCGTCCGCGGGGGCGGTGCGGACCTCCACGGGGAAGCTGACGCGCAGGTCCGAGCGGTCCACCATGGACTTCAGCTCGCGCAGCGTCTCCACGAGGGCCGCGCGCGGAACGGCGTACTCCATCTCCACGAAGCGGACGCGGCGCGGCGAGGTGAAGACCTTGTAGGGGATGTCGGTGTACGTCCGGGCGGAGAGCGCCTTGCTGGAGATCTTGGCGATCGCCGGGATCGTGGCGGGCACCGCGCGGCCGAGCGTGTTGACCACTTGGAACAGGCCGTTGGACAGCAGCTCGTCGTCGACGAAGCCGCTGAGCCGCGACACGGGGGCCTCGGGGCCTGCGCTGCGGTTGTTGCGCTTGGTGTTGCAGTTCCCGGTGTGCGGGAACCAGTAGAACTCGAAGTGCTCGTTCTCGGCATACAGGTCGTCGAAGTCCGCCGTGACCCGGTCGAAGCTCATCGGCTCCTCCCGTGCGGTGAGCAGGAAGAGCGGCTCGACGGCGAAGGTGAGGGCCGTGATGATGCCGAGGGCGCCCAGGCCGACGCGGGCCGCCGCGAAGACCTCCGGGTTCTCCTTCTCGGAGCACCTCAGGAGTTCGCCGGTCGCCGTCACCAGCTCCAGGCCCTTGATCTGGGCGGCGATGGAGGCCGAGTCGCGGCCCGTGCCGTGCGTGCCGGTGCTGGTGGCGCCGGAGACGGTCTGCTCCATGATGTCGCCCATGTTCGTGAGCGACAGGCCCTCCCGGGCCAGGGCCAGGTTGAGCCGCTTGAGCGGGGTGCCGGCCTCGACCGTCACCGTGCCCTCGACCCGGTCGACCGAGCGGATGCCGGTCAGCAGCTGAGGGCGTATCAGCACCCCGTCGGTGGCGGCCGCCGCCGTGAAGGAGTGGCCGGTGCCGACGGCCTTCACCTTCAGACCGTCCTCCGCCGCCTTGCGTACGGCCGCGGTGAGCTCCTCCACGGAGGCGGGCGTCACCTCCCGTACGGGACGCGCGGTGACGTTCCCCGCCCAGTTACGCCACGTTGCGCCGCTCTTCGCGCCGCTGCCCGTCTGCGCCGTGCTCATCGATCGTTCCTCCCCGCCGCGGAACCGGCTGCTGCAGCCGGCGGTAGCCGAGGAACGCGACGACGACCGCGACGGCGCCGGCGACCCCCGGCACCCCGTACCCGGCCCTCGCACCGGCGGCGTCGATCACCCAGCCGGCCGCGGAGGAGCCGAGCGCGACCCCGACCGCGAGTCCGGTGCTCACCCAGGTCATGCCCTCGGTCAGTTTCGCGCGTGGTACGTGCTGCTCGACGAGGGCCATCGTCGTGATCATCGTCGGTGCGATGGACAGGCCCGCAACGAAGAGCGCCACGGCCAGAAACGCCAGGTTCCCGACCAGTTGGAGGGGGATCATACTCAGGCCCATCGCGACGACCCCCACCAGCCACCTGCGCGCGGGCGCCCCCGTGAAGTGCAGCAGGCCGAAGACGGCGCCCGCGACGCAGGACCCCGACGCGTACACGGCGAGCACCACACTGGCCAGGGACTTGTGCCCCTGGTCCTCGGCGAAGGCCACCGTCACCACGTCGACGGCCCCGAAGATCGCGCCCGTCGCCACGAACGTGGTCACGAGGACCTGCAACCCGCGCGCGCGGAGCGCCGATCCGCCGCTGTGCTGCGTGCGCGGGTGCGGCGCCGGCTCGGTGGCGCGCTGCCCGGTCAGCCAGAAGACGCCCACCGCGAGGAAACCGCCCGCAAGGAGGGGCCCGGCCTCCGGGAACCACGCCGTGGACAGCCCGATCGAGAGGATCGGCCCGAAGATGAAGCACACCTCGTCGATCACGGACTCGAAGGAGTACGCCGTGTGCAGCTGCCGCGGCGCGTCCTGGTAGAGGACGGCCCAGCGCGCGCGGATCATCGAGCCCACACTCGGTACGCAGCCGATGAACGCGGCGCACAGGAACAGCGTCCAGTCCGGGGCCCCGTATGTCGCGCACAGCAGCATGCCGGCGACCGCGGCGAGCGAGACCAGCGTGGCCGGGCGCAGCACGCGCCGCTGGCCGTACCGGTCGACCAGACGCGAGATCTGCGGTCCGATCGCCGCAGCGGACAGCGCCACCGTCGCCGACAGGGCGCCGGCGAGGCCGTAGCGCCCGGTCAGCTGCGAGACCATCGTGACGATGCCGATGCCCATCATCGACAGGGGCATCCGGCCCAGGAACCCGGCCACGGAGAAGCTCTTGGTGCCGGGCAGGGCGAAGATGGCGCGGTAGGGGCTGGGCACTGGGACTCCGGCGTCAGGACGGGGCGTAAGGGGTGGGTCGGCTGTGCGACCGATACAGCTTACGCGTGTCACAGCCGGGCGGCATGGCAGTTCTCCGCCTGTCGGTGGCGGGTGGCAGGATCGAGGACATGCCAGACGCTGCCTGCCTCGACGCCCGCCCCTACGACGCCTTGCTGCTGCTCTCCTTCGGAGGCCCCGAGGGTCCCGACGACGTCGTCCCGTTCCTGGAGAACGTGACGCGGGGCCGCGGCATCCCCACGGAGCGGCTCAAGGAAGTGGGGCAGCACTACTTCCTGTTCGGCGGGGTCAGCCCGATCAACGACCAGAACAGGGCGCTGCTCGACGCGCTGCGCAAGGACTTCGCCGAGCACGGCCTCGGCCTGCCGGTCTACTGGGGCAACCGGAACTGGGCGCCGTACCTGACCGACACCCTGCGCGAGATGGTCACGGACGGACACCGCCGCATCCTCGTGCTCGCCACCAGCGCCTACGCCTCGTACTCGGGCTGCCGCCAGTACCGCGAGAACCTCGCGGAGTCGCTGGCCGCCCTGGAGGCCGAGGGCCGCGAGCTGCCCGAGATCGACAAGCTGCGCCACTACTTCAACCACCCCGGCTTCGTGCGGCCCATGGTCGACGGCGTCCTGAAGTCCCTCGCCGACCTCCCCGAGGACGTCCGGGACGGCGCCCACATCGCCTTCAGCACGCACTCCATCCCCACCGCGGCCGCCGACACCTCCGGGCCCGTGGCGGAGCACGGCGACGGCGGTGCCTACGTGAAGCAGCACCTGGACGTCGCGCGGCTGATCGCCGACGCCGTGCGCGAGGAGACCGGCGTCGACCACCCGTGGCAGCTCGTCTACCAGTCGCGTTCCGGCGCCCCCCACATCCCGTGGCTGGAGCCCGACATCTGCGACCACCTGGAGGAGCGGCACGGCGCCGGTGTCCCGGCCGTCGTCATGGCCCCCATCGGGTTCGTCTCGGACCACATGGAGGTCCTGTACGACCTCGACACCGAGGCCACGGACAAGGCGGCGGAGCTGGGCCTTCCGGTTCGCCGGTCGGCCACCGTGGGCGCCGACCCGCGCTTCGCGGCCGCCGTCCGGGAGCTGATCCTCGAGCGGGCCGCGGCCGAGAGCGGCCGGGAGGTCACGCCGTGCGCGCTGGGCGCCCTCGGCGCGAGTCACGACCTGTGCCCGGTGGGCTGCTGCCCCGCCCGCGCCCCCAGGCCCGCCGCCGCGGGCGCCGACAGCCCGTACGCGTAAGGACGCCGACGTGACCGACCTCAAGGCCGAACTCCTCGCCGTCGCCCTGGAGGCGGCTGCCCGCGCCGGGACCTTCCTGCGCGACGGCCGCCCCGCCGACCTCGGCGTCGCCGCCACCAAGACCAGCGCCGTCGACGTGGTCACCGAGATGGACATCGCCTCCGAGAAGCTCATCACCGACTTCCTTGCCGAGCGGCGCCCCGACGACGGGGTGCTCGGCGAGGAAGGCGCCTCCCGCGAGGGCACCAGCGGTGTCCAGTGGGTGATCGACCCCATCGACGGAACCGTGAACTACCTCTACGGGCGCCCCGAGTGGTCCGTCTCCATCGCGGCCCGCAAGGACGGCGAGACCCTCGTCGGCGTCGTCGCGGCACCGATGCGCGCGGAGACCTACCGTGCCGTCCTCGGCGAGGGCGCCCACGTCGACGACCGGCCCGCCCGCGTGCGCGTGGCGCCGCCCTTCGGGCAGGCCCTGGTCGGCACCGGCTTCGGCTACCTGGAGTCGCGCCGCGCCCACCAGGCCGACGTCGTGCGGGAGTTGATGCCCTGGGTGCGGGACATCCGGCGCGGCGGCTCGGCCGCGATCGACCTCTGCGACGTGGCGCTCGGCCGCCTGGACGCGTACTACGAGCGCGGCCTGAACCCCTGGGACTACGCGGCCGGCGAGCTGATCGCGCGCGAGGCGGGCGCCCTGACCGGCGGCCGCCCCGGCGACCCCGTGTCGCCCGAGCTGACCGTCGCCGCGCCGCCCGGCCTCTTCGAGCCGCTGCAGGCCCGGCTGGAGGAGCTCGGCGCCTGGCACGACTGACGGGACGCCGTCCGGACACGACGAAGGGCCCCGGCGCCCGCCTGGATCGATATCAGGCGCCGGGGCCCTTCCCTGTGTCGGTCTGTCTCCGCGGTCGGTCAGGCGCTCGCGGCGTGGATCTCCACGCCGTGCTCGGCGGCGAGGCGGTGGAGGTCGTCCAACTCGCCCTGCTCGACCTCCGCAAGGAAGTCGTCGCCGGTCTCGCGCGCCAGCGTGAGGTCGGACTCGGCCGCCTTTATGCGCTGCAGCAGTCCTGCGGTGAAAGCGTCCATGGTTGCGCCCCCTCGTCCTGGGTCGTGGGTCGGTGGCACGGGGGTGTGCCCTGTGGAAGGGGCGATCACGACTCGAACGGCCCGGAGATGAGCAGCTCGTGGCACGCCACATACAAAGCGTGATCGCGGGTGTAAAGCCGTCCTCCCCCCGCTCCCTTCCGCGGAAACCTCAACCCCGGGAGAAATACCGGCATTCCCCCTTCGGCCCGCCGCCTTACCGCCGGTTTATGGCCGAAAGGGGCAGGATGGAGGCTCACACCCCAGGAAGACCTGCCCGCGTGCGCCCGAACCTGCCCGCGGGTGGCCAGAGGAAGGACAGCGACGTGCGCGTACTCGTCGTCGAGGACGAGCAACTGCTCGCCGATGCGGTGGCCACCGGACTGCGCCGGGAGGCCATGGCCGTCGACGTCGTGTACGACGGTGCGGCGGCCCTGGAGCGCATCGGCGTCAACGACTACGACGTGGTCGTGCTCGACCGCGACCTCCCGCTCGTGCACGGCGACGACGTCGCCCGCAAGATCGTCGAGCTGGGCATGCCCACCCGCATCCTGATGCTGACCGCCTCCGGCGACGTCAGCGACCGCGTGGAGGGCCTGGAGCTGGGCGCCGACGACTACCTGCCCAAGCCCTTCGCGTTCAGCGAGCTGACCGCCCGGGTGCGGGCCCTCGGCCGCCGTACGAGCGTGCCGCTGCCGCCCGTCCTGGAGCGCGCCGGGATCAAGCTCGACCCGAACCGGCGCGAGGTGTTCCGCGACGGCAAGGAGATCCAGCTCGCCCCGAAGGAGTTCGCCGTCCTGGAGGTGCTGCTGCGCAGCGAGGGCGCCGTCGTCTCCGCGGAGCAGCTCCTGGAGAAGGCCTGGGACGAGAACACTGACCCGTTCACGAACGTCGTGCGGGTCACCGTGATGACGCTGCGCCGCAAGCTCGGCGAGCCCGCGGTCATCGTCACGGTGCCCGGCTCCGGCTACCGGATCTGAGCGCTCCATGGCCGCCCCAGCGCCCCCCACCGCGCCCCCGAAGCCGAGCTGGAAACCGGGCACGAAGGTCGATCCGCCCTTCCCCTGGCTCCGCCCCACCATCCGCATACGGCTCACGCTGCTCTACGGCGGCATGTTCCTCATCGCGGGCATCCTGCTGCTGTCGATCATCTACATGCTCGCGGCGCAGGCGCTCAACGTGGGCAGCGACCTGCCGTTCAAGATCATCAATCAGCAGCTCGTCAGCAACGTCTGCACCTTCCCCTCCAGCCCGTCCGACGGCCAGCTGAACGACGCGCTGAACGACTGCGTCAACCAGCAGCGCCAGCACGCCCTGGACGTCCTGCTCAGCCGCTCCCTGATGGCGCTGCTCGGCCTCGCGATCATCGCCTTCGCCTTCGGCTACGCGATGGCGGGCCGCGTCCTGTCCCCGCTCGGCCGCATCACGCGCACCGCGCGCCGCGTGGCCGGCACGGACCTGACGCGCCGCATCGAGCTGGACGGCCCGGACGACGAGCTGAAGGAGCTGTCGGACACCTTCGACGAGATGCTCGACCGCCTGGAGCGGGCGTTCACGGCCCAGCAGCGGTTCGTGGGCAACGCCTCGCACGAGCTGCGCACCCCGCTCGCCATCAACCGCACCGTCCTGGAGGTCCACCTCTCGGACCCGGGCGCCCCGGTCGAACTGCAACAGCTCGGCAAGACGCTGCTCGCCACGAACGAACGCAGCGAGCAGCTCGTGGAAGGGCTGCTGCTGCTCGCCCGCAGCGACAACCAGATCGTCGAGCGCAAGCCCGTGGATCTGGCGGAGGTCGCCTCGCAGGCGCTCGATCAAGCCAGGTCCGAGGCGGACGAGAAGGGCGTGGAGGTCCGGGGCGAGCGCAAGGAAGCCGTCGTCCAGGGCAACGGCGTCCTCCTGGAGCGCATCGCGCTGAACCTCGTACAGAACGCGATCCGGTACAACGTCGCGGAGGGCGGCTGGGTCCAGGTCGACACCGAGGCCCAGCACGGCCAGGCGGTCCTGCTGGTCGCCAACACCGGACCGGTGGTCCCCGCCTACGAGGTCGACAACCTCTTCGAACCGTTCCGGCGGCTGCGCACGGAGCGCACCGGCAGCGACAAGGGCGTCGGGCTCGGCCTGTCCATCGCGCGGTCGGTGGCACGGGCGCACGGTGGCCGGATCACCGCGGTGCCCCGCGAGGGGGGAGGCCTCGTGATGCGTGTCACCCTGCCGATCTAGGCCGGTTCGAGGTGCGCCGCGCGGAGGGATCTGTCATGCTTCCGCCGACGCGCTGGAGGAGTTCGCTTATAGCGGAATTTTCGGGACCTGCAACCGGTCGATCCCTGTGTGATCGATCACAAGGGCGGACTTCCCGCACATTCCCGCCTTCTACGCTCCGTGATCGAAAAAGCCGCTTGAAAGCCGGAAAATCCGAGTTTTCGGGCACCTTGATCACGGGAAGTACACGGGGTGGCGCCCGTGCGGTGCGAAATCGGACCGTGTACGGTCCCGTTCGCCACCCAAGCCGATCACTCAAGAGGGGTCCGGTTGGGTGTCGATTGAGTAACAGACCTTGATGTGAGGCAAAATCTCCGCCTCAGGTCGGGCACAAGTCCGGCCTCTCATGCGTTACGTGCGCTGAGACACCGCATACACCCAGAGGGGGAGAGCGCGACATGGCAACGGATTACGACACCCCACGCAAGACAGATGACGACCTCAACGAGGACAGCATCGAAGAGCTGAAGTCCCGGAGGAACGACAAGTCGGCGTCCAACGTCGACGTGGACGAGTTCGAGGCGGCCGAGGGCCTGGAGCTTCCGGGTGCCGACCTCTCGAACGAGGAGCTGGCCGTCCGGGTCCTGCCCAAGCAGCAGGACGAGTTCACCTGCATGAGCTGCTTCCTGGTGCACCACCGCAGCCAGCTCGCGCGGGAGAAGAACGGCCAGCCGATCTGCCGCGACTGCGACTGAGGCGGGGTCGGGCATGAGTGGCTCGACCCCGCCCTGGAAGCGCCGCATCCGCAGCAAGGACAGGGATGCGGCACAAGGCCCGTCAGAGGCCGTGCGTGACGACGACGAGCGGGGCTCTTCCACCAGTGAAGACGCCTCGCTCGAAGCGGCGCACGGCGTCGTGGTACCGCACGACGGTGACGCGGCCGAAGCGACGGGCACCGACATACAGCCGGCCCGGCGCCGTACGGACGCCGTGCGCGACGGCGTCCGCAAGAGCGGCAGCGCCGCGCGCGCGGGCATGGTCAAGGGCGGCAGCGCCGCGCGGACCGGCCTCGTCAAGAGCGGCAGCGTCGCCAGAGCAGCGGTCGGCCATCTCGCCGACCGGATCATCGACATCGCCCCGCGCGTGCCCGTGCGGGACCTCGCGACCCTGCGCAGACACTTCCCGGGCCTGGGGCCCGAGCAGATCGCCGACAAGCTGGTCTCCGGCGCGGCGGCCGCCTCGTCCACGGTGGGCGCGGGCGTCGGCGTGGCCGCGATGCTGCCGGTACCGCCCGCGATGCCGGCCGAGCTGGCCGCGGAGATCACCGGCGTCGCGGCGATCGAGCTGAAGCTCATCGCCGAACTGCACGAGGTCTACGGGGTACGGCCCCCCGGGAACCTCCCGAGCCGCAGCAGCGCCTATCTGACCTCGTGGTCCGAGGAGCGCGGCATCGACGTCTCGAAGCCGTCGACGCTGAACGCGGCGCTCGGCGGCCAGATGAAGCGCGAACTGCGCCAGCAGATCATGAAGCGGATGGTCCGCAACCTCCCGGCCCTGATGCCCTTCCTGGTCGGCGCCGCCGTCGGCGCGGCCATGAACCGCAGGGACACCAAGAAGCTGGCCGAGCGGGTCCGCAAGGACCTGCGGCGCCTCCAGGTGCCCTGGGACGCCCTGCCCGAGCTGCCGCCGCTGGCCGTGCCCGAGGACGCCCTGGAGATCGAGGACTGACCTCCCGGCACGGGCGAGCGGCGCGGGCCCGGACCCGGCCGGACTCAGGCGCCCAGAGCCTTTGCCAAAGTTTCAGGTTCGCGCGTCGACAGGTAGACGTACGGCGTGGGGTCCGCGGGGTCCGTGATCTGAGCGCGGACCGCCGTGGGCACGTAGCTGCGCAGGAGCATGAAGGCGCGCGGGTCCGCCTTGTAGGTGCGCCAGGCGCGCGCCTCCTCCGGGTCCAGGATCTCCACGGAGCCGAGCGCCGACAGCGGGATCCGCGCCTCCCCGGCGACCAGCGAGTCCCCCATGACGCGGATCCGCACCGAGCCGTACTGGCTGGTGATGACGGCCGCCACGAGCAGCCCGCCGACGAACCCGCCGAGCAGCGGCAGCGTGCCGAAGGGCAGCAGGGTGAGGCCGCAGGCGACCCCCACCAGGAAGGTGACGAGCCACCACGATCGGGGTGCGGTGAGTCGTTCTTCGTAAGGCGTCGTCGAGAGCTCCATGCAGCCAAGCTTGGCACGATGCGCGACGGCACAGGACGCGCAGGTAAGGTCTGCGCCTGTGAGTGGTACTTCAGCAGCTCTGACGCCCCCCGCCGACGCCATAGCGCCCGTGCGGCACCCCGACGCTCCCGCCCCCGGGGAGCTCCTCGGCGCGCACTACGGCCACTGTTTCGGCTGCGGCGGCGAGCAGCCGCACGGACTGCACCTGGAGGCGCGCGCCGGTGACGGCGTGCGCGTCACCGCCGAGTTCACCGTGCGCGCCGCCCACCAGGGCGCGCCCGGCCTGGCCCACGGCGGCGTGCTCGCCGCCGCGCTCGACGAGACGCTCGGTTCGCTGAACTGGCTGCTGCGGGTCATCGCCGTGACCGGCCGGCTGGAGACGGACTTCGTGCGGCCCGTCCCGGTGGACACCGTGCTCCACCTGTCCGCCGAGGTCACCGCCGTCGCCGGGCGCAAGATCTACTCGACCGCGACCGGCCGGCTCGGCGGCCCCGACGGCCCCGTCGCCGTCCGGGCCGACGCCCTCTTCATCGAGGTCAAGGTCGACCACTTCATCGACAACGGCCGCCCGCAGGAGATCCAGGCGGCCATGAGCGACCCGGACCAGGTCCGGCGCGCCCGTGCCTTCGAGGTGAACCCGTGACCCAGCCGCTGGACGTGCTCATCCGGCGCGTCGACCCGGACGTGCCGCTGCCCGCCTACGAGCACCCGGGTGACGCGGGCGCCGATCTGCGGACCACCGAGGCGCACACCCTCGCGCCGGGGGAGCGCGCCGTGCTGCCCACCGGCGTGTCTGTCGCGCTGCCCGAGGGGTACGCGGCCTTCGTGCACCCGCGTTCCGGGCTCGCGGCCCGCTGCGGTGTCGCTCTGGTGAATGCCCCGGGGACGGTGGATGCCGGGTACCGTGGGGAGATCAAGGTGATCGTGGTGAATCTCGACCCGCGCGAGAAGGTGCGGTTCGAGCGCTTCGACCGGATTGCCCAACTGGTCGTCCAGCAGGTCGAGAGGGTGCGCTTCCAGGAGGTGGCGCAGCTTCCCGGCTCCGCGCGGGCCGAGGGGGGCTTCGGGTCCACGGGAGGCCATGCCTCGGTGGGCGCGGACGGTCAACAGGGTGGGAATCGATACGCATCGGTCGTATCCGACCGGGAAGGACAGTGACGTGTTCGGACGTCGCAAGAAGAACGGCTCCGCTGAAGACGCAGTGGACGCGGCGGGCGAGGCCGAGCAGGTCGACGGTGTCGACGGGGCCGACAGCGCCGGTGCGGACGCCGCGGGACGGTCCGAGCGCGTCCGGCTCGAGCCGGAGCCGCGGCCCGACGGGCCCTGGGACTCCACCGAGGTCCGCGAGCCCGGCGAGGGCCGCGTCGACCTGGGCGGGCTCTTCGTCCCCGGTGTGGACGGCATGGAGCTGCGCGTGGAGGTCGCGGGCGACGCGATCGTCGCCGCCACGGTCGTCCTCCAGGACAGCGCGGTCCAGCTCCAGGCCTTCGCCGCCCCCAAGAAGGAGGGCATCTGGGGCGAGGTCCGCGAGGAGATCGCCACCGGCATCACCCAGCAGGGTGGTGTGATCGACGAGGTCGAGGGCCCGCTCGGCTGGGAGCTGCGGGCCCAGGTGCCGGTGCAGCTGCCGGACGGCACGGGCGGCTTCCAGGTCGTGCGGTTCATCGGTGTGGACGGCCCGCGCTGGTTCCTGCGCGGTGTCATCTCGGGCCAGGGTGCGGTGCAGCCGCAGGCCGCCGGGCTCCTCGAGCAGATCTTCCGGGACACGGTCGTGGTCCGCGGCGAGGGTCCGATGGCCCCGCGCGACCCGATCGTCCTGAAGCTTCCGGACGACGCGCAGATGGTTGCCGAGGGCGCCGGTCAGGACGCTGGGGACGGCTCGCGCTTCTCCGGCGGCATGGGGCAGCTGGCCCGCGGCCCGGAGATCACCGAGGTCCGCTGACGCAGTCCGAGGGCCGGGGCCGCGCATCCGTGAGGGATGCGCGGCCCCGGCCTTCGTCGTGTGCGGGGTGCGTGGCTGCGGGGCTGCGTGCCCGGGGCGGGTGCGTGCCCGGGGTGCGCCCCCAACTGCGTTTCTGCTCCGGGTACTTGACGGAGCTCTGGTCCGTACCTAGGGTCACCGGCCAACGCCGACGTTCATATCGGCGCCCCACGTTCACATACGAGAACGGATGGCCCCCACCATGCAGGCTCGTCACAGAAGGTCGCGTCCCGCCCTGCTTGCCACCCTCGCCACCGCCGTCACCGCGCTCGTCGCCGGCGTCGTCGCCTGGCCCGCCGCGGACCGCGCCGAAGCGGCGCCCGCCGCCTTCGCCCACCCCGGCGTCACCGTCTCGAAGGGACAGCTGGACTTCGTCAAGACCAAGGTGGACGCCGGGGCACAGCCCTGGAAGAGCGCCTTCGACCAGATGATCGCGAGCAAGTACGCCGATCTGAACCGCACCCCCAAGCCGCGCGCCACCGTCGAGTGCGGCTCCTACTCCAACCCCAACTACGGCTGCACGGACGAGCGCGAGGACGCGATAGCCGCGTACGCCGACGCGCTCGCCTGGTACCTCACGCGTGACGAGCGGTACGCCAAGAAGGCGATCGCGCTCATGGACGCCTGGTCGGGGACGATCAAGGAGCACACCAACAGCAACGGGCCCCTCCAGACGGGCTGGGCCGGCTCCTCCTGGCCCAAGGCCGCCGAGATCATCAAGTACACGTACACCGGCGGCTGGGCCAACGAGGCCCGCTTCGCCACCATGCTGCGCTCGGTGTACCTGCCGAAGATCATCAACGGCTCCAACTCCAACGGGAACTGGGAGCTGTCGATGATGGAGGCCGCCGTCGGCATCTCCGTCTTCCTGGAGGACAAGGCGTCGTACGACAAGGCGATGGCGAAGTTCCGCACCCGCACCGCCGCCTACGTCTACCTCGCCTCGGACGGCGCGCTGCCCAGGACCGTGCCGAGCCAGAACCTGGACACCAAGGCCAAGATCGTCAGCTACTGGCAGGGCCAGTCGACGTTCGTGACCGGCCTGACGCAGGAGACCTGCCGGGACTTCACGCACACCGGGTACGGCATCTCCGCCATCTCGCACATCGCCGAGACCAGCCGCATCCAGGGCCAGGACCTGTACGGCACGGACGTCGGCGAGCGGCTGCGCCAGGCGCTCGGCTTCCACGCCAAGTACCAGCTCGGCGAGGCCCCGCCGAGCTGGCTGTGCGGCGGCAGCGTCACCCGCGGCCTCGGCCCCGTCACCGAGGTCGGCTACAACGCCCTGCACACCCGCCTCGGCACCGCGATGACCAACACCCAGAAGCTGACCGAGCAGCAGCGGCCGGCCGGCTCCAACAACCTGTTCGTCGCCTGGGAGACCCTCACCCACGCCGAGAACCCGAGCTGACCCGCCCGGCCATTGCCCGGCCGGGCGCCACGTGGCCATACTGACGCCCGGCCGGGAACGTACGTACGGGGGAGCGCGACGCATGACCGAGAGCACCGGGGCGGGCACCGCCGTCCTCGGCCAGGACGGCCGCGGGCCGATGGTCGCCGTGCGCGACCTGCACCGCTCCTACGGCACCGGAGCCGCCGCCGTGCACGCCCTGCGCGGCGTCTCCTTCGAGGTCCCGCGCGGCGAACTCGTCGCCCTGAAGGGACGCTCCGGCTCCGGCAAGACGACCCTGCTGAACCTCGTCGGCGGTCTCGACGCACCCGACCGCGGGCGGATCGAGGTCGACGGGCTCGACCTCGCGACGCTCGGCGAGAACGGCCTCCTGGCGCTGCGCCGGGACCGCGTCGGCTTCATCTTCCAGTCCTTCGGGCTCATCCCGATCCTCTCCGCCGCCGAGAACGTCGGCGTCCCACTGCGGCTGCGCCGGACCCCGGTGCGCGAACGCGAGGAGCGCGTCGCCCTGCTCCTCGGCCTGGTCGGCCTCGCGGGCCACGCCAAGCAGCGGCCCGGCGAGCTCTCCGGCGGCCAGCAGCAGCGCGTCGCCATCGCCCGGGCCCTGGCCAACCGGCCGGCCCTGCTCATCGCCGACGAGCCGACCGGGCAGCTCGACGCGGAGACCGGCCTCGCCGTGATGGAGCTGCTGCGCGCCGTCGTGCGCAGCGAACAGGTCACGGCACTGGTCGCCACGCACGATCCGACGCTGCTCGGCCTCGCCGACCGGGTCCTGGAGCTGAGCGACGGCGAGATCGTCGAGCACTGAGCGGCCCGCGCGGCGTCCGGGTCACGTCGTCGGGCACTGAGCGGCCGCGCGGCGTCCGGGTCACGTCGTCGAGCACCGAGCGGCCTGCGCGGCATCAGGGTCACGTCGTCGGGCACTGAGCGGCCGCGCGGCATCAGGGTTATGTCAAAGACCGCCGCCCACCAGGCTGTCCGTCCGCTCCGCCGCTCCGGTGACCGTAAGGTCGACGCCATGGGACGCGGCAAGCTACGGATCTACCTCGGTTCCGCACCGGGCGTCGGCAAGACGTACGCGATGCTGGCCGAGGCGCACCGTCGCACCGAGCGCGGCACCGACTGCGTCGTGGCCTTCGTCGAGCACCACGGGCGGCCCCGGACCGAGGTCATGCTGCACGGCCTCGAACAGGTCCCGCGCAAAGGGATCACCTACCGCGGTGCCGTCTTCTCCGAGATGGACGTCGACGCGGTCCTCACCCGGGCCCCGGCCGTCGCCCTCGTCGACGAACTCGCCCACACGAACGTGCCGGGCTCGCGCCACGCCAAGCGCTGGCAGGACGTCGAGGAACTGCTCGCCGCGGGCATCGACGTCGTCTCGACCGTCAACATCCAGCACCTGGAATCACTCGGTGACGTGGTCGAGGCGATCACCGGCGTCCGCCAGCGCGAGACGGTGCCCGACGAGGTCGTGCGCCGCGCGGAGCAGACCGAACTCGTCGACATGTCGCCCCAGGCCCTGCGCCGCCGGATGGCCCACGGCAACATCTACAAGCCGGACAAGGTCGACGCGGCCCTCTCCAACTACTTCCGGCCCGGCAACCTCACCGCCCTGCGCGAGCTGGCCCTGCTCTGGGTCGCCGACCGCGCCGACGCCTACCTCCAGCAGTACCGGGGCGAGCACAACATCCGCTCCACCTGGCAGGCCCGCGAGCGCATCCTCGTCGGCCTCACCGGCGGCCCCGAGGGCCGCACCCTGATCCGGCGCGCGGCGCGACTCGCGGAGAAGGGCGCCGGCGGCGAGGTCCTCGCGGTCTACATCGCGCGCAGCGACGGACTGACCGCCGCCTCGCCCAAGGAACTGGCCGTGCAGCGCACCCTCGTCGAGGACCTCGGCGGCACCTTCCACCACGTGATCGGCGACGACGTCCCCGCCGCGCTCCTGGAGTTCGCCCGCGGCGTCAACGCCACGCAGATCGTTCTCGGCTCTTCGCGCCGCAAGACCTGGCAGTACGTCTTCGGCCCCGGCGTCGGCGCCACCGTCGCCCGGGAGTCGGGCCCCGACCTCGACGTCCACATCGTCACCCACGAGGAGGCGGCCAAGGGGCGCGGCCTGCCCGTCGCCCGGAGCGCCCGGCTCGGCCGCACCCGCAGCCTCGGCGGCTGGCTGGTCGGCATCGCGGGACCCGCGCTGCTCGCCCTCCTGCTCACGCACGTCGACTCCGACCTCGGCCTCGCCAACGACATGCTGCTCTTCCTGTCGCTGACCGTGGCCGCCGCGCTGGTCGGCGGGCTGCTCCCGGCGCTCGCCTCCGCCGCGTTCGGCTCGCTGCTCCTGAACTACTTCTTCACGCCCCCGCTCCACCTGTTCACGGTCGCCGACCCGAAGAACATCGTCGCCATCGTGATCTTCGTGGGCGTCGCCGTCTCGGTCGCGTCGGTCGTCGACCTCGCCGCCCGGCGCACCCACCAGGCCGCCCGGCTGCGCGCCGAGTCCGAGATCCTCTCCTTCCTCGCGGGCAGCGTGCTGCGCGGCGACACCAGCCTGGAGGCGCTGCTGGAGCGGGTCCGGGAGACCTTCGCGATGGAGTCCGTGGCGCTCCTGGAGCGGGAGGCGGGGACCGGCGCGTGGACCTGCGCGGGCAGCGTCGGGCCGCGCCCCGACGGCCGGCCCGAGGACGCCGACGTCGACGTGCCGGTCGGCGACCACATGGCGCTGGCCCTGACCGGGCGCGTCCTGCCCGCGGAGGACCGGCGGGTGCTCGCCGCCTTCGGCGCGCAGGCGGCCGTCGTCGTGGACCGGCGCCGCCTCCAGTCGGAGGCCGAACAGGCCCGCACCCTCGCCGAGGGCAACCGCATCCGCACCGCCCTGCTCGCCGCGGTCAGCCACGATCTGCGCACCCCGCTGGCGGGCATCAAGGCCGCTGTCTCCTCCCTGCGCTCCGAGGACGTCGACTGGTCGCCCGAGGACCAGGCCGAACTGCTCGCCGGGATCGAGACGGGCGCCGACCGCCTGGACCACCTCGTCGGGAACCTGCTCGACATGTCCCGCCTCCAGACCGGCACCGTCACCCCGCTCGTCCGCGAGACCGACCTCGACGAGGTGGTGCCGATGGCGCTGGTCGGCGTGGAGGACCCGGAGCTCAGCGTCGACCTGGACATCCCGGAGTCGCTGCCGATGGTCAGCGTCGACAAGGGCCTCCTGGAGCGGGCCGTCGCGAACATCGTCGAGAACGCCGTCAAGTACAGCCCGCCCGACGCCCCCGTCCTGGTCTCCGCCAGCACGCTCGGCCGCCGGGTCGAGCTGCGTGTGGTGGACCGCGGCCCCGGAGTCCCGGACGAGGCCAAGGAGCGCATCTTCGCGCCCTTCCAGCGCTACGGGGACGCGCCGCGGGGAGCGGGCGTCGGCCTCGGCCTCGCCGTGGCACGCGGCTTCGTCGAAGCCATGGGCGGCACGCTCGGCGCGGAGGACACTCCTGGGGGCGGGCTCACGATGGTGCTCACCCTGCGGGCGGCGGACCCCGCGACCCCGCGCACGACAGCGGAGGACACGCCATGGCCGGGCACGAAAGCCGGGGGCACCGCCCCGCCGCGCACGACAGCCACAGAAGCCACAGACGTACCAGCAACGCACACCACGGCGGCCGACACCGCCGTACCGAAGAGAGGCAGGCACGCATGACCAGGGTGCTCGTGGTCGACGACGAGCCGGGGATCGTCCGCGCCCTCGTCATCAACCTGAAGGCGCGCAAGTACGAGGTGGACGCCGCGGCCGACGGGGCCGGCGCGCTCCAGCTCGCCGCCGCCCGCCACCCCGACGTGGTCGTCCTGGACCTGGGCCTGCCCGACATGGACGGCGTCGAGGTGATCAGGGGGCTGCGCGGCTGGACCCGTGTTCCGATCCTCGTGCTGTCCGCCCGGCACTCCTCGGACGAGAAGGTCGAGGCGCTCGACGCGGGCGCCGACGACTACGTGACCAAGCCCTTCGGCATGGACGAACTGCTCGCGCGGCTGCGGGCGGCCGTGCGGCGCGCCGAGCCCACCGGCCCCAGCGGGGACGAGGGCATCGTGGAGACCGAGGGCTTCACCGTCGACATGGCCGCGAAGAAGGTCCACCGGGCCGGACGCGACGTACGGCTCACCCCGACCGAGTGGCACCTGCTGGAGGTGCTCGTGCGCAACACGGGTCGCCTGGTCAGCCAGAAGCAGCTGTTGCAGGAGGTGTGGGGTCCCTCGTACGGGACGGAGACCAACTACCTGCGTGTCTACATGGCGCAGTTGCGGCGCAAACTGGAGGCCGACCCCTCGCACCCGCGGCACTTCGTCACGGAACCCGGGATGGGCTACCGGTTCGAGAAGTAAGCGCCCCGGAATCGGGGTACACCAGCGAGTACGACCGTAAGAGCGGCCCCGGGTACGCTTCCTGTATGAGTGCTGTTCCTCGTTCCGACAGGGCGTCCGAGAAGCCGGCGGGCCGATTCCGGCGCATGCTCGACCGACTGTCCACCTCCCAGGAGGACCTGGAGTCGGAGGAGCTGCGCGAGGATTCGGAGACCACGGGCTGTACGCGCATCGGTGACTGCCAGGACCGCCAGGTGGTCCAGGTAACTGGTACGTTGCGCACGGTGACCCTGCGACCACGCGCCGGAGTTCCGGCCCTGGAGGCGGAGTTGTTCGACGGCTCGGCCGCCCTGGACGTGGTGTGGCTCGGGCGGCGTTCGATTCTGGGAATCGAACCCGGCCGCAAGTTGATCGCTTCGGGGCGGATCTCGATGAGCCGGGGCCGTAGGGTGCTCTTCAACCCGAAGTACGAACTCAGACCGCTCGGACGGGAGTAGCCGGTGACGTCCCTCGACAAGCCGACCGACCGCGAACAGGGAGCCGATCAGGCCGATCAGGGCTCCACCGCCGCGAGGGCGGTGACCGAGGCCGCGCTCTTCGAGGCCTTCGGCGGCGTGCGGGGCATGGTGGAGACCGTCGTCCCCGGCCTCCTCTTCGTGACCATCTTCACTGTCAACAAGGACCTGCACGTGTCGGCCATCGCGGCCCTCGCGGTCTCGCTGGTCCTGGTCGTGGTGCGGCTGGTCATGAAGGACACCGTCAAGCACGCCTTCAGCGGTGTCTTCGGTGTCGCGTTCGGTGTTGTCTTCGCGATGTTCACCGGCAACGCCAAGGACTTCTATCTGCCGGGCATGCTCTACACGTTGGGGCTCGCGCTCGCCTACATCGTGACCACGCTCTGCGGAGTTCCCCTGATCGGGCTGATCCTCGGACCGGTGTTCAAGGAGAACCTGTCGTGGCGGACGCGCAACCCCGGGCGTAAGAAGGCGTACGCCAAGGCGAGTTGGGCCTGGGGGCTCATCCTGCTCGCCAAGTGCGCGATCCTCTTCCCGCTCTACTTCTGGGCGGACACGGACTCGGCCACCACGCAGTTCAGCTGGGTGCTCATCGCGCTGAAGATCCCGCCGTTCCTGCTGGCGGTGTGGCTGACGTGGGTCTTCCTGGCGAAGGCGCCCGCGCCGATCGACGTGTTCGCCGAGATGGAAGCGGCCGAGAAGGCGGAGGCCGAGGCCGCCTCCGGTGAGGGTGCGCGGCATCGCCGTGAGGCCTGAGGTCATCGCGCGGCCGCGGGCCGTCGGTGGCTGGGCGCGCAGTTCCTCTCGCCCCTGAACAGCGGAAGGCGGGCCCGGCAAGCAACGGCTTGCCGGGCCCGCCTTCCGCTGCTCTACGCGTCCTCGCGGCGGACCGACAGAAGGTCCTCCAGCTGCTCCTCGCGGGCCTGCGCCGCGACGAACAGCAGCTCGTCGCCCGCCTCCAGTGAGTCCTCCTGGCTGGGGGCCAGGACGCGGGTGCCGCGGATGATCGTGACCAGGGACGTGTCCTGCGGCCACTGCACGTCGCCCACGCGCGTGCCGGCCAGGGCCGACTCCGGCGGGAGCGTCAGCTCGACCAGGTTCGCGTCGCCGTGGCTGAAGCGCAGCAGCCGGACGAGGTCGCCCACGCTCACCGCCTCCTCGACCAGCGCCGACATCAGGCGCGGGGTGGAGACGGCGACGTCGACGCCCCACGACTCGTTGAACAGCCACTCGTTCTTCGGGTTGTTGACGCGGGCGACCACCCGCGGCACCCCGTACTCGGTCTTCGCGAGCAGGGAGACGACGAGGTTGACCTTGTCGTCGCCGGTCGCCGCGATGACCACGTTGCAGCGCTGGAGCGCCGCCTCGTCCAGGGACGTGATCTCGCAGGCGTCGGCGAGCAGCCACTCCGCCTGCGGGACGCGCTCGACCGAGATGGCCGTCGGCGCCTTGTCGACGAGGAGGACCTCGTGACCGTTCTCCAGGAGCTCGCCCGCGATCGAACGGCCGACCGCTCCGGCTCCGGCAATGGCGACCCTCATCAGTGACCGCCCTCCTCGGGGCCTTCGGCGAACGCCGCCTCGACCTTCTCGACCTCGTCCGTGCGCATCATCACGTGCACGAGGTCACCCTCCTGCAGCACCGTCTGCGACGTCGGCAGGATCGCCTCGCCGAGCCGGGTGAGGAACGCCACGCGCACCCCCGTCTCCTCCTGGAGCCGGCTGATCTTGTGGCCCACCCAGGAGTCCGACGTGTGCACCTCGGCCAGCTGGACGCCCCCGGTAGGGTCGCGCCACAGCGGCTCCGCGCCGGACGGCAGCAGCCGGCGCAGCATCTGGTCGGCGGTCCAGCGGACCGTGGCGACCGTCGGGATGCCCAGGCGCTGGTATACCTCGGCGCGGCGGGGGTCGTAGATGCGCGCCGCCACGTTCTCGATGCCGAACATCTCGCGGGCCACCCGGGCGGCGATAATGTTCGAGTTGTCACCGCTGGAGACGGCGGCGAAGGCGCCCGCCTCCTCGATACCGGCCTCGCGCAGCGTGTCCTGGTCGAAACCGACCCCGGTGACGCGCCGGCCGCCGAACCCGGAGCCCAGACGGCGGAAGGCCGTGGGGTCCTGGTCGACCACGGCGACCGTGTGGCCCTGCTGTTCCAGGGTCTGGGCGAGCTGGGACCCCACTCGGCCACAGCCCATGATCACGATATGCACGGACCTACCCCGCACTCCTCATAGGCCTACTGACCTGCGTCAACGTCCTGCTCATGGCTCTCTCTCGCGGATCGGTCCGGCCGGTGCGGCCTGCTCTGGGGGCGCGGTGCGGAACGTTCCCGGCGCGCGCCCGGGACCACCGTATCGGCAATGCGCGCGAAGTCCGCCCCCGCGTCGGCGCCCGGATCGCGCGGCCGGGCGCGCCGTCGCCGGCCGCTCCCACGACGGGTCCTTCCCCGATTCGGGGTGGTGGGTGGGCGGTCCCGCGTTCGAACGCTTACGATCCTCTGCGTGTCCAAACTGACCGACGTGCCCAAACGGATCTTGATCGGGCGCGCACTGCGCAGTGACCGGCTGGGAGAAACGCTCCTGCCGAAGCGCATCGCACTCCCCGTTTTCGCTTCCGACCCGCTCTCCTCCGTGGCGTACGCGCCGGGCGAGGTCCTGCTGGTCCTCTCCATCGCGGGCGTGTCGGCCTACCACTTCAGCCCCTGGATCGCCGTCGCGGTCGTCGTGCTGATGTTCACGGTCGTCGCCTCCTACCGGCAGAACGTGCACGCCTACCCCAGCGGCGGCGGCGACTACGAGGTCGCCAACACCAACCTCGGCCCGAAGGCCGGGCTCACCGTCGCCAGCGCCCTGCTCGTCGACTACGTCCTGACCGTCGCCGTCTCCATCGCCTCCGGCATCGAGAACCTCGGCTCCGCGGTCCCCTTCGTCGTCGAGCACAAGGTGCTCTGCGCCTGCGCGGTCATCGTCCTGCTGACCGTGATGAACCTGCGCGGCGTCAAGGAGTCCGGCAAGCTCTTCGCCATCCCGACGTACGTGTTCGTCGCGGGCGTCTTCATCATGATCGCCTGGGGCGCCTTCCGCGGTCTCGTCCTCGACGACACCATGCGGGCCCCGACCTCCGACTTCCACATCAAGGCGGAACACCAGGGCCTCGCGGGCTTCGCGCTCGTCTTCCTGCTGCTGCGCGCCTTCTCCTCCGGTTGCGCGGCGCTCACCGGCGTCGAGGCGATCTCCAACGGCGTACCGGCGTTCCGCAAGCCCAAGTCGAAGAACGCCGCGTCCACGCTGGCCCTGATGGGCGCGCTCGCCGTCACGATGTTCTGCGGCATCATCGCCCTCGCCATGGCGACCAAGGTCCGCATGGCCGAGCACCCGGCGTCCGACCTGATCCACGACGGCGCCGCGGTCGGCTCCGGCTACGTCCAGAACCCGGTGATCTCACAGGTCGCCGAGGCCGTCTTCGGCAAGGGCAGCTTCCTGTTCATCATCCTCGCGGCGGCCACGGCGCTCGTGCTCTTCCTCGCCGCGAACACGGCCTACAACGGCTTCCCGCTGCTCGGCTCGATCCTCGCCCAGGACCGCTACCTGCCCCGCCAGCTGCACACCCGCGGCGACCGCCTCGCGTTCTCCAACGGCATCGTGCTCCTGGCCGGCGCGGCCATGCTCCTGGTCGTCATCTACGGCGCCGACTCCACCCGCCTGATCCAGCTCTACATCGTCGGCGTGTTCGTCTCCTTCACGCTCAGCCAGACCGGCATGGTCCGGCACTGGAACCGCCACCTGCGCGCGGAGCGGGACGCGGACAAGCGGCGCCACATGATCCGCTCCCGGGCGATCAACGCGTTCGGCGCCTTCTTCACCGGCCTGGTCCTCGTGGTCGTCCTCGTCACGAAGTTCACCCACGGCGCCTGGGTCGCCCTGCTCGGCATGTGCATCTTCTACGCGACGATGACCGCGATCCGTAAGCACTACGACCGGGTCGCCGAGGAGATCGCCGCGCCGGAGACCCCCTCCGACGACAGCGTGCGCCCCTCCCGGGTCCACTCCATCGTCCTCGTCTCCAAGATCCACCGCCCCACCCTGCGGGCCCTCGCCTACGCCCGGCTCATGCGCTCGGACTCCCTGGAGGCGCTGAGCGTGAACGTCGACCCGGCCGAGACGAAGGCGCTGCGCGCGGAGTGGGAGCGGCGCGGCATCGACGTACCGCTGAAGGTCCTCGACTCGCCCTACCGCGAGATCACCCGGCCGGTCATCGAGTACGTGAAGAGCCTGCGCCGCGAATCGCCGCGCGACGCCGTCAGCGTGATCATCCCCGAGTACGTGGTCGGCCACTGGTACGAGCACCTGCTGCACAACCAGAGCGCCCTGCGGCTCAAGGGCCGGCTGCTGTTCACCCCGGGCATCATGGTGACCTCCGTCCCCTACCAGCTGGAGTCCTCCGAGGCCGCCAAGAAGCGGGCCCGCAGGCGCTCCGAGTGGAGCGCGCCGGGCGCCGTCCGCCGCGGCCCGGTGGAGAAGCGCCCGAAGGAGCCGAGCCACAGGTAGCGCTTTCTCGTGAAGGTCGGCTCGTGGTGAGCGGCCGGGCGACAGCCACGTAGACTGGTGGGCTGTTGTCCGGCCGCTCTCGTTTTTCTCGCTTTCCGGCCGTTTCCCCTTGAGGTACTGGAGCCCCGCCATGCAGGCAGAAGAGAAGACGTCACTGGTGGGGGAGGAGTACGAGGTCGAGGTCGGCCCCGTCGCGCACGGCGGTCACTGCATCGCACGTACGTCCGAGGGTCAGGTGCTCTTCGTCCGGCACACGCTGCCCGGCGAGCGGGTCGTGGCGCGGGTGACGTCCGGCGAGGAGGGCGACCGCTTCCTGCGGGCGGACGCCGTGCAGATCCTCGACGCGTCCAAGGACCGCGTCGAGGCGCCCTGCCCCTACGCGGGCCCCGGCCGCTGCGGCGGCTGCGACTGGCAGCACGCGAAGCCGGGCGCGCAGCGCCGCCTGAAGGGCGACGTCGTCGCCGAGCAGCTCCAGCGGCTCGCCGGGCTCACCCCGGAGGAGGCCGGCTGGGACGGCACGGTGATGCCGGCCGAGGGCGACAAGCTGCCCGCGGGCCAGGTGCCGCAGTGGCGCACCCGCGTCCAGTACGCGATCGACGCGGACGGCAACGCGGGACTGCGCCGCCACCGCTCGCACGAGGTCGAGCCCATCGACTTCTGCATGATCGCCGCGGAGGGCGTCTCCGAGCTGGGGATCGAGAAGCGGGACTGGTCGGGCATGGAGTCCGTCGACGCGATCGCCGCGACCGGCTCCCAGGACCGCATGGTGATCCTGGAGCCGAAGCCCGGCGCCCGGCTGCCCCTCGTCGAGCTCGACAAGCCCGTCTCCGTGATGCGCGTCGAGGAGAAGGACGGCGGCGTCCACCGCGTCCACGGCCGCGCCTTCGTCCGCGAGCGCGCCGACGACCGCACGTACCGGGTCGGCAGCGGCGGCTTCTGGCAGGTCCACCCGCAGGCGGCGCAGACGCTGATGCGCGCGGTGATGCAGGGCCTGCTGCCGCGCAAGGGCGACACGGCGCTCGACCTCTACTGCGGGGTCGGCCTCTTCGCGGGCGCGCTCGCGGACCGCGTCGGCGAGAAGGGCGCGGTGCTCGGCATCGAGTCCGGCAAGCGTGCGGTGGAGGACGCCCGGCACAACCTCGCCGCGTTCGACCGCGTCCGCATCGAGCAGGGCAAGGTCGACGTGGCCCTGCCCCGCACCGGCATCACCGAGGCCGACCTCATCGTCCTGGACCCGCCGCGCGCGGGCGCGGGCAAGAAGACGGTCGCCCACCTCACGACACTCGGCGCCCGCCGGATCGCGTACGTGGCCTGCGACCCGGCGGCGCTGGCCCGGGACATCGCGTACTTCCGGGAGGGTGGGTACCGGGTGCGGATGCTGCGGGCGTTCGATCTGTTTCCTATGACGCATCATGTGGAGTGCGTGGCGATTTTGGAGCCTGCGGGCAAGGGGTCCTGACCTGTGCTTTTGACGGTCCGGGTGGGTTGTTCGACCTGTTTCCCTCAGTGCAGGGGTTCGAGCGGGCGGATCGATCTCTGTAGCTCGTTGACCTGAGGATTCGTGAGTGAGGTGTGCTGCACGGGCGACGTCCTTGAGGGGCGCTCGGAGAGTCTTGACGCTCGGACGACGCTCGCAGCAGAAGCCTCTGCTGCACCTCCCGAGGCGTTGTGCGCCGCCATTTTGGGCTCCACGTTTAGGGAACACGGCTCGACCACCTCAGCCGTGATACCGACCAGGTATCATGCGTGTATGGCGATGACACTCCGACTCCCTGATGACCTTGACGCGAAGCTGTCCGAGCGGGCTCGTCGGGAAGGTCGTAGCAAGCAGGAACTTGCCATCGAGGCCATCCGTGACGCCCAGAACCGGGCCGAGCTGAAGGTCGATGACGTCCTGGCCGAGCTGATGGACAGCGATGCGGAGATCCTGGACTACCTGAAGTGACCGACGTGCGCTACATCCAGATCGACGAGATCTTGGCCGTCGCCCGCACGGTCAACGGCACCGAGCACAGCGTGCGTGACATGGGCCTTCTGGTGTCCGCGATCGAGCGACCCCGGACGAACGTGTTCGGGGCCGAGCTGTATCCAACGCTGCACGAGAAGGCGGCGGCGCTGCTGCACTCCGTTGCCCGCAATCACGCGCTGATCGACGGCAACAAGCGCACCGCCTGGCTCACCATGCGCGTCTTTCTGCGGCTCAACGGCGTCAGCGCCGGTATCACCCCGCCGCCCGTCGCCATCGCTGGCCCGTTTGTCGAGGAAGTCGCGCAGGACAACATCGATGTACCAGTCATCGCCAAGCGCCTGTCGGTCTGGTTCCCCGTTTCCTGACGGGTTCGGTGTCGTGAGTTTGTGACGGAATGAGGCTCTGGGAGCGGTGCTGGCTCCTGGCAGTCCGCCGGTGGGGCTGCCCCGCTCGTTCAGCGGGTGGGTTCGTATGCTTTCACGAGGTCCGCTCGACCGCGAGAATGGCATTCCGCGAGCCTTCGCCTCTGAGTGACAGGCAAGGTCCACATTGACTGCGGCGGCCTCTTCCCAACGAACACCCGCATCTGCTTTCCAAGCGGTCACGGAACGCACTGTCCGCCCCCCTCGCGCGCTCCCGTGCGCACTGAGCCAGTCCGCTCGCCCCCAACAAGCTCCGTTTGTTGCATTCGACGCTTACAGCTCCTAGGGAAGAGGAGGTGCCGAAGGAATGAATACTGGCTCTCGTGACGGACTTTGGATCCGAGTACAGGGAGCGTCTGCAGGGAGATGACACGGGAGGCGTCCAAAGGCCTGTCTGTGGCGAGGTTGGTGGAACCATCCGGGGCGCGCTGGAAGCTGAGTTCTTGCCTTCATCCTGAGTATCCCTTGCCCGAAGCCCGGGTGCGCCCGGACGAGGGCTCGTGCGCGGTCGGGGTTCTCGTCGGTGGCTTCGGCAGGGTCGAAGGGCAGGATGCCGCCCAATCCGTGCTTCGCGTCGTCGAAGTTGTCCAACCTGGTCTTCGGTGTGGGAGGCGCCGTGTAGGTGTCGCTGCCCCAGTCCTGCCGGTCGGAGATGATTGGGTGGGTGCCGGTCCTCAGTGCCCACGGCGACGAGAACCTTGAGGCGGTCGTGGCGAGCGGTGCGCAGGGCTGAGCCGCCGGGCCGTTCAGAGCCGCGCCGCGGGGGGCGATTTCGATGCGGGCGCCGAAGCCTGCGTCGGTGGCTCACCGGCAGGTTAAGAGTTGAGGGGCCTGCTCGCCGTAGCTCGGGTTGGTAATTGCCGGCGGCTTCACGAACTGGCCGACGCACGCGGGCTGTCGGCCGCCGAACCGCTCGGCAGAGAAGGAGAACCTCCCTTCGCCCTCCGATTGCTGAGGAGCTGTGGAGAACCGTGCGGTGCACGTCGGCGGAGCACGGCCCGTCGTGGGAGGCAGGGCCGTGCGGCTCCGTGGCCGATGCCACGGAGCCGCACGGGTGGTCACCGTCGGAAGCCGACTCTCGGATCGTCCGTGTCCTCTTCCGGGTCCACGCTGTACAGCGGGCGGTCCTCGATCCCCAGGGCGCGCATCAGCTCGTTGGTCGGAATCCTGTACCTACGTCCGATGCGGAGGACGGGGCAAGGGAACTCGTGCTCGCGGATCAGCCGGTACGCGGTCGTCGGCCCGATTCCGAGTGCTCGGGCCGCCGTACGCAGGTCCACTGCGACGGGCAGGTCGAACATCTCCGTGAAACTGAGGCGGCCCTCCGCCGGGTCCGTCACCCTCGCCTCCCCGCAGGTCGGACCGGTCGGGTGTCCACGCGCCGCCTGGGCCGTCGCCTCTTCCCGGGGCGGCTGTGACTCGCCGAGCGGTCCTGCGACCCGTCGTCGGTGTCGATGAAGATTCCCTGTCGACGCAAATGCTCCGGGCGCACCCGGAAACGCAGCGGTGCACACAGCCCGTCGGGACCGTCCGGACGGTCGACCCGTACGTCCAGGCTCTCCGCCGCCGGAGTGTCCGCCTCCTCGTCGAACGCAGTGAGAGCGTGCTCCTCGGTGATGCGTTCGACCTGGGTGGAGGGAAGCTCCCGCAGCCCCTCCCGGGCGAGATGCCACGCCCTGGCGCGCGCCGCGTGCAGCAGAGAGGAGTCAGTGAGACAGCTCGCGCCGTCCCGTTCCGCCAGCTTCTCCAGGAGAGCCAGGACCATTTCGGCCTCCACGTCCGACCGGTCGGCCCGCAGACGTGTGCAGACCCGGTGGACCGTCCCGGTCAACCGGGGCAGGGTCAGCCAGATCGCCAGGAGTTTCCCCGTGCTGCCTGGAGTCAGGTCGCTCTGCGCCGTGCGGATGACCTCCTGCCAGACCGCGGTGGCGAACTGCGGGTCGGAGCCGGGGCCGTACAAGGCCTCGTGCGTCTCGGCAGCGGTCAGCCGGACCGGGTCAGCCTCGTCGGACTCCGTGGGGACGAGCACGAAGACCGTGTCACTGATCCGGGGATCATCGAAGTGTCGCCTCACTGAGGTGAACGCACTGCTGTGCGGTTGATACATCAAGAAATATCCTCTCTTCGGACTGCGAAAACCTGGGTCCGGAGGTGCTGGAGATGCCGGGCGAGATGGGTCCCTTGCGGGGGCGTACTGCCTCATATAAGCGCCAAACGGATATCAGCCCCACCAGCCTCACTTAGATGCGTGAGCATGCGGTAGTGGTCTTCTCGACCAGGTAACGCCGCCTTTGACCACGAAGGTGTAACAAGCACGGCAGGCCGCGAGTTCGCCGGTGACGAAGTTCGCGAGGCTGGTGGGTGCCCGTACAGAACGGGCACCCACGAACTGTTGCGCTCAGGCAGTCTCGGAGGACGAGGTGTCCGGCGCCTCAATGGGCGGGGTCGCCGGGGTGGTGTCCTCGGTCCGGACGGCCGCCCGCCGGCGGCGGCTCGGCGGCCAGTCGGGGGACTGGCGCAGACGGGCTGTCCGGCGGTTGCGCTGACGGCTGTTCATCGAGTTCGCGGTTCCTCTCTGATGAGTCGATGGATGGTCAAGCCGCCGTTTCGTGCTTCTGCGAGCGGCTGGTGCCATCGTGCCGGGCGGTGAAGTGGTGCCGCAGGGCGAAAACTGAGGGATAACTGAGTCCTTGGGGGCGTGAAGAAGCAAGCGCGTGTGAAGCGGCGCGGCGCGGCGCACAGATGAAGGAGCGCCGAAGAGGGGCCGGATCACTGACTGCGGCGCGGTGAGGGGGAGGGCGATGGAGGGGTACGTGCTGGGCCCGGTGCGAGCCGAAGGGGACGGCGGCAGGAGGGTGGTCGAAGGGTCGAAAGTGGCGGCCCTGTTCGCGCTCCTGGTGACCTCGCCAGACTGTCGATGTAAGAGGAAGGACATCGCCGAAGTCCTGTGGGAGGGCGTCGAAGACGTCGGCGATCTGGTGGACCGCGTCGTCGCCGACCTGCGGAAGCGGCTGGGCCGGGAGTCCGTGCCCCATAGCGGCAAGTCGGGTTACTGCACGCTCCGCGTGCCGGCGGGAGACGTCGATCTGCTCCGTTTTCGCGAGAAGGTGAAGCAGGCTGAGGGACTGAACTGCAAAGCGCAGTTCGAGCTGCTCGGCGCGGCCTTGGACGAGTGGGACGGCGAGGACGAACCGCTGCACGGACTGTCCGAGACCGGCTTCCACTTGCGTCGGGAGGAGTTACGGGCCGAGTTGATGGCCGCCGTGTACGCGCGGCTGGACGCAGCTCACAAGTCCTGGGAGGTCAAATGGCTGCGCGAGGAGACGGAGAAATGGTTCGAGCGCGCACCGGACTTGCCCAAGATCTTCCGGTTCTACCTGCTCGCCCACGCAGACCTGCAGGAGTCCCAACGTGAGCGGCTCATCAAGAAGTGGGAGAAGCGCAACGGAAAACCGGATATCGATGTACAGAGCGCCATTGACCAGGTCAGAGGAGAGGGCCGTCGGCCGGGCGGGGTGCTCCTGCCCCCCGTTCCCGACCAGTTGCCCGGCGGCAGGCGCAAGCCGATCGGGCAGGACGAGCTGATCGGTGACCTCTTCGAGGCCGTGTGCGAGGAACAGGACGCCGGCAATCTGGCGCTGGTCCTGATCAGCGGCATGGCGGGCGTCGGGAAGACCACGGTGGCCGAGAATCTCGCCGGTCGGCTGCGGGAGCGGTTTCCCGACGGGGTGCTGCACCGTGAACTGAACGGATTCGCCGATGGAGACGTGCGGCCCGCCGAACCGGACGAGGTCCTGGACGGCTTTCTGGCCGAGCTGCCGCCCTACACCACGGTGACCGGAACGGAGAGCAAGAGCAACGCGCTGCGGTCGGCGCTGGCCCACCGAACGGTGCTCATCGTCCTCGACGACGCGCTCAGCGCCCAGCAGGTGCTGCCGCTGCTTCCCGGAGACGGGACCTGCGCCGTGATCGTCACCAGTCGTAACGACCTCTTGAAGCTGCAGTCCGAGAGAAAGGTGCTGTTCCGCAAGATGGAGCCGCTGCAAGAAGCGGACGCCTTGGAGGTACTCACGGAGAAGGTGTCGGCCGAGGACCGGGCCAAGCGCGCCGTGCCCTTCAGCAAGCTGGTCCACCTCTGCGGTCGGCTGCCGTTGGCCCTCGTGGTGGTGGCCCGGCTTCTGGAGGTCGGAGCGCGTCCGTTGCACACCCTCCCTGCCCTGGTGCGGGAGATGGAGGCGGAGTTGGAGCGGGCGAAGCTGGACACTCTGGACCTGCCCGAGCACGAACTGTCGGTCCGCGCCGCGCTCAACTGCTCCGTGCGCGTGTTGAATGAGGAAGCCCGACTGCTGCTGTGGCAGCTCGCCGTCCACCCTGGGCCCAGCGCTTCCTGGGAGGCGGTGATGGATCTGGAACGGGTAGTGGGCGAAGGGACGCGTACCGACCGGGCCCTGGTGGACCTCGTGGCGGCGAACCTCGTGGAACATCACGGCGACCGCTATGGGCTGCACGACCTCGTGCGTGCCTTCGCCCTTCGGCACGTGCGGCCGGTGCCAGACGGAGAGAACGCGGAGATGGAGCGGGCGACTGTATGGCAGGTGCTGGAACACCAGTTGCACAACGTCCGAGCCTGCGACCGCGTGCTCGACCGCGAACGCACCCTGCCCACGGGCGAGCCCGGAGCGGTCAGGGTCACCGACCCCGCGGACATCACGGAGGCGATGGCGTTTCTGGACGAGGAATACCCTGCCGTTCAGCGAGGCATTCGCTTAGCGATCAATCGACATATCGACCGGTACGTGTGGCTGCTTCCAATGGCCCTGGTCATCTACCAGTGGCGCCGTCGCCTGCTCGATGATGCGCGACAGAACCTTCTGTACGCCGCCGAGGCGGCGGATACCGTCGCCGACCCGGTCGATCGAGCCATGGTCTACCGGTCGCTGGCAGGGACCCACTGGCGGCTCGGTGAGTATCACTTAGCTGTGGGCGCCCTTCGCAGGGCCGTCCGGTTCAGCGAGGAGGACCGCAGCGCGGAAGGCCGGCTGAGTCTGGGCCGTACGCTGCACCGGCTCGGACTCACCCTGCGCAAGCAGGGCGACCGGACGGGAGCGGAGGAGGCGCTCGGTCGAGCACTGGAGTTGTGCCGGGAGGTGTCGGACCGGGTCGGGGAGGCGGCTGTTCTGAATGTCCTCGGGGCGATCGACCTCGACCGGGGGGAGCCCGAGCAGGCGCTCCGTCGGTGCGCCGACGCCTTGGGCGTGGTGGAGCGCACGACGGAGCGCAGCGGCCTGGCCGATGTGCTGTTCACCCTGGCCAAGGTTCACCTGGCCCGTTCCGAACGGGACGAGGCCATCGCCCTGTACCGGCAGGCCTCCGACATTTACTGCGAACAGGAGAACTGGCCCAACGAGGACAAGGCACGGATACTCTTCGCTGATGTTCTGGTGTCCGCCGGCGCCACCGACGCGGCGGTGCGGGAGCTGGAGAGAGTCATCGTGCTGCGTGAGTTGATGGACGGTGAGGGGGTGCGGGAGGTCCGGGAGCGGCTGGAAGGGCTGAGGTGACCCGCCCGGTCGGTGGCCATCGGCTTACCGTCAGAGCTGTGGCGGATGCGTGCGGTAGTACTCGGTCGGGTCCGGACGCAGGCGTTTCGGTGGCCGTCGCGAGCCGAGCTGGGGAAGATACGGCCGGAGCCGGTCGAACACCTCACGGACATCCGTCGGGCGCTCCGCCGCCTCCCACCGGACCATCCACAACGCCAGGGAGGCGAACTCCGGGGGCAGGTCGGCGAGTTTGTCGACAGGCAGGGCCGGGGTTCCCTCTTCAGCCCGCTCGTCCTGTCCACCGTAGGGCAACCGCATCACGGTCATCTCCAGCAGGATACAGCCGAGTGCGAAGATATCCGTTTGCCTTGTCAAACCTGATGGGCACGCGTCGGACTGCTCGGGGGAGGCCCAGCCGCGCGTGCCGCGTGCGTATTTCGTCTCCTGATCCGCCAGAACCGCGTGGCCCATGTCAATGAGCCGGAGACGGCCGTCCGGCTGCACGATGACGTTCTCGGGCTTGAGATCGCAGTGCACCAGATTTCGGTCGTGGACTTCTGCCAGAATTTCGCACAGTTGGCCGATGACGGCCGCAACGGTCCCAGGATCCTTGACGGGCAGGGCCGCCGACAGGACCTTCTGCAGTTGGTGCCCTTCGACAAATTCCATGATCAGGCACCGGCGTCGCCGGTGTGTACCCGTGGCGATGACTTCGGGAATTGTCTGGATTCCCGTCAGCATCATCATGCGTGATCCCTCTTTGAGGAGTTCATCGCCGGCCCAGTGGAAATCGCTCTGGGGACCGAGGTCCCGGGCTTTCTGAAGCTTCAATGCCACCTTCTGCCCGCTCTTGCGGTCACGCCCGAGGAAAAGATCGCCTTGGCCGCCGTCGCCGACCATGTCCAGCACTTCGTAGCGCCTCTCCACATCGCCGATTTCCTCGATCTCCCTCACGGCCATCTACCTTTCCCCGTACGGAAATGGAGCGTGAAATGTCACAGCCATGGCTGCCCCCCGACGGGGTGACCCGCACATCCGAAGTCATCACGGTATCCGCTGGAATGTTCAAGGGGGGCGAGTTCCGATGCCCCGCCGCTGACGCTCTCAAGACCCGCGGTTACCACACGACCGACCCCGTACCGCGCCGCCGCGAGCGGCTGGAGCACTTCACCCTGGGTCCCTTCATGGCTGCCTGCGACAACCGTTCGGGGTCCGACGACCGCCCGCCCCGGACACGTACCGGGCCTCTGCACGACGGTCTGCGGACCTGGTCGGAGCACGGGGTGAAGATGTACGAGGCGGCTTTCCCCCTCGACCCGCAACGCCCCCTGCACGAGGTGTCCGAGCCGTGGACGTATCGCTACCGGCCGTCCGGTCCCGACCCGCGCGACGCCCAGGAGTACCGCCTCACCGTGTGGGGCCGCTGCCTGTCCTCCGCGGACGGTGCCTACCGCGAACTTCGTCTGCCCGTGCACCGCCTGCGGGACCTGCCGCCCGAGGGGTTCACCGCGGCCGTCACCCTGGTGCTCGCCGAGGGAACCCCCGGGCCCCCGCCGGAGCACGTACGGATCGTGGAGTTCGCGCTCTTCGACGGTGGTACGCGGGAACTCTTCGCAGGCAGCCGGGACGAGGCGCGCGCCCGGTACCGAGCACACGGCCCCGCCGCCCTGGCCGGCGTATTGGACGGGCGAGAGTACCGCCCGGGATCCGCCTGTGCCGGATGCCCCTACCTGTCGGTGTGCCCAGCCCTGCGCAGAGCGCCCGGACTGTTGGGCACCGAGGCCCATGACCGGCCCCGCCGCACCTGGTCTGTCACCAACGGGCGGGCTTACCGAGCCTGCCCGGCGCGTGACCACATGCGTCGACTGCACCTGCCCACGGCGGATTCCGTCGAACGCGAGGCGTCGGCCGAGCGCGGCCGGGCGCTGCACGCCTACCTCGCCGAACGGCACGCCCACGGATCGCCTCGGCCCTGCACGGTCGAGGTCCCCGAGGAGTGGGTACCGGCAGGATTCGAGTTGCCCCCACACGAACGCGCACTCGGCACCCTGCTGTTGCGACGGCACGCTGCGGTCTGCCCGCTGCGGTACGTCGGGGACGGTACGGATGTGCGGACCGAGCCCCGGGTGGTGCGGCATGACACAGCCGCCGACGTGGTGGTCCTGGCCGCGCCCGACCTGCTTTATCGAGATGCCGGGTCGTGGGTGTGGCGCGAGACCAAGACCTCCGTCACCGATTGGCGGTCCGACCGCCCCCTGTTGGAGCGTTATCCGCAGTTGGCCCTGGCCGTCGTGCTCATCGCCCGCGGTGACCTGGGCGGTGATCCGTTCCGCGCGCGGGTCGAGCTGGAGGTGCTGCGCCCCGGCGGCGCCGACCTGGAGATCATCGATCCCTTCGCCCCGGCCAATCGGGTCATCGCCGAGAAGGTACTACGGGCGATGGTGGCCGACTGGCACGGGGACGACCAGTACGCGGCCCGGCCCGGCCGTTCCTGCGAGCGATGCGAAGTGGCCCGCTGGTGCACGGCGTCCTCCGTCAGCGAGACCGCGGCATGAGGGCGCACCCGGCCGGCCGGGCCGATCGGCTGGCCGCCAATGAGGCGCCCGAGGGCGTGGGCAGCGACCTTTTCGGCGAACTCGCCCGCATGGTGGCGGCTCTATCCGAGGTCCAAGGGCTCCGCTCCTTCGCCCTGCCCTATCCCGGTCTCGCCCAGCGGGCGCTGGATCACACGGTGATGCGCTGCCTCGATGCGGGAGAGGCGCCGCCGAGGAGTCTTCCGGAGCTGTGGGAGTGGTGCCGGACCAGGCCGTCCGACGACCCACTCCTCGCGGTCCCCTCCGCCCTGGTCGCGCCGGGCACCAGGCTGGTGCACCGGGTCGGCCGGATGCCGACCCGGTCGTGTCTCGAGGTGGCCTCGCATGGGCCGGACGAAGGCGTGGCGGGACACGCCCGTGCGCTCCTCGGGGACCTGCACGCGCGGAGTGGATCGGAGGAGCGTTACCGGCAATGCCGGGCGTTCCTGGCGCGTCACCCGGTCGTCCACCAGCAGGACCGCTTCGCGCCGGGTTGGAACCGGGCGGTCTGGAGCCGTGTCAAGAGCCTCTACGGTCCGTTGCCCGAGTTCCTGCTCGTCGACGGAGACTTCCTGTACTGCCCCTCGTGCAGGCTCCCGGCGCTGCCCGGGGACAGTGCCGTGCCCGTACCCGGACCGTCCGGCTCCGGCGCCGAAGTCTGGTGCGAGGGGGAGGACTGCCCGCGTGACGCCCCTCCGCGGCGCATTCGTGAGCCGGACCAGGCGTGGATCCTGCAACGCTCGCTGCGGTGGTACCTCGTCCTGCCGCACCGCACCGACGAAGCCGCCCGGGAGGCACTGGAGCGCTCCGGCGTCGCGTACGAGACCCTGCCCGGTCTTCTGCCCGCCTACCGGATCCGGGACGCCGGCCCTCGCATCGTGGACATCCAGGTGTATGACCGCGAGCAGCCGGCGCTCCTCGCAGCTCATCTCACCGACCACACACCCCTCGCGGACCTCACCCTCGTCGTGGTTTCCGACGCGCTCGCCGGACGGGACAGCTACCGGCAGGCATTCACCGACGCCCTTCCCGCGCTCCTGCAGGGCCGGCTGGTGCTCACCACCCCCACGGACCTCGTGCCCGACCTGGGACAGGCCCGCCGAGAGGAGAAGGACGATGCGTAGTATCACCCCGCCCTTGACCGACGTGTTCAACGCGCTCAAAGCATTTCTGGGGTCCTCCGTGCCCCAGCCTGCGCTGGAAGCCCTCTGTCAGGTCGAACTCGGCCTGTATCTCCAGCAGAAGATGATGCCGGGAAGCCCCGCGGGCAGCGCCTGGGTGCTGTTCAGCGGGTACGGGTTCGCCGAGGCGCACCGAGCACCGCTGCCATCCGATGCGGCGAAGACCCTGCGTATCGCCAGGTACTCGCTGTGGACGCTGCGCCGGAGCCGTACCTGGCTCGAGGCGCTGGACACCTACCAGAGGTACGACGCCAGGGTGCGCGCCTACGATGTACCGGACGCCGAGACACCTGCTGCCCGCCGTGACCTCTCCGTCGCCGGCGACCGCTTCTCCGTCTACGAACAACTGCTGTGTGCCGCACCGCCGCTGGCGGGCAAGCGGCTGCCGGTCGCGGGTCAGGGTCTGCACACCTTCCCCGTCAGTCGCACCCTGGCCGTCGTCGACCTGCCGCCCGTGCCCCCCATTCCCCTCGTCGCCCACGACATGGACCTGGAACCGGCCGGCGGCGGCAAGCCCCTGATCTTCACCAGGGAGAACCTGGAGCGCACGGCGGCGGAGATGGACGCCCAGCACGCTCGCTCCGGCAAGGGCCGGGCACCACGGTGGCTGGAGCGGCTACGGTCGTTCGACCTGTCCACCAAGGCGAACGGAACCTTCCGCAAGGCGAGGAAGGACGAAGACTTCGCCTTCACGGTCGACGGCATCCAGCACCTGCTCGGCATCGTCGGCGCCGGCAAGAGCACACTGCGCGACATCATCGCCGTCCATCTCGCCAAGCTGGGCAAGCGCACCACCATCGTCGTCACCGATGTTGCGGAAGTGCTGAAGCTCGTCCGGCTCTACGATCTCTACACCGACGGCGCTTCCGCACCCGTACTCGGCTCCTCGGGCCGCGAGCGGCACGCCCAGCGGCTGCACCGCCGGCTGGCGGGCCGGGGCGAGCACCGACTGCTCGCTCACGACGACCCCGCCTTCGCCTACCTCGGGACGTCCTGCCTGCTTAACGTCAGACGGCAGGGTGCTTCGTCGACGACCGAACCACTCGCCTACGGCGAGGCACCCTGTTCCCGGCTCCGGCCCCCGTCGGCCCTGCGGCGTGACCCGAGCGACGGACCGCACTCCGCGTGGCAGAAGAGGGTGACGAGTTGCCCGTACTGGTCCGCCTGTCCCCGTCACCACGGAGCTCGTACCCTGGTCGGCGCCCTGATCTGGGTGGCCACGCCGGCCGGGCT
Source organism: Streptomyces sp. NPDC049813 (assembly GCF_044465085.1). Lineage (NCBI taxonomy): Bacteria > Bacillati > Actinomycetota > Actinomycetes > Kitasatosporales > Streptomycetaceae > Streptomyces > Streptomyces sp. NPDC049813. The sequence continues at coordinate 528,253 of NZ_JBITLI010000003.1, read as the reverse complement.
GATCGACTCCTCGCCGCCCCGCCCTCAGAACGGCGAGCGCATCCGTTTCCTGGAACTCGCCTGCCGCCGAAGTGACCTCGTGATCATCGACGAGGCCGACCGTGTCCAGATGCAGCTCGACCGGACTTTCGCACCCGCCGTGGTCCTCGCCAGCGACGAGGACAAGGGCCTCATCGACCAGCTGAGCCGACACAAGATCCGGGAACTCGCGGCCGGCGGACGCACCCAGCTATCCGAACGAGACGTCGAGACCTTCGCCGCCGCCCTCAACACCGCAGGCGCGGCCACCGACCGGCTGTACGCGATGCTCGTCGCCGGGTACGAGCTGCGCAAGTGGGTGAGGACGGGCTACTTCAGCGCCTGGACACTCCAGCTGGGGCTTCTCGACGAACGCTACGAACTCCCCGGCGACAGCAGTCGGGACCACCCTCATCACGCCCCCCGCGAGGCTCTCGGGAAACTGCTCGACGCGTTCCGGGACAACCCTTTCGGTGACCGTCACCGTAGGACGGAAGAGGACTTCAGCCGGCTGACCGCCCTCCTCAACGAACTGCTCCACACTGGCAACCCGGAGAACACCCGGCGCCGCCTCACCGAGGTCATGGACGAGGTCTTCGCCATCGACCCGACGTACATGGCTGCCCGGCAGCGTAAGTACCAAGAGGCGTACGACGAGTGGCGGCGCGAGGAGGAGCAGGAGAAGAAACGCGGACGCCGCCAGAAGCTTAAGCCTCCGCCCCAGACTCCCGAGGAATGGCGGAGGCAACTCGCGGAGCGCTTCGAGTTCACATTGTTGCTCAGCGCCCTTGAACCACGGCTCGCCATGATCAACGCTATGTGGCCTCGCGTCGAGGCCGCCCTCAACCTCGGCTTCAACACGATGTACCGTCGGCCGCTCGACTACGGCCCGATGGTGCCCGAAGCCCCGATGGGCAATGTGCTCGGCTTCCAGTTCCGGGTCCCGGGTGAGGACGAGGGCGGAGTCCGCAGTGGCGAACTGACCTTCTTCCGGTGCAGTGGCGTCGGACGTGAGCTGCTGCGCGCCATCCCCGATCTCACCTCCGTCGACGGCAGGCCCGGTGCCCACTTGCTGCTCATGTCGGGCAGCAGCTGGGCGGGCGCGTCCAGCCGCTACCACGTCTGCGTCCCGGTCGGTGTGGTCATCGAACCACCGGCCGAAGTGACCGAGCGCATCGCCGACGAGAGCTTCATGCGCTTCGAGTTCATCGACGACGGCGACGAGAAGCTGCGCATGTCGGGAACCCATCCGGACGACCGCCCGGAAAAGTTGCGCCGCATCGCGCGCCATCTAGGTGAGGGCGGAGACGAGTACGAGGTCACTGAAGGCGGTCCGCTCCAGCAGGAGTTGCTCTCACTTCCTCCAGGGCGCGACCAGATCCTTCTGCTGGTCGGCAGCTACACCGAGGCACGTGTGGTTGCCGACACACTGCACAACCTCAACGTCCGCTGGCACAACAAGGTGCTGTGCCTGGTATCGGACGACGAGGAGATCACAGCGGAGGACGAGGCACCGTCCGCCTACCACGCCCGATCACTGCGCCGGGGCGACGTCGAGCACCTGAAGGACCTCGAGGCGGACATCCTGGTGGCGCCCCTGCTCGCGCTGGAACGCGGCCACAACATCCTCAACGAGGACGATGAGGCGGCCATCGGCACGGTCTACTTCCTGGCACGGCCCCATCCGCACCCAGAGGACCTCCACCTGGCTGTCAACGCCGTCAATGACTGGGTCGTCCGCGCCGTCACCGGCGGCGACTTCGCCACTCTGGTACAGGGGAAACCCACCGTGGAGGAAGGAGCGGAGGAGTTCCGCCGCCTCGCCCGTTCGTACTGGTACCAGGTACTCGCCCGTTCGATGGCGTGGAGCCATCTCGACGACGATGTACGGGAACAGGTCACCTGGGACATGCTGGTCCTGTTGTGGCAGGTGATCGGGCGACTGGTACGCGGTGGGGTACCGGCCCGAGTGGTCTTCGTCGACGCCGCCTTCGCTCCCAACCGCGGCGCCGTGCCGGCGCGGCCGGACACCCCTGAATCCAGTCTGCTGCACAGCGTCCTCGCCGTCCTGGGTCCGTATTTCGACGGCGGCACGACGACTGCAGAGGAGCAATTCATCGTCCGCGCCCTGTACGCGCCACTGCGCAGCATGCTCACCCGCCTGCTCGCCGCCGTACCCGCCCGCCCGTAAGCGCCGAAACACTATCTCAGGAGGTAATTCGCGTGTATCACCACATTCGCGTCGCGGCCTACGAACCCGACCCGCTTCACGGGCCCTGGCGGGAGGAGATGAAGGTGCTGCGGCTCGGCGAGGACCTGTACGCCGAACTCACCCAGATGCATGCCGAGGCGGACAAGAGCGCCGTCCACCCCCACAGGCTCCCCGTGCGCAGGCTCAACTCCCTGCTCCAGGCGATGGCGCCAGGCGTCATCGCGACCGGCCGCAACGCTGGGACGGATGGCCGTCTGCCGTGGCTCTACGCGCGGGAAGCCGTCCCGCCGGACGTGCTGGCACCAGTGGTAGGAGCTTGGGCGGCGAGCGCGCATCGGGAGGACGACGACTCGGAGGGCGCCGATCTCGAGGAGAGGCTCCGCTCCGAAGACCCGACCGAGACGGTACGTCTGCCCCACTGGGAGACGGAATCGGTCGATCTCACCGAAAGCGTGCTCTCGGCGGGCGGAACCGCTGAACCCGTCGCGCGGCTCTACAGCTTGCTTCCCGAGTGGATCGCCTTCCGGCTGGCCGCCCGGACGTTTCGCACGGGCGGCACCACACTCCACTTCCGCGTCGAGAGTTCGGGTGACGGCGCGCGACTTATTTCCTGGCCGCCTCAGCGGTACGAGCGCCGAAGGCAGACCTGGTACTACTCTGCATGCCTCACCATCACCGTCCACACCGTGCCGTTCGCCCAGCGATTCCGCGTCCACGTGTCCACCCAGGTACGCCGGTGGGCCACCCGACTGGACGTACGGCCCCACCAGCTCGGCGGGACGACCGTCCTGCTGGACGTTCCACTGCCGTGGCCGGGAGGGCCGGATCGGAGCCACCGGCTGATGGTGAACACGCTGGGGTACGACAGACGGTCGAAGGAAGTGGCCTGGCGCCGGCACAGCCCCGCACCGCTCCTTCCCGAGCTGGACATCGTGCGGAACTATCCCCGTCCGGAAGCGCTCTTCTCCGACCCCGAACGCTGGATCATCGGTTCCGGGGACGTGGCCGCTGGCATCGTCTACCACCCGTCGATCGGCCCGCACGAGGTCGGGCCCGGGCTGATGCCACGGGAGCGGGCGGATCTGGACGCCTGGGTCGAGGAAGGGCTGCGCCCCCTGCTGACCCGGGTCCCCGACCTCACGCGCGTCTCCCGGAGCAACACGCCCTCTCTACTGCCCCGTTCCGGCTCCGGACGCGTCCCAGGTGTTCGCGACGCCCAGCTGGCTCTGCAACGGCGGGCGGCACTGACACGCGCGCTGAACGGCCGGCCTCTGGAGATCGATGTCTTCTGGCAGTCCCCGGAAACCCGTGCGGCGCTGCTCGCCGAGCTGCCCAAGCTCATTGGTCTTCCCACCGGGCAGCAAGTGCCGTCGGCCGACGGGGAGACCTGGCAGTGGCAGTGCGAGGGGGTCGACATCCGCGTTCGGGCCCGGCCCGCGGGACCCTTGGCCGACGCCCTGCCGACCACCCGAGCCCGCGGACGCCTCAGGGCCGTCCGGCTGGCCGAGGCCATCGAAGGGCGCTGCGGGCTCGTGGCGGACCGGGCGTACCCGCTTCTCGGCGGGGCCGGAGTCGTGATCATGGAGATCGCCGGCAAGGAGCGCTTCACCGCCGTCCCGGACTCAGACCCCAAGCACGCGCTGCGCATCGCCTGGGCACGGCAGGGACGGCTGACCCAGTTCTTGAACTCGCCCGACGACACCGACAGTGCTCTGGAACACCGGGCCAGGTGGACCTGGCTGGACGCTTTCCGGCAGCTGGGTGCGATCATCCTGCCCGCCCATCGGGTGGGAGCAGGCATTCCGGGCGACCTGCAGTACGCGGCGCTCTGGCTCGTACGCCACACCAGGAAGGGGCCCACGCGATGCCCCGTCCACCGTCTCGTGGCAGTGCGGGTGCGCCCCGCGGACGGACCGGGCGTCATCGAGGGGTGGGACGCAGAACGAGCCGAATGGGTGCCGTATGCGAAGCTGTTGCTGCTGCTCTCGCAGGCACGGGAACCGGCGGCGAGCAGCAGGAAGAAGACCGGCACGGGGAAGCGCGTTGATCGCTCGGCAGCTTCGGGAGCATCACGGTTCGCTGACCGCCCAGGCGTGGAGCAGGACAGGCAGCGGGAGACCGAGCGGCAGATCCGGGCACTGCTCTTCCAGCTTCGCGACCGCCCGACGCTGCTGCTAGCGGACGCCGCCAATCTGCGTCAGTGCTGGCCTGGCTTGCGCAACGGCGCGCTGGACCGCGACATGCTCGGCTTCGGGGTCGAACCCGCCCAGCGGCACACGCTCTACGGCCACAACTTGCGGGTGCTGCTCGTACGGGACGCCAACGCCCGGGGTGAAGTGGCGGAGTGGTACGCCCACGACACCGGGGACGGGGTCGGCTTCGCCGAGGGTGTGTGGGGGACACCGGATACGGAGGGCCGTGTCTTCGCGAGCACGGCCTCGAAGCCACACACGGTGGCGAAACTGCCGAAGGGGCTCATGAAGCTGGTGCCCACGGCACAGGGCCGGACAGCGCCCGGGAAGACCGCGTGGAACCCCGGGCAACTGGAGATCACCGTGCTCGGCTGTCTGTCGGAGAAGGCGCTGACGGACTCGGGGCGTGCGGGTGATCCGCCCGACCGGCCTGCGGAGTGGGCGACGCTCACGCACCAGTTGCGTTACCACGACGACTACCCGCCGCTCGCTCGGCCTCTCCCGCTGCACTGGGCGCGTCTCGCCGGTGAGTACGTGCTTCCGCTAGCCGAATCGAAGCAAGCCGGGAGTACGTCATCCGCTCCCTGAGCGAGGCGTTGCCCGCGTGGGGCGTCGGTTCACTGGCAGTCCCGCTGTGACGCCGTCTGACGCGCTCAACGCTTGGTGGCCCCAATACGAAACGAGAGAATGACCTGACCTGCAGCTTTCACTGATTTCACCCGGGTCACATGCTCCCTACGACCCTTCATACTGAATACCTCGATGTCATCGAGCCTGCCGAGAAGGGCGCCTGACTCGCCCGGACCCGCGGCGCGGCAAGGCTCCGGAGCGGCCGTCAGGTGTCGCTCCGGAGCCGTGGCCGCCGCTCGTCAGGTGCCGATGGTGAGCGGGGCTGTCAGGCGGAGGTCGGTGACCGACCGGCCCGCCTTGATCTTGTAGTCGCCGGTGACGCGAAGCCAGCCGTCGTCGTCCCAGATCTCGAACGCGCGGTCCGGCAGGTCGACGGTGACGGACACGGTCTCGCCCAGCGCTGCTGTCACGTGGGCGAAGCCCGCCAGCCATCGCGCGGGGCGGTCGTGGCTGTCGGCGACGGGGGAGACGTAGACCTGGACGACCTCGCTGCCGGGCCGCGGGCCGCTGTTGCGGACGGTGACGGTGGCCGAGGTGCCGTCGGTCTCGATCGTCTCGTACGTCCAGTCCGTGTAGCCGAGACCGTGACCGAAGGGGTACGACGGTGTCCGTCCGGCCCGCTCCCAGGCACTGTAGCCGACGAAGACGCCCTCCTCGTAGTGCAGTTCGCCGTCGGTGGGAGTGACCCCGGTGACCGGGGCCCGGTCCAGGTCGCCCCAGGTGGTGGGCAGCCGTCCACCGGGTTCCTCGGTGCCGAGGAGTACGTCGGCGAGGGCGGCGCCGCCCTCCTGGCCGGGGAACCAGCTCAGCAGGACCGCCGCGACCTCGTGCCGCCAGGGCAGTTCCACGGGGGAACCGGAGTTGACGACCACGATCGTGTGCGGGTTCACCGCGGCCACCGCCCGGACCAGGTCGTCCTGGCGGCCGGGCAGCCGCAGGTCCTGCCGGTCGAAGCCCTCCGACTCCACGCGTTCGGTGGTGGAGACGACCACGATCGCGGTGTCCGCGTCCCGAGCCGTTGCCACCGCTTCGGCGATCAGCTCGTCCGGGTCGCTCCGGGGCCCCAGGTGCATCAGGGAGAACATCACACCGAAGACCGGCGCCTCCGGTCCCCCGGGCAGGGTGTGCAGCAGCGAGACGTCCACCGTCTCACCCGCGGTGAGCGCCACCGTGCCGCGCTCGACCGGGGCGCCGAAGAACGCCTCGAAAGGGTCGGCGTCCGGGTCGAGCTGCTTGACGCCGTCGAACAGCGTCCGGCCGTCGACGGTGAGCCGGTGACCGCCGATGCCGCGGGTGCCGAAGGAGTGCTCGCCGCTCTCCCGCGGCCGGAAGGTCCCGACGATCTCGATGCTGTGCAACGCGTCCCGGGTGACGCCCTCGGGCAGGTCGTCGCCGATCCACTGCAACTGGCCGTTGGGAAGGCTGCCTTCGCCGAGCACCCTCCCGGCGGCGTCGCGGCACACGGCCCGCAGCGTGAACCCCGGGCCGGCGGGCAGGAGTTCGTCGCTCGGGTCGGCGCCGACGGCGTAACGCAGGACCCCCTCGGGCAGGGCGGCCGTCAGCCCGTCGAGCGGGGAGACGACGTGCGCGGGGAAGACGGTGGCGGAACCGCCGCCGGAGATCCGCGCGTCCCGCGCGGCCGCGCCGAGCAGCGCGACTCCGCGCACCGCAGGGTGCAGCGGCAGGGCGCGGTCGGCGCCGCGGACGGTCTCGTTGCGCAGGAGGACGAAGCCGCGGCGGGCGATCTCCCGGGCCAGCGCTTCGCCGTCGATCGGCGCGCCCGGGTCCGTCACCACCGGTGGCGCGCCCTCCAGCAGGCCGACGCGCGCGGCCAGGCGCAGGACGTTGCGCACCGCCGTGTCGACCACGGCCTCCTCCACCTCGCCCGCCCGGACGGCCTCGGCGAGGGCGGGGCCGTAGACGGTGTCCGGTCCGGGCATGGCCACGTCGAGGCCGCCCAGGATGTCCCCGGTCGTGGAGCGGGCCGCCATCCAGTCGGAGACGTTGCAGCCGTCGAAGCCCCACGCGTCGCGCAGCACCTCGTTCACGAGGTGGTGGTGCTCGGTCATGGTGGCGCCGTTGACGCGGTTGTAGGCGGTCATGATGCCCCAGGGGCGGGCCTTGGTGACGATCGCTTCGAAGGGGGCGAGATAGATCTCGCGCAGAGCGCGGTCGGAGATGATGTTGTCGACGGTGAAGCGGTCGGTCTCGGCGTCGTTGGCGACGAAGTGTTTGACGGTGGTGCCGACACCGCCGGACTGCACGCCTCGCACGTACCCGGTGCCGATCTCACCCGTCAGGCAGGGGTCCTCGCTGTAGGCCTCGAAGTGGCGGCCGCCCAGGGGCGACCGGTGGAGGTTGACCGTCGGGGCGAGCACCACGTGCACGCCTTTGCGCCGCGCCTCCTGCGCGAGCAGGGCCCCCGCGCGGCGGGCCAGCCCCGGATCCCAGGTGGCGGCCAGAGCGGTCGGGGAGGGCAGGGCCACGGAGGGGTCCTCGGCGGTCCACCGGACTCCGCGCACGCCGATGGGGCCGTCGGACATCACCACCGAACCCAGTCCGATGTGCGCGACCTCCGGCAGTGACCACATGTCCTGACCGGCGAGCAGCCGCGTCTTGGTGTCCAGGTCGAGCTTCCCGAGCGCCGCGTCCACGGCTGCTTCGCGCGCCCGGTCCGCTGCGGCGGCGGTGTCTTCGGACAGCTCGGACAGCTCGGTCGGCTCTGACCCGGTTGTCTCACGTTCGGGCATGGCGGTGCCTCCTGGGTTCGGATCGGTGGGCGGTTCGCGGCAGTTCGGGGCAGTTCGCGGCGGTCCGTACGTCCGTACGTCCGTACGTCCGTACGTCCATACGTCCGTACGTCCGTACGTCCGCATGGGCGCGCCTGTGTACCGGCGCACCGCTGTATGACTGCATGAGCGTGGGTGCCCGATGTCCTGGGCGGTGCTCCTGCCGCGCCGACATCGTGCTCCACCTACCTGTTGAACGGTAGGTTTCGTTATCTATGCGTTATGAAAATGCCGGTCGGCCCCGTCTGCGATCATGAGCGGTCATGAGCCCTCCGCCCCGCGCCGCCGGCACCCCGCCCACCAGCGGAGACGTGGCGCGCGCCGCGGGAGTGTCGCGGGCGACGGTCTCCTACGTCCTGAACGGCACCCAGGGCGGACGCGTCAGCGAGGCGACGAGGGAGCGGGTGCGGGAAGCCGCCCGCCAGCTGGGGTACGTCCCGCACGCCGTGGCCCGGGCCCTGCGCGCGGGGCGCACCGGGATCGTCCTGCTGACCGCTCCGGCGGTGGCCGCGGGGCCGTTGTTCGCGCAGTACTTCAGCGAACTGCATTTGGCGCTATCGGAGTTGGGCTACACGGCCGTGCTCTACGGTCCGACCGGTCGCCGGGGCGCGGAGGCCGCTCGCCGGTGGGCCGAGTTGCGGCCCGACGCGGTGCTGTCGCTGATGGACGACACCCTGGACGAACAGGCCGTCGCCGTACTGCACCGGGCCGGGGTGGGCGTCGTGGTGGGTGCCGGGCCGACGCCGGTGCCCGGCGCGCACGCGCTGGTGGCGGACCAGGAACAGGTCGGCAGGACGGCCGTGGAGCATCTCGTGGCCACCGGGCGCAGGACCATCGGCGTGCTCGTGCCCGCCGACGCGTCTCTGAAGGGGTTCGCCGAGCCGAGGTTCGACGGTGCTCGGGCGACGGCTCGGGCGGCGGCTCGGGCGCACGGGTCGGTCACCGTCGTCCGGCAGGAACTCGCTCTCGACGAGGAGGCGGCCGCCCGGTGGGCCGGGGTGTTCATCGAGGCGGGCTGCGACGGGCTGTTCGCGTACAACGACGAGTACGCGTCCCTGGCGGTCCGCGCGCTGCGCGACGCGGGGGCGCGGGTTCCGCGGGACGTGGCGGTGGTGGGCGCGGACGACGTGCTCATCGGCAGGCTGCTGCGTCCTCGACTGACCACCGTCCGCATGGACTTCACGCCCGCCCGCGAGATCGCGGCGATGCTGGACCGGCTGATCGGAGCCCCCGGCTCGCCCGCCGAGATCCGATCGTTCCTCGCCACGCGTCTGGTGGTCCGGGCCACCACCTGAACCGGCGGCCGGGCCAGCGCCCCCGGCTCGCCCGCCGAGATCCGATCGTTCCTCGCCACGCGTCTGGTGGTCCGGGCCACCACCTGAACCGGCGGCCGGGCCGGCGCCCCACGCCCGCCCGGCGCACCACGCCCGCCCGGCGCCCCAAGCCCGCCTGGCGCCTCAAGCCTGCCTGGCGCCCCGAGCCTGCCTGGCGCCCCAAGCCCGCCCGGCGGCACGGGCGTCGCGCGGTAGCCCGCCTCAAGGTGCAGCCGCGATTGCCCGCCCCCAGGCGCCGCGGTTTCAAAGGTTCAACACAGGTGCGACCCCACGCAGGTCACGAATTCATCCCGTGACTCCCGCCCCCTTCTCATGCTGACACGTGTCACCTACTCTCCTTCCCAACGCGCGCCCCACCGCGTCAGCTTCTTCGGCATCGCTCTCCAAGGGGCCCTCAGCATGAGTCATTCACTTCCTGAAAAAATGGCCGCAGCCACTCCGGCGGGTGCCGTCACCGGGACCGCCGTGCCGGCGGCTCCGCAGCGCCTCGCCCGGCTCTACGTCACGCTGCCGGCTGCCAACATCGCCCTCTACCTGCTGTGGCTCGGCGTGGGCAGCTTCCTGCTGCCGCTCCAGGTCGCGCAGATCACCGGCACGAACGACACCTCCGCCCTCTCCACGGCCAGTACCACGGGGGCGGTCCTCGCGACGATCGGCAATCCGGTGTTCGGGCAGTTGTCCGACCGCACCCGGTCCCGGTTCGGCCGCCGGGCGCCGTGGATCCTGCTGTGCGCGCTGCTCGGAGCCGTGGCCCTGGTCGCCCAGGCCCACGCGGCGAGCATCGCGACGCTCGGTCTGAGCTGGGGCGTCGTGCAGTTCATCATGAACGGCTACCAGGCGGCCCTGACCGCCGCGATGCCCGACCGCGTGCCCGCCTCCAGGTACGGGACCTTCTCCGCGCTCGTCGGTGTGGGAGTTCCCCTCGGCACGATCGCCGCCGCGCTGGTCATCGGCGGGGTGCCCGGCACGAAGTTCGGGCTCGACGGCATCATCGGCGGTTTCGGCGGACGGTTCGCCGGCGCGGACGGCTACTACCTCATAGCGGCCGTCGTGGTCGTCGCCGCGTTGTTCTTCGTCACCGTCTCCCCGGACCGTGACGCGCGGGAGCTGCCACGTGAGCCGTTCTCGCTGCGGGCGTTCCTCGGCGGCTTCTGGGTGAGCCCTCGCCGGCACCCGGACTTCGGCTGGGCCTTCGTCTCCCGGCTCGGGGTCCTGCTCGGCTACTTCATCGTCCTCACCTACAACCTGTACCTGCTCGCCGACTACATCGAGGTCGCGCCCGCGGACCTGCTGCCGACGGTCGGCTTCCTGATGATCGTCAACGCGCTGTGCACGGTCGCCGCCACCGTCCTCATCGGCCCCCTCGCCGACCGCGTCGGCAGGGTGAAGCCGTTCGTGTGCACCTCCGGCGTCGTGGCCGCGCTGGCGCTGTCGATCCCGATGCTGTGGCCCACCCAGAGCGGCATGCTCGCGTACAACATCGTGGGCGGCATGGCGTTCGGCACCTACATGGCCGTCGACATGGCCCTGATCACCAAGGTCCTGCCCCGCGCGGCCGACGTGGGCAAGGACATGGGCGTCATCAACATCGCCAACGCCGGACCGCAGATCCTCGCCCCGACCGTCGCCGGCTGGATCGTCACCGCCGGCGGCTACGAGGCCCTGTTCCCCGTGGCCGCGGTCGTCTCGCTCGTGGGTGCGCTGGGGGTGCTCCGGGTCCGCGGCGTCCGCTGACCCTCCGGCCCTGACCGCGCCCGGCAGCACCGCCTGGGGCCCCATCGGCCCCATCGGCCCCACCGGCCCCACCGGCCCCACCGGCCCCGAGAAAGTCCCATCGGCCCCGAGAAAGTGTCGGCGACCCGGCTCGGCCGCCCCCCGACGTACTCACACAGGAGACCCCACCATGCCCACCGCCACCCGCTTCCTGGTCGCCACCACCGCCGTCGGAGCCGTGATCGCCGGCCTCACCACGGCCGCCCACGCTCTGCCCGCGGATACCGAACGCACCACCACCCACCCCTCGCACCCCACCAAGCCGCTGGCGGGGCTGCGGGTCCTGCTGACCAACGACGACTCCATGCGGGCCGCCGAGGCGTCCCACTCCGACGGGCTGGGCCTGTACGAGATGCGCAAGGCGCTGTGCGCGGCGGGCGCCGACGTCGTCGTGATGGCACCGTGGCAGGTGCAGTCCGGGAAGGGCACGGCCGTCTCCAACGGCGGCGCGCTCACCCTGGCGCACCGCGTCCGGATGCCCGCAGGCTACGAGGGCGACTGCGCGGGCACACCGTCCGGTTCCCCCGTGTACGGGGTCTGCCTCTCCGGCGACGCGTGCGGAGCCGGCACGGCGAGCGCCACGCCCGCCGACACCGTCAAGTTCGCCCTCCGTACGGGCCTGGCCGCGAAGGTCGGCTGGTCCGGCCGGCCCGACCTGGTGGTGACCGGCATCAACTCCGGGCCCAACGTCAGCGCCCAGGTCAACGACTCCGGCACGGTGGGCGCCGCCGTCGCCGCGATCGAGGACGGTGTCCCCGCCGTCGCCTTCTCGTCCTCCGCCGACCGCACCCTGACGTACTTCCCGCGCGTCAACTACCGGGCCAACGCGGAGTTCGGCACCCGCCTCCTCGCCGGGATGCGCGAACGGTCCTTGTTCACCGCCGAGTTCGCCGTCAAGGTCGACTACCCCGACGTCAGCGCGGGCCGTCCGGCCAAGGTCCCGCGCTGGACCGGTATCGGCCACGGCAAGGTCGTCCGGCACGACTACGCCGCGCGCCCCGGCAGCGACAAGACCTTCGACATCACCTTCGGCATCTGCGCGAACAGGCCCGGCGACCCCTGCACGGAGACGGTCCGGCCGGCCGACTCCACCGCCCTGCTCGGCGGCCACATCGCCGTCGCGCCCGTCACCGCGGACCGCACCTACGGCGCACCGGCCGACGCCAGGAAGGAGCTGCGCGCGCTGAAGCACTACGTCGAGCGGGCCGCACCGCGCCCGTGAGCCGCACACCCCCGGCCTGCCACCCGCGACGGCAGCCCCTTCCGACACATCAGGAGCGATGACATGACCACCCGCCCCGCCGACCGGCCCACCGTCCGCACCACCCACGGTCCGGTCCGTGGTGAGCGCCGGGACACCGGCGTGCGGTTCCTCGGCATCCCCTACGCACAGGCCCCGGTGGGCGAGCTGCGCTTCGCCGCCCCCGTGCCGCCCGTACCGTGGTCCGAGCCGCTGGACGCGACCGCCCACGGACCGACCGCGCAGCGCCGCGCACTGGCCGAGGTCACCTTCATCCCCGAGCCGAGCATTCCGGGGGAGGCGACGCTCAATCTCAACGTCTTCACGCCCGACCTCGCACCGGACGCCGGCCTGCCGGTGATGGTGTGGATCCACGGGGGAGGGTTCCTGGCCGGGAGCCAGGCAAGCCCCTGGTACGACGGCGCGGCCTTCAACCGCGACGGCGTGGTCGTCGTCTCGATCGGCTACCGCCTCGGCTTCGACGGCTTCGGCTGGATCTCCGACGCCCCGCACAACCGTGCCGTCCGTGACTGGCTGACGGCGCTGGAATGGGTGCAACAGAACATCGGGCGGTTCGGCGGCGACCCCGGCAGGGTCACGGTCGCCGGTCAGTCGGCAGGCGGTGCCGCCGTCCTGACGCTGCTGGGCATGCCGGCCGCGCAGCACCTCTTCCACCGCGTGCACTGCTTGTCCGGCCCGGTTCCGCAGGTGCCGATGGCGGAGGCGGAACGCGTGGGCCGGGCGCTGGCCGAACGGGGCGGTGTGCCACCGACCCGCGCCGGTCTGTCCTGGCTCAGCGAGGAACGGGTCCTCCAGCTGCAGCATCAGGTGGCCCCCCTGGCCGGGGCCGGCGGAGCGGATCCGGGCCCGGACGACGCCCTGGCCGCGCTCGCCGGCCTCCTTTCGCACAGCCTCCCGTTCGCCCCCGTGATCGACGGCGACCTCGTGCCGGAAGCCCCGCTGGACGCGATTGCCCGGGGCGTGGGCGCCGGCAAGGAACTCGTCCTCGGGGCCACCGACCACGAGTTCAACATGGTGCTGCACCCCGTGCGCGACCGCCTCGACGCCGCGGCGCCGGTCCCGGTCCTCACCGGGCTCGGCGTGGACGCGAGCGTCGCCGCCGCCTACGTCGCCGGTCACTCCGGGCTGAGCACGGCAGACCTCGTCGGCCAGTACGTCACGGACCACCTGTTCCGCACCGCCGTCGCGCGCGTCGCGCAGGCGCGCGGCACCGCACCCACCTGGTTGTACCGCTTCGCCTGGCGCTCGCCCGTGCTCGGCCTGGCCGCCCACTGCCTCGACGTCCCGTTCCACTTCGACTGCCTGGACAGTGCAGGGGTCGCCGCCGTCGCCGGGGCCGCGCCGCCGCCGGCGCTTGCCGCCGAGGTCCACGGCGCGGCCGTCGCCTTCGTCCGTACAGGCGAGCCGGGCTGGGCCCCCTGGACCGCCGGCTCCCCGGCCACCCGCGTCTTCGACGCCCCCTGCTCGAACCAGCCCGACGGCTACGCCGACGTACGTGCCCTCTTGACTGCGGCCGAGGCCCCGGCCGCGTCATCCTTGCCGCCGGTCGCTCCCGCCTCTGTACGTGGCGTCGGCTCTCGGACATCCTTCCGATGTGACAGAGACGGCTAGCACCTCCTCATGGCCCAAGGGCATCAGCGCGATAACCCTCTTCACCGAGGATCTCGACGCCACGAAACGCTTCTACCGGGAGGTCTTCGGGTTGCCGGTGGCCTTCGAGAACGACAACTCGGCTGTCTTCGAGTTCGGCGACACCCTCATCAATCTGCTCGACGTCACGGCGGCGCCGGAGCTCATCGCACCCGGGCGCGTCGCCCCGCCCGACGCGGGCGCCCGGCTCCAGTTCACTCTGCCCGTGGAGGACGTGGACGCGATGTGCAAAGAACTGGTGGCGCGCGGCGTCACGCTGCTCAACGGCCCCGTGGACCGGCCCTGGGGGATCCGGACCGCCAGCTTCCGCGATCCCGGCGGGCATGTCTGGGAGATCGCTCAATGACCGTCGCCCCGGACGCCGAGATCCAGGCCCTGCTGTCCTTCCTGCACGGCCAGCGCCGCCATGTCCTCGGCATTCTCGACGGCCTCGACGCCGATGCCCTACGTCAGCCTGTTCTGCCCTCGGGGTGGAACTGCCTCGGCCTCGTCCAGCATCTCGCCCTGGACGTCGAGCGGTTCTGGTTCCGCGCGGTCGTCGACGGCGATGACGGTGTCGTGGAGTCCCTGGGGGAGGGCGGTGACGCATGGCAGGTGGGGACGGAGGTCCCCGTTGCCGAGGTCCTCGACCGGTACCGCACGGAGTGCGACCACGCGGACGCCGTCATCGGCGCCACCCCTGCGGACGCTCCCCTTGCCTGGTGGCCCCACCACCTGTTCGGCGAGCCGCACCTGCACACCCTGCGGGACGTCCTGCTGCATGTGATCACCGAGACGGCCTGCCACGCCGGTCACCTCGATGCGGCGCGTGAACTCCTGGACGGTAAGCGGTGGTTGGTGCTGACCTAGGGTGCGGTGCGCCGCAGGCAAGGAGCGCGGCCCGGCGGTGTCAGGTCATCCCCCAGCCGCCGTCGGCTCCGCGGTCGGCGTAGGCGCGTGCGGCCTGGTGGAAGGCCCGGAGCCGGGCGGTTTCCGTCGCGGGACGCCAGACGAAGCCCCATTCGTAGGGCGGCGCGTCACTGACCGGGACGTAGGCCACGTCCGGGCGTGCGTAGTAGGCGGCGGCGTGGGCCGGTACGGGATAGACGCCCCGGCCCGCACCGACGAGGGCGATCAGCTCCTGGATCGTCTCGGCGCTTCCGCCGCGTTCGACCGGACGGCCGGCGGGGGTCCGTGCCGGTACATGGTGCTCGTCCCAGTAGGCGGGGACCGAGCGGGGCGAGCGCAGCACGGTGTCGCGGGCGAGGTCGTCGAGGCGGACGGACGGACGGCGGGCGAAGGGATGGCGGGCCGAGACGGCGAGGGCGTGCGGCTCGCGGATGAGGACCGGTCCCGCGGTCAGGTCCGGTTCCTCGACGGGCCGGGAGCACAGCAGGACGTCGATCTCGCCGCTGCGCAACGGCGTGTGGGCCTCGCTGAACTGCACCTCGCGGATACGGACCTCGACCTCGGGGTGCCGGCCGCGCAGCAACTGCGCCACCGCCAGGATGAACGGGCCGCCCGGCGCTCCGACGAACCCCGCGCGCAGGACGCCGCCCACGGTGCGGCCGGCGGTCTCGGCGCGACGTACGCCCGCCACGATCCGGTCGTACCCGGGGCGGACGTCCTCGTACAGGCGCTGTCCGACCGGGGTCAGGGCGACCCTGCGACTGGTCCGCTCGAACAGCGACACGCCCAGGCGGCGCTCCAGTTGCCTGATGGACTGACTGACCCGGGCGGTGGAGACGCGCAACCGTTCGGCGGTGCGGCCGAAGTGCAGTTCTTCGGCGACCGTCAGGAAGATCTCGATGTCGCGCCGCTCCATGCCCCGCCCCCTCCGCGGCGAGGACCTGCCGCGTTCGTGAACCCTCAGCTTAACGATGGTGCGCAGAAAGGGAGTTGGTCAGCGCCCGGAATGGCCCGAGGCTGGGAGCGGGCCCGGGCACGTCTCCCGCGTGACGTCGCCGACCGCGCCCGCCGCCGCGCATCCGGAACGAGAGGCGACACCCGTGAGAAGTCTCCAGCAGGCCACCCTGATACTGACCACCCTGGCCACCGGGCTGATGGCCGGCCTCTTCGCGGCCTTCGCCTACTCCGTCATGCCGGGCCTGGCACGCTCCTCCGACCGTACTTTCGTCGAGGCGATGCAGAACATCAACAAAGCGATCCTCAACCCGGTCTTCATGGTCCCCTTCATGGCCTCGATCCCCCTCCTCGGACTCGCGGTGGTCCTGGCCTGGCGCGGCCACGGACGGGCCGCGCTGCCGTGGCTGATCGCCGCGGCAGTGCTCTACCTGCTCGCCTTCATGGTCACCAGCGGTCTCAACGTCCCGCTCAACGACCGACTCGCCAAGGCGGGCGACCCCGGCCGCGTCAAGGACCTCCCGGCCCTGCGCGCGGACTTCGAGAGCACCTGGGTCGCCTGGAACATCGTCCGCGCCGTGCTCCACACCGCCGCCTTCGGCTGCCTGTTGTGGGCGCTGGTCGTCTTCGGCGCCCACCGGGCGCACGAAATGTAGCGGCGCCCGAACCGTCGTCCAGGTCTCGTGCACGTCTGTCACCAGGGCCCCGGGTCCGGGCCGGACGGCGGCGGTCAGAGCGCGAAGAGTGAGCCGTCGGGCGCCGGTAGTTCGGTGATCTGTGCGGAGGGCGGACGACGGACCGTGAGCGGGGCGTCGTACTCGGAGAACGCGACGTCGATGCTCATGCCGCCCGAAGTCATATTCAAGGACCGCAGGTACGGCTTCCCGGAGGCCTCGACGTACACGGTCCCCTGAGTCGTCCGCGTCTTCGAGGTGGTCGAGCCGCCCGCCTCCGTCGCGCCGGCCGGGGGGACGAGCGGGATCAGCCGGTGGCCGTCCCGCCGTACGGCGGGCAGCGCCCGGGTCCCCGCCACGTCGTCCGTCTGCGAGCCCAGCTCACGGCCGATCCCGCACTGGCGCGCGAGGGCCCCGCGGCCTTCGGTCCGGCGGGCATCCGCACGTACTTGCCCTGGGCCAGCAGCGTGCGTTCCCGGATCCGCGCGGCCACTTCCGGGCTCATCCGGGCGGTCAGGGAACGCAGTTCGGCGAGGGAGGCGTCGCTGAACCGTATGTACGCCTCGGCCTGGTCGGTCTCCGCCGCCAGCACGATCATGTCGCCCCGGTTTCCGGTCCCGCCGTCGAACGTGCCGACGCAGTTTCCCGTCCGGTCGATCCGCACGTCACTGCGCACCGTCCGCCCGGCCTGGCCGTCCGAGGCCCGCATCCGTACCGAGCGGGCGTCCCGCAGCAGCCCCGTCCCCTGCGTCAACAGCAGTTCGCCGCGCGCCTGCGCAGCGACGGCGGCTCGCCGGGGCAGGTGTTCTCCGCCGCGCGCAGCCGCGGGTCGTGTTCTTGCGTCCTCTGCCCGGCAGGGGGCGGGGGCGGTTCGGGGCGGGCCCGGGTGTCTCTCAGGACCGTCCCGTTAGGGTCGCTGCCATGACCACATCCCTTGTCAGAAGTGCCTTCGACTCGCTGACCGTCGACGCCGTGCGCGATCAGGAGGAGCTGCGGCAGGCCTACGCCCTGCCCGGTGACGCCGCCGTGCGCAAGCAGATGAGTGAACTGACGGAGCAGACGCAGCAGTTGATTGCCTGTTCCTCGCTGGTGCTCGTCGCCAGCGCGGACGTCGAGGGCAACTGTGACGTCTCCCCGCGCGGCGGCCCCGCCGGGTTCGTCGCCGTGCTGGACTCCCGGACCGTGGCGATACCGGACGCCACCGGCAACAAGCGCCTGGACACCCTGCAGAACGTCATCGCCACCGGGCGGGCCGGGCTGCTGTTCATCGTCCCGGGCCGCATGACGACGCTCCGCGTGAACGGCCGGGCCTGCGTCTCCACCCGCCCGGAGCTGCTGTCCCAGCTGACCGCGGTGGGCAAGCCGCCGGCCAGCGCGCTCGTGGTGGGGATCGAGGAGGTCTACCCGCACTGCCCCAAGTCGCTGATGCGCAGCGGGGCGTGGAAGCCGGAGCAGTGGCTGCCCGCCGACGCGCAGCCGACCTCGGCCGAGGTGACGCTGGCCCAGCTGCGGCGGCCGGAGCTGACGATCGCCGACATCGAGCGGACGGAGGCGGAGTCTTTGAAGTACCGGTACGAGTAGACGTCCCCGCCCCCTGTCGTCGCCCGCGTCACCGCCGTATCGGCGCCCCCGCGTCACCCGCAACAGCTCCGCCCGCGGCACCCCCGCATCGGCGCCCCCCCCGCGTCACCCCCGCGTCAGCATCACCGCCTCCCCCGTCAGCATCCCGTCAGGGCCGGGCGCGACCGGGTGAGGGCGGGTCTAGCGTCCTCGGTGGGTCCCGGTCGGCCGTCCGCAGCCGGGGCCCGGTATCCCGAACCCCGGGCCGGGCTCGCCGGGCGGCGCGGTGCGTCGTCCGGGCAGTGCCCACGGGCCCGGCTCCTCCAGGAGGCATCCCCATGGCAGAGCTTCTGAGCGGTGAAGACCCGGAACCCTCCGAACGGTTCCCGGCCGGACCCCTGTACGTTCCGGTCCGGTCGGGTCCTTTCTGGCACACCGCCCGCCTGTTCCGCACACCCCTCGGCGGCCGCACGGCCGCCGCCTTCACCTCCGAGCGCGCGCTCGCCGCCACCCTCGGCCCTGAGCAGCCGTGGATCCGGCTCGCCGAGCCCGCTCTGCGGGCCATGACCCGGCCCCTCGGTGTCACCACCGTCACGGTGGACCCGCAACTGACCGCGCCGGTGACCGTGGTCGGTGCGCCCGCACCGGCAGCGCGGCGCGGCGGCCGGGATCCGCGGGCGGTCGGTGCGCTGCACGTAACCGGGGCTGCTGCGCTCGTCTCCGTCCTGTCGTACTGGATCGGCTGAGAAGGGGCGACGTCACCATGACCACCGTTCACGAACCCGCTGCCACCACCGCCACCCCCGACGTCACCGAGGAGTTGGCGGTGTGGCCCGCCTCCGCGGCCGAGCTCCGCCCGGGTGACCTGAAGGTCGGCGGAGTCGCGCTCGCCGAGATCGCGGGCCGCTACGGCACCCCGGTGTACGTCCTCGACGAGGGCGAGGTGCGCCGCCGGTGCCGGCTCTACCGGAAGGCCTTTCCGGAGGCCGAAGTCCACTATGCCGCCAAGGCGTTCCTGTGCCGGGCCGTGGCCCGCTGGGTCGAGGAGGAGGGGCTCGGGCTCGACGTCTGCTCGGCCGGTGAACTGGAACTCGCGGTCGCGGCCGGGTTCCCGGCCGGGCGGATCGTCCTGCACGGCAACGCCAAGACGCCGGACGACCTGAGGAAGGCCCTGGGGTACGGCGTCGGCCGGATCGTCATCGACAGCCCGTCCGAGACGGCCCGGATCGCCGCGGCGGTCGGCACCGGTGGCCGTCAGCGGGTGATGGTCCGCGTGGTGCCCGGCATCAGCGCGGGCGGCCACGCGAAGATCCGTACCGGAACCGAGGACCAGAAGTTCGGCCTGTCCGTCTCCGACGGCTACGCCCAGCACGCCATCGCCCGCATCCTGGACCAGCCGCAACTCGAACTGACCGGCCTGCACTGCCACTTGGGCTCGCAGATAACCGACGTCAAGCCCTACCTGACGGCCGTGCGGCGGCTGGTGGGTCTGATGGCGCGGCTCCACGAGCAACACGGCGTCACGTTGCGGGAGTTGGACCTGGGCGGTGGCCATGGTGTCGCCTACCGGCCCGGTGAGCCGGCCATGGACGTGCCCCGGCTGGCCCGCGAGGTCCGCGCCGAACTGACCGGTGCGTGCGCCGCGGCCGGGCTCCCCGTACCGCGTCTGGTCATCGAGCCGGGCCGGGCCGTCGCCGGGCCCGCCGGGATCGCGCTGTACCACGTGGTGTCCGTGAAGCGCACCGGAGGCCGTACGTTCGTCGCCGTCGACGGCGGCATGAGCGACAACCCGAGGCCCGCGCTGTACGGGGTGCGGTACGCGCCCCGCCTGGTCGGCCGGCGCGGCAGCGCGGCACACGCGCCGGTCACGGTGGTCGGCCGGCACTGCGAGGCCGGGGACGTCGTCGCGGCCGATGTGCCGCTGCCGGACGACGTCCGCGCGGGTGACCTGCTCGCCGTTCCCGTGGCGGGGGCCTACCACCTGTCGATGGCGTCCGGGTACAACCTGGTCGGCCGCCCGCCGGTGGTCGCGGTTCGGGACGGCGGCGCTCGTCTCCTCGTGCGCCGCGAGTCCCTGGACGATGTGCGCAGCCGTGATGTGGGCCTCTGAGCACGGTTCTTCTGTCGCCGCTCACCACCAGGTGGCGGCCAGCCAGGTGGACACGGCCGCGGTCACGAGAAGGGCGATGTTCAGGGCGACCTGGCGGTCGCCCATGCGCAAGTGGACAGCGGTCGCACCGCATTGCAGGAGCGTGAAGCCGAGCGCCGCCGCGCAGGCCAGCCAGGGGGCGGTGCCGGTCAGGGGAGGCAGGAGGAGGCCGAGGGCGCCGAGCACTTCGAGTGCGCCGATCGCCCTGACGGCCGCCATCGGCAGGGCGTCCACCCAGGCCATCATCGGCCGCAGCTGATCCCGGCTGCGGGCCAGCTTCAGCGCGCCTCCGTAGAAGTAGAAGAGGGCGAGCAGGGTGGCGACGACCCAGTAGGCGAGGTGCATGGGGTTCCTTCGGGGGAGAGGGGTTCGCCTCGATTGCACGGCCTCGGCCGGCACCGTGTCCAAGACCCGTCCCGGCAGGCCGATACCGAACGGGTATCGTCGCAGCATGGAGCTGCGGACCCTGCGCTACTTCGTGGCCGTCGCCGAGGAACTGCACTTCGGCCGGGCCGCCACCCGGCTGCACATGACGCAGCCGCCGCTGAGCCGGGCGATCCGGCGGCTGGAGACGGACCTCGGCGCCGTTCTGTTCGAGCGGACGCCCGCCGGCGTCTCGCTCACCGCTGCGGGGGAGGCGCTCCTCGACGAGGCGCGCGGCCTGCTCGACCGGGCCGGCCGGCTGCGCGGACGGGTCGCCGCCGCGGCCGGTGCCGGATCCCTCAGGGCCGGCCTGCTGGGCGACAGCACGGACGCCGACGTGCGCCGGGTGGCCGACGCCTACCGGGCGCGGCATCCGCACGTCGAGGTGCGCATCCGCGAGACCGGCCTCGACGATCCCACCTGCGGACTGCACGCCGGTCTCGTCGACGTCGCGCTGACCCGCGCGCCCTTCGACGAGACGGGCCTGGTCGTACGGGAGGTGCGCGCGGACCGGGTCGGGGCTCTGCTGCGCGCCGACGACCCGTTGGCGGGCCGCGACTCCGTTCGCCTCGCGGAGCTGGCCGGGCGGCGCTGGTTCGTCTTCCCGGAAGGCACCGATCCGCTCTGGCGGGCGTACTGGAGCGGCGGGCTGCGCCGGGAGGGGCCGGTGGTGCGCGCGGTGCAGGAGTGCCGGCAGGCCGTGCTCTGGAACGGGACGGTCGGCATGACGCTCCTGACCCACGCTCCGGGGTCCGGGCTGGCCGTGGTGCCGGTGGCCGACATGGAGCCCAGCCGTGCGGTGGTCGCGTGGCGGCGCGGGGAGAACGACCCGCTGGTCCGTTCCTTCGCCGCCGCAGCCGTGGCGACGTACGGATCGTCGGAATGCGCCGCGGCCCGAAGGGCGGGACAGTGAGACGTCGTCCAACAGGGGGTCGGAAGCGAAGGAGCGTGCGGGTCGTGGCGAAGGGCAAGAAGCTCAGCAAGGGTGACAAGGTCTCCTGGAGCAGTCACGGGCAGACCGTGCCCGGAACCGTGAAGAAGAAGATCACGGGCCGTGCCGAGGTGGCGGGCCGCACGGTCGACGCCTCGAAGGACGAACCGCAGTACGAGGTCGAGAGCGACAAGTCCGGCCGCAACGCCGTGCACAAGCCCGAGTCCCTGCGCAAGAAGAAGAACGGCGGCTCATGAGCGGGCGGAGCGACGCGGACCGGCAGGAGACCGTCGACGAGTTCGGCGAGGTCGTGAACATGACGCCCGCCGCCCTCAAGAAGTGGCTGGCCACGGACGACTCCAAGAGCGTCGGCCAGTCGGACGGGGACGGCGAGAGCGTCGGCCACGCGTCCGGCCGCCGCATCGTCACCCTCCTGGAGAAGAAGAAGGGCGAACTCACCGACGACGACGTCGCCCACATGCGCAAGGTCGTCGGCTACGTCCACCGCCACCTCAAGCAGCGGCCGTCCGGCGACGTCACGGAGACCCCGTGGCGGTACTCGCTGATGAACTGGGGCCACGACCCGAAGAAGTAACCCGGCGGGAGTGAGTGGCGGGACTGACCCAGCGGGAGTGACCCGGCAGGAGCGACCCGGCCGCCCCCTCCTCCCGGACCGGTCAGGAACGGAGAAGCCGTCCGGCCCCGCCCCGCCCTAGCGTGAAGGCATGGACCTCACCATTCACTTCACCTTCCTCCCGCACGACGACCCGGAGGCCTCCCTGGCCTTCTACCGCGACATCCTCGGCTTCGAGGTGCGCGACGACGTCGGCCACGGCGGCAAGCGCTGGCTCACCGTCGGGCCGGCCGGGCAGCCGCAGACGGCCGTCGTGCTGGAGCCGCCGGCCATGGAACCCGGGCTGAGCGAGGACGAGCGGCGCACCGTCCTCGGCATGATGGCCAACGGCACCTACGCCCGGATCACCCTCGGCACCACCGACCTCGACGCCACCTTCGAGCGGGTGCTGGCCGGCGGGGCCGAGGTCGTCCAGGAACCGATCGAGCAGCCGTACGGCGTGCGGGACTGCGCCTTCCGCGACCCCGCGGGCAACCTGGTCCGCTTCACCGCGCTGAACTGACCCCGCACGCCCGTCCCGCCGGAGATACTGCTGCTCGCAGCCGGGTGCCCGACGTATGGAGACATGATGACCAAGGCCAGGACGACCGGTACACCGGCGGAGCGGCACATCGCCGACAGCCACGATCTGATCCGGGTGTACGGCGCCCGCGAGAACAACCTCAAGGACGTGAGCGTCGAGCTGCCCAAGCGGCGGCTCACCGTCTTCACCGGGGTCTCCGGGTCGGGCAAGAGCTCCCTGGTGTTCCACACCATCGCCGCCGAGTCGCAGCGGCTGATCAACGAGACGTACAGCGCCTTCGTGCAGGGCTTCATGCCGACGCTGGCCCGGCCCGAGGTCGACGTGCTCGACGGGCTGACCACCGTGATCACCGTCGACCAGCAGCGGCTCGGCTCCGACCCGCGCTCCACGGTCGGCACGGCGACCGACGCCAACGCGATGCTGCGCATCCTCTTCAGCCGGCTCGGCAAGCCGTACATCGGCTCGCCCAAGGCCTTCTCCTTCAACGTCGCCTCGATCAGCGGCGCGGGCGCGGTGACCGTCAAGCGCGGCGGCCAGGACGTGAAGGAGAGGCGCAGCTTCAGCATCACCGGAGGTATGTGCCCCCGCTGCGAGGGCCGGGGCGCGGTCACCGACATCGACCTGACCGCGCTCTACGACGACTCCAAGTCGCTCAACGAGGGCGCGCTCACCATCCCCGGCTACAGCATGGACGGCTGGTACGGGCGCATCTTCAGCGGCTGCGGCTTCTTCGACCCGGACAAACCGATCAACCGGTTCACCAAGCGGCAGCTGAACGACCTGCTGTACAAGGAGCCGACGAAGATCAAGGTCGACGGCATCAACCTCACGTACGAGGGGCTGATCCCCAAGCTCCAGAAGTCGATGCTCTCCAAGGACGTCGACTCGTTGCAGCCGCACATCCGAGCGTTCGTGGAGCGTGCCGTCACCTTCAGCGTCTGCCCGGAGTGCGCGGGCACCCGGCTCAGCGAAGGCGCCCGCTCGTCGAAGATCGGGCGGATCTCCATCGCGGACGCCTGCGCGATGGAGATCCGGGACCTGGCCGCCTGGGCGCGGGGGCTGTCGGAGCCGTCGGTGGCGCCGCTGCTCGACTCGCTGCGGCAGACCCTGGAGTCGTTCGTGGAGATCGGCCTCGGCTACCTCTCGCTCGACCGGCCGGCCGGCACCCTCTCCGGCGGCGAGGCGCAGCGGGTCAAGATGATCCGCCACCTCGGATCGTCCCTCACCGACACCACGTACGTCTTCGACGAGCCGACCACCGGCCTGCACCCGCACGACATCCAGCGGATGAACGAGTTGCTGCTGCGGCTGCGGGACAAGGGGAACACCGTGCTCGTCGTCGAGCACAAGCCCGAGATGATCGCGATCGCCGACCACGTGGTGGACCTGGGCCCGGGAGCCGGAGCGGGCGGCGGCAGCGTCTGCTTCGAGGGCACCGTCGAGGGGCTGCGGGCCGCCGACACCGTCACCGGGCGCCACTTCGACGACCGGGCCTCGCTGAAGAAGGAGGTGCGCGAGCCGACCGGCGCGCTGGAGATCCGCGGCGCCTCGGCGCACAACCTCCAGGACGTCGACGTCGACATTCCGCTCGGGGTGCTGACCGTCGTGACCGGGGTCGCCGGGTCCGGCAAGAGCTCGCTGGTGCACGGGTCGATCCCGGCCGGCGAGGGTGTCGTCTCGGTCGACCAGACGGGCATCCGCGGGTCCCGGCGCAGCAACCCGGCGACCTACACAGGACTGCTCGAACCGGTCCGCAAGGCGTTCGCGAAGGCGAACGGTGTGAAGCCCGCTCTGTTCAGTGCGAACTCCGAGGGCGCCTGCCCCACCTGTAAGGGCGTCGGCGTCGTCTACACCGACCTGGCGATGATGGCGGGGGTGGCGACGACCTGCGAGGAGTGCGACGGGAAGCGGTTCGACGCCTCGGTGCTGGAGTACCGCCTCGGCGGCCGCGACATCAGCGAGGTGCTCGCCATGTCGGTGGCCGAGGCCGAGGAGTTCTTCGGCGCGGGCGACGCGCGCACCCCGGCCGCGCACAAGATCCTGGAACGGCTCAAGGACGTCGGGCTCGGCTACCTCACCCTCGGCCAGCCGCTCACCACCCTCTCCGGCGGCGAGCGGCAGCGCCTGAAGCTGGCCACGCACATGGGGGAGAAGGGCGGCGTGTACGTCCTCGACGAGCCGACGGCCGGGCTGCACCTCGCCGACGTCGAGCAGCTGCTCGGCCTGCTCGACCGGCTCGTCGACGCCGGCAAGTCGGTGATCGTCGTCGAGCACCACCAGGCCGTGATGGCGCACGCCGACTGGATCATCGACCTCGGTCCCGGCGCGGGCCACGACGGCGGCAAGGTCGTCTTCGAGGGCACCCCGGCCGAGCTGGTCGCCCAGCGCAAGACCCTCACCGGCGAGCACCTCGCGCAGTACGTCGGCGCCTGAGCCGGCCGGCCCCGGCCCCGGCAGCAGGCACACGCGTGCGGCCCGTCCCATGGGGGCGGGCCGTTTCGCGCGGGGTGACGGCCCCGGCCGCCGGAGGCCGGACCGCACCCGCCCCCCAGCCCCGCCCGTAAGAGACGCGTCAAAGGCGGACACGCCCCCGTATGGGAGCCGTCAACAGGGACCGGGACCGGTCGTGACCGGGGTTTTCCTCGAAGGGTTCGCACGCCTCGGTGTGCGGGCCGCACGTCCGTCCCTGTCCCTTTCGCATCTCATCCGGGAGCTCACGATGGCCGATCTGGCCTTCGTCGCCACCACGATCGCGGTCTTCGCGCTGGTGGCCCTCGTCGCCAAGGGGGTGACCAAGCTGTGACCGCCGAACACGTCGTCGGGCTCGTCGTGGCCGTCGCCCTGCTGGGTTATCTCGTCCTCGCCCTCCTGTACCCGGAGAGGTTCTGAGCGCTGACATGAGCCCCGTCCTCGCCGGAGTGCTCCAGTTCCTCGCCCTGTGCGCGGCGCTGGCTCTGGCCTACCGTCCCCTCGGCGACCACATGGCCCGGGTCTACTCCTCCGACAAGCACCTGCGCGTGGAGAAGTGGATCTACCGGGGCATCGGCGCCGACCCGAACACCGCGATGCGCTGGCCCGCCTACCTGCGCGGCGTCCTCGCCTTCTCGGCCGTCGGCGTCCTCTTCCTCTACGCGCTGCAACGCCTCCAGGGCTCGCTGCCGGGCTCGCTCGGCTTCCGGTCGATCGACCCGGACCAGGCGTTCAACACGGCGGCGTCCTTCGTCGCCAACACCAACTGGCAGTCGTACTACGGCGAACAGGCCATGGGCCACGTCGTGCAGACCGGCGGCCTCGCCGTGCAGAACTTCGTCTCGGCGGCCGTCGGGATCGCCGTGGCCGTCGCGCTCGTCCGCGGCTTCGCCCGGTCCCGCACCGGTGAGCTGGGCAACTTCTGGACCGACCTGGTCCGCGGCGTCGTCCGCGTCCTGCTGCCCATCGCGGTGCTCGGCGCGCTGGTCCTCGTCGCCTGCGGCGCGATCCAGAACTTCGCGGGCATCCACGACGTCGGCCAGTTCACGGGCGGCACGCAGCAGTGGAACGGCGGCGCGGTCGCCTCCCAGGAAGCCATCAAGGAGCTGGGCACCAACGGCGGCGGCTACTTCAACGCCAACTCGGCCCACCCCTTCGAGAACCCGAACGGATTCAGCAACCTCTTCGAGGTCTTCCTGATCCTCGTCATCCCGTTCGCGCTGACCCGCACCTTCGGCCGCATGGTCGGCTCGCTGCGGCAGGGCTACGCGATCCTCGCCACCATGGCGACGATCTGGGTCGTCTTCACCGGCCTGATGATGTGGACCGAGTCCGCCCACCACGGGCCCGCGTTCGAGCTGGCGGGCGGCGCCATGGAAGGCAAGGAGAATCGTTTCGGCATCGCGGGTTCCTCGATCTTCGCGGTGGCCACGACGCTCACCTCGACCGGCGCGGTGAACTCCTTCCACTCCTCCTACACCGGCCTCGGCGGCGGCATCACGATGCTGGGCATGCAACTCGGCGAGATCGCGCCCGGCGGCACCGGCTCCGGCCTCTACGGCATGCTGATCATGGCGGTCATCGCGGTGTTCCTCGCCGGTCTGATGGTCGGCCGCACCCCTGAGTACCTGGGCAAGAAGATCGGCACCCGCGAGATCACCTTCGCGGCCTGCTACATCCTGATCACCCCGGCCCTCGTCCTCGTCCTCACGTCCGTCTCGATGGCCCTGCCGACGCCGAAGGACTCCATGCTCAACGGCGGCGCGCACGGCTTCTCCGAGATCCTCTACGCGTACACCTCCGGCGCCAACAACAACGGGTCCGCCTTCGCGGGCCTGAGCGCCGACACCCAGTGGTTCAACACCACCGTCGGCCTCGCGATGCTCCTCGGCCGGTTCCTGCCGATGGTCTTCGTCCTCGCGCTGGCCGGTTCGCTGGCCGGGCAGCGGCCGGTCCCGGCCACCGCGGGCACGCTGCGCACGAACAAGCCGCTCTTCACCGGCCTGCTGGCCGGCACGGTCCTCGTCGTCACCGGCCTCACCTATTTCCCGGCGCTCGCCCTGGGCCCGCTCGCGGAAGGCCTCGCGTGATGCGCACCGACACCACGAACACCGAGAATCCAGAGGGCCCCATGTCCACAGCCACTCCCACGCGGGCGCCGCACCCGGACGTGCCGAGCGGGCACGAGGCCCGCCAGGACGGCGAAGGCAGGGTCGGCGCCGGTCTCTTCGACGCCCGCCAGCTCCTGCGGTCGCTGCCGGACGCCTGCCGCAAGCTCGACCCGCGCGTCATGGTCAAGTCGCCCGTGATGTTCGTCGTGCTCGTCGGCTCCGTCCTGACGACGGTGTTCTCCTTCGCGGACCCCTCCGACTGGTTCGGCTGGACGATCAGCGCCTGGCTCTGGCTGACCGTGGTCTTCGCCAACCTCGCGGAGGCCGTCGCCGAGGGCCGCGGCAAGGCGCAGGCCGACACGTTGCGCAAGGCGAAGACCGACACCGTCGCGCGCCGGCTCGCGGGCACCGCCGAGGAGCGGGTCCCCGGCACCGACCTGAAGGTCGGCGACCTCGTCGTCTGCGAGGCCGGCGACACCGTCCCCGGCGACGGCGACGTCGTCGAGGGCGTCGCCTCCGTCGACGAGTCGGCCATCACCGGCGAGTCCGCCCCGGTGATCCGCGAGTCGGGCGGGGACCGCAGCGCCGTCACCGGCGGCACGAAGGTGCTCTCCGACCGCGTCGTCATCAAGATCACGACGAAGCCCGGCGAGACGTTCATCGACCGCATGATCAACCTGGTCGAGGGCGCCGCCCGGCAGAAGACACCGAACGAGACGGCGCTCAACATCCTGCTCGCCTCGCTCACCATCGTCTTCCTGCTCGCCGTCGCCACGCTGCCGCCGTTCGCGGACCACGCGGGCACGCACCTGAGCATGGTCGTCCTGGTCGCCCTGCTGGTCTGCCTCATCCCGACCACCATCGGCGCCCTGCTGTCCGCCATCGGCATCGCGGGCATGGACCGCCTGGTGCAGCGCAACGTCCTCGCCATGTCGGGACGGGCGGTCGAGGCCGCCGGGGACGTCTCGACGCTCCTGCTCGACAAGACCGGCACCATCACCCTCGGCAACCGCCGGGCCGCCGCCTTCGTACCGGTGCACGGCACCACCGAGGCGCAGCTCGCCGACGCGGCGCAGCTGTCCTCGCTCGCGGACGAGACGCCCGAGGGCCGATCGGTCGTCGTCCTCGCCAAGGACGCCTACGGCCTGCGCGAACGGCACCAGAGCGAGCTGACCGGCGCCGCCTGGATCGAGTTCACCGCCCAGACCCGCATGTCGGGCGTGGACGTCGACGGGCGCAGGATCCGCAAGGGCGCCGCCGGTTCGGTGATCGCCTGGGTCCAGGAGCGCGGCGGGGCCGTCGCGCCCGACACGCGGGAGCTGACGGACCGGATCTCCGAGGCGGGCGGCACACCCCTGCTCGTCGCCGCCGAGGACACCGGGGGCGCCCGTGTCCTGGGCGTCATCCACCTCAAGGACGTCGTCAAGGACGGCATGCGCGAGCGGTTCACCGAGCTGCGCCGGATGGGCATCAGGACCGTCATGATCACGGGCGACAACCCGCTGACGGCCCGGGCCATCGCCGAGGAGGCGGGCGTCGACGACTTCCTCGCGGAGGCCACGCCCGAGGACAAGATGGCCCTCATCAAGCGCGAGCAGGCGGGCGGCAAGCTCGTCGCGATGACCGGGGACGGCACGAACGACGCCCCGGCCCTCGCCCAGGCGGACGTCGGCGTCGCGATGAACACGGGCACGTCGGCCGCGAAGGAGGCCGGCAACATGGTCGACCTCGACTCGGACCCGACCAAGCTGATCGAGATCGTCGAGATCGGCAAGCAACTGCTCATCACCCGGGGCGCGTTGACCACGTTCTCCATCGCCAACGACGTCGCCAAGTACTTCGCCATCATCCCGGCGCTGTTCGCGGCGGTCTACCCGGGCCTGGACAAGCTCAACATCATGCGGCTGTCCTCGCCGGACTCCGCGATCCTGTCGGCCGTCGTCTTCAACGCTCTCGTCATCGTCGCCCTGGTCCCGCTCGCCCTCAAGGGCGTCCGCTACCGCCCGGTGAGCGCGGACCGGCTGCTGCGGCGCAACCTCGGGATCTACGGCCTCGGCGGCCTGATCGCCCCGTTCGCCGGCATCAAGGCCATCGACCTGCTCCTCTCCCTCGTCCCCGGGCTCTAGCTCCTCGAAAGCGTGCTGATCACCATGAACACCTCCGCGGGAACCACGGTCCGGCTGCTGTGGGCGGGGCTGCGCGCCCTGATCGTCCTGACCGTCGTCACCGGTGTCCTCTACCCGCTCGCGGTCACCGGCGTCGCCCAGGCGGCCTTCTCCCACCACGCGAACGGCTCCGAACTCACCTCCGACGGCAAGGTCGTCGGCTCCTCCCTCATCGGGCAGACCTACCTCACCGAGGACGGCGCGCCGGACCTGCGGTGGTTCCAGCCCCGCCCGTCGAACGGCCTCGGCGAGAACAGCGTCAACACGCGGTACCGGCTGATCCTCTCCGGCGCCACCAACCTCTCCGGCGACAACAAGGAACTGATCGAGCAGGTCAGGGACGCCCGGGCCGCCGTGGTCAAGGACAACTCCACGGCGACGTACACCGTGCGGCCCTCGGACGTCCCCGCCGACGCCGTCACCTCCTCGGGCTCGGGCCTGGACCCGGCGATCTCCCCGCGCTACGCCGACCTCCAGGTGCACCGCGTCGCCCAGCGCAACCACTTGTCGCCCGCCCGGGTCCAGCGGCTCGTCGACGACCACAAGGACGGCAGGCTCCTCGGCTTCATGGGCGAGCCGACCGTCAACGTGCTCGAACTCGACGTCGCTCTGCGCCAGTTGACCTCCGCAAGCTGACGGCCCCGGGGGTGGGCACGGGAGGGCGGGCCGCGGTCCGCCCTCCCGGCGGCGCCGCTCAGCGCACCGCCGCGCCCGGCCCGAGCGGGATCCCCAGCGCCCACCACGCCAGGAACAGCAGCGTCCACGCCACCGTCATGGCGACGGCCAGCGGCAGCGTGTACGAGGCGAGCGTCCCGAGGCCCGCGCTCTTGCGGTACCGCTGCAGGAAGCCGAGCGCCATCACGAAGTACGGGCTCATCGGCGTGATCGCCGTGGACCCCGAGTCGGCGATCCGGAACAGCGCCTGCGTCGTCTCGGCCGGCACCTTCACGAGCATGAGCATCGGTACCAGGACCGGCGCCGCCAGTGCCCACATCGCGCTGCCGCTGGTCACCATCACGTTCACGAGCGTCAGCAGCAGCAGGATCAGCAGGAAGACCAGGACGATCGGCATGCCGCTGTGCGTCAGCGCCTCCGCCGCCCGCACCGCGAGCACGTCCCCGATGTGCGTCCAGTCGAAGTAGGCGAGGAACTGGGCGATGGCGA
Organism: Streptomyces sp. NPDC049813; assembly: GCF_044465085.1. Classification (NCBI taxonomy): domain Bacteria; kingdom Bacillati; phylum Actinomycetota; class Actinomycetes; order Kitasatosporales; family Streptomycetaceae; genus Streptomyces; species Streptomyces sp. NPDC049813. Next base: position 497,749 of record NZ_JBITLI010000003.1, on the reverse strand, counting down.
AGAACAGCACGAGCACCGGCGCCATCTGCCTGACGCCCTCGGCCATCAGCTTCGGCACGTCACCGGGCCCGCCGATCGACCCCGAACGCACCCCGTACACGATGCCGGTCACCGCGAACAGGCAGGCCACGACCGCCGCGATGCCGTCCAGGAACGGCGAGTCGACGATCGAGCCGCCATCCCCGCGCAGCGGCGAGGAGACCGGCAGCAGCACGGCCACGACGAGCACCAGGCAGCCGCCGAGCGCGACGAGCGCCGCGTGCAGCGCGCCCCGCTCCCGGTCGCTGAGCCGCAGCGACGCCAGGTCCTCCAGGTCCGCGTCGGCGTCCGCGTCGAGGCCGGGGCGGCGCGCGAGGACGTACCGCGTGACGAGCGTGATGACCACGGCCAGGAGCAGGGAGGAGGCGATGTTGAAGAACCAGTTGGACAGCGGCGAGACGTACGCGTCGTCGCCGCCGGTGATCTTCGCGGCCGCGGTGGTGATGCCCGCGAAGATCGCGTCGTTCGGAGTCGGGACCGGGCTCGCGTCGTAACCGGAGGCGATCGACGTGTACGCCACGACGATGCCGAGGACGGGCGAGCGCCCCACGGCCCGGAAGGCGAGGCCGCCCAGGGGCACCAGGATGACGTACGCGGCGGCCGACGCCACGTGCGACACCGTCCCCGCGAAGGCGACGGCGAAGACCACCCAGGACGCGGGCACCCGCGCCACGCCGACCTTCATCGCGGCGGCGAGGAACCCGCTGCGCTCGGCGACCGCGACACCCATGATGACGACGACGATGGTCGCCATCGGCGGGAAGGCGGCGAAGTTCGACACCATCGTCGACACCGCCATGGCGAGCCCGTCCCCGCTGAACAGGTTCCGCACGGCGACCGTCTCGTGGTCGGCGGGGGAGACGACCGAGACGCCGGCCCCGGCCAGCACGGCACTGACCACGCCGAGCACCGCGGACAGGATCCAGAACAGCCAGAACGGGTGCGGCAGGGCGTTGCCCGCCCGCTCGACGACCGCGAGCGCGCGCAGCACCACGGGCAGTCGCGGCGCCGTGTCGAGCGGCGGTGCTTGTCTCTGTACGGACATGTCGGCGTCTCCCGCTAGCGCGCGCTACGAGTGAGGTGGTGGTGCCGGAAGAAGTCCCACATCACGGCGTGGGCCTGGATGGTCTGCGTGGTGTGACCGCCGCCGCTGTACCCGTCGGCGCCCGGCCAGGTGTGCCCGCCGCCGGCCACGGCGACGTGCGTCACCTCGGCGCCGCCCGTGCAGCCGGTCCAGCGCCGCGTGGTGATGTCGGGCCCGGTCACCGTGTCGGGCCGCCGGGTCGTGCAGCGGTCCCGCTGCGCCCAGTCGCCGACCCACTTCTGGACGGGCGGCAGGCCGCGCTCCGCGTCGCCCGCGTAGGGGATGGTGGTGTCCCCGGTGCCGTGGAAGTCGAGCACCGGGACGGGCCGCGAGGGCCTGCAATTCTTGCCGGTGTCCGGGTAGAAGGCGCCGGCGACCGGTGCGACGGCGGCGAACCGGCTCGCCGAGCGGCAGGCCAGCAGCCCGGTGAACCCCGCCCCGTTGGACTTGCCCGTCGCGTACACGCGGGTGGTGTCGACGCAGAACCGGGCCTCGATCTCGTCGAGCAGGTCCTCGGTGAAGAGCACGTCGTCCACCCCGGCCGCCGCGTACGGCGCCCCCTGCCACGCCTGGCGCTCGCCGTCGCCGGTCCCGACCACGCCGTTCGGGTACGCGACCACGGCGGGCAGCGTGGACAGCCGGGAGAACGCCTCGGTCCCGGCGCCCGTGTTGCCCCGCCCGTGGTAGGCGACGATGAGCGGCCAGTTCCGCCCGGGGTCGTAGCCGTCGGGCAGGTGCAGCTGGTACGTCCGCTCGCGGCCGCCGCTGCTCAGCGTGTGCAGGACGCTGGAGCCGGGGGCCTGGGGAGCGGGGACGCCGCACCCGACGGAGGCGGGGGCGGGCGCCGCCGCGACGGCGGGGGCGAGCGGGAGAGCGACGAGCGCGGCGGCCAGGACGCAGGCACGCCGGAGCAGACCCTTCATGTACGGCTCCTTGGAGGGGTGGGTGTGCAAGGGGACGAAGGTGCGCGGGGGAGCGGGCTTCTGCGGGCTGGTGCTACAGGTCGAGCCATTCCTCGACGAAGGCGCACAGCCGCTCGACGACGGCGTCCACGATGGCCCGTCCGTCGTCGGCGGTCACGGTGGTCGGGTCGCCGAGGACCCCGTTCGCGCTCAGCTCGTCATAGGGCAGGGTCAGCGACGGCTGGGGGAAGGTGCGGGCGAGCCGGGCCTCCGGCTTGAGGGCGTCGAGGCGGACGGCGCCCGCGGTGAGCCGGTCCCGGCGCACCGACTCGGGCGCGAGGGCGAGCATCTGGGCGGTCTCGGCCTCGCCGCTGTGCCCGTGCACCTCGCTCACGCCGAGCCCCGCGATCACGGAGGCAGCCAGCGCGGTGACCGGTGTCCAGGCGAACCGCACCTCCGGGTCGGCGACCAGCAGGTCCTGCGCGACCGTGGTCAGCGCCGCGTTGTTCCCGCCGTGCCCGGTGATCACCAGGAACCGCCGCCAGCCGTGCCGGCGCAGGCTCGCCACGTACTCGCGCACGACGGCCGCGAACGTGGCCGTCGTGAGTGTCACCGTCCCGGCGAACGCCATGTGGTGCGGCGAGACCCCGACGGGCAGCGAGGGCCCGACGACGACCCGCCCGGCGAGCCGCGCCCCGACCAGGGCCGCGATCCGCTCGGCCCGCACGGTGTCGGTGGCGATCGGCAGCGCGGGCCCGTGCTGCTCGTACGCGCCCGCCGGGATGATGACGACCGGGGCCCGCCCGACGGCCTCGGCCGCCTCCTCCGTCGTCAAATCGGCCAGGAACAGGGGTCGTTCGGCGCTCATGCGGTCTCGCCTCCGTCGGGGAAGTCGGCGGCGAGGACCGCGTCGCGGATGGCGCCCAGGTGGTCCCGGGTGAGCGTCTCGGCGGCGCGCGCGTCGCCGTCCCGCACCGCTTCCAGGATGTGCAGGTGCTCGGCGTGGTCCCGCTCCCGGTCGTTGTAGCGGTGCCGGATCTCGACCTGGTCGCGCGCACGCACCTGGAGCAGCGCCTCGACGGTCTCCTTGAGGAGCGCGTTGCCACTGGCGGTGGCGAGCGCGACGTGGAAGTGCACCGAGCGGCGCAGCGACTCCTCCGGCGGGTACAGGGCGTTGGCCGCCGCGTACTCCAACTGCTCGACGGCCTGGGGGAGACGGACGCGGGCGGCCTCGGCGGCCACCGCCGGCTCGACGACGAGGCGGGCCTCGACCAGTTCGAGCACCGACTGCCGGCTGCTGCGCGGCCGGTGCGGATTGGCGAGCAGCCGCCGCTCGATGCCGGGCCCGACGTACGTGCCCGAGCCGTGCCGGAACTCCACGACCTGCATGGCCTCCAGGCGCCGCAGCGCCTCCCGCACGGTCGGCGTCGTCACCTCGAACCGCCGGGCCAGCTCGCGCGAGGAGGCGAGGGCGTCGCCGGGCGTGAGGTGCTCGGTCCGGATGATCTCGACGATGTCGTCCGCGAGGCGTTCGGACAGGGAGGGCTGATCCGCGTAACTCATAAAGTGAATAGATCACTTGGTCGCTGGGGGTGTCAACGGTCGTGCACGCCCTGTTCCACCGGGGTCCCGCGGGCACCCGTGCGGGCCCGCCCGGCTCAGCCGGCGCCCGGCCGCCCCAGCAGGCCCCGCTCCATCGCCACCACGACGGCCCGCGTCCGGTCGCTGACGTCGAGCTTCGCGAACACCCGCAGCAGGTGCGTCTTCACGGTCGCCTCGCCGATCACCAGCCGCCTGCCGATGTCGGCGTTGGAAAGGCCGTCGGAGACCGCCTGGAGGACGTCCACCTCGCGGGCGGTCAGCGCGGCCTGCGCGGGGCGCCGCATCTTGGCGACCAGCTTCTGCGCGACGCGCGGCGCGAGGACCGTCTCGCCGCGCGCCGCCGACCGGATCGCGTCGACCAGCTGCTCGCGCGAGGTGTCCTTGAGCAGATAGCCGATCGCGCCCGCCTCCACGGCATGCTCGATGTCGGTGTCCGTGTCGTACGTCGTCAGGATCAGCACCCGGGTCCCGGCCGGGCCCGCGACGATCCGGCGGGTCGCCTCCACGCCGTCCAGGACCGGCATCCGCAGGTCCAGCAGGGCGACGTCGGGGCGCAGCTCCTCCACCAGCGCCACCCCCGCCCGGCCGTCGTCCGCCTCGCCGACCACCTCGATCCCGGGCTCCGGGGCGAGCAGCGCGACGACTCCGGCGCGCATCACCGTGTGGTCGTCGACCACGACGATCCGCAGCCGGGCCGGGTCCTTGACGGTCATACGAGCTCCTCGTGGCCGAAGACGGAAATGGGGAGGGAGGCGAGGACCCGGGTGCCGTCGCCGGGCGAACTGGTGACGGTCAGCTCGCCGCCGAGCTCCGCGAGCCGCTTGCGCATCCCGTCGAGCCCGAAGCCGTGCGCGGCGCCGACGTCGAAGCCCCGCCCGTCGTCGGTGATCTCCAGCTCGATGCCGTACGGGCCCGGGGTGAGCACCGCGCTCACCGTGGAGGCCCCCGCGTGCTTGCGGACGTTGGCCAGGGACTCCTGCGTGCAGCGCAGCAGCGCGATCCGGGTCCGCTGGTCGCAGTCGGCGTCCCCGAGCTCCGCGTCCACCGTGATGCCGGTGTCCTCGGCGAACCGGTCGAGGACGCGCCGCAGGGTCCCCGCGACCGGCCCCTGCACCGCGCCGTCCGGTGGCGGCGCCGCGCCGACCAGGGCGCGGGCCTCCGCCAGGTTCTCCCGCGCCGTCTGCTCGATGGACGTCAACTGCTGGCTCGTGCACCCCTGTTCGGGTGCGAGACTCGCCCGGGCCGCCTCGGCGAGCACGATGATCGAGGCGAACCCCTGGGCGAGGGTGTCGTGGATCTCCCGCGCGATGCGCTCCCGCTCCTCCGCGGCCCCCTGGCGCCGGTGGGCCTCCACCAACTCCGCTTGCGCGTCGGCCAGTTCGGAGCGCAGGCGGGCCCGCTCGTCGCGCAGGGCCAGGGCCCGCGGAGTCAGGACCACGAGCAGCACGGCCGCCGCGTAGACCGCGCCCGTGGAGATCGTGTTCCGCACGAGCGTGTCCGTGCCGCCGCCCTCCCGCAGCACCCCGCCCACCGTGATGGCGACCGCGCCCAGGGCGCTGCTGAGCAGCGCGCCGCGCCTGCTGTCCGCGTAGACCACGAACTGGGCGAGCGCCACGGTGAACAGCACCCCGAACCCGTCGCGGAGGTAGGCGAGTTCGCCGAGGACGGCGATCAGCAGGCCGAGGTAGGCGTACCCGCCGGCCGCGCCGCGCCGGCCCCACCTGCGGACCGCCGCGTTCGCGGCGCCGAGCGCGGCCAGCAGCGCGAGCGACCCGTACCGCCGCCCGTCCGGAAGGTCCCCCAGGGCCGTGATCAGGGCCAACAGGCCCATGACGGCCCAGGAGAACAGGTCCCAGGAGTGCAGCAGCCAGATCCAGAACGGATCGCCGCGCCGTGGTCGTCGCAACATCGGTTCAGCCTACGGTCGCCGTGATCGGCTCCGCCGGGGTTCCGGCTGCCCGCACGGCCCGGTGGCGCCCCGGCCACCAGCTGCGCTCGCCGAGCAGCAGGAGCAGCGCGGGCAGGACCAGCACCCGGATGACGAAGGCGTCCAGCAGCACCGCGACCGCCAGGCTGAAGCCGATCTGCTTCATCTCGATGAAGTGCAGCGACACGAAGCTGGCGAACACGGTGACCATCACGAACGCCGCGCTGGTCACCACCCCCGCCGAACTGCCGATGCCGTCCAGCACCGCCTGCCGCGTCGGCACCCCGTGCAGCACCGCCTCCCTGATCCGGCTGATCACGAACACCTGGTAGTCCATGGACAGTCCGAACAGGATCACGAAGAGGAACAGCGGCACGCGCGAGCCGATGGTGCCCGTGGAGTCGAAGTCGAGCAGCCCCTCGGCCCAACTCCCCTGGAAGACGAGGGTGAGGACACCCAGCGACGCGGCGGCCGACAGCAGGTTGAGCACGATGCCGACCAGGCCCAGCACCACGGAGCGGAACGCCCACACCGTCATCGCGAACGTCACCAGCAGCAGCGCCCCGATGATCAGCGGCAGCTTCTGCTTCTGGTGCGCGGGGTAGTCGGCGTAGCGGGCGACGTCACCGGTGACCGCCGTCTCGACGCCCAACGCCCCCACGGTGGCCGGGAGATAGCGCTCCCGCAGCCGCTCCAGCGACTCCTGGGCCGGCCGCGTGCTCACGTAGTGCGGGACCGGCAGGCCGAGCGAGGTGACGCGGCGGTCGGCGGAGGTGCGCAGGGTGTAGGTGCCGTTCATGCCGGGGTCGTCCTGAGCCCGCGCGGCCAGCGAGCGCAGCGCGTCCCGGACCTCGTCCGCCCGGCCCGCCCCGGCCCGTACGACCACCTGATGCCCGGCCTTGACCTCGGGGAACGCCGCGTTGAGTCGGTCGAAGGCGGGCATGCCCTGGGTCTGGCGGGAGTGCGTCTCGCGGCCCATGTCGGTCAGTCTCATGCCGAGCAGCGGCGCCGCAAGGGCGAGCAGCGCGACGACGGCGACGGTCAGCACCGCGGCGGGCCGCCGGGCGGTCAGCCGCATCAGGGCGTGCGGGCGCTTCGCCGGGCGCACGCGCCGGCCGCGACGCGTGCGTTCGGCCCGGGCCCCGAGCTTGGCGAGGAGCGCGGGCAGCACCGTCAGCGAGCTGACCACGGCGACCAGCGTCACGACGATCGCGGCGGTCGCGATCGACGAGAAGATCACGTCGTCCGCGAGGTAGAGCGTGGCGCTGGAGACGGCGACCGCGAGACCGGAGAGCACGACGGCCCGGCCGGACGTGGCGGCCGCCAGCTCCACCAGTGCCTGGGGGCTCAACCGGCCCTGGGCCCGGTCCCGTTCCTCCCGCTCCCGCTTCAGATAGAAGAGCGTGTAGTCGACGCCGACCGCGAGTCCGATCAGCAGGAGGATGTTCGTGCCGACGCCCGCGTCCGGGAAGACGTGCGAGGCCAGCATCGACAGGCCGACGGACGCGGCGATCGAGGTCAGCGCGAGCAGCAGCGGCACCGCCGCCATCGCCACCGACCGGAACACGAAGAACAGCGTCAGCAGGGTGATCGGCAGCGCGATCAGCTCCGTGCGGGACAGGTCGCTGCCGCGCAGCTTGTCGACGCCCTGGCTGATGGTCGGGCCGCCGGTCTCCTCCACGCGCAGCCCGGGGTGGGCCTTCTGGACGGCCGCGGTCCGGGCGCGCAGCGGATCGACGTGCTTCTTGCCGTCGAGCTCGGTGCCCTTCATGGTCACGTCGACCCGGACCGCCGTGCCGTCCTTCGACCAGACGGGCGCGGCCACCGAGCGCACCTCGGGCAGTGCGCGCATCCGCGCCGAGACGTCGCGGGCGGCGGCGCCGGCGGCCGCCCGGTCGAGCGGGGCCCGGCCGTCGCGGTGCTCGATGAGCACCCGCTCGACGGGTCTCTGCTCCAGGCCGCCGTCCCGGGCGATCGCCTCGCCCCGGCCGGCCTCACCGACACCGAAGTCCGCCGAGGTGGCGGCCGTGCCGCCGACGGCGATCCCGGCGCCGAGGCAGAGCACCACGAAGAGGAACCAGCCGGAGATCGCCCGCCAGGGGTGTCCGGCGCTCCAACGAGCCATACGTACGGGGTAGTTGGTCATGGCGTCCATGCTGGTCGCGGCAGGTGCCCCGGCGACAGCGGCGGCCGGTGGAACCCGGGGTCCACCGACCGGTGGACGGCCCTGTCCACCGGACCCCGTCCACGACTCGGACGCGGCCCCGGATAAATGCCGCCTACAGCTACTCTGCGTCCGATACGCGACACGGCGGGAGGCACTTATGGACGGGACGGACGAGCGGGTCGGCAGCGCACAAGGCGGACGCGTCGTCGCCGCCCTCGACGGCGCGAGCATGCGCCGCCTCACCACCGGCCAGGTCATCCTCGACGCCATCGACTGGAGCGTCAGGACCGGCGAGCACTGGGCGCTGCTCGGCCCGAACGGCGCGGGCAAGACCAGCATCCTGCACCTGATCGGCGCCACCGCCTTCCCCACCACCGGCACCGTCGAGGTCCTCGGCCACCGGCTCGGCCGCGTCGACGTCCGCGAGCTGCGCGCCCACATCGGCCACGTCTCCACCTCCCAGCGCGTCCCGCAGGACCTCACCGGCCACACCGTCGTCCTCACCGGCCACAGCGGCACCGTCCAGCCGCTCTGGAAGTCCTACGACGGCGCGGTGCGCGAACGCGCCCGCGAACTGCTCGCCGAACTCCAGATCAAGGACCTCGCCGACCGCGCCTACGGCGTCTGCTCCGGCGGCCAGCGCGCCCGCATCCTCATCGCCCGCGCCCTCATGGCGGACCCGGCGCTGCTGCTGCTCGACGAGCCGTTCAACGCGCTCGACCTGCCCTCGCGCGAGGACCTCATCGACACCATGCGGCAACTGGCGGCCAACCGGCCCGAGTTGGCGACCGTGACCGTCACCCACCACCTGGAGGAGCTCTCCCCGGCGATCAGCCACGCGCTGCTGCTGCGCGAGGGGCGCGTCCTCGCGCGGGGCGCCGTCGGCGAGGTCCTGACGGCCGAGCGCATGACGGCCTGCTTCGGCCGCCCCATCGAGGTCACGCGGCACGCGGGCCGGTGGCTGGCCCGCTCGGGCGGGCTCGTGTAGCGCCCGCGGCCTACACCTGGGCCCGCGCCCGGGTGTACGTAGCGACACCCCCGATCCGGGCCGTACGCCCAGTGTCCCGCGCGCCCGTCGTCCCTAGCGTCATGGACGAGGCGCACCGGGCGCCGGACGAGGGGAGCGGCGACATGCGCGACAGCCATCGGCGGGAACAGACCTCCGACCACGGCCGGGACGAGGCACTGCGCCTCGTCAAGGTCACCAAGACGTACGGCGCCGCGACGGGCGGCGCGGACCCGGCGGGCGCCCCGCTCGTCCGGGCCCTCGACGACGTCACCCTGACCCTGGCCACCGGCAGCTTCACGGCCGTGATGGGACCCTCCGGCTCCGGCAAGTCGACGCTGCTGCACTGCGCCGCCGGGCTCGACCGGCCCGACAGCGGCCTCGTCGTGGTCGACGGCGAGGAGATGACGGGCGGACCGGGCCCGGCCCGCGGGGAAGCGGCCCTGACCAGGTTCCGCCGCACCCGCGTCGGCTTCGTCTTCCAGCAGTACAACCTGCTGCCCACCCTCACCGTCGCGCAGAACACGGTCCTGCCGCTGCGGCTCGCCGGCCGGCGCGTGCACCGGGCGCGGACCGAGCGGATCCTCACCGACGTGGGCCTCGGGGACCGGCTCGGGCACACCCCCGACCAGCTCTCCGGCGGCCAGCGCCAGCGCGTCGCCATCGCCCGCGCCCTGGTCACCGAGCCCTCCGTGATCTTCGCGGACGAACCGACCGGCGCCCTCGACACCCGCGGCGCCCGCGACGTGCTGCGGCTGCTCCAGGAAGCGGTGCGGCTGCACGGCAGGACCGTGGTCATGGTGACCCACGACCCGGTCGCCGCCTCGTACGCGGACACCGTGCAGTTCCTCGCCGACGGCCGGCTCGCCGGACGGCTGCGGGCCCCGACGGCCGACCGGATCGCCGAACGCCTCGCCCACCTCGGCGACGACATCGACGGAACCACCGCCACGACACCGACAGGGGTGTGAACCATGGTCACCATGCTCGGCCTCGCCGCACGCTCCGTACGGCAGCGCCCCGGCCGCTTCCTCGCCACGCTCCTGTCCGCGTTCCTCGGCGCGGCGATCATCATGACGTTCAACTCCCTGCACGACACCGCGAACGCGCCCGGCGTCGACAAGGCCAGCGCGGACACCCTGACCACCGCGGCGAGCGTCGTCGGCGGCTACGGCACCCTCCTCGTCTTCTTCGCCATCGCGTCGACCCTGACGGTCAACGTGCGCCAGCGGACCGAGGAGATCGCCCTGCTGCGCACCACGGGAGCCACCCCCGCCCAGATCACGGGCATGATCGTCGGCGAGTCCGTGGCCGTCGCGCTGGCGGGCGCGCTCCTCGCGACCGGCCCCGCCGTGCTCGGCGGCACCGTCCTGCTCGACGTGTTCCAGGACAGCGGCCAGGTCGCCGGCACGGTCCACCACTCCTTCGGCCCGGTCGCCCTCATCTCCGGCCTCGGCGTCTCGCTCCTCGCCGCCACCGGCGCGGCCCTCCTCGCGGTGCGCCGCGCCACGGACGCGGCGACCGGCCGGCGGCGCAGGACGGACCGGAAACGGCGGTTCGCCTCCTGGGCCGCCCTGCTGACCGGCGCGCTCGCCGTGGCCAGCACCTTCGCCATGAACTCCACCGACGCGGCCCTGATGGCGGCGCCCGCCTACGGGGCGATCCTCCTCTCGGTCGGCTTCGCCCTCGTCTCCACGCGCCTGCTGCGCACGGTCCTCGGCCACGTGGAGCCCCTCCTCACGGCGCTCACCGGCGCGAGCGGCTACCTGGCCGTGCGCACCCTGCGCCGCCGCGCCCCCGAACTCTCCGGCATCCTCATGCCGTTGATCCTCTTCACCGGTATGGCCACCGCGACCCTGTACATGCAGGGCGTGGAGAACGACGCGATCGCGGCCTCGGGCCTGACCCGGTCGGTGGCGGACAAGAGCCTGGAGACGCTCAACCTCACCGTGGTCGGCGTCATCGTCGTCTTCGCCTGCGTCATGCTCGTCAACTCTCTCTACGCCGCCACGGCCTACCGCGTCCGCGAGTTCGGCCAGCAGCGGCTGGCCGGAGCGACCCCCGCTCAGGTGCTCGGGACCGTCGCCCTGGAAGGCGTCGTCCTGACCGTCACCGGAGTGTTCTTCGGCACACTCGCGGCGCTGGCCGGCATCCTCCCGTTCACCGCCGTACGCACCGACGGGCTGCTGCCCGGACGCGGCCCCGGCATCTGGCTGGCCGTCGTGGCCACCGCCGCCGCGGCCACGCTGGCCACCAGCCTGCTCACCGCGCGGCGCGGGATCCGGGTGCCCGCGGTCGACGCCGTCGATCTGGCCGCGTGAGACTCCGGTCCGTGTCGTTGTTGGGCTGAACGGGTGACATGGCGTAAGAATTGTCCGGTGCAGACATCAGTGCGAGCCCGGACGGGGTGGGGGCAGTGAACGGCCACGACGTCACCGACGAACAGTGGGAAGGGCTCGCCCAGGTCGTACCGCTGCGCAGCCGCAACGAGTGGCCGTCGGCGGTCGGCCACCGGGCGATCCCCGGACCCGAGACCGAACCGCGCCGCCGGTTCGTCGTCCTGCGGGTCAACGTCTTCGGCGACGCGCGCGAGGTCGCCGAGACGGTCATGTCCGGCATCCCGGTCCTGCTCGACCTCTCGGGCGCCGAGAGCGACACGGCCAAGCGCGTCCTGGACTTCAGCAGCGGCGTCGTCCTCGGCCTCGGCTGCGGCATGCACCGCGTCGACCGCAACGTCTTCCTCCTGGCCCCGCCCGGGACCGAGGTGCAGGGGTTGGTGGCGGGGGCAGGGGCGCTTTCCTGAGGGCGGGCCGCCGGCCCGATCACGCCCGCAGCGCCCCGACCCGCGACGCCCGAAGTCCCCGGGCCCCTGACCCCGGCGACGCCCGCCCCACGCGGCAAGCCCGGGCGGCATAGTCCCCCGATCGTAGGAAGGTCCGGGGGCTGAACGGTTTCTGCGGGCGGCGGGGGCCCTACGTTCAGCGCATGACCGTGCTCCACCGGGGCACGCCCCCGACGCCCCCCGGTGTTTCCCCGGACCGCCCGCGCGTGACCGAGCTGCGCCTGTCGGCCTTCGGCCGGCACCGCGGCACCACCCTCGCGCTCGGCCCCTTCACCGTGCTGACCGGCCCCAGCGGCACCGGCAAGTCCACCGCGCTGCGGGCCCTGGAGGCCCTCGCGGGGCTCGGCGGGGGAGCGAGCCTGGCGGAGGCGTTCCCCGACCCGGGGCGGTACGTCCCCGAGAGCGCCCGGCCCGACGCCCAGCAGCGCCGGGGCTTCCGCATCGGCTGCACCGTCGAGGGACCGGCCGGACCGGTCCGCCTGGACCTCGCCGTCCAGGCCGAACCCGAACTGCGCATCGTCGGCGAGCGGTTGACCGGCCCCGGCATCACCTACCTGGAGACCGCGCTGCGCGACCCGGGCAGGCGCGACGTCCAGGCGGCCTGGCACACCGCGGGCTCCGTGCCCGTGACGCGCGGCCCGCTCCCCGACGACCTGCTCGGCACGGCTCTGCTGCCGCTGCGGGTCGCCGGCCGCACGGAGGGGCAGCGGCGCGTCCTCGCCGCCGCCGAGCAGGCCGTGGTCGGGCTGCGCGCGGTCTTCGCCTGCGACCCGGTCCCGGCCCGCATGCGCACCCCGGCCGCGACCCGCGCCGACCGGCTCCGCGGCAGCTGCGACAACCTCGCGACGGTGCTGCGCCGCACCCGCGCCGAATGCGCCATCCGGCACTCCCTCCTCGTCGCCACGGCGCGCGCGGGACTCGCGGGCCCCGTGACGGACGTGCGCGCCGAACGACGCCCGGACGGCGCCGTGCGCACCGTCATCGACCGCGGCGACGGCACGCACACCCCGGTCGAGCGGCTCGCGGACGGCGAGTTGAGGTACCTGGCCCACGCCCTCGTCCTGCTCACCGGACCCGGCGTCCTGGACGTGGACACGGTGGCCGAGGTGCCCGACGCGTACCAGAGCCTGACCGTGCTCGCGGACGGCCTCGACCGCGGGCTCGACCCGGCCCAGAGCGCCGAACTCGTCGCGCTGGCCGGCCGGATGTGCGCCCGCGGCCACATCCGGCTCGTCGCCGCGGTCGGCGAGGACGGCCCGGCGGAGCGGGCGGCGCGGACGCACGGCGCGACGGTGGTAGACCTGGGGCCGTGACCGACGCAACCGACGACTCCCGCCCGCTCGATGCAACCGACGACTCCCGCCCGCTCGACGTGGTGACGCTCCAGACCCGGCTCGCGCGCTTCGCCGCCGCCCGGGACTGGGAGCCCTTCCACACCCCGAAGAACCTGGCCATCGCGCTCAGCGTCGAGGCCTCCGAACTCGTCGAGATCTTCCAGTGGCTGACGCCCGAGCAGTCGGCACGGGTGATGGACGACCCCGGATCGGCGCACCGCGTCGAGGACGAGGTCGCCGACGTCCTCGCGTACCTCCTGCAACTGTGCGAGGTCCTCGGGATCGACGCGCTCGCCGCACTCGCGGCGAAGATCGAACGCAACGAGAACCGCTTCCCCGCGACGACGGATCGTCACTCTCCGGAGTCATAGAAATATCCACAACGCCTCTGGGGTCCACAGATTTCGGGCTTCCTCTGGCTTTTCGTCTCGCAGACCCTCACGCTGGGTAGTGAACAAGGGAGTTCAGATAGGACGGACGGGGACGCGGATGGATGCGGTGCGGCTCATCGGGGTCGGCCGACGGGCCCTGGCGCAGAGCCAGGACGCGCCGGACATCATGAGAGAGGCGTGGCAGGCACAGGCACTGGCCCAGGCGATCGGCAGTCGAATCGCGCTGCAGGGGCCACCGGAATTGCGGGGCGAGGCGCGCGCCCTCACCGAGGCGGGAGCACGCGGCAGCGGCGGATCGGCCATCCCGGTCGTGGGAGCGGGAGGCATACGGGCGGCGCAGCTGACCGGACTCTGCGATGTACCCGAGGCGTTGCGCGGACTCGGCGCACTCCTCGGCGACGTGGGGATCGCGCTCGTCGCCGTGGCGAGCGCGTCCTTCGAGGAGGGGGCCTATTGGCAGTGCATGGAAGCGATCGACGCGGCGGACGAGTCGCGGGACCACGTCCTGGAGATACTGCGGCGGCTTCCGCAGTGGGAGACCCGCCCGCGCAGACCGGAAGCCGAGCCCGGCTCGGACTCGGCGGCCTGACCGGCCCGCGCGCTCGGCGGGACGGCGGGGCTCAGGCGTCCTCGGGGCCGGACCGGGAGAGGCCGCCGGGCGCCTGCTGCAAGTCGGCGTCGAGCTGGGACAGATCGGCGTTGAGAGCCGCCATCAGCGCCTCCATCTGCTGGAGCAGCCCGGTGGGCGCGCCCTGCTGCTCCGGCACGGTGCCCTGCCGCTCCGGCGCGGTCGCGTCGTGCGCGGAGGCCTCCCGCAGGGGCGACGCGGGCCCGGTCTCGGCGGGCCGGGCCTGTTCGGGCACGGGTTCCTGGGACATGACGGCCTCCTCGGCCTACGCCGTCCCGCTGAGGGTCGGCTGGTGACGCAGGTGACGCCCGGCGGCGACCGCCGGCGCGGGGGCCGGGCGGTCCGGCTCCGCCCCGGCCAACGATCACGCGGGGCGCCGGGTCACTGGGACGGCCCGGCACCGCGCACCGCACCACCGTGATTTCACCCGACCGTGGGTGAGGAGGACCGGCGGTACCAGCGGGGTTGACGCACGGTCGACCGTGCAGGATGGGAGGTATGGATCTTCGAATCTTCACGGAACCCCAGCAAGGGGCCACCTACGACACGCTCCTGGCCGTCGCCAAGGCCACCGAGGACCTCGGCTTCGACGCCTTCTTCCGCTCGGACCACTACCTGCGCATGGGCACGTCCGACGGGCTGCCGGGCCCGACGGACGCCTGGATCACCCTGGCCGGTCTCGCCCGGGAGACGAAGCGGATCAGGCTCGGCACGCTGATGACCGCCGGCACCTTCCGGCTGCCGGGCGTGCTCGCCATCCAGGTGGCGCAGGTCGACCAGATGTCGGGCGGCCGGGTCGAACTGGGCCTGGGCGCGGGCTGGTTCGAGGAGGAGCACAAGGCGTACGGGATCCCGTTCCCGAAGGAGAAGTTCGCGCGCCTGGAGGAGCAGCTGGCGATCGTCACCGGACTGTGGTCGACGAAGCCGGGCTCCACGTTCAGCCACGACGGCACGTACTACCAGCTGACCGACTCCCCTGCGCTGCCCAAGCCCGCGCAGGAGAAGGTCCCGGTGCTGATCGGCGGGCACGGGGCGACCCGCACACCGCGGCTGGCGGCGCGGTACGCGGACGAGTTCAACATCCCGTTCGCGTCGGTCGAGGACAGCGAGCGGCAGTTCGGCCGGGTGCGGGCCGCCGCCGAACAGGCCGGGCGGGCACCGGACGACCTGGTGTACTCGAACGCGCTGGTGGTCTGCGTCGGCAAGGACGACCAGGAGGTCGCGCGCAGGGCGGAGCGGATCGGGCGGGACGTCGAGGACCTCAAGGCCAACGGGCTCGCGGGGTCACCGGCCGAGGTGGTCGACAAGCTGGGCCGGTACGCGGCGACCGGCTCCAGCCGCGTCTACCTCCAGGTGCTCGACCTCGACGACCTGGACCACCTGGAGCTGATCTCCGCACAGGTGCAGTCACAGGTGTAGGGCGGGGCGGAGGCGGGCCCGGAGCCAGGGTGCCGGGGCGGTCCGCTCCGGACGACTCCTCGGCCCGGGCCGAGGAGCCGCGGCGGGTCAGGCACGGGAACTCGCCGGCCAGGGGCAGGGTGTCGCGGTGGGCCTGGCACGGGAAACTCGCTGGCCAGAGGCGGGGCCGCGCGGGAGACTCGGCCATGTGTTCCTGACGATCAGTACCACCGGCACCCCGGACCGCCCGGCGACCGACCTCGGGTTCCTGCTGCACAAGCACCCCGAGAGCGCGCAGGCGTTCCCGACCTCCTACGGCACCGCGCACGTCCTCTACCCCGAGGCGAGCGCGGAGCGCTGCACGGCCGCGCTGCTCCTGGAGGTCGATCCGGTGGCGCTGGTCCGGCGGGGCAAGGGCAAGGGCCGCGGCGGCGCTCCCGACGCGGCGCTCGCGCAGTACGTGAACGACCGGCCGTACGCCGCGTCGTCGCTGCTCGCGGTGGCCCTGCGCACGGTGTTCTCCAGCGCGCTGCGCGGGGTCTGCGCGGCTCGCCCCGAGCGCGCCGAAGAAGCGCTGCCGCTGCGCGTCGAGGTGCCCGCGCTGCCCGCGCGCGGCGGCCCCGACCTCGTACGGGCGCTCTTCGAACCGCTCGGCTGGGCGGTCGAGGCGGAGGCCGTACCGCTGGACGAGCGGTTCCCCGAGTGGGGGGCGTCGCGGTACGTGCGGCTCGTGCTGGAGGGCGAGTTGCGGCTCGCGCAGGCGCTGCGGCACCTGTACGTGCTGCTGCCGGTCCTCGACGACGCCAAGCACTACTGGGTGTCGGCCGACGAGGTGGACAAGCTGCTGCGCGCGGGCGAAGGGTGGCTCGCCGGGCACCCCGAGCAGAAGCTGATCACCAGCCGGTACCTGGCGCGGCGCTGGTCGCTGACCCGCCAGGCGCAGGAGCGGCTCGAACTGGTGCGGCTCGCGGACGCCGACGACATAAAGGTCGAGGATCTCGACAATGCAGTGGCCGCGGATGCGGACACGGAGCCGGGCGAAGCCGGGGGCGCCGGGGGAGGGGGCGGCGCCGCCTGCGAGATGAGCGTGGCCGAGGAGCGGACCGAGTCGCTGGCGGTGCGGCGGCGGGCGGCGATCCTGGCCGAGCTGGAGGCCTGCGGCGCGGCGCGGGTGCTCGATCTGGGTTGTGGGCAGGGCCAGTTGGTGCAGGCGCTGCTGAAGGACGCCCGGTTCCGCGAGATCATGGGCGTCGACGTGTCCGTGCGGGCGCTCACCATCGCCGGGCGCCGGCTCCGGCTCGACCGGCTGGGGGAGCGGCAGGCCGCGCGCGTGCGGCTGATCCAGGGCTCGCTCGCGTACACCGACAAGCGGCTCAAGGGGTATGACGCGGCGGTGCTGAGCGAGGTCGTGGAACACCTCGACCTGCCGCGCCTGCCGGCGCTCGAATACGCGGTGTTCGGGGCCGCACGGCCCCGCACCGTGCTGGTGACGACGCCGAACGTCGAGTACAACGTGCGCTGGGAGACGCTGCCCGCGGGGCACTCCCGGCACAGCGACCACCGGTTCGAGTGGACACGCGCCCAGTTCCGCGAGTGGGCGGAACGGGTCGGCGGGCGGCACGGGTACCGGGTGCGGTACGTGCCGGTCGGGCCCGACGACGCGGAGGTGGGGCCGCCCACGCAGATGGCCGTGTTCACCCTGGCCGGGTCGGACGGGGCCGGGCCGAGAGGGGCCGAGAAGGAGAAGGAGGAGGCGGCATGAGTACGTCCGAAAGCGTGGAGCGGACCGGTGGGCGGGCGCTGCCCGTCACCGACCTCTCGCTCGTCGTGCTGGTCGGCGCGTCCGGTTCGGGCAAGTCCACCTTCGCCCGCGCCCACTTCGCGCACACCGAGGTCATCTCCAGCGACTTCTGCCGCGGCCTGGTCGCCGACGACGAGAACGACCAGAGCGCGAGCCGCGACGCGTTCGAGGTGCTGCACTACATCGCGGGCAAGCGGCTCGCCGCGGGCCGGCTGACCGTCGTCGACGCGACCAACGTCCAGCAGGACGGCCGCCGGCAGCTCGTGGAACTGGCCCGGACGTACGACGTGCTGCCGATCGCCGTCGTCCTCGACGTCCCGGAGGAGGTGTGCGCCGCGCGGAACGCGGCCCGCACCGACCGCGCCGACATGCCGCGCCGCGTCATCACCCGGCACGTCCGCGAACTGCGGCGCTCCTTGCGGCAGTTGGAGCGTGAGGGTTTCCGCAAGGTGCACGTGTTGCGGGGCGTCGCGGAGGTCGAGGGCGCGAGCGTCGTGCGCGAGAAGCGGTTCAACGACCTGCGTCACCTCACCGGTCCCTTCGACATTGTCGGCGACGTCCACGGCTGCGCGAGCGAACTGGAGACGCTGCTCGCCGCGTTGGGATACGTGGACGGCGTCCACCCCGAGGGGCGGACCGCCGTGTTCGTCGGCGACCTCGTCGACCGCGGCCCCGACACCCCCGGCGTGCTGCGGCGCGTCATGGGGATGGTGCGGGCCGGCACCGCGCTGTGCGTGCCGGGCAACCACGAGAACAAGCTGGAGCGCTGGCTCCAGGGCAGGAGCGTGCAGCACACGCACGGACTCGCCGAGACCGTCGCGCAGTTGGGGCAGGAGAGCGAGGAGTTCCGGGCCGAGGTCCGCGCGTTCGTGCGCGGCCTCGTCAGCCACTACGTCCTCGACGGCGGCGACCTCGTCGTGTGCCACGCGGGGCTGCCCGAGAAGTACCACGGGCGGACCTCGGGCCGGGTGCGGTCGCACGCGCTGTACGGGGACACGACCGGGGAGACCGACGAGTTCGGGCTGCCCGTGCGCTACCCGTGGGCCGAGGACTACCGCGGCCGGGCCGCCGTGGTCTACGGGCACACCCCCGTGCCCTCGGCCAGCTGGCTCAACAACACGATCTGCCTCGACACGGGTGTCGTCTTCGGCGGCAAGCTGACCGCGCTGCGCTGGCCGGAGCGCGAACTGGTCGCCGTACCGGCCGAGCGGGTCTGGTACGAGCCCGCCAGGCCGCTCGCGACCGAGGCGCCGGGCGGGCACGAGGGCCGTCCCCTCGACCTGGCCGACGTGCACGGCCGCCGGACCGTGGAGACCCGGCACGCCGGGCGGGTCACGGTGCGCGAGGAGAACGCGGCGGCGGCGCTCGAAGTGATGAGCCGGTTCGCGGTCGACCCGCGCCTGGTGCCGTACCTGCCGCCGACGATGGCGCCGACCGCGACGTCCGAGGTGCCCGGATATCTGGAGCACCCGGCCGAGGCGTTCGCCCAGTACGCCGCCGACGGGGTGGGCCGCGTCGTGTGCGAGGAGAAGCACATGGGGTCGCGGGCCGTCGCGCTGGTCTGCAAGGACGCGGCGGTCGCGGTCGAGCGCTTCGGGGTGGGCTCAGGTGCCGGTCCGGTCGGGGCGTCCGGCGCGGGCGGGGTGGTCAGCGGTTCGTTGTACACGCGTACCGGACGGCCGTTCTTCGACCGGCCCGTGATGACCGAGGCCGTGCTCGGACGGATCCGGGACGCCGCGACGGCGGCAGGGCTCTGGGCGGAGCTCGACACCGACTGGCTTTTGCTGGACGCCGAGTTGCTGCCCTGGTCGCTCAAGGCGTCGGGCCTGCTGCGCTCGCAGTACGCGGCGGTCGGCGCCGCCGCCGGTGCCGTCTTCCCGCCGGTGCTCGGCGCGCTGGAGGCGGCGGCCGCGCGCGGCGTCGACGTCGGGGGCCTCCTGGCGCGGCAGCGCGGGCGGGCCGCGGACGCGGGTGCCTTCACGGAGGCGTACCGGCGCTACTGCTGGAGCACGGACGGGCTCGACGGGGTGCGGTTCGCCCCGTTCCAGGTGCTCGCCGCGCAGGGGCGTTCGCTCGCCGGGCTGCCGCACGACGAGCAGCTCGCGCTCGTGGACCGGCTCGTCGAGCACGACGGGAGCGGGCTGTTGCGGACCACGCGGCGGCTGTACGTCGACACGGGGGACGCGGAGTCCGTGCGGGCCGGTGTGGACTGGTGGCTGGAGATGACCGGGCGGGGCGGTGAAGGCATGGTCGTCAAGCCGCTCGGGGCGCTGGTGCGGGACGCGAAGGGGCGGCTCGTGCAGCCCGGGGTGAAGGTCCGGGGGCGGGAGTACCTGCGGATCGTCTACGGGCCCGAGTACACGCGGCCGGAGAATCTGGCGAAGCTGCGGGGGCGGGGGCTCGGGCACAAGCGGAGTCTGGCGGTTCGGGAGTACGGGCTGGGGGTGGAGGCGTTGGAGCGGTTGGCCGGTGGGGAGCCGTTGTGGCGGGTGCATGAAGCGGTGTTCGGTGTGCTGGCCCTGGAGTCCGAGCCGGTTGATCCTCGGCTCTGAGTTCTTGGGGGCGTGTCGGGTCGGGGGCGTGTGTGGGTGCTGCCGCGTCGTGGTTGTTCGCGTAGTTCCCCGCGCCCCCGATGGGCGCCGTCGGGGGTGGGGAGTGTGTGCGGGTGCCGCCTCGCTGGGGTTGCTCGCGCCGTTCCCCGCGCCCCTGACGGGGCGCGGCCCCTCGGGTCCTGGCGGGGGCGCGTCCTCTTCGGGTTGGCGGGGCAAGGATGTCGCATGGGATTTCACGTCGACTCCGAGGCCGGGCGGCTGCGCCGCGTCATCTTGCACCGGCCCGATCTGGAGCTGAAGCGGCTCACGCCCAGCAACAAGGACCAGTTGCTCTTCGACGACGTGCTCTGGGTGCGCCGGGCCCGCCAGGAACACGACGGGTTCGCCGACGTGCTGCGGGACCGGGGCGTCGTCGTGCACCTCTTCGGCGACCTGCTCACCGAGACGCTGGAGTCCGGCGCCGCCCGCTCCCTCGTCCTCGACCGGGTCTTCGACGAGAAGGAGTACGGCCCGCTGGCCACCGACGCGCTGCGGGCCGCCTTCGAGACGCTGTCGGCGCAGGAGCTGGCCGAGGCGCTCATCGGCGGGATGACCAAGCGGGAGTTCCTGGAGCGGCACGCCGAGCCGACGTCCGTGCGGTTCCACGTGATGGACCTCGACGACTTCCTGCTCGGCCCGCTGCCCAACCACCTCTTCACCCGCGACACCTCCGCGTGGATCTACGACGGCGTCTCCATCAACGCCATGCGGTGGCCGGCCCGGCAGCGCGAGACCGTGCATTTCGAGGCGATCTACCGGCACCACCCGCTCTTCCGCGACGAGGAGTTCCACGTGTGGTCCGAGGGGCAGGCCGACTTCCCGAGCACGATCGAGGGCGGCGACGTGCTGGTGATCGGCCGGGGCGCCGTGCTGATCGGGATGAGTGAGCGCACCACGCCGCAGGCGGTCGAGATGCTCGCCCACAAGCTGTTCGCGGCCGGCTCGGCGCGGACCATCGTCGCGCTCGACCTGCCGAAGCGGCGGGCCCTGATGCATCTGGACACCGTGATGACGATGGTCGACGGCGCGACGTTCACGCAGTACGCCGGGCTCGGCATGCTGCGCTCGTACACCATCGAGCCGGGCGGCTCGGCTCGGGAGCTGAAGGTCACCGACCACCCGCCCGAGCACATGCACCGGGCCATCGCCGCCGCGCTCGGGCTGAGCGGCATCCGCGTCCTGAGCGCCAGCCAGGACGTGCACGCCGCCGAACGCGAGCAGTGGGACGACGGATGCAACGTGCTGGCCGTGGAGCCCGGCGTCGTCGTCGCGTACGAGCGCAACGCCACCACCAACACGCACCTGCGCAAGCAGGGCATCGAGGTCATCGAGATCCCCGGCAGCGAGCTGGGCCGCGGGCGGGGCGGGCCGCGGTGCATGAGCTGCCCGGTCGAGCGGGACCCGGTGGCACCCTGAGCATGGCGGGCTTGTATAGAAATGTGGGACGTCGTATAGACTTCCACTCGTCATCTGTTCTGCCCTGTCCTCGTCGTATCCCAGGAGCGCCCCATGGCGACTGACCAGCGTCCCGACCTCACCGGCCGCCACTTCCTCAAAGAGGTGGACTTCACCGCCGAGGAGTTCCGCGCTCTGGTCGACCTGGCCGCGGAGCTGAAGGCCGCCAAGAAGGCGGGCGCCGAGACGCAGTACCTGCGGGGGAAGAACATCGCCCTGATCTTCGAGAAGTCCTCGACCCGCACCCGCTGCTCCTTCGAGGTGGCCGCCGCTGACCAGGGTGCCACCACGACCTACCTCGACCCGGCCGGCTCGCACATAGGCAAGAAGGAGTCCGGCAAGGACACCGCGCGGGTGCTCGGCCGGATGTTCGACGCCATCGAGTTCCGGGGCGACGCGCAGGAGACCGCCGAGACGCTCGCCGCGCACGCGGGCGTCCCCGTCTACAACGGTCTGACGGACGACTGGCACCCCACCCAGATGCTCGCCGACGTGCTCACGATGACCGAGCACTGCCCGAAGCCGCTGACGGAGACGGCCTTCGCCTACCTCGGCGACGCCCGGTTCAACATGGGCAATTCCTACCTCGTCACCGGCGCCCTGCTGGGCATGGACGTGCGGATCGTCGCTCCCCGCGCCTACTGGCCCGCGGACGAGGTCGTCGCTCGGGCGCGCGAGCTGGCCGCCGCCAGCGGGGCCCGCATCACCCTCACCGAGACCGTCGGGGAAGGCGTCGCGGGCGCCGACTTCGTCGTCACCGACGTGTGGGTGTCCATGGGCGAGCCGGAGGAGGTCTGGGCCGAGCGGATCAAGGCCCTCGTGCCGTACGCGGTGACGATGGACGTCCTGCGGGCGACGGGGAACGCGGACGTGAAGTTCCTGCACTGCCTGCCCGCCTTCCACGACCTGGGCACGCAGGTCGGCCGGGCCATCCACGCCCAGTACGGCCTGGAGTCGCTGGAGGTCACCGACGAGGTCTTCGAGTCGGCGCACTCCGTGGTCTTCGACGAGGCCGAGAACCGGATGCACACCATCAAGGCCGTCATGGTCGCGACGCTCGCCGGGAAGTGATCAGGGGCGCCTCGCGCGCCTGACCTCGGCCGCCGGTGCGCGCGCCCCGGCCGGTCGCTACTCCGACGGCGGACGCTGGCGCGGCACCGCGGGAAGGGTGAACCAGACCGCCTTGCCGGACTCGGTGGGGCGGTGCCCGCACGACGAGCTGAGCGTGCGGATGAGGAGCAGGCCCCGGCCGTGCTCCTGCCACGGGTCGGGCATCTCCGGGTCGTCCGGGTTGGTGAGGTCCGCGGGCGGCGATGGGTCCGGGTCGTGCACCTCGACCTGGCAGCCGGTCTCCAGCAGCTCCACCACGAGCTCGATCGGGGTCTCGCCCGTCGTGTGCTCCACCGCGTTCGCCACCAGCTCCGCCGTGAGCAGTTCGGCGGTGTCCGTGTCGGTCGCGGGTGACTCGATCTCGGCCAGGGCGGTGCGGACGAGGGCGCGGGCGACCGGCACGGCCGCGGCGCTGTGCGGCAGGGCCAGGCGCCACAGGGCGGGGGTGGGCGGGCCGGCGGGAGGAGGCAAGGCGAGTCCTGAGTGGGATGGCTCGGGGACGGGCGGCAGGACGACTGGGGGCCGCCGTCCTGCTTTCAACCTTATGAATGGTACGGCGTGTGCCGATAGAGGCTCCCGGTGGTCTTCCTCGGGACATTGGGCCCTATGGATTGATATGCGGCCTATGGGGATAGGTGAGCGATACACGCGGGTCCGGGCCGCACGGTCACCGCGCCGCCGCCGCACGGTTATCGCGTACTACTGACGGCGGTCACAAAGCGGTGATAACTTCGAGGAGCAGCCGTCGCGCACGCCCGCCCCGACAGGAGGCCGCACGCGTATGAGTCCCTTCACCGGCTCCGCCCCGCGCACCGAAAGCTGGCGCAATTTCACCTACGCCGTGGACACGCGCGGCGTCGCGACGGTCACGCTCGACCGGCCCGAGAAGCTCAACGCCCTCACCTTCGGCGCCTACGCCGATCTGCGCGACCTGCTCGCCGAGCTGAGCCGCGAGAGGACGGTCCGCGCCCTCGTGCTCGGCGGGCGGGGCCGCGGCTTCTGCTCGGGCGGCGACGTCGACGAGATCATCGGAGCCACCCTCGCCCTGGACACCGCCCAGCTGCTCGACTTCAACCGGATGACAGGACAGGTGGTCCGGGCCGTGCGCGAGGCACCGTTCCCGGTGATCGCCGCCGTGCACGGCGTCGCCGCGGGCGCGGGAGCCGTCCTCGCCCTGGCCGCCGACTTCCGGGTCGCCGATCCCAGCGCCCGCTTCGCGTTCCTGTTCACCAGGGTCGGGCTCTCCGGCGGCGACATGGGCGCCGCCTATCTGCTGCCCCGCCTCGTCGGCCTCGGCCACGCCACACGCCTGCTCATGCTGGGCGAGCCCGTCCACGCCCCGGAGGCCGAGCGGATCGGCCTCATCAGCGAGCTGACCGACGCGGGCCGGGCGGACGAGGCGGCCCTCGCCCTCGCCCACCGCCTGGCCGACGGACCCGCCCTCGCCCACGCCCAGACCAAGGCCCTGCTCACCGCCGAGCTGGACATGCCGCTCGCCGCGTCCGTCGAACTGGACGCGGCGACGCAGGCGCTGCTCATGCACGGCGAGGACTACGCCGAGTTCCACGCCGCCTTCACCGAGAAGCGGCCGCCGAAGTGGCAGGGGAAGTGAGGCGGGCGTGACCGCCCGGGCGCGGCGCATCGCCGTCATCGGCGGCGGCCCGGGCGGCCTGTACGCCGCCGCGCTCCTCAAGCGCCTCGGCCCGGACCGGGAGGTCACGGTCTGGGAGCGCAACGCGCCGCGCGACACGTTCGGCTTCGGCGTCGTCCTCTCCGACGAGACGCTCGGCGGGATCGAGCACGCCGACCCGGTCGTGTACGCGGCCCTGCGGGACGAGTTCGTGCGCTGGGACGACATCGACGTGGTCCACCGCGGGACGCGCCACACCTCGGGCGGTCACGGGTTCGCGGCGCTCGGCCGCCGCCGGCTCCTGGAGATACTGCGCGACCGCTGCCGCCGGCTCGGGGTCGACCTGCGCTTCGGCACCGAGGCCCCGCCGGTCGCCGGGCTCCGCACGGCCTACGACCTCGTCGTCGCCGCCGACGGGGTGCGCAGCCGGACCCGCGAGACGTACGCCGACGTGTTCCGTCCGCGGGTCGAGGAGCACCGCAACCGGTACATCTGGCTCGCCGCCGACACCTCCTTCGAGGCGTTCCGCTTCGAGATCGCGGAGACGGAGCACGGTGTGATGCAGCTGCACGGCTACCCGTACAGCGACCACGCGTCCACCGTCATCGTCGAGATGCGGGAGGAGGTGTGGCGGGCGGCCGGCCTCGACGCGCCGGACGTGCCCGGGACCGTCGAACGCGCCGCCAAGATCTTCGCGGACGCCCTCGGCGGCCGCCCCCTGAAGTCGAACGACTCGTCCTGGCTCACCTTCCGCACGGTCACCAACGCCCGCTGGTCGCACGGCAACTGCGTCCTCATCGGCGACGCCGCGCACACCGCGCACTTCTCCATCGGCTCGGGCACCAAGCTCGCCGTCGAGGACGCGCTGGCCCTCGCCGCGTGTCTGCACGAACAGCCCACGACCGACGCGGCGCTCGCGGCGTACGAGGCCGAGCGGCGGCCCGTCGTCGCCTCCACGCAGCGCGCGGCGCGGGCCAGCCTGGAGTGGTTCGAGGACCTGGCGCGCCATCTCGACCAGCCTCCGCGGCAGTTCGCCTTCAACCTGCTCACCCGCAGCCGCCGCGTCACCCACGACAACCTGCGGCTGCGCGACGCCCGCTTCACCGCGGCGGTGGAGGAGGAGTTCGGGTGCCCCGCGGGCACGCCGCCGATGTTCACGCCGTTCTCCCTGGGCGGGCTGCGCCTGCGCAACCGGGTCGTCGTCTCCCCGATGGACATGTACTCGGCGGTGGACGGCGTCCCGGGCGACTTCCACCTCGTCCATCTCGGGGCGCGGGCGCTCGGCGGCGCGGGTCTGGTCATGACGGAGATGGTGTGCGTCAGCCCCGAGGGCCGCATCACCCCGGGCTGCACGGGCCTGTACACCTCCGAGCAGGCCGCGGCCTGGCGCCGGATCGCCGGCTTCGTGCACCAGCAGGCGCCCGGCACCGCGCTCGGCGTCCAGCTCGGGCACGCGGGCCGCAAGGGTTCGACCCGGCTCATGTGGGAGGGCATCGACGAGCCGCTGCCGGTGCCGGAGGAGAACTGGCCGGTGGTGGCGGCGTCCGCGCTGCCCTACCGGCCGGACAGTCAGACGCCGCACGAACTGTCGGGGCCCGAACTCGCTTTGATCCGGGAGCAGTTCACCGCGGCGGCCCGCCGGGCGGCGGAGTGCGGCTTCGACCTCCTCGAACTGCACTGCGCGCACGGCTACTTGTTGTCCGGGTTTCTCTCGCCGCTGACGAACCGGCGGGACGACGCCTACGGCGGTTCGCTGGAGGGCCGCCTGCGTTTCCCGCTGGAGGTGTTCGACGCGGTCCGCGGCGCCTGGCCCGCGGAGCGGCCCATGACCGTGCGGATCTCCGCGACGGACTGGGCCGAGGGCGGCACGAGCGCCGAGGACGCCGTCGCCATCGCGCGGGCCTTCGCCGCGCACGGGGCCGACGCGATCGATGTGTCCACGGGGCAGGTCGTGGCCGAGGAGCGGCCCGCGTTCGGGCGCTCCTACCAGGTGCCGTACGCGGACCGGATCCGGGGCGAGGCCGGTGTCCCGGTGATCTCGGTCGGGGCGATCTCGTCCTGGGACGACGTCAACTCCCTCATTCTGGCGGGCCGTACGGATCTGTGCGCGCTGGCCCGGCCGCATCTGTACGACCCGAACTGGACGCTGCACGCTGCCGCGGAGCAGGGGTATGCGGGGCCCGGGGTGTCCTGGCCCCCGCCGTACGCGGCCGGAAGCCGGCGCCCCCGGACGGGCCGCCTGGACGCGCCCAAGCCCCGCCTGGTCCTGCCGGACTGACCCCATCACCGGGCGCGCCCCGCGTCGTGGCTTCTCGCGCAGTTCCCCGCGCCCCTGAGGGCCGGTTGTTCGGCTGTCCGGCCGGTGGGGCTTCTCGCGCAGTTCCTCGCGCCCCTGGAGCATGCGGCTTCGCCGCAGCCCCCGGGGAGAGTGCGCACGCAGTGCGCCTCTCAGGGGCGCGGGGAACTGCGCGAGAAGCCCCACCGGAGCCGCAGACGAGGTCTTTCAGGGGCGCGGGGAACTGCGCGATCGGCCCCCACCGGGCGGCCGTGGACCATGAACCTCGGACCGCCACGGCGACCACGTCGCCCCCGCCGCGCAACGCACCCCGGTCACGTCGACACCGCCACACTCCCGGGCCCGGGCCCGGGCCCGGTGACGAACCGCCCGCCCGCCTCGCGCAACCGCCCGTGCAAGGCCCAGAAAACCCGCGCGGCCCGCACCCCCGGCCACTCCCGAGGCAGCAGCGACGCAGGAAGCCCCGGATCCGCGTACGGCAGATGGCGCCACGAATCCAGGGCCAGCAGATGGTCCCGGTAGGCCTCGCGCGGCGGGGTGTCACCCCGCGCCTCCCAGGCCCGCAGCACCGGCTCGTGCTCATCGAGGAACGCCTCGTGCAGCTTGGCCAGCGCCGACAGGTCCCACCAGCGGGCCACCGCGTCGGCCGTCGCCGCGAACCCCAGGTGCTCGCCGCGGAACAGCTCGACGTACCCGGCGCAGCCGATCCGCTCCAGCGTGTGCCGCGCCTCCTCGTACAGGCCCGCGGGGGCGAGCCACACCCCGGGCGCCGCCGTGCCGAAGCCGAGGCCCGCCAGCGTGGAGCGGAGCACGTGCCGCTTGGCCCGCTGCGACTCGGGCACGGAGAACACGGCGAGCACCCAGCCGTCGGCGGCCGGATCGGCGGGGCCCCCGTACACCCGCCGGTCACCGTCGGCGAGCAGCTGCCGCGCGTCGTCCGACAGCGCGTACCCCGCGGCGCCCGACGCGGCGCGCGCGGGCACGAGGAGCCCGCGCCGCTTCAGCCGCGAGACCGCCGAACGCACCGCGGGCGCGTCGACCCCGGCCGCGCCGAGCAGCCGGATCAGCTCGGCGACCGGGACGGGCCCCGGGAAGCCGCGCCCGTAGGCGCCGTACAGCGTGACGATCAGGGAGCGGGGGGTGTGGGCCTGGCCGGTGGGCGAGGTCTGCTGCTCGGACACCCGGTCACTCTACGGTCGCGGACCGGCGCAACCGGAACCGCTGGAGCTTGCCCGTGGCGGTGCGCGGCAGCGCGTCGAGGAACACGATCTCGCGCGGGCACTTGTACGGCACCAGTTCCCCCCGCACGAAGGCGCGCAGCGCGTCCGGCTCCGGCCGCGCGCCGGGCCGCGGCACCACGTACGCGACCGCGATCTGCCCGCGCGCCACGTCGGGCCGGCCGACGACCGCGGCCTCCGCCACGTCCGGGTGGCGCAGCAGCGCGTCCTCCACCTCCGGGCCCGCGATGTTGTACCCGGCCGAGATGATCATGTCGTCGGCGCGGGCGACGTACCGGAAGTAGCCGTCGGGCTCGCGGACGTAGGTGTCCCCGGTGATGTTCCAGCCGTGGCGCACGTACGTGGTCTGGCGCTCGTCGGCGAGGTAGCGGCAGCCGACCGGGCCGCGTACGGCGAGCAACCCGGGCTCGCCGTCCGGGAGTTCGGCGCCCCCGGCATCGATGACGCGGGCCTGCCAGCCGGGCACCGGCAGCCCGGTGGTGCCCGGGCGGATCGCGTCGTCGGCGGCGGACAGGAAGATGTGCAGCAGCTCGGTCGCCCCGATGCCGTTGATGATCCGCAGGCCGGTCGCGTCGTGCCAGGCGTGCCAGGTGGCCGCGGGCAGGTTCTCCCCGGCGGAGACGCACCGGCGCAGCGAGGCGGTGTCGTACGCGCCGGCGGGCAGTTCCGCGAGCATCGCGCGGTACGCGGTCGGCGCGGTGAACAGGACCGACACCCGGTGCTCGGTCACGGCTGCCAACAGGGGACGCGGGCCCGCCTGTTCGAGCAGCAGGGCCGATGCCCCGGCTCGTAGCGGGAAGATCACCAGGCCGCCGAGCCCGAAGGTGAAACCCAGTGGTGGGCTGCCCGCGAACACGTCGTCCGGCGTCGCCCGCAGGACGTGCCGCGCGAACGTGTCGGCGATCGCCAGCACGTCCCGGTGGAAGTGCATGCAGCCCTTGGGCCGCCCGGTCGTCCCCGAGGTGAAGGCGATCAGTGCCACGTCGTCGTCGGCGGTCGGTACGGCCTCGTAGGACGGCGGCTTCGAGGCGGCCAGGCGGCCGAGGTCCTCCGGCCCGCCCCCGCCGATCGGGCCACCGGGCGCGCCGTCGCATGTGCTGTCGTACGTGCCGTCCGTGCTGTCGTACGTGCCGTCGTACGTGGTGCCGTACGTGGTGACGCGCAGCTCGGGCACGTCCGCCTTCACCAGGTCCTCGACGCTCCGGACGTCGCACAGCGCGTGCCGTATCCGCGCGATCGCGCACACCGTGGCCAGCTCGGCGGGCCGCGTCTGCGCGAGCACGGTCACGGCGACCGCGCCCGCCTTCATGACGGCGAGCCAACAGGCCGCCAGCTGCGGCGTGGTGGGCCCCCGCAGCAGGACGCGGTTGCCCGGGACCACCCCGAGGTCCTCGGTCAGCACGTGCGCGATCCGGTTCACCCGGCTCAGCAACTCCCCGTATGACCATGGGGGTTGGCCGGGAGCGTGGAAGGCGGGACGGTCCGCGCCGAACCGGCGCACAGTCGTGTCGAGCAGCTCGGCGCCGCAGTTCAGCCGCTGCGGATACTGCAGCTCGGGCAGGTCGAACGAGAGCCGCGGCCACTGGTCCGCGGGCGGCAGATGGTCGCGCGCGAACGTGTCGGTGTGGGCGGACGGGTGCAGGGACTGCTGGGACTGTGGCCGCATCGTGGAGCGCCCCCTTGCCGTGGCGTGGTCGCGCACCGAGCGTATCGTGATGGTGACGGCAGTCAACGGGGCGCGATACGGTTCATGGAGTCGAGGCCGGCCGTCCGCGATTCCCCGGCCGGCCGCCGTCGTGGGAGGAGCTCCGGCGCATGGGCACATTCTCGCTCGCACCCGACCAACTCACCTGGTGCGCCGAGCTGCGCGCGCTCGCGGAGCACGACCTCGCACCGCTCGCCGAACAGGGCGCCCCGGACCGGGTCAACCGCCCCCTGGTCGCGGCCCTCGGCCGACTCGGCCTGCTGGAGCGGCTGTTCACCTCCGGCGCGCTCGATCTGTGCCTGATGCGCGAATCCCTCGCCCGGATCTGCACCGAGGCCGAGACCGCCCTGGCCCTGCAAGGTCTCGGGGCGCACCCCGTGCACGCGTACGGCACGAAGGAGCAGCGCGCGCGGTGGCTGCCGGAGGTCGTGGCGGGCCGGGCGGTCGCCGCGTTCGCCCTGAGCGAGCCGGGGGCGGGCTCCGACGCGGCGGCGCTCACGCTGCGCGCCCGGCGGGACGGCGCGGGCTGGCGCCTGACCGGCGAGAAGTACTGGATCTCGAACGCCCCGGAGGCCGACTTCTACACGCTCTTCGCCCGTACGGGCCCGGCCCCCGGGGCCGCCGGGATCACCGCCTTCCTGGTGCCCGCCGACCGTCCCGGGCTGAGCGGCGACCACCTCGACATGCTCGCCCCGCACCCGATCGGCTCGCTCGTCCTGGACGGCGTACCGGTGGGGGAGGAGGACGTGCTCGGCGAGCCCGGCGGCGGCTTCCGGGTCGCGATGCGCACCCTGAACCTGTTCCGGCCCAGCGTCGGCGCGTTCGCCGTCGGCATGGCGCAGGCGGCCCTGGACGCGACGCTCGCGCACACGGCCCGGCGCGAGGCGTTCGGAGGCCCGTTGAGCGACCTCCAGGCGGTCGCCCACCAGGTCGCGGACATGGCGCTGGGCGTCGAGTCGGCCCGCCTGATGGTGTACGCGGCCGCGGCGGCCTACGACGAGGGGGCCGGGGGCGTCGGGAGCGCGGGCGCCGAGGGTGCCGCCCGGGGCGGTACGGGTGGCGGGGACGCCGAAGGGGTGGCGCGGCGCGCCGCGATGGCCAAGCTCCTCGCGACGGAGACGGCGCAGCGCGTCGTGGACACCGCGGTACAGCTGCACGGGGCGCGGGCGCTGCGCAGCGGCCACCTCCTGGAGCACCTGTACCGCGAGGTGCGGGCGCCGCGTATCTACGAGGGCGCCAGCGAGGTGCAACGGGCCGTCATCGCCCGCGAGTTGTACAAGCAGCAGGCGCGGCAGGAGGCATCCCGATGAGCGGGGCGGCTCCGGCGGGCCAGGGGCCCGAGCGGATCAAGCGGATCAATCCGGCCGGGCTCGCGCCGCCCGCGGGCTTCTCGCACGCCGTCGTCGCCACCGGCAGCCGCCTGGTCCTGCTCGCCGGGCAGACGTCCCTGGACGCCGACGGCGAGATCCGCGGCACGACGCTGCCCGAGCAGTTCGAACGGGCCC
Organism: Streptomyces sp. NPDC049813; assembly: GCF_044465085.1. Taxonomy (NCBI): domain Bacteria; kingdom Bacillati; phylum Actinomycetota; class Actinomycetes; order Kitasatosporales; family Streptomycetaceae; genus Streptomyces; species Streptomyces sp. NPDC049813. The sequence continues at coordinate 467,097 of NZ_JBITLI010000003.1, read as the reverse complement.
TGCGGAACCTGCTCACCGCCCTGCGCCATGCGGGTGGCACCCCGGCCGACCTCACCCGCGTCACGGTCTACGCGACGGACGTACCGGACTACCGCGCCCACGCCCGCGAACTGGGCCGCATCTGGCGGGAGTCGGCCGGCCGCGACTATCCGGCGATGGCGGTGATCGGCGTAACCCGCCTCTGGGACGAGCGGGCCCTGGTGGAACTGGACGGCATGGCGCTCCTGCCCTGAGGGACGCGGCCGCAGAAGGCGCCGGGCGACCCCGGGCCCGCCCCCTTCCGCGGGCTCCCCGGAGGGCTCACGGCACCTGCGGCACCCGGAACCGGCGCCGGTACTCCGTCGGTGTCGTGTTCAGGCGCCGGCGGAAGGCCCGTACCAGCGTGTCCGTCGTGCCGAACCCGCACAGCGTCGCGACGCGCTCCACCGTGGCGTCGGACGACTCCAGCTCGTGCCGCGCCTTCTCCACCCGCACGGACTCGATGTACGCGTGCGGTGTCGTCCCGAGGTCGGTCTTGAAGAGCCGGGTCAGGTGCCGGTCGCTGACATGGGCGTACGCGGCGAGGTCCACGACGGTGAGCGGCTCGCCGATGTGCCGCAGGATGTGATGGCGCAGGTCCTCGATGCGCCGGGTCGTCGACACCTGCTCCAGCGGGACGCTGAACTGGCTCTGCCCGCTGGGCCGTTTCAGGTACATCACCAGCTGGCGCGCGACCCGCAGGGCGACCGCCTCGCCCAGGTCGTCGGCGATCAGCGCGAGCGAGAGGTCGAGGCAGGCGCTGATCCCGGCGCCCGTCCACACGTTGCCCTCGCGGATGAAGATCGGGTCGGCGTCGACCTCCACGGCCGGGTGGTCGGCCGCGAGTTGCTGTGCGGTGGACCAGTGCGTGGTGGCGCGCTTGCCGTCGAGCAGCCCGGCGGCAGCGAGCAGGTGCGCCCCCACGCAGACCGAGGTGATCCGGTGCGTCCGCCCGGCCAGTACCCGCACCCATTCGACGAGCCGGGGCTCGACGAGCGGATGGACCCGGCGCTCCTCGTCGAACTCCACCGCCCCCGGCACGATGAGGGTGTCGATGCTGCCCGCGGCGGCCCGCTCGAAGGTGATGTCGGGCAGGATGCGCACCCCCGCCCCCGTGGTGACGGGGTCCAGGGTCTCGGCCGCGAGCAGCACCCGGTAGCCGGCCGCCTCCTCGGTCTCGCGCAGGGCCAGCGAGAACACCTCCGGCGGCCCGGTGACGTCGAGCAGGTCGACGCCCTCGAAGAGCACGATCACGATGAGCCGTCCTGCGGTCTGTGGCACGAGCTTCCCCCTCCGCGACGAGCCGACACCGCGCATGTCGGTATCTGCATGTTAGACGTCATTGCCGACGTCACAGCGGGGTCATAGCTTTGAGGACGTGGCCGGGCGATCACCCCGGACCGCGACTCCACCCGGATTTCGAAGGCGGTACACCCATGTCCCGAACCACGCTGCGCGAGCTGAACGGCTTCGACGAGACCCCCGCGACGCTGGCCGGCTCGACCCTGATCCTCATCGACCTCCAGAACACCTACACCCAGGGCGTGATGGAGCTCGACGGCTGGGAGGCCTCGCTGGACGCCGCGGCGCTGCTCCTCGCCCGGGCCCGGGAGGCCGGCACCAAGGTCGTGCACGTCATCAACGACGGCGGCGAGGGCACCCCGTACGACATCCGCGCGGAGATCGGCCGGATCCACCAGAAGGTCGCGCCCGTCGACGGGGAGCCCGTCGTCGTCAAGCAGGTCCCGAACGCCTTCGTCGGCACGGACCTCGCCACGCACCTCACCGAGGGCCAGGACGTCGTCATCGCGGGCTGGATGACGCACATGTGCGTGGCGTTCACGGCGCAGGGCGCGTTCCTCGCCGGGCACCGGCCCACCGTCGTCGCCGAGGCCTCCGCGACCCGCTCGCTCCCGGTCTCGGGCACCGACGTCCCCGCCGAGCAGGTGCACCAGGGGGCCCTGGCCACCATCGCCGACCTGTACGGCGTCGTCGTCCAGTCGCAGAAGGAGATCGTCTGATGAAGCTGCTCCGTTCCGCCGCCGCCCTGGGCGCCGCCGCCGTCCTCGCGGCCACCATGACCGCGTGCGGCGGCAGCTCCGAGGCCGCCACCCGCACCGACGACGGCGACCGCCGGCCCGAGAAGAACTACGCGCAGGACACCACGACACTGCGGCAGCTGACGAAGGCCGACGAGACCCCGGCGAAGCTGTCGAACGCCACGCTGGTCCTCGTCGACTACCAGAACGTCTACACCGGTGGCGCGATGGAACTGACCGGCTGGCGCGATGCCGTCGACAACACCAAGGCCCTCCTGGAGCGGGCCCGCAAGGCCCACACCCCGGTCGTCCACATCGTCGAGAAGGGCTACGACCTCTCGTCGAAGGCCGGGCAGATCATCCCCGCGCTCAAGCCGGCCAAGGGCGAGACCGTCGTGGAGAAGGCCGTCCCGAACGGCTTCCACGAGACGAACCTCGACGCGGTGCTCAAGAAGACCGGCCGCAAGAACGTCATCATCTCCGGCTTCATGACGCACATGTGCACCCTGTTCACCACGGAGGGCGCCGTCTACCACGGCTACGCCCCGACCGTGGTCGGCGACGCCTCCGCGACCCGGCCGCTGCCGGTGCGGGGCAACCCCCGGGGCATCCCGGCCCGCCAGGTGCACGAGGCCGCGCTCGCCACGATCCAGGACCGGTTCGGCGTCGTCGTGCCGGAGCAGAGCGACATCAAGTGACGCGGCACGCGGCCGGCTGACGCAGCGACCCGGCCGCACCGGAAAGGGGCGCCCAGGGCCCGGGCGCCCCTCCGAACCTGACACCCCCCGCCCCCCAGAAGAACCACACTCCCCCCAATCCCTCAATCCCCCCAATCCCCCCAAAGAAGGTCCCCCCATGTACGTGATCCCCCCGCCCCACAAGAAACCGCACCTCAAATCCCCAGGGAGAGAACGAAGATGGCTACGCGCAGAGGATTCATAGGCGGCGCCACCGGTATCGGCACGGCCGCGCTGATCGGCGCCACGGCGGCCCCGAGCGCGGCGGCGGAGACGACGACGGCGGCGGTCACGCAGACCCAGGCCCGCGACTCGCTCTTCGCGGTCAACGCCGGCATGCGGGCCAACTACGCCACGCTGAAGGCCGAGTTGATCAAGCACCTCGCCCCGGTGGTCGTGGTCCAGAACGACGCCAAGGGCGGCCGCTTCACCCTCGTGACCAAGGACGGGCAGGAGTCCGCGAACCCGGTCCCGCAGACGTTCGAGCTGGCCAAGTCCATCGCTCACGTCCCGCTGGGCATCTTCTCGGTGATCGCCTCCTACCTGGCGGACAAGATCCCGAACCTGCCGAACGCGAACCGCATCGACCCGCACGACCTGGTGATGGTCGCCTTCAACGACGAGGCGTCGACCGCCTGGATCGAACCCCTCAAGGCCTACGCGGCCAAGCTCACCACCGCGCGCGCCAACCTCACCGCGGCGGCGCTGCCCGCCGCGCTGACCACGTCCTGCGCCACGATCCTCGACGGCGGCCTGAAGTTCATCAACGCGTCGATCGCCGCGAAGCGCTTCGACATGAAGTCCTTCGAGGACTTCTCCGGGAGCGTCTACCCGGCGATCCGCACCAACATGGAGCACGCCTCCCAGGCCCAGATCAAGGGCGTACGGGAGATCATGAAGACGTGGCGCGCCAAGGTCGGCGAGGCGGCCTGGTCCGACCTCTACTGCGTGGTGCTCTCCCAGTGGACGACCAGCGTCCTCAACCAGAACACCATCATCCTCAAGGACTGCATGAACGCGGCGAAGGTCTCGACGCACCTCATCGACCTGCCGGGCCTGGAGCCGCCGGCCGACCCGATCTTCACCGCGCTCGACAACCTCGCCCGCATCGTGCAGGACAACATCGCCGCCGAGCTGGTCTTCCCCAAGGACACGACGGTCGCCGACGCCCTCAAGGGCCAGCAGGACCTGCTCTCCGACGAGATCCTCAAGCAACTCGGCAGCACCACGGTGACGACGCCGGCGACCCCCACCTACAACACGGTCGCCACGGCGGCGGGGGTGTGCCCGGTCCCGCACTAGATCCCGCGGAGACCGCTCGCGCCCTGCGATGACCACGCGGGGCGCGACCTTTCGCACTGGCCATGCCCGGTGCGCCGCGTAGCAGCGCGACACTATCGGAGCGAATCATCACGCCAACCGATAGAGGAGCGGACGGCCCGTGTGCCCCACCGCGATGGAACCCGACTAGCCCGCCCCGCCGCGCGCGGTCGCGAATGGGCGACCGCGGCGCCAGGCAGCGACTCCGGGCCGCCGTACTGAGCGCGGACATCCTGATCTTGACCACCCCCATCTGCCGCTGATTTCCCATCCGGTGAGACCAGCGAGGCGAGAGGCACGCGACATCCTTCGAACGCGCCTGTGTCTCCTCCCTCGACAACCCGGCCATTGACGACGGCCGTTGCAAGCGGTCCACCTGCTGCCGGACGAACCGCCCTCTCGGTCCGGGCGCCTCGTCGGCACTGTACGCAATCAGCGATAGGAACAGTTTGTCGGCGGAAGATACGTTCCTGCCAGCGCGCACATGGTCAGCGGCACGGAAAGTCGATCTTTCCGTGCAGGCAGGGTAAGGGGATTTGCTACGAACACTGCCTGACCAGCCACCTCTGTCGCTATGCTCATTTCATCGGCGGCCCGCGGGCCGCCGGTCGGTCATGCCGAGCATGCGACTGGGGGACGATCATGGCAAACGGGGGGACCGGAGTCGAGCACCTTTGCTTCATTATTCACGCTCATCCGCCGTACTGCTTCGACATGAACGAGATCATGGCGTTACCCGCTGGAATGCGATACAGGAACAGATTCGACGCCCTGTGGATCGCCCCACAGTTAAGGAACGACATCCAGAGCCTGCTCGGAAGCGCAGTACTCATAACTCTGCGAGACCCGGACAACAACAAGTTGATTCCCGTGCGGTGGGGCAAGATAGTCACGGTTCAACCAGTGGGCCGCATCGTCTACTTTGAGTACCACCTGGGCGACCTAGTGGAGTACTCCACCGCGGAGAACGTGCGACAGCAAGAGGTGATCGACCATACCGCCACTTTCGCTGCGCAACATAATTGGCTGCCAGGCGCCGCCGGGCAGCCCATGCAGGACGCCTCAGTCTTCCGCAGCACGGTCGGTAACGGATTCAACCGCGTCGATTCCAGCGATCTGACCGCGTGGGGCAACGCCATCTCTGCGATTGCGACGGCGCCGGTGTACGAAGGGATCGAGTTTTTGAAGGTCGTCGGGCTCTTCGGGCCCGACGGTAAAGCTGCCGGGGTGCGGGCCGAGTCATTTCTCGTCCAGTCGAACACCGTGTACTCCCTCCGGGTCTTCCAGCATGTCCCCCGGCCGGGAGTCGGGACGATTCCGTCTCACAGCATAGAGGTGAACACGTTCGATGCACATGTCACTGCATTGCGGTCCCGTCAGCAGGCCGTGGGAAAGTACGACATGCTCACCTTCGTGCTGCGGGTCCTGCATCTCAGCCCTGGTGAGCGGACCTCTATGGAAATTCCGCACCGGCCCGATGCAGCGACCACCAATAACGCCCTGACGTCGCTCTATCTGCCTCTCACGGTGACCAATCCAGAACCAGCTCGCTTCATCGCCATGTTGTGCCTGATCCTGGCATGCGCGGCCCTCATGTTCTGGCCTCATGTCGGCCGACTCCCGGAGGACGTCGTGCGCAACGTCGCTACGGTTATTTTCGTCCTGACATTGACCGGGCCGACCCGGACCCTTTCCACCGTGTGGCCGTCATGGCCCTGGGGAGGCAGCAGATGAAGGTATTAGGAGTCAGCAAGCAGCAGACTCTCGGAGGGCAGCGTATTCGCAACGGCGGATCAGCGCTCTATGTCGACGGTGAGATATTCGCTCTATCGGAGGATAAGGCGCAAGGCAGGAAATATGCCTGCGGCTATGAGGAGTCACTGTCGGCCCTGCTCCGCCACACCGGCTTGGACCTCGACCGGGACATCGACATCGTTGCCGTGAGCACTTGTTGCGAACCCGAAACGGCGGCGCTGAAGGGGCACCCTCTCGAGGCGCACCCGAAACTGGTCTCTGTCAACCACCATTTCTCCCATGCGGCACTGGCATTTCATGCGTCGGGGTACGACCGCTCCCTGGTCGTGATCAACGACGCTGGCGGAAACACCCTGAGCGGCCCGGAGGTGACCGCACGATGGTGGGAACACCCCCGGGAACAGGCGTCCTATTACTTGGCGGACAAGAGGAGCGGCATCAGGCTCATCGATCGTGACTTTGACAAGCCGTTCGACGTCGGGTTAGGAGAGATGTACCGCGCCTTCACCCACTACCTTGGCTGGACGTCCTCCGTTTACTCTTCCTACACGATGGCCCTGGCCGGCCACGGCGACAGAGATGCCGTACCCGCGGAGCTCTTCTCTTTCGACGGCCACCACCTGTCTGCACCCATCAGGAACGATCCTGGCGATCCGATCGGAATGATCACGCGACTGGGGCGGGCCCTCGGGGTTAACTTTGGCGAGCCGAGGTCACCCAAAGGAGCGATTCTTCGCATCCATCGCGATTTAGCCGCGTTTATTCAACGTAGCATCGAAGATGCATTACGGAAAAAACTCACCGTGCTGGCGAAGAAGCACGGTGTGGATCGGGTGTGTCTAGCCGGCGGCACGGCGCTGAATGTTGTGGCCAACGGCACCTTACTCGAAGTCTTCCCGGGTGGTGTCTATGTTCCCAGCGCCCCTGGTGACGACGGCCAGTGTCTTGGAAACGTGTATGCCGCTCTGACGGCAGATGGAAACCGAGGATTTGCAGTGCCATCAATCAACACAAGCTTGGACGCCTGCGTCGGACCGGGGGACAAGATTGATTCTGCGGCTGTCGCGGGGACCCTGAAGAAGTGCGGACTGACGTCCTACGTCGTATTCGAAACGGCTGATTTTTCCGACATCGCTGCGAAGTTCCTGGCGGCGGGATCGGTTGTATGTGTCTTCCAACGGCAGTCAGAATTCGGGCCGCGGGCGTTGGGCGCCCGGAGTATCCTCGCGGACCCGCGGCGAGCAGACGTCGTGCATGAACTAAACGCCCTCAAACGGCGGGACTGGTTTATGCCCTTCGCGCCTGCAGCGCTGGCGTCGCACATGCAGGACTGGTTCGCTCCGGTGGCTTCGAGTCCCTTCATGTCCTTCGCGCTGCAAGCGACACCGCGGGCGCTGCAGCAGATCCCGGCCGTGGTCAACGCGGACGGTACGGCGCGTGTCCAGACTGTCGAGGACGGCGAGAACAGCCCGCTGTCCCGCACTCTCTACAGCTTCTACGGCATGACGGGGATTCCGGTATTGCTGAACACCAGCTTCAATCACGGTGGTTCGCCCATCGTTCAGACCATGGAACAAGCCGTTGATTCGTTCAGCTCCATGCCTGTCAATGTGCTTGTCCTCGGAAGGTTCATCGTTGTGAAGTCCCTGTCCCCTGCCCCCTCCGACCTCCCTCTGGAAGGTTCGTTCGATGATCTGAGCATGCAAGTTTTCCGAGCGGGATCACCCACTGCTGTCGACGTGTCCGTTCCCTCCGTGCGGTCTGTCATCCGCCAGCTCCAGGACTACACCGAATCTGTTGTTTTCGTACGTACCCAATTCCCCTTGTATGGACAGTATCTGGATTGGATGCGTCAAGGGCAGAAACACACAACAATCCGTTTCCGGCGGGACGCCGTTGAGATTCCGTTCAGTAAGCGTCTTCCACTTTTTGAAACTAGTGACTACGGACCTGGTGATCGGACTCACCCCGCAGAGCATGTCCAAATTAACGGAGTGCGTTACCACCGCTTCGGGGAACTGACGCTTGAAGACGCCGAAAAAGACGGCTTCCGGGACGTCGCACACATGCGACATGATTTGAAGACGATCTACCCTACAATGCAGGACAACGACTGGGTCACCGTTTATGATATCGAACTCGCTGACCGGTCGTGACCAGATGTCGGCGCACCGATGAAGAGGGGCGTCGACGAGAAGTCATCATTGTCCGGCGCGCGGGTCGTGGTGTGCGGAGCCTTGGCTTTCGACGAGATTCTCCAGGTCGAAGGAACGTTGTGGCCGACCGATGATCACCCGGCTTCCGTACGCCGGTCCTTTGTCGCGGTGAAGGCGCACACCGCTTTCGGTGGCTGCGCCGGCACGATCGGATACGCGCTTGCAGGTCTTGGACACACTCCTATCCTGGTTGCGTCCATCGGACGCGACGCGGGTGCGTATACACGACACTTGCGTAATCAATCGGTCGACCTGTCGGCCGTCATGGAGCACCCCGATCTTCTGACCGCGCGATGCGTGGTGTTGACGGACGTCGCCGGTGCCCAATTGATCGCCTTCCATCCGGGGGCAGTGGCCAGGCACGCCCCGGTGCCGACCAGCGCGGCTGGTGCTTCGTTGGCGATGCTGGCTCCCAGCACCACCACGTCGGTGATCCGGCAAATGCAGTCCCTCAAACATCAGGGCATCCCAGTACTCTGGCTGCCCTCCCACTCCGTCGCCGACTACCGGAACGAACAGCTTCGACAGCTCCTGGGGGCTGCGGACTACGTGATCGTCAACGAGACGGAGGACAGAACGGTTCGGGCTTCATTGCAAGCGAGCGCGGACGAAGTGTCCGGGCTCCTCAGCGCCTACATCGTCACGCTTGGCGACCGGGGGTCCGTCTTGCGTGCCGACGGCCGGGTGCAGCATATTGCCCCCGTCCCCGCCACGGTCCAGGACCCGACGGGGAGCGGGGATTTCTACGCGGCCGGCTTCGCCCACGGAGTGCTGAGTGGCTTGGACCTCGTTACCGCTGCCATGTACGGCTCGGTGATGGGGTCGCTTAACGCAGCGCACAAGGGCACGCAGACGTTCCCGGTACGCCCCGCTGAGATTGCGGCCCGGTTTGCTGCGGCTTACAACGGCTGACACAGAGGGTGCATCGGCACAAATGGCCGTGTCTGGCACGGATGTTGTGCGTGGTGGAAGTAGAAAGTCGCCACGCAGCCGCAGTGGGCCCGCCGTATAGCCGCTGGGCCCAGCCAGAACACCGGAAGAGGGGGACGTGGTTTCCTCGCTAGGGCCGAGGCGGTGCTGGCTCACAGCCCTGTGTGATCACTGGCAGGCAAGGCTCATCGCGTGCAGCCCCGCTGACCGGTGGCTACAGAAGTGACATGCGTGGGTGACCCGATACGGGTGCAGACCAAGCTTTCCGGCGGCTGTCGGCCAAGTCTGCGCAACAGGACTTGAGAGGAGGGCAATGGTCGAACGAGGAACTGGAGGCTGGTGGATCACAAGTTCCCCCCGAGAGGTCGCCGAGGGCGCCTCTGCACCCCTCCCCGCCCCACCCTCGAGCGGAAGGCCGGGGAGGGGCTGGGTCGGCGCTTGAGGGTCAGATGTCCCGGAACGTCTCGATCTGCGCCCCCACCGAATTCAGCCGCTCCGCCAGATCCTCGTAACCCCGGTTGATGACATACACGTTGCGCAGCACCGACGTGCCCTCCGCCGCCATCATCGCCAGCAGCACCACGACCGCGGGGCGCAGCGCCGGGGGGCACATCATCTCGGCGGCGCGCCAGCGGGTGGGGCCCTCGACCAGGACGCGGTGCGGGTCGAGGAGCTGGAGGCGGCCGCCGAGGCGGTTGAGGTCCGTCAGGTAGATCGCGCGGTTGTCGTAGACCCAGTCGTGGATGAGGGTCTGGCCCTGGGCGGCCGCCGCGATCGCCGCGAAGAACGGCACGTTGTCGATGTTCAGGCCGGGGAACGGCATCGGGTGGATCTTGTCGATCGGCGCCTCCAGCTTGGAGGGCCGGACGGTGAGGTCCACCAGGCGCGTGCGCCCGTTGTCGGCGGGGTACTCGGCCGTGCGGTCGTGGTCGAGGCCCATCTCCTCCAGGACCGCCAGCTCGATCTCCAGGAACTCGATCGGCACCCGGCGCACGGTCAGCTCGGACTCGGTGACGACGGCGGCGGCCAGCAGGCTCATCGCCTCGACCGGGTCCTCGGACGGCGAGTAGTCGACGTCGACGTCGATGTGCGGGACGCCGTGCACGGTGAGGGTCGTGGTGCCGATGCCCTCCACCCGTACGCCCAGGGCCTCCAGGAAGAAGCACAGGTCCTGGACCATGTAGTTGGACGAGGCGTTGCGGATCACCGTGGTGCCGTCGTGCCGGGCGGCGGCCAGCAGCGCGTTCTCCGTGACCGTGTCGCCGCGCTCGGTCAGCACGATCGGGCGGTCCGGCGCGACGTCCGCCTGCACCTCTGCGTGGTAGAGCCCTTCGGTCGCCGTGATGTCCAGACCGAAGCGGCGCAGCGCGATCATGTGCGGTTCGATCGTGCGGGTGCCGAGGTCGCAGCCGCCCGCGTACGGGAGCTGGAAGCGGTCCATGCGGTGCAGCAGCGGGCCGAGGAACATGATGATCGAGCGGGTGCGGCGGGCCGCGCTCGCGTCGATGGCGCCCATGTCGAGCCGGGCCGGCGGGACGATCTCCAGGTCCACGCCGTCGTTGATCCAGCGGGCGCGCACGCCGATGGAGCTGAGCACTTCGAGCAGGCGGTAGACCTCCTCGATCCGCGCGACCCGGCGCAGCACCGTGCGCCCGTCGTTCAGCAGCGCGGCGCACAGCAGCGCGACACACGCGTTCTTGCTCGTCTTCACGTCGATCGCGCCGGACAGCCGCCGGCCGCCGACCACCCGCAGGTGCATCGGGCCCGCGTAGCCCAGGGAGACGATCTCGCTGTCCAGCGCCTCGCCGATCCGGGCGATCATCTCAAGACTGATGTTCTGGTTGCCGCGCTCGATGCGGTTGACGGCGCTCTGGCTGGTGCCGAGCGCCTCGGCGAGCTGACTCTGTGTCCAGCCCCGATGCTGGCGGGCGTCACGGATGAGCTTGCCGATGCGTACGAGGTAATCGTCTGCCATGCCGGAAGGCTATCTCACATATGAGATGCCGCATCTCGGCCGGTCCGTTCCGGACTCCGTACGGGGGACCCGGAGCTGGGGATCCGTGTGGGGCACGGACCGGCCGGACCGGTTCAGCGCTGCCGGGTCCTGCGGGCCTTGGTCGTCTTGCGCCACCCGAAGGGGCCCGGCAGGTCCATCGAGGTTGTGCGGCGGCCGGTGCTGCTGTGCGTGTGCCGCGGCCCGTGCGAACCGCCGCCCGTCGTGACCGACCACGACTTGCGGTTGATGTTGAGGCGCACTCCCGGCAGTATCCGGAAGCTCTTGCGGAACGTGAGCGGCATGGGTGCGGGCTCCTTCCGTACGGTCCGTCCGTCCGTGCGCTCCGCATACCCCGGCGCGCCGCGATCAGTCGGCCGGGCCGAAGGGTGGCAGGCGGCCCGGCGGCCGGGCGCGCTGGTGCTTCCCCCGGCCGCGTACGACGATGGGAGAGGTGTGTGGGGGCGCGCGCACGGGGGCGCGGACGGCACCGCTTGAAGGCACCACGGGGTGATGTACTAGAGTTATCTCGACATCGAGATATCTGCCGAGGCGCACCGCGGCCGCTTGGCACCGCCGAACTTCTGACGGCAAGGGTAGTAAGGGTTACCTAACTTAGCCTTACCTCAGCTGATCGGCAACGTGGCGTGGCGGCAGGATTGCGGTGGAACGCGCACATAAATGAAGGAGACTGTCGTGTCGGCGAACAGCTTCGACGCCCGCAGCACGCTGCGCGTGGGCGACGAGTCGTATGAGATCTTCAGGCTGGACAAGGTCGAGGGCTCTGCTCGCCTTCCCTACAGCCTCAAGGTGCTGCTGGAGAACCTGCTCCGCACCGAGGACGGCGCGAACATCACCGCCGACCACATCCGTGCCCTCGGCGGCTGGGACTCCCAGGCCCAGCCCGCGCAGGAGATCCAGTTCACGCCGGCCCGCGTGATCATGCAGGACTTCACCGGCGTGCCCTGTGTCGTCGACCTCGCCACCATGCGTGAGGCCGTCAAGGAGCTGGGCGGCGACCCGGCCAAGGTCAACCCGCTCTCCCCGGCCGAGCTGGTCATCGACCACTCCGTCATCGCCGACAAGTTCGGCACGAAGGACGCCTTCGGCCAGAACGTCGAGCTGGAGTACGGCCGCAACAAGGAGCGCTACCAGTTCCTGCGCTGGGGCCAGACCGCCTTCGACGACTTCAAGGTCGTCCCCCCGGGCACCGGCATCGTCCACCAGGTCAACATCGAGCACCTGGCTCGCACGGTCATGGTGCGGAACGGCCAGGCGTACCCCGACACGCTGGTCGGCACCGACTCGCACACCACGATGGTCAACGGCCTGGGCGTGCTCGGCTGGGGCGTCGGCGGCATCGAGGCCGAGGCCGCGATGCTCGGCCAGCCGGTCTCCATGCTCATCCCGCGCGTCGTCGGCTTCAAGCTGACCGGTGAGCTCAAGCCCGGCACCACCGCCACCGACCTCGTGCTCACGATCACCGAGATGCTGCGCAAGCACGGCGTCGTCGGCAAGTTCGTCGAGTTCTACGGTGAGGGCGTCGCCGCCACCTCCCTCGCCAACCGCGCCACCATCGGCAACATGTCGCCGGAGTTCGGCTCCACCGCCGCGATCTTCCCGATCGACGAGGAGACCCTGAACTACCTGCGTCTGACCGGCCGCGACGCCCAGCAGGTCGCGCTCGTCGAGGCGTACGCCAAGGAGCAGGGCCTCTGGCTCGACCCGGCCGCCGAGCCCGACTTCTCCGAGAAGCTGGAGCTCGACCTCGCCACGGTCGTCCCCTCGATCGCCGGCCCGAAGCGCCCGCAGGACCGCATCGTCCTCGCCAACGCCGCCGAGCAGTTCAAGACCGACGTGCGCAACTACGTCGACTCGGTCGACGAGGCCGGCAAGGAGTCCTTCCCGGCCTCCGACGCCCCGGCCACCACGGACGGCGTCCCGTCGAACCCGGTCCTGGTGACCGCCCCCGACGGCTCCACCTACGAGCTGGACCACGGCGCGGTGACGGTCGCGGCCATCACCTCCTGCACCAACACCTCGAACCCGTACGTGATGGTCGCCGCCGCGCTCGTCGCGAAGAAGGCCGTCGAGAAGGGCCTGACCCGCAAGCCGTGGGTCAAGACCACCCTCGCCCCGGGCTCCAAGGTCGTCACCGACTACTTCGACAAGGCGGGGCTCACCCCCTACCTCGACAAGGTCGGCTTCAACCTCGTCGGCTACGGCTGCACCACCTGCATCGGCAACTCGGGCCCGCTGCCCGAGGAGGTGTCGAAGGCCGTCAACGACCACGACCTCGCCGTCACCTCGGTCCTCTCCGGCAACCGGAACTTCGAGGGCCGCATCAACCCCGACGTCAAGATGAACTACCTGGCGTCCCCGCCGCTGGTCGTCGCGTACGCCATCGCGGGCTCGATGAAGGTCGACATCACCAAGGACGCGCTCGGCGTCGACCAGGACGGCAAGCCCGTCCACCTGGCCGACATCTGGCCGACCGGGGCCGAGGTCAACGACGTCGTGGCGAACGCCATCGGCGAGGACATGTTCAACAAGTCCTACCAGGACGTCTTCGCGGGCGACGCCCAGTGGCAGGCGCTGCCGATCCCGACCGGCGACACCTTCGAGTGGGACAGCGAGTCCACCTACGTCCGCAAGCCCCCGTACTTCGAGGGCATGACGATGGAGACCACCCCGGTCTCCGACATCACGGGCGCCCGCGTCCTCGCCAAGCTGGGCGACTCGGTCACCACCGACCACATCTCCCCGGCCGGCGCGATCAAGGCCGACACCCCGGCCGGCAAGTACCTCACCGAGCACGGTGTGGAGCGTCGTGACTTCAACTCCTACGGCTCGCGCCGGGGCAACCACGAGGTCATGATCCGCGGCACGTTCGCCAACATCCGCCTGCGCAACCAGATCGCGCCGGGCACCGAGGGCGGCTACACCCGCGACTTCACGAAGGAGGACGCCCCCGTCTCCTTCATCTACGACGCCTCGCGCAACTACATCGAGCAGGGCACCCCGCTGGCCATCCTGGCCGGCAAGGAGTACGGCTCCGGCTCGTCCCGCGACTGGGCCGCCAAGGGCACCGCGCTCCTCGGCGTCAAGGCCGTCATCGCCGAGTCCTACGAGCGCATCCACCGCTCGAACCTCATCGGCATGGGCGTACTGCCGCTCCAGTTCCCCGAGGGCCAGTCCGCGTCCTCGCTCGGCCTCACCGGCGAGGAGACCTTCTCCTTCACCGGCGTCGAGGAGCTGAACAACGGCACCACCCCGAGCACGGTCAAGGTCACCACCGACACCGGCGTGGAGTTCGACGCGGTCGTCCGCATCGACACCCCCGGCGAGGCGGACTACTACCGCAACGGCGGCATCATGCAGTACGTGCTGCGCAGCCTGATCCGCAAGTAGGCGACAGGTCGCAGTAGTTGGGGCCGCGCCCGGGGGTTGCCCGGGGCGCGGCCCTTCGCGTCGCGCCGTCACGCGTGGTGCTTCGCGAAAAGCGGTCGGGTCAGACGCAGCCGCAGCCGGACGCGTAGAACAGCAAGAACGCCACCGTGCAGGCAGTCACCACGACCAGGGTGGTGGTGACGGCGGCCAGGACGCGGTGGCCGCGCCCAGGTACGGACTTCCGGTACAGGCGCCACACACCATGGGCGAACAGCAGGCTGAACACCCCGGCTCCGGCGAGCGTGCCGCGCGGGCTGAACGACCAGCTCAGGTACGCGATTCCCGCCAAGGCCGCCAGGAGGGCGCACGCCAGTACCGTGAGCACCACCTCGGCCACGGCGTCCCCCACGGTGTCCGTCAGGAACTCCCCAAGGCCCTTCCAGAATCCTTCTACGCGCATCCCCATCCACCCCACCGTTTCGGTCACCACCTGCTCCCGGACAGCACCGTGCGTCGGGTCAGTTGCGGTAGCGGTAGAGGATCCGGCCGCGCGTCAGGTCGTAGGGGCTCAGTTCCACCAGGACCCGGTCGAACGGCAGGATCTTGATGTAGTTCTTGCGGATCTTGCCGCTGATGTGGGCGAGCACCTTGTGCCCGTTGGTCAGCTCCACTTGGAACGTGGCGTTGCGCAGGCACTCGGTGACGGTGCCCTCGATCTCGATACCGGTCTTTGACATCAGTGAAGTACGACCTCCAGGTTGGTTCCGACGCGTTCCGCGCCGATGCCGTCGAACAGTGCGGCGGCGGCCGTGTTGGCCGCGCCGATCTCGGCCGTGGCCCGCTGGATTCCGGACCGGTGCAGGGAGTTCAGTACGTCCGCCAGGAGCGCCCGCGCGATCCCGCGCCGCTGCCGGTCCGCCCGTACGGCGAGCAGCCCGATCCTGGGCTGCCGGGGGACCGGGGCCACCCGGAGCAGCCCCGCGTACCGGGCGCCCTCGGCGGCGACCGCGTACTTCGTCGGGTCGACCACGGTGGCGTCGTCCAGGCGCGGCAGCACCTCGGCCGGCATCTCCCGCCAGCCGAGCGTCCCCTCGACCTCAGCCCTGATCGTACGGTCCAACGCGCGCAGGGGGGCCTTCTCCGCCGCACCCAGCGGGAGGATCGTCACGCCCTCGGGCGGGCGCGCCGCGCCGAGCCCGGTGATCCGCGGGTCGGTCGGTACGCGGTACACGTGCTCGGTGCGCGCGGGCGTGAACCCCGCCCGCTCCCACTGGGACGCCAGCGCGGTGTCCGCGGTGTCGACCAGGGTGTACAGCGGCCTCGGCAGCTCCGCCAGCATGGTGGCGGCCAGCCGGTCGAACGCCGAGTCGTGCCAGGCGTCGATGCTCAGGAAGGTCCGGCCGTCGTGCCTGCGCCAGGTCTCGCCCCGGCCGACCACCTGGTCGTCCTCCAGCGCGTGCCAGTGCCGGTCGGCCACGCGGGTGATCTCTGTGGTGTCCATAGGTCTCTGCCTCTCGGAATCGCCCAGTACGGGCGCCCCCGGCGACCTATGTCAGTGGCCGGCCCGTGAGAAGGAGGAGAGCACCCACGTGCGTACTGCTGTCATGGGTCCCACCTCCTCGGAGTGCGTCACGGTTCGCGCCAGACTGTAGGCGACGTGCTGCCGCTGCGTCCACGCAATTAGGCGCGGGGCAACTGGAGGAAGGCCGCCCAGGCGCGGGGCGCCACCGTGAAGTGGGGGCCTTCGGGGTTCTTGGAGTCGCGGATATGGATGGTGGTGGGGTGGGCGGCGACCTCTACGCACTGGCCGCCATCGCTGTTGCTGTAGCTCGACTTCCGCCAGTCGTACGCCACTTCGAGGCACTGGCCGCCTTCGTCGCTGCTGTAGCTCGACTTGAACCAGTTCAGTGCGGTGCTCATTGCTCTCCTGTAAGCCGATCCAGCAGGCCCTTGGTGTCCTGGGGACTGAGAGCCTGCGAGCGCAGCATCGCATATTTCCGTTGCAGGATGGACACTTCGCCGGGGTCGGAAACCCACTGGCTGCCGCGCTGCGACTCGGTGTAGGCGAGGTGTTGGTGCTCCGGCGTTTCCAAAAGGGTGAACGGGCCCGAGTCTCCGGCATTCTCTTCCGCATCAAGCGCCATGACCTGCAAAGACAGACCGGGCAGGTTCGCCTGCTCGCGGAGGTGCCGCAACTGCGCTGTACGCACAGCGGGTTCGACGAATGCCATTCTCAGTGCCGGCTCCCACACGACGCAGCTCAGTGTCGGCGGGTACTTGCGGTGCAGGATGTCCTGACGGTCGATGCGCGCCGACACTCTGGTCTCGAACTCGTCCGTGCTGTACGCGGGTACGCGCTGCCGGAACAAGGCGCGGGCGTACTCGGGAGTCTGGAGCAGGCCAGGTACGACGGCCATGTCGTACCACGACAACGCGATAGCCTCCCGCTCATGCGCCATGTACTGCTCGGCGTAGAGCGGGAACTGGTCGATCTCCGGCATGGCCCGCACCGCGGTGGCCAACGCGCCCTTGGTGTCCAGGAGCCGATCCATCTGCTGGGCGGTGTCCAGGAGCAGCGGCCGCCTGCCCTGCTCATACGCCGCGATCGTGGACTCCGCGATCACCAGTTCGGTGGCCAGCGTCGCCTGGGTGTACCCGGCCGCCTTGCGGAACAGGGCGAGCAGCTCACCGACCATCCTCAACGCCGACGGATTCTTCGGCGGACGCTTCCCAGGGCTCATGACGGTCAATCTCCCCGCCCCCACTCCCACTCGACCCCACGGGAACCCCGACAAATAATCTGTCGGGGTCGACTCACTGTCCCGAGTGAATCACCCTCCGCGACATTGGCGCCCATGAACGAGCCAACCCGCGAGCGCTTCTACCGCCGTGAACGTCAATCGGTCCCCGCGGCCCGGGAGTTCACCCGAGCCGCCCTCACCGCCTGGGGAGAGACGGCCCGCGCGGACGACATCCTGCTCTGCGTCAGCGAACTCACCACCAACGCGCTGCTCCACGGCGTACCGCCCGGCCGGGGCTTCCTGCTGCGGATCACGCGCGACGAGGCCGACGGCTCCGTCCGCGTGGAGGTCCACGACAGCGGCACCGGAACCCCGGCCGTCCCCCGGCGGAGCGCCACCGCCGAGCACGGGCGCGGGCTGCTGCTCGTGGCGGCGCTGGCCGACGCGTGGGGCGTGGGGGAGCGGGACCCCGGCAAGGTGGTGTGGTGCGTGTTCGGCCCCGCCGGCCGGTCCGCGCGGTCGCCCGCGACCGACGGTGCGGGGCCCTATGGTGGACGGCGTGCGTGTGCACCCTGAGGCGCGCGCCGACGGGGGTGGGCGGTGGAACCGGGTGCGGTGGGGCTGCGGATCGCGTCCGCGGTGGTGGTGCCGTTGCTGAAGCGGCTCGTGCTGCCGCCGCCCGCGGCGCCGGGGGCCGAGTTCACCGAGCGGCCCGTCCGCATCCGGCACGTGCTCTCCTTCGTGGGCGACCACCCGACGGTCAGCCGCGACGACCTGCACCGGCTCGCCCGCGAACTGGTACGGCGCGCGGTGCGCGCGGCGGGACCGCACGAGCGGCCCGTGCAGGACGACGAGCATGACGCCGTCGGCCAGGCCCTGACCCGCACCCTGTACGCCTTCGGCGAGCTGGACATGGACGACGTGGGCGTCTTCCTGCTCGGGCCGGCGAAACTCGCCGCCGCCCTCTCCCGGCAGGCCGGGCCCGACACCCGCAGGCTGCTCACCCAGGACGCCGCGCTCTTCCACGACCGGCTCCTGGAGACGGCCTGCGTCCACCTGGTGCGGTTCTTCACCCAGCGGCCCGGTTTCGAGGCGCGGGCCCGGCTGGAGGACTCCCGCGAACTGCGCGACATCCACGCCACCCTGGACGTCGTGCTGCGCCGCGTCTCCGGCGACGACCACGCCGCGGCCGACGCCCGCTTCGAGGAGGACTACGCGCGCTACGTCGTCCGGCGGCACGGCAGGCTCACCATCCACGGCATCGACCTGCGCGACCCCGGAGGCCAGGAATGGCCCCTGGAGTCCGCCTACTTGAGCCTGCGGGCCGTCGCCACCCCGGCCCCCGACGACGGCACCTCCGAGGCACCCGACGACGAGCGGGGGAGCGGCGCGGAGGAGAGCGTCGAAGCCGCCCTCGCCACCCGCGGACGCGTCCTGCTGCACGGCCTCGCGGGCACCGGCAAGACGACCCTCGTGCAGTGGCTCGCGCTCACCACCGCCCAGCAGGACAGCGTGCCGGGCCACCTGCCCCAGCTTCTGGGCCGCGTCCCCTTCGTCCTGCCGCTGCGCACCCTCGCCCGCGACGGCGCCCGGCTCCCGCTGCCCGACGACTTCCTGCGCTGGATGGACTGCCCGCTGGTGGGCACCGCGCCCGACGGCTGGGCCACCCGCGTCCTGCTGAACGGCCGGGGGCTGCTCCTCATCGACGGCCTCGACGAGATCCCCAGGGACGACCGGGCCCGCACCCGCACCTGGCTGCGCGAACTGCTCGGCGTCTTCCCCGGCAACCTGTGGCTCGCCACCACCCGTCCCGCCGCGCTCGGCCCCGGCTGGCTGAGCGCCGAAGGGTTCCACGAGATCACCCTGGACGCGCTGCGCCCCGGCGACCTGCGGCACTTCATCCGGCGCTGGCACGCGGCGGCGGGCGCCCGCCCCGGCCTCGACGAGGAGCTGATCCAGGCCCTGCGCGCCGGACCCGGCCTGAGCCGGCTCGCCACCAACCCGCTGATGTGCAGCCTCATCTGCGCCCTGCACCGCGAGCGCCGCGGCTTCCTGCCGCGCGGCCGCGCCGCCCTCTACAAAGCGGCCCTGTCGATGCTGCTCGAACGGCGCGACATGGAGCGGGAGGTGTACGGCCGAGGCGGCGCCCCCGAGCTGGACGAGGAGGCCGCCACCGAGCCGCTGAAGCGCCTCGCGTACTGGCTGATCCGCAACGAACGCACGCAGATCGAGCGGGCCGACGCCGTGGAGGTGGTGCGCCGCCTCCAGCCCCAGGTACCGAGCCTCGGCGGTCTCGGCGCGCCCGAGGACGCCCTCCAGTACCTGCTGGAGCGCTCCGGGCTGCTGCACGAACCCGCCGTCGGCGCGGTCGACTTCGTGCACCGGACGTTCCAGGACTACCTGGGCGCCAAGGCCGTACTGGAGGAGCGGGACTTCGGGCTGCTGGTGAAGAACGCCCACGCCGACCAGTGGGAGGACGTGGTGCAGATGGCCGTCGCCCAGGCCGATCACAACGGCCGCGCCGACCTGCTGATGCGGCTGAGCGACCGCGGCAGCCGCGAGAAGGACGTCACCGTCCAGACCCGGCTGCGGCTGCTCGCCCTCGCCTCCCTGGAGCAGGCGACCCGCCTGGAACCCGCCGTCCGGCGCACCATCGAGACCGAGGCGGCCCGCCTGCTGCCGCCCCGCAGCCTGCGCCAGGCCCGGGTGCTCGCCCGCACCGGCCCGCTCCTGCTCGGCCTGCTGCCCGGCGCCGCGGAACTCGACGGCGACGAGGAACTGGCCACCGTGCACGCGATCTGCCAGATCGGCGGGGACGCCGCCATCCCGCGGCTGCGCGAGTTCCTCACCACCGGCCAGTCCGCCGTGCGGGCGCAGCTCCTCGGCCACTGGGACCGCTTCGACACCGACACCTACGCGGACGAGATCATCCGCCCGCTGCTCGCCACCGGCCCGCACGAGCCGGTCACCGTCCGCTCGGCGGCCGAGCTGGCCGCCCTGGCCACCATGCCCGGCTGCGCGCACGTCGGCGTCCACGGCGACTTCGACCCCGCGGCCGTGCGCGCCGCCCTCGACCCGGGACGCCTGCGCGAACTGCGGCTGCGCGGCGCACCGCGCCTGACCGAGCTGACCTTCCTCGGCGACTTCGCCGCCCTCGAAGGGCTGACCCTGCAAGGCTGCCGCAACCTCACGGACCCCGCCCCGCTCACCCGGCTGCCCCGGCTGCGGAGCCTGGCCCTCGCCGACCTGCCGCAGTTCGAACCGCTGTCGGACCTGACCGGCTGCCGCCGCCTCGACGCCCTGCACGTCGGCGCCGAGGTCCCCTGGCGCGGCATCGCCGACCTGCCCTACCTCGACCGGCTGCGGACCCTCGCGCTGCCCCCGGGCACCGTCGAACTCGGCGACATCGCCCGCGGCACACACCTGGTGGAGCTGCGCCTGCACGAGGCAGGCGACAAGCTGTCCCCCGACGACTGGGGCGGGGCGCTGGCCCGGGCCGCGGCCCTGCGCACCCTGACCCTCTCGGCGGAGCAGCTGAGCGTGCTGCTCTTCGGCCGGCCCACCCAACTGCCCGCCGTCACCCACCTGTACGTGTACGCCAGACCCGGCGCCCCCGTCTCGCTGCGGCGCATCGCCCGCCGGCTGCCGAACCTGGTGGAGCTGCACGTCACCCAGGGCAGCGACATCGACCTGTCGTCCCTGAAGGCCATGGGCGCCCTGCGCCGCGTACGACTCGCCTACACCCGCGGCGTGAGCGCGGCCGAACACCTGCCCGCCGGGGTCGCCCTGGAGGTCTATCCGCAACCGTGACCGCCGGGGATCCGTCCCCACCGGTAAGTTCATCCATGTACACGGCAGTTGGGCGGGCCGGAGCAGACCGAGGGGAACCGGGGCACTCTGATGAGCAGGTCGGCAGGGCCAGTTCTGTACGCACGCGACCCCGTGGTGCGCTGGCTCGTCCCCTCGCTCACCGGTCTCGCCTACGCCGAACGGGCGCGCAGCAAGCGGGAGTTCGGCGACGACGTGCCCGTCGTCCTGCTCACGGGCCAGCACGGCACCGGCCGCAGCGCCGTCCTCGAAGCCCTGGCCCGCCACTACCACCGGCGTCTGCCCCTCGCCCACGTCCGGATCGCCCCCGCCGGCACCCCCGGCGAGCCGCGGGACGCGCGGCCCGTCCCCGCGGGCGGCCCGGAAGCGGCGCGCGCCGCGGACCTGGTCGAGATCATGGAGCAGCTGGTGTGCGCCTTCGCCGCCCTCGGCCGCTTCCCCGTGCTCCAGCCCGGTCTCTTCGCCGTCTCCGGCTGGCACGCGGGCGACGCCGAGGAGCGGGACGCCGTCTGCGCCCGCCACGCCCGCCTGCTCATCGCCTGCGGCCTGCGCACCGGCGACGAGCGGCAGGTGGCCCGCGCCTGGGCCGCCCAGGTGGAGGCCGACATCGCCGCGCACGCCGGGACCACCGGCGACGCGACCTCCGCGGCCGACGGGGCCCGCGAAGCCCCCGCGGCCGACGCGGCCGACGAAGCGGACTCCCTCCCCGTCACCCGGGCGATCCTGCGGCAGCTGGAGACGCTGCGCCCGCTGGGCCCCGCCCGCCAGTGGTACGAGCGCCGCCGCGTCCCGTCCGGCGCCGCCGCGGACCCGCGGGACGCGCTGGTCGAGCTGGGCCGGCGCTTCCACCGCGGCGGCGACTACCGGCGCGCCGCCGAGCACGACCTCATGGCCGCCCTCCTCCAGGAGGTCGCCGCCGCCTACAGCGGGGTGCGCCGCTGGAACCGCGAGCCCTGGCCGCTGATCCTGCTCGACGAGGCGCACACCGCCGCGGGCCGGCGCTTCCTCGAACTGCTCCTGGACCACCGGGCCGCGCCGGGCCGCCCCGTCCGCGACCGGATCACGCTCGTCGCCACCCGCCTCGGCGAGGTGCCCGAGGAAGAGGCCCCGCACGCCGTGCGCCGCGGCCTCGACGACCTGCTGCCCCCGGCCGGCGGCCCGGGCCGCGGCCACACCGCGCATGTCTGGCGGCGCACCGGCCACGATCCGTCCGCCGGACTGCTCGTCGTGCCGCTCACCCCGCTCGGCCGCGACGACGTCCTGGCCATGCTCGACCGCGCCTCGCCCCGGCTGCTCCACCCCCATCTGGCCTCCGCGCTGCACGCGCTGACCGGCGGCCACCCGCTGGCCGCGACGGTGCTGTGCGACGCGGTGGTGCACGCCGCGGGCGAGGACCGGACCGTCACCCCCAAGGACCTGCTGGACCTGCGCACCGCGAGCGGCCGGCCCGTCACGCAGGTCCTGCTGGAACACCTGCTCCCCGACCGGCGCCGGCGCGAGCGGCTCGTCGTCCTCTGCCTCGCCCGGGACCACCGGGCCGCCGAGGCGCTCGCCGAGGACCTGGGCCTCGACGGCCCCGAACAGCTGCCGGTGAACGCGGCGGCCCGCTACCTCGTGGAGCGGCGCTGGCAGCATCCCGTACCGCCCGAACAGCCGCTCGTGGCACACGCGTTGCTCCAGACGGTGCTCGTGCACGAGGCCCGGCGGAGCCTGCCGGCCGGCGGCGCGCCGCACAGCTGGCACGAGATCCACCGCTTCCTGCACCTGCACCATGTGCGGCGCGCCGACACCGGGGAGGCCGACGCGCTGCGGCACAGCCTGGCCGCCGGGGACGCGGCGCAGGTGGTGGACATGCTCGCCGACGAGTTCGGCGCGGAGGAGGCCGAACAGAGCGTCGAGCACTGGCTGAGGTGCCTGCGGCGCTGCGCCGGCGCCCCGACACCGCCCCCGGGCAGCGCCTCCGACGGCGGCACCCCGTGGACCGACCAGCGCGTGGAGATCGCGCTCGGCGAGCACGCCGCCCGCTACACCCACCTCGACGAGGCGGGCCGGGGCATCAACCGGCTCCTGCACGCCCTGTGGTACCTCTCCGAGCCGTACGCCGACGCGGCCATCGACCCCGACGCCGAGCTGCTCTGCCAGGCCGTCGGCGACGAACTCGGCTTCCTCTCCCGGCGCCACCCCACGTGGTACGCGGCGCTCGGCAGGGGCGCCCGCGACTGGCCGCCCGCCGCCCGCAGGAAACAGCCCCTGCCCGTCCCCGGCAGCGAAGGATCATGATGTTCAGTGGCCGGCCCAAGGAGTGGGGCCCGCTCGACTGGTGCGTCGCCCTGGTCGTCGTCCTCGCGCTGACCGGCGGCGTCGTCCTGTGGCAGCAGACCCGGCCGGGCCCGTGCGGCGACGGCATGGACCTGCGCGGCGACGACTGCGTCGGCGTCACCGAGCGGGCCTTCGACACCGGCGACGCCACCACCGACCGGCTCGTGGACGCGGTGGCCGACGAGAACGCGCGGGTGCGCCGCCAGTGGGAGGACCCCCAGGACGGCGCGGCCCGCATCCCGTACGTGCGGATCGCGCTCATGATGCCGTTCACCTCGGACTCCACCAGCGCCATGACCCGCGAGATGATCCAGCGCGGCCTGGCCGGGGCCCTCGCCGCGCAGCAGCAGGCGAACCGGGCCGCGGGCCCGCACTACCAGCTGCTCCTCGCCCCCGACGGCCGCGACCTCGACCGGTGGGAGGAGCTCGTCGACCGCCTCGACGCGCTGACCCGCGACGAGAAGGCGCCGCTGGTCGGCGTGACCGGCATCCCCAGCAGCACGACCGAGACCAAGGAGGCCGTCGCCGAGCTGTCCGCCCGCGCCATCCCCACCGTCGGGCCCGTGATCACGGCGGCCTCGATGAACTCCGCGTACTTCTTCAAGACCTCGCCCAACAACGAGCAGTTCGCCGAGGCCCTCGCCCGGTACCTGACGGCGCACCCGGAGAAGCGCCGCGGCTTCCTCGTCTGGGACAGCCACGAGGGAGACGTCTACTCACAGAACCTGCGGGCCGTCTTCGAGGAGCGCTTCGACGCCGCCTACGACCTCAGGACGAACACGTCCCACTTCATCGGCTCCTCCGGCGACGACCAGGGCATCCCGCAGCGGTTCGCCGACGCGGCCGAGAAGATCTGCCGCAGCCGGGTGGACACCGTCTTCTTCGCGGGCCGCGACCAGGACCTGCCCGCGTTCATCGACCGCCTGGCACAGACCGGCAGTTGCGACGGGAGCTGGAAGCTGCGCATCCTGAAGATCGGCATCGGCCTCGAACCCACGCTGAGCACGGACGCCATCGAGCACAGCCTGGACACCGTCCACGCGACGATCGTGGACGCCGCCGCCTACGACCCCGCCTGGGCCGACGGCAAGGGCGACCCGCCCCGGGGCTCCGCCGCCTTCCTGACCCGCTTCCAGCAGCTCGCCGCCGCCCACGGCCTCGGCCGCTCAGCGCTCTTTGACGGCTACGCGGCGATGTACTACGACGGCTTCGGCCTGCTCGCCGGCGCCGTCGACCGCACCTACCGGGAGATCTACGAGGGCGGGCCGGCGACCCCGGCGCCCACCCGGCTCCCGACGGCCAAAGACGTGTACAGCACCCTGACCACGTCGACCGTCGACAAGGCGACGTGCAGCGGCTGCCTGGTGGGCGCGAGCGGCACCTACGGCTTCACGGGCCCGGGGGAGAACAATCAGTGGGCGCTCTGCAAGCCCGTCCCGGTCGTCACGTTCCCCCCGGCGCCGGACACCGCCGCCTCGAAGCGGCGCGCGCCGTACCGGACGTACCGCGGCGACAAGGCGGGCGCCTGCCCCTCCTGAGGTCTCTGCGGCCCGCAGCCCGTCCGCCCCCGCACGCACGCCAGAGGCGGACGTGGACCCGCCACGCCCGCCCCTGGACCCACCTCACGCGCTCACGGCGAGCGCGTCACGACAGCAGCTCCACCTCCGCCACCGTCGGCGCGTCCCCGGTGAAGACCAGGCGGTAGTGCCGGTGCGCGCCCGGCGCCGCGACCGTGAAGGCCCGCGTCTGCTTGTCCCACGCGAAGGACTCGCCGGAGCGCTTGTCCACCGGCTTCCAGGACGTGCCGTCGTCCGAGGCCTCCAGGGTCCAGGCCGTGGGGGCCTTCGCCTTGTCGGCCGAGGTCAGCGTGTACTGCACGGCCTTCGTGCCGTCCGCGCCGACCGGCAGCTCCACCGGCTGCGCCACGCTCGCGCTCGTCGCCGAGGAGTTGTCGAACAGCGCCCCCGACCCGGTGATCGCGTCCTTGCGCGGCGAGGGCACCTTGTCGTCCTGCGTGATCGAGGTCGGCGCCGCGTCCTTGCCGGTGCCCCACGCCGACGGCTTCGAGCCCATCGCGAACTCGATGACCCCGCCCCTGGCGACGACGGAGTGCGGCAGCGACGTCTTGTTCCACGCCTTGCCGTTGACCTTCAGGCCCTGCACGTAGATGTTCTTCGCGCTGTTCTTCGGCGCCTTGATGACGAGCTTCTTGCCCTTGTCCAGGTGCAGCGTCATCTTCGTGAACTGCGGGGAGCCGATGGCGTACTCGCCGCTGCCCATGACCAGCGGGTAGAAGCCCATAGAGGAGAAGAGGTACCAGGCCGACTGCTCGCCGTTGTCCTCGTCGCCGTGGTAGCCCTGGCCGATCTCGCTGCCCGTGTAGAGCCGGGAGAGGACCTCGCGGACCTTCTCCTGCGTCTTCCACGGCTGGCCCGCCGCGTCATACATGTACGTGACGTGGTGCGCGACCTGGTTGGAGTGGCCGTACATGCCCATCCGCACGTCCCGCGCCTCGGTCATCTCGTGGATGACACCGCCGTAGGAACCGGCGACGTCCGACGAGCCGGTCTCCGGCGTGGAGAAGTACGTGTCGAGCTTCTTCGCCAGGCCGCCGCGGCCGCCGTAGAGGTTCGCGAGGCCCTTGCTGTCCTGGACGGCGGTGAACGCGTAGCCCCAGGCGTTGGTCTCCGTGTAGTCGTAGCCCCAGATGGCGGGGTCGAACTTGTCGGAGGCCACGCGCCAGTCGCCCTTGGCGTCCTTGCCCTGGAAGAAGCCCGTCCCGGCGGCCTTGTCGTCGAACATGTTCACGTAGTCACGGGCGCGGTTGAGGAAGTACTCCGACTCCTCCTTGTACTGCTTCTTGCCCGTCTTCTTGTAGAGCGCCTGGCCCATCTGCGCGATGCCGTAGTCGTTGAGGTAGCCCTCCAGCGCCCACGACAGGCCCTCGTGCGTGTCGGAGCTCGTGTAGCCGAGGAAGGGCGAGGTCTCCATGCCCTTGCGGCCCACACCCGACTGCGGCGGCACCACGGTCGCGTTCTTCACCGCCGCCTTGTACGCGTCCTCCGCGTCGAAGTCGACGCCCTTGACGTACGCGTCGGCGAAGGCGACGTCCGAGGACGTGCCGGTCATCAGGTCCGCGTAACCGGGCGAGGACCAGCGCGAGATCCAGCCGCCGTCCTTGTACTGCTGCACGAACCCGTCGACCAGCTCACCCGCCTTGTCCGGCGTCAGCAGCGAGTACGCGGGCCAGGTGGTGCGGTAGGTGTCCCAGAAGCCGTTGTTGACGTACGGCTTGCCGTCGACGATCTTCGCGCCGGTGTGTGTCGGCGTGTCGGGGCCCGTCATCGGCGAGAACGGCGAGGCGTACTGCGACTTGGAACCGACCTGCTCGAAACCGGAGTTCGGGTACAGGTACAGCCGGTAGAGCGAGGAGTACAGCGAGGTCCGCTGGTCCTCGGTGGCACCCTCCACCTCCACCTTGTTCATCAGCGCGTCCCACTGGGCGCGCGCCGCGTTCCGCACGGAGTCGAAGGACTTCTTCTGCGGCAGCTCCTGCGCCAGGTTGGCCTTCGCCTGGTCCAGGCCGATCAGCGAGGTCGCCAGGCGCAGCGTGACCGTGCGGTCCCTGCCCGCGTCGAAGGTGAAGTGCCCCTTCACGCCGGAGGACTCGGCGTCCTTGACGGGCTTGTCGAAGACGCCGTAGACGAACAGCCGCGTCGCGCCCGTCGACAGGCCCGACTTCACGTCCGAGTAGCCGGTGACGACCCCGTTGGCCTTGTCGAGCGTGAGGCCGCCCTGCTCGGAGACGTTGTCGAAGACCACGCTCGCGTCGTCGCCCGGGTAGCTGAAGCGCAGCGCGGCGGCGTGGTCGGTCGGCGTCATCTCCGCCTTCACGCCGTTCTCGAACCGCACGCCGTAGTAGTACGGCTTCGCCGTCTCGTTCTCGTGCTTGAAGGGCAGCGCGCGACCGGTGCGGGAGGTGTCCACCGTGGCCGCGGCCGAGGGCATCATCTGGAACGTCTGCCGGTCACCCATCCACGGACTCGGCTCGTGGCTGGCCGCCAGCGCCTCCATCGTGGGCAGGTTGTCCGCGTTGTTGTCCCGCGCGTAGTCGTACAGCCAGCTCAGCGAACCGGCGTTGGTCACCGGCGTCCAGAAGTTGAAGCCGTGCGGCACGGCCGTCGCCGGGAAGGTGTTGCCGCGCGAGAAGCCGCCACTGGAGTTGGTGCCCCGCGTCGTGGACGCGTAGTCGCTCAAGTGCGCCTTGGGACGCACCGGTTCGGCCTGGTCGACACTGATGTCGTCGACCCAGCCGCGGAACTTCGAGGGCCCCTTCGGGGAGTCGTACGCGACCAGGATCCGGTCGATGGTCTTGCCCGCGGCGACCGAGCCGATGCCCGAGCGCACCGCGTTCCACTGGTTCACGTACAGCCGCTTGGCCGCGCCCTGGCCCTGCGGCGTCAGCAGCCCGCCGTTGGAGTCGACGGCCTTCAGGTCGCTCAGGTACGTGCCGTCGGTGAAGGCGAGGTCGACGGAGACGTTCGTGGCGTCGTAGTCCAGGTCCGTGTCGGCCATCTGCGGGAAGACCTTGTACGACAGCTCGGTGTCCTTGCGCACCGCCACGTCGACGTCGAAGACCTTGTTGTACGAGTACGCGCGCCCGTCACCCTTGTGCGTGCCCGCGTAGCGCAGCGCGCGCTTGCCGGTGAAGCCGGCGCTCGCCTTGGCCGTGGGCGAGCCGCTCGGCCCGCGGTCCACGAGCGACAGCATGTCCTCGGGCGCGGGCGCCTGGTCGCCCCCGGTCGACAGCTGGAGGTCGGCGAGCTGGGTGGCGTCGGCCGCGCCGTTGTTCTTGGTGAACTCGATGCGGAAGTGGGCGTACTTGGCCGGCTTGGCGATCGTGTACGTCTTCGTCTGGAACCGCTTGTCGAACGTCTCGCCGGCGCGCGTGTCCAGCGTGGTCCACTCCGTCCCGTCGGCCGAGCCCTTGAGGGTCCAGTCCTTCGGGTCGCGCTCGTCGTGGTCGTTGGCGGAGGTCAGCGCGTACTGGCTGACCTCGGCCGGCTCGTCCAGGTCGTACTCGACCCAGGCGGTCGGGGTGAACGCCAGCCACTTGCTGCTCGACTCGCCGTCGAGCAGGTTCTCCTTGGTCTCGCCGCCGCCCGCGTTCTCGTCGCTGGCGCGGACCTCCGTGACGTGGCTGTTGACGCTGCCGGGGATGCCGCCGCTGTAGCCGCCGTCGACGCCGCTCGCCCGCTTGCCGCCGTCCGGGGCGGTGTCGACGGTGTTCAGCCAGTCCGGGGCGGGCTGGCCCTCCTCGAAGGAGGAGCTGAACTCCGTTGCGGGCCGCGGCTTGTGGGCCTGGCTCGCGGCCGCCGCCCCCTGGCCGACCGCGGTCAGTACCAGTGCGGCCGCCCCCAGGGCCGCCGTACTGGCGAGTTTGTGTCTGGATCGGATCGATCTGCCCTGCATGGGTGAGCACCCTCCCGGAGCTTCCGACAACGTTGTCAGTTCGTTGCGCAACGTCCAGTAGGGAGCCAAGGGGACAGTGGTGTCAAGGGTGTTGGCGTGTGCCGGGAGCAGGCAGGGGCCGATTCCTCCGCACGGCCCGCAGGGACGGGCGTCCCCGCCGCCGCGGCGGCGGGGAGTGCGCCGTCACGCGGGGCTGAGCCGCAGCGTCTCGATCCGGTCCCACTCCGCGGCCGCGAGCCTTTCCTGGACGCGCAGTTCGGGCGCGGCCAGGACTTTCAGGTACTGCGGAGGCGTCAGGTTGCGCGCGAGCGCGACGATGGTCTCCAGGGCGCTGTTCGCGAGGTACTTGACCTGGGTCAGGTCGATGGTGACCTCCTCGGCGTCGCGGGCGACCTCGGCCACGGCGACGGCCAGGGGGGCTTTGTGGGCCCCGACGAGCTCGCCGGAGAGGCGGACGCCGGGGACGTGGCGGAGGGGGGTGATGAGCAGGAGTTCGTCGACGAAATAGCCGCGCATGCGGGGGTCCCGGGGGCCGTGCGCCGTCCGGCCGGGAGCGAGATGAGCCGGCTGGACCGGGCCCGTCGGCGAACGGCACGTATGGAGCGGGTTCGAGTACCCGCGAAAGGCAGCCGCTGGCGTGAGGGGCCTCCCTGGCCCGAGTGGTCGCCGGACGGGTGCCACCGCGCTGACGGCGACAAAGAGTCCACGGACTGCTACGGAGCGTACCGGTGCCGGGTGGTGCCCGGATAGTCCTGCTGGGTCCAGAACACCTGCGCGGTTCTGCGGGGGAGGGGTGATATGGGGGGTGCGGGAAGCGACGGCCAAGTTGGCCGGAACACCTCTAGGATTCCCCGCCGTTCGTTCATTGCCCGAACGCAAGGGGCCCGGAAAGTGCGCCGAGATGCCCCACGGATATGTTTTCGCGCCGCTTCTCCCCACCTGGACGCGTCGGCGGCTTCTGGCTCGCGCCCTGCCACTACATGCTTTGTAGGCAGCGGAGTTGCGGAGAACGACATCTACCGGGCTGCGGCTTATTTCCGGGAGGTCTCAACTCGGAAAAGACCGACGCCCAAACCTGCATTCGATCTTGCCCAGCTCACAGGGAGTGGACTATACCTGTCGGCGTCCGGACCGGCCGCGTTCAGGCCGTGGTCGGACCCGGGGGGACCAGGGGGAATCGGCGGGGCGTGCGGACGCGTGCCGGCCGGTTGGCTCTGTCGATCCCGGAACTCCTGCACCACCCAGCTCCACCTGCGTTCCCTCGGCACGGAGCATTTCCGGAAGGCCTCCGGAAATGGGTTTCCGTTCCGGGGCCCGGGATTCGGTCCCGGCACGACACAGCACATCACCGCGGTGCCGGGGAGGATCCGGTTCACCGCCTGAGTCCTGTTGGAAGGCGAGGACTTGAGCATGGGAACCACCCCCGGCGTAGGCCATCGCGATCTGATCGAGCGGAGCGCGCCCGCGGCTCCCGCCGCGGCCT
Source organism: Streptomyces sp. NPDC049813 (assembly GCF_044465085.1). Lineage (NCBI taxonomy): Bacteria > Bacillati > Actinomycetota > Actinomycetes > Kitasatosporales > Streptomycetaceae > Streptomyces > Streptomyces sp. NPDC049813. Next base: position 436,856 of record NZ_JBITLI010000003.1, on the reverse strand, counting down.
CGGCGACCGCCCTCCCGGCATCGCTCAGCTGATCGCCGACGGCGCCGCCGAGCGGCTCCGAGACGACGCGAAAACGCCCCGCTGCGCAGCGTGCGCCGGCCTCCCCGGCGCACGGGCCCGCACAGGGCGTGCCCGACGAGACGTGCGGTCGGCGCAGGGCCGGTTCCGGCCCGGCGGCCGCACCCTCGGCACACCCCGTACAGATCCATTCGATCAGTTCGATCAGTGAGGATGCAGAGATGACCATTCGTGCCGGATCTCTTGACAGGCGGACGCTCCTGCGCGGGGCGATCGCGACCGCGGCCATGGGCTCCTTCGCGGTCGCGTGTGGCTCTCCCTCCAGCAAGGACAGCGACAGCGACAGCGGCCCGAAGGGCGAGAAGAGCGCCAAGAACCCGTTCGGCGTCGCCGCGAACTCCAAGGTCGACGCGGCCATCTTCAACGGCGGCTACGGCACCGACTACGTCAGCTACACCAGCAAGGTCGTCGGAAGCCAGGTCAAGGGCCTCACGGTCCAGGTCAAGCCGGTGGTCGACATCGCCCCTGAGCTCCAGCCGCGCTTCGTCGGCGGCAACCCGCCGGACCTCATCGACAACTCCGGTGAGGACCAGATCGGCTTCCTCGGCATCCTCGACCAGCTCGAGGAGCTCGACGACGTGTTCGAGGCCAACACCTACGAGGGCAAGAAGATCGCCGACATCGTCTACCCCGGTGTCAAGGGCCCCGGAACGTTCAAGGACAAGTTCGTCGGGCTCAACTACGTGATGACGGTGTACGGCGTCTGGTACTCGAAGACGCTGTTCGAGGCCAACAACTGGACCCCGCCGAAGACCTGGGACGAGGCGCTCGACCTCGGCCAGAAGGCGAAGAAGAAGGGCAAGTACCTCTTCGTCCACGGCAAGGAGGCGGCGACCTACTACCGCACGCTCCTGATCGACTCGGCGATCAAGGAGGGCGGCGACGAGGTCCGCATCGCGCTGGAGAACCTGGAGAAGGACTCCTGGTCGCACCCGGCCATCCAGGGCGTGCTCAAGGTCATGGAGACCATGGTCAAGCAGAAGATGTTCGTCCCCGGCGGCTCCGGCACCCAGTTCCAGAAGGCGCAGGCGATCTGGAGCAACGACCAGAAGGCGCTGCTCTACCCGTCCGGTGGCTGGATCGAGAACGAGATGAAGAAGGCCACCAAGGCCGACTTCCAGATGACCGGCATTCCGTCGATGACGCTCACCGACAAGCCGAAGCTGCCTTACGAGGCGATTCGCGCGGCCGCGGGTGAGCCGTTCATCGTGCCCAAGCAGGGCAAGAACCCGGCCGGCGGCAAGGAAGTCCTGCGGGCGATGCTGTCCGAGAAGGCGGCGGCGAACTTCTCGAAGACGAAGCTGGCCCCGACGATCGTCAAGGGCACCGTGCCCGCCGACGGCTACGGGTCCTCGGCCCTCGTCTCGCAGACGAAGATGCTCGACGCCGCCGGCACCAACATCTTCACCTACAACTTCATCGAGGCGTACGGGATGAACACGGACCAGCTGGTGCCGTGGAACTCCTTCCTCGCCGGTGACCTCGACGCCAAGGGTCTGACCTCGGCTCTTCAGAAGATCTCGGACAAGGTCAGGGAAGACGACTCCGTCGACAAGATCAAGGTCAGCTAAGACAGCGATGAAAGACACGATCACCACATCCGACACCGCGAGCCGCCGGCCCACGCCGGCCGCTCGCGGTGGGCGGCCCCGGCGCCGCAAGCTCACCTTCGACCGGGTGACGTTCTTCCTCGCGTTCCTCGGCGTCCCGCTGGCCATCTTCGTGATCTTCGTCCTGTACCCCTTCGTCCAGGCGGTCTTCTGGGCGATGACGGACTGGCGCGGCTTCAGCCCGGACTACGAGTTCGTCGGCTTCGACAACTTCACCAAGATGTTCCAGGACGACATCTTCCTGAAGGCGTTGCGCAACGTCGTACTGCTGGCGGTCTGCGTGCCGCTGGTGACGCTGACGCTCGCCCTGGGGGTCGCGGTGGCCATCACCCTGGGCGGGCCCAGCAAGGGCCCCGTCCGGGGGATCAAGGGAGCGTCGTTCTACCGGATCATCTCGTTCTTCCCCTACGTCGTGCCGGCGATCATCGTCGGCCTGATCTGGGCGCAGATGTACGACCCGAACGCGGGCCTGCTCAACGGCGTCCTCACCGGGCTCGGTCTCGACGGGTTCGACAAGTTCGCCTGGCTGGGCGAGACGACGACGGCGATGCCGGCCCTGATGTTCGTCATCGTCTGGGGGCTCGTCGGGTTCTACGCGGTGCTCTTCATCGCCGCGATCAAGGGGGTTCCCGGCGAGCTGTACGAGGCCGCCAAGATCGACGGGGCCGGCCGGTTCCGGACGACGCTCTCGATCACCCTGCCGTCGATCCGGGACACGGTGCAGACGGGGTACGTCTACCTGGGCATCGCCGCCCTGGACTCGTTCGTCTACGTACAGGCGATGCTGCCGGGCGGTGGGCCGGAGAACTCGACGCTGACGATCAGCCAGCGGTTGTTCAGCGTCGCCTTCGCCAAGCAGCAGTTCGGTTACGCCACCGCGATGGGTGTCGTCCTCGCCGCCGTCACCCTGGTCTTCGCGGCGCTGGTCTTCCTCGTCAACCGTCTGACGGGCGGCGGCGAGGGCGAGGGCAAGAAGAACGCGCGTGGGTTGAAGGCTCGGCGTGCCGGAGCCAAGGGAGTTGCCCAGTGAGCGTCATTGCCGCTGACCGCAAGCAGGCGAGTGAGCGTAGGCCGGCGCGGGACCGGAAGCTGGCGAGAGCTGCCGAGAGCAGCGACCGCAGGTTCGCGGTGATCTCGCACACGTTGCTGATCCTGTGGTCCGTGATCGTGATCGTGCCCATGCTGTGGGTGCTGGTCTCGTCGTTCAAGTCGACCAGCGAGATCCTGTCGTCGCCGTTCGCCCTGCCGCACCGCTGGCGGTTCGAGAACTACGCGCACGCGTGGACCGACGCGAGCATCGGGAAGTACTTCCTCAACTCGGTGATCGTCGTGGTCTGCGCACTGGTCCTGGTGATGCTGCTGGGCGCGATGTGCGCCTACATCCTGGCCCGGTTCGAGTTCCCCGGCCGCCGGCTGATCTATTACGTGATGCTCGCCGGGCTGACCTTCCCCGTCTTCCTGGCGATCGTGCCGCTCTTCTTCCAGCTCCAGAACTTCGGGCTGCTGAACACGCGGCCGGGGCTGATCCTCACCTACGTCGCGTTCGCGCTGCCGTTCACGATGTTCTTCCTGTACTCGTTCTTCCGGTCCCTGCCGCATGACGTCTACGAGGCCGCGCTGATCGACGGCGCGGGGGACTGGCGGGCGTTCTTCCAGGTGATGCTGCCGATGGCCCGTCCGGGCATGGCCGCGGTGGCGATCTTCAACTTCCTCGGGCTGTGGAACCAGTTCCTGCTGCCGGTGGCACTCAACACCAACCAGGACAAGTGGGTCCTGACCCAGGGGATGTCCGCCTACGCGTCCTCACAGGTCTACAACATCGACTACGGCGGCCTGTTCGCGGCGATCGTGATCTCGGTGGTGCCCGTCCTGATCGTCTACATCATCTTCCAGCGCCGCATCGCCGGTTCGGTGTCGCAGGGCACCTTCCGCTGACGGCCGCGTGACGGCGGGCGGGCGGCGCCCGCGGGTGACCGCCGCCTCACCCGTCGCGCACAGGGGTCCGGCCCCGGAGAGAGCACCTCTCCGGGGCCGGACCCGTGCGCGTGCCCGCTGGAACCGATTTCCCTCAAGGGCTTGACGGCAGATGCCCCTTCAGCGGAGCTTGGAGTTCATAACTTGTACAAGGGTCGGTCACCCGGTGTGACGCGGGCCAGGGGCAGAGGTGGGATGAGTCAATGGAGACTCCGGGGTCGCAGTCGTCGCTGCACCGGGCCAATCTGGAGCGGGTCGTACGCGCCGTACGGCTCGCCGGTTCGCTCACGCAGGCGGAGATCGCGAGGACGACGGGTCTGTCCGCGGCCACCGTCTCCAACATCGTCCGGGAGCTGAAGGACGGGGGGACCGTCGAGGTCACGCCCACCTCGGCCGGCGGCCGCCGGGCCCGCAGCGTCTCGCTCAGCGGCGACGCGGGCATCGTGATCGGCGTCGACTTCGGCCACACGCACCTGCGGGTGGCCATCGGCAACCTCGCCCACCAGGTGCTCGCCGAGGAGTCCGAGCCGCTGGACGTGGACGCCAGCGCCGCGCAGGGCTTCGACCGGGCCGAGGAGCTGGTGGAGCGGCTCGTCGCGGCGACCGGCGTGGACCGCGCCAAGGTGGCGGGGGTGGGGCTCGGGGTGCCGGGCCCGATCGACGTGGAGAGCGGCACGCTGGGCTCCACCTCGATCCTGCCGGGCTGGACCGGCACCCGGCCCGCGGAGGAGCTCGGGCGGCGCCTGGGCGTGCCCGTGCACGTCGACAACGACGCCAACCTGGGCGCGCTCGGCGAGCTGGTCTGGGGCAGCGGGCGCGGCGTGCGGGACCTCGCATACATCAAGGTGGCGAGCGGCGTCGGCTCCGGTCTCGTCATCGAGGGGAAGATCTACCGGGGGCCCGGCGGCACCGCGGGCGAGATCGGGCACATCACGCTGGACGAGTCGGGCCCGGTCTGCCGCTGCGGCAACCGCGGCTGCCTGGAGACCTTCACCGCTGCCCGGTACGTGCTGCCGCTGCTCCAGTCGAGCCACGGCACGGATCTGACCATGGAGGGCGTGGTCCGCCTCGCCCGCGACGGCGACCCGGGATGCCGCCGCGTGATCGCCGACGTGGGCCGGCACATCGGCTCAGGCGTCGCGAATCTCTGCAACTTGCTCAATCCGAGCCGGGTCGTCCTCGGCGGTGATCTGGCGGAGGCCGGAGAGCTGGTCCTGGGGCCCATCAGGGAGTCCGTGGGGCGCTATGCGATCCCGAGTGCCGCCCGCCAACTCTCCGTCCTTCCTGGGGCGTTGGGCGGCCGCGCGGAGGTGCTCGGCGCGCTCGCGCTGGCCCTCAGCGAGATGGGCGATTCGACCCTTTTGGACGGGTCTGTACCTTCGGTAGCACCTGCCTTCACTTAGAGAACGCATGACACCGTTGCCATCTCGTTAAGGATTTACTCCTTGACGCTGGGGTTGCGGCCGAGTTGACTTCCAGCCACCTCGGCCGCAACGTCGCGGCCTCGTCAGGGAGGTTTCTGAAGTGAACACGCGTACGCGTCGTGCCGCCGTTGCGTTCTGTGCCACCGCCATGGCCGTCTCTCTCGCCGCCTGTGGCTCCGCCAAGGAGTCCAAGGGTGACGACAGCGACAAGTCGTCCAGCGCCAAGAAGGGCGACGACATCACCGTCGGTCTGCTCCTGCCGGAGAACCAGACCGCTCGCTACGAGAAGTTCGACAAGCCGATCATTGAGAAGCAGATATCCGAGCTCACGAACGGCAAGGGCAAGGTCGAGTACCTCAATGCCAAGCAGGACGTGAACCTCCAGTCGCAGCAGATCGACACGATGATCACCAAGAAGGTCGACGTCCTGATCCTGGACGCGGTCGACTACAAGGCCGTCGCCTCCGGCGTGAAGAAGGCCAAGGACGCGGGTATCCCGGTCGTCGCGTACGACCGTCTGGCCGAGGGCCCGATCGCCGCGTACACCTCGTTCGACAACACCGAGGTCGGCAAGACCCAGGGCAAGGCCCTGCTCGACGCCATGGGCTCGGACGCCAAGGCCAGCAGCAAGATCGTGATGATGAACGGCGCGATCACCGACCCGAACGCCAAGCAGTTCAAGGACGGCGCGCTCTCGGTGCTCAAGGGCAAGGTGGACATCGCCAAGTCCTACGACACCAAGGAGTGGAAGCCGGAGAATGCCAACTCCAACATGGAGGGCGCCATCTCCGCGATCGGCAAGGACAAGATCAAGGGCGTCTACTCGGCCAACGACGGCATGGCGGGCGGCATCATCACCGCGCTCAAGGGCGCGGGTCTGAGCAAGCTCCCTCCGGTCACCGGCCAGGACGCCGAGCTCGCCGGTGTGCAGCGCATCATCACCGGTGACCAGAACATGTCGGTCTTCAAGTCGTACCCCGAGGAGGCCGAGACCGTCGCCAAGATGGCCGTCGCGGTCGCCAAGACGGGCAAGCTCGACTCCGCAGGCCTGGACACCAGCACGGTCGACAGCGGCACCGAGAAGAGCATCCCCTCGGTCATCGTGCCGGTCGTCTCCCTGACCCAGAAGAACATCAAGGAGACCGTCATCGACCAGGGCTACTACACCCTGGACGAGATCTGCACCGCCAAGTACAAGTCGGCCTGCGACAAGCTCGGCCTGAAGTAACCCCTTGTCCCGCACGGGACCCGCGCACCCCTTCCGGTAGCGCTCCTGTGTGAGCACGTCCGGCGCCCCGCCGCCGACAGCCCCGCAAGCTCAACGGCGGGGCGCCGGACGCAGTACACCCCCCTCAGTCTTCACTTCTGTTCAACCTCCCGCCCGGGTCAGGCCTTCGGCGGCGAAGGAGATGGTTCACGTGTCCGCTACGCCTGTGCTGGCGTTGCGCGGGGTATCGAAGCGATTCGGTGCCGTTCAGGCGCTCACCGACGTCGAGCTCGAGGTCCACGCCGGAGAGGTCGTCGCCCTGGTCGGCGACAACGGCGCCGGCAAGTCCACCCTGGTCAAGACGATCGCCGGGGTGCACCCCATCGATGACGGCGTCATCGAGTGGAACGGCCAGGCCGTCGCGGTCAACCGTCCGCACGACGCCCAGAGCTTGGGCATCGCGACGGTGTACCAGGACCTGGCGCTGTGCGACAACATCGACGTCGTCGGCAATCTGTTCCTGGGCCGTGAGCTCAAGCGGCGCGGTGTCCTCGACGAGGTCGAGATGGAGCGCCGGTCCCGGGAGCTGCTGGAGACGCTCTCCATCAGGATCCCCAGCGTGCGCATCCCGATCGCCTCGCTCTCCGGCGGTCAGCGCCAGGTCGTGGCCATCGCCCGCTCCATGCTCGGCGAGCCCAAGCTGGTCATCCTGGACGAGCCGACCGCCGCCCTCGGCGTCGAGCAGACCGCCCAGGTCCTCGACCTCGTCGAGCGGCTGCGCGAGCGCGGCCACGCGGTCATCCTCATCAGCCACAACATGGCCGACGTGAAGGCCGTCGCGGACAAGGTCGCCGTGTTGCGGCTGGGCCGCAACAACGGTGTGTTCGAGGTCAAGACGACCTCGCAGGAAGAGATCATCTCCGCCATCACCGGTGCCACGGACAACGCCGTGACCCGCCGTGCGGCGCGCAGCAACGCGGAGGCTCAGAAGTGAGCATCGAAAAGACCAACGTGACCAAGGACGCGGTGGACGCCGCTCCGGCCGCGGCGGGCGCGTCCGTCTCGGCCGTCGACCCCCGCCTGCTCGTGCGCGAGCAAGGTTTCGCCGGCTACCTCAGCGAGTTCAAGCGCAAGATCAAGGGTGGTGACCTCGGTGCGATACCCGTCGTCATCGGCCTGATCATCATCTGCGCGATCTTCCAGAGCCTCAACTCGGCGTTCATGGGCGCGGAGAACCTCTCCAACCTCGGCGTCCAGATGGTCGCCACAGGCATGATGTCCATCGGCATCATCTTCGTTCTGCTGCTCGGCGAGATCGACCTGTCGGTCGGCTCCGTCTCCGGCGTCTCCTCAGCCGTCCTGGCCGTCATGAGCGTCACGCACGGCGTGAACGAGTGGCTCGCGATCCTGGTGTCGCTCGCGGGCGGCGCTGTGATCGGCGCCGTCCACGGCTGGTTCTTCGCCCGGCTGGGCGCGCCGGCCTTCGCGGTGACGCTGGCAGGTCTGCTGTTCTGGAACGGCTTCATGCTCCAGATCCTCGGCGACAACGGCACGATCAACATCGATGGTGACGGCGTGGTCGGTCACCTCACCGGTTACTACTTCTCCGACGTGGCGGCCGCCTACGGCCTCGCGGTCCTCGTCGTCGCGGCCTACTTCCTGACAGCGTTCCTCGGCGCGCGCCGGCGGGCCGCCGCCGGTATCCCGTCCCGCCCGCTGAGCGACATCCTGATGCGCACGGTGCTCCTGGCGATCGCCACGTTCGCCGCCGCCGCTGTCTTCAACCAGTACAAGGGCCTGCCGCTCGCGGTCCTGCTGTTCGGGGTCGCCCTCGTCATCACCGACTTCGTGCTGCGCCGCACCTCGTACGGCCGTAAGGTCTTCGCCCTCGGCGGCAGCGTCGAGGCCTCCCGTCGTGCCGGTATCAACGTCGTGGTGGTTCGTGTCTCGGTCTTCGCCATCTCCGGCCTCTTCGCCTCGATCGGCGGTCTCTTCTGGGCCTCCAAGATCGCGGCGGCGAACCAGAGCGCGGGCGCCGGCGACCTGCTGATGAACGTCATCGCCGCGGCCGTGATCGGCGGCACCAGCCTCTTCGGTGGCCGGGGCCGTACCTGGAACGCGCTGATCGGTGTGCTCGTGATCACCTCGATCCAGTCCGGCCTGGCTCTGGAGGGCATCGCGACCGCGATCCAGCAGATGATCACGGGTGCTGTCCTTTTGGTCACGGTCGTCATCGACTCCGTCACCCGTAAGACCCAGAAGTCGGCCGGCCGCGCCTGACGGCTCCTTACCAGTTCCGACCAGGCTCTTTACCGAGCCGACTGTGCCCGGCGTCAAGGACGACGCCGGGCACAGTCATGTCCCGGGCAGAACGTGTGTTCCCGCCGCCTGGGCCGAACGTGTGACCGGCAACGCACAGCCCGCCCCCCGTCCACGCCGGCGGAACATTAGACTCGACGGACCCGGCAAGCTCGTACAGCTCGACCAGCTACTCACAGCTCTATTGCAAGGAGGCACGGGTGCCGCTGCTGACCCGCATCACGGGACCGCGCGATCTGGACCGGCTCACCCTGGAGCAGCTGGACCAGCTGGCGGATGAGATCCGGACCTTCCTCGTCGACGCGGTCTCCAAGACCGGCGGCCACCTCGGCCCCAACCTCGGCGTCGTCGAGCTGACCATCGCCCTGCACCGCGTCTTCGAGTCGCCGCGGGACAAGGTCCTGTGGGACACCGGCCACCAGTCCTACGTGCACAAGCTGCTCACCGGCCGCCAGGACTTCTCCAAGCTGAAGATGAAGGGCGGCCTCTCCGGCTACCCCTCGCAGGCCGAGTCCGAGCACGACGTCATCGAGAACAGCCACGCCTCCACCGTCCTCGGCTGGGCCGACGGCCTCGCCAAGGCCAACGAGGTCCGCGACAAGGACGACCACGTCGTCGCGGTCATCGGCGACGGCGCCCTGACCGGCGGCATGGCCTGGGAGGCGCTGAACAACATCGCCGCCGCCAAGGACCGCCCCCTGGTCATCGTGGTCAACGACAACGAGCGCTCCTACGCGCCCACCATCGGCGGCCTCGCCAACCACCTCGCCACCCTGCGCACCACGGACGGCTACGAGCGCTTCCTGGCCCGCGGCAAGGACCTCCTGGAGCGCACCCCGGTCGTCGGCCGCCCGCTCTACGAGACGCTGCACGGCGCCAAGAAGGGCCTCAAGGACTTCATCGCCCCGCAGGGCATGTTCGAGGACCTCGGCCTGAAGTACGTCGGCCCGATCGACGGCCACGACATCGAGGCCCTGGAGTCCGCGCTGACCCGCGCCAAGCGGTTCGGCGGCCCGGTCATCGTGCACTGCCTCACCGAGAAGGGCCGCGGCTACACGCCCGCCCTCCAGGACGAGGCGGACCGCTTCCACGGCATCGGCCCGATCCACCCCGACACCGGCCTGCCCGTCAAGGCCTCCGGCGCCGACTGGACCTCCGTCTTCGGCGACGAGATGGCCCGCCTCGGCGAGGAGCGCGAGGACATCGTCGCGATCACCGCCGCGATGCTCCAGCCCGTCGGCCTGAAGAAGTTCGCGGACAAGTTCCCCGACCGGGTCTACGACGTGGGCATCGCCGAGCAGCACGGCGCGGTCAGCGCCGCGGGCCTCGCGGCCGGCGGCCTGCACCCCGTCTTCGCCGTCTACGCGACCTTCCTCAACCGCGCCTTCGACCAGCTCCTGATGGACGTGGCCCTGCACAAGTGCGGCGTCACCTTCGTCCTGGACCGGGCCGGGGTCACCGGCACCGACGGCGCCTCGCACAACGGCATGTGGGACATGTCGATCCTCCAGGTCGTCCCGGGCCTGCGGATCGCCGCGCCGCGCGACGCCGACCAGGTCCGTGCCCAGCTGCGCGAGGCCGTCCAGGTCGACGACGCCCCGACCGTCGTGCGCTACTCCAAGGGCGCCGTCGGCCCCGCGGTCGAGGCGGTCGGCACGGTCGGCGCCATGGACGTGCTGCGCGAGCCGGGCAGCGACCGGCCCGACGTGCTGCTCGTCTCCGTCGGCGCGCTGGCCCCCATGTGCCTGGAGATCGCCGCCCTCCTCGACAAGCAGGGCATCACCACGACCGTCGTCGACCCGCGCTGGGTCAAGCCGGTCGACGAGGCGATGGCCCCGCTCGCCGAGCGCCACCGCGTCGTGGTGACGGTGGAGGACAACTCCCGGGTCGGCGGGGTCGGCTCCGCGATCGCCCAGGCCCTGCGCGACGCGGGCGTCGACGTGCCGCTGCGGGACTTCGGCATCCCGCCGCGCTTCCTCGACCACGCCTCCCGCAAGGAGATCATGGCGGAGATCGGCCTCACGGCGCCTGACATCGCCCGTCAGGTGACCGGCCTCGTGTCCAAGCTGGACGGCCGTATCGAGCGGGACCGGTCCGCCGAGGGGGCCATGGAGCCCGCCCGGGACTGACGCGCACGCCCTGGGGCCGGACTCACCCAAAGGGTGGTCCGGCCCCGCGCTCTTTCGCGTGAACACGCAGGACTGATCAGCCGGTCCACGGTTACTTGTCCGAATCATGTCGGGGACGACAGACGACGGAGGTAGCCGGTGACCACCCAGCCAGATTCGGGACGCGCACGCAGCGGGCTGTTCAGAACCAAGTCCATCGAACAGTCCATCCAGGACACCGAGGAGCCCGAGCACAAGCTCAACAAATCGCTGTCCGCCCTCGACCTCACCGTCTTCGGTGTCGGCGTCGTCATCGGCGCCGGCATCTTCGTCACCACCGGCACGGTGGCCAAGGACTACGCGGGCCCCGCCGTCGCCCTCGCGTTCGTCGTCGCCGGCATCGTCTGCGCGCTCGCGGCGCTCTGCTACGCCGAGTTCGCCTCGACCGTCCCGGTGGCGGGCTCCGCGTACACCTTCGCGTACGCCTCCCTCGGCGAGTTCGTCGCCTGGATCATCGGCTGGGACCTGGTCCTGGAGCTGGCCCTGGGCGCCGCCACCGTCTCCGTCGGCTGGTCCGGATACGTCCAGTCGCTCCTCGACAGCTGGGGCATCCCGCTGCCCGCCGTGCTCGTCGGCCCGCAGGACGGCAAGTTCGGCTTCAACCTCGCCGCCGCCCTGCTCATCCTGGTGATGACCGGCGTCCTGGTCGCGGGCGTCAAGCTCTCCGCGCACGTCACGTCGCTGGTCGTGGCGGTCAAGGTGCTCGTCGTCCTGATCATCATCGCCGTCGGCAGCTTCCACATCGTCGGCGCCAACTACGACCCCTTCATCCCGCCGAAGAAGGACGTGCCCGGCGGCACGGGGCTCAGCGCGACCCTGCTCGAATCGATCTTCGGCTACACCCCGTCCGCCTTCGGCATCATGGGCATCTTCACCGCCGCCGCCATCGTCTTCTTCGCGTACATCGGCTTCGACGTCGTCGCCACCGCCGCCGAGGAGACCGTCGACCCGGCCAAGGACGTGCCGCGCGGCATCATCGGCTCCCTCGCCATCTGCACGGCCCTGTACGTCGCCGTGTCGATCGTCGTCACCGGCATGCAGAAGTACGACACGCTCAGCGCGGACGCCCCGCTCGCCGACGCGTTCAAGGCGATCGACCAGCCGTTCTGGGCCGGGCTCATCAACTTCGGCGCCATCATCGGCCTGGTCACCGTCGTCATGATCCTGCTGCTCGGCCAGGGCCGGGTCTTCTTCGCGATGAGCCGCGACGGACTCCTGCCGAAGGTCTTCAGCGAGGTCCACCCCAGGTTCCGCACGCCCTACCGCTCCACGATCATCCTCGGCGTCGCGTCGGCGATCCTCGCCGGCTTCGTCTCCCTGGAGGAGCTCTCCAAGCTGGTCAACATCGGTACGCTCTTCGCCTTCGTCGTGGTCGCGCTCGGCGTGATCATCCTGCGCCGGACCCGCCCCGACCTGCACCGCAACTTCCGCGCGCCGTGGGTGCCCGTCCTGCCCGTCGCCTCGGTCGCCGCCTCGGTGTGGCTGATGCTCAACCTCTCGGTGGAGACCTGGCTGCGCTTCCTCGCCTGGATGGTGCTCGGCCTCGTCATCTACTTCCTCTACGGCCGCCGCCACAGCCGACTGGGCCGCCGCGACTCCGCGTGACCGCCGACCGACCTCCCCGGCCCCGTATGTCCCGTTCCGGCGGGAAGTGCGGGGCCGGATAGTTTGGCGCCCATGCTCACCGAGGCGCCGACGCCATCACCGTACGTGTCCGAGGTCCGGCGGGACGCCCCCGGCCGGGCCGCCCCCGGCTACTGGCGGCGCCTCGTCCCGCTCCTCGCCCTCCTCGCCTGCGCCACCCGCGTCCCGTCCTTCGCCGGGCCGCTGTGGAACCCCGACGAGGGCTACCTCGCCGTCCAGGCGCGGATACTGGCGCACGGCGGCGCCCTCTACGAGAACGTCGTCGACCGCAAACCACCGCTCGTGCCCTGGCTGTACGAAGCCGTCTTCGCCGTCCTCGGCTCCGGCTCGCTCACCCCGCTACGGATCTGCGCCGTCGCCGCGCAACTGGCCACGGCCCTGCTCCTCGCCTCCATCGCGCGCCGCCGCTGGGGACCCACGGCCGGGCGCACCGCGGGCACGCTGTACCTGCTGATCTCGGTCGGGCTCAACCCGCAGGACGCGCAGGCCGCCACCTTCGAGGTGTTCATGCTGCCGTGGACCGCGGCGGCCCTGTGGTGCGCCGACCGGCGCCGGTGGGGCTGGTGCGGGGCCGCCGTCGCCGGCGCCTTCCTGACCAAGCAGACCGGGGGCGCGGTCCTCGTGCCCGTCGCCTGGCTGCTGTGGCGGTGCGGGGCGCCCCGGCGGGGCGTGCTGCTGTGCGGGGCCGGGGCGGCGCTGCCGGTGCTCCTGGCGGCCCTCGCCACCGACCCGGCGGGCTTCCTGTTCTGGACGGTCACCGGATCGGCGGCGTACGCCTCCTTCGCCGGCTCCGAACTGCACGTCCTGGGCCGGGGCCTGCTCAACGCGGCGATCCTGGGCGTGGCCTGCGCCGGTCTCCTCCCCCCGCTCGTACGGGCGCCGCGCACCGCCCGCGCCGGCGCGGAGCTGTGGCTCTGGCTCGCCTCGTCCGCCGGGGCGGTCCTGCTCGGGTTCCACTTCTTCGGCCACTACTACCTGCAACTCACCCCGCCCCTGGCCCTGCTGGGCACCGCCGCGCTCCAGGCCCTGCCGCCCGAACGCCGCGGCACGGCGCTGCTGACCTCCGCGTGCTGCTGCGCGCTCTTCCTCACCTGGGGGCTGCTCGCGCCGCGGCCCGACCTCGCGCACACCCGGCGGGTCGCCGACGCGGTGCGGACGCACTCCGCGCCCGGGGAGCCGGTGCTCGTGTGGGGCATGCATCCGGAAACGTACTGGCTCGCCGACCGGGAGCCCGCGAGCCGCTTCCTGACGGCCGGGCTCCTCACGAACTACAGCGGGGGCCGGGACGGGCCCCAGGTGGGCGAGAAGTACGCCGTGCGGGGCGCCTGGGCGGCCTTCCGCGGGGAGTTCGCCGCCCGCCCGCCCCGGCTGGTCGTGGACGACTCCCGCGGCGCGCCGTACGGAGCCCGGCGGACGCCCGCCCTGCGCCGGATGCTGGCGCCCTACGAGGTGGCGGGGACCGTGGACGGCGCCGTGCTCTACGTACGGCGGACGTGAGCGGGGCGGGGGCGGCCGCGCGTGCCCCTGGAGCTGGGGCCCGGGAACCGGGAGGCACGAGCCGGGGCCGGCATCACGGGTAGACCGTCCGCGGGCCCACACAGCGCGCTCCGGTCTCCTCGACCCTGCGCCGCAGCTCCCGGTCGGCCGTCACGACCACGCAGGGCCCCGTCGCGGCGGCCGCCACCGCCACGATGTGGTCGTCGCCCTCGCCGGGAGCCTCCTCGATCCGCACGCCCGGCACCGGCTCGACGCCCCGCGCCCGGCCCTCGACCACGAGGACGACCTCCTCGTCCGGATGCCGCTCGGCATGGACCGCGAGCCGGTCGCGGAGCCGGACCGCGGCGGCCCGCCGGTCGCGCCACCAGCCGTCGGGAACGGAACCGACGACGTTCGCGCCGTCCACCACCACAAGAGTCGTCATGCGGGAACCGTACGTGCCAGGGGCGGCGGACGAGGTGTGCCCCGGTTCCACTTAAAATGAAGCCGTGAACGGCGACTGGCTGATACGCGGACGTGACGGCGGGCTCTGCGCCTACGAGTTCGCCCCCGACGGCGACGCGGTCCTCTGCCGCACCGAACGCACCCCGGGCGGCGCCTGGACCGCCCCGCGCACGGTCGGCGGTGACCAGCGGGTGCATCCGGTCCTGGCGCTGGCCCAGGGCCCCTTGGACTACGTACACCTCGTGTCCTGGCGCCCCACCGTCCCCGGTGAGGCCGGACTGGTGCACTCGACGCACTTCCAGCCGCACCTCGCGGCACTCGACTGGATCCCCATCGGCCACCCGAACAGGACGGGCGACCGCACGGGGCCGCCCGCGGTGGCCGTCGACGCGCAGGGCCGCGCCCACGTCTTCGTCCGCAACCGGGGCGGCGGCGTCAGCATGCGCGCCCAGCGCGTGAAGGGCAGCTGGACCACCTGGCACGACCTGAAGGGCCGCGGCGTACGCGGTGAACTCGCCGCCGTGCGGGCGGAGTCGGGCCTCATCAACGTGTACGCGGCGAGCGCCGAGACCCTTCTGTGCTGGCGTCAGGAGGCGTTCGGCACCGACCCCGTCCTCGCCGAGAAGCCGGCGCCCGCCCTCGCCCGCCCCGACTCCCTGCGGGCGCTCGCCACTTCGGCCGAGCACACGACGCTGTTCTACACGGACGAGGAGAGCGACGGCCTGTGGGCGTGGCGGGGCGACGAGGCCCCGGTACGCCTGACGGACGCGGCGGGGCCCGGGCCCGTGTCGGCGGTCCGCTGCGTGCTGGACGGCGTCGACTGCACGGTGCTCGCCCAGCGCGCCCACAGCGGCCGCGTCGCCTTCGCCGCGTACCCCACGGAGCTGGAGTCGGCCGGCGCCTGGTGGACGGAGTCGGGCCCCGCCCTGCCCCCGGACGCACGGATCGCCCTGACCAAGGACGCCTCGGACGGCATAGTGGCCGCCACCTACGTCCCCGGCAGCCCACCCCGCATGCACCTGACCCACCGCAAGAACGAACCGGGCCTGGCCCTGGAGGCATGGCGCGCAGCGCTCTGACCCGCACAAGGGGCGCCCCCAGGGGCGCGAGGAACTGCGCGAGAAGCGCCACCGACGCTCAGCCGGGCAACGGCCCGTCAGGGGCGCGGGGAACGGCGCGAGAAGCCCCACCGACGCTCAGCCGGGCAACGGCCCGACAGGGGCGCGGGGAACGGCGCGAGAAGCCCCACCGGCCCGCAGGCGGCCGACTGCCCCAGGGGCGCGGGGAACGGCGCGACCAGCCCCCACGGGGGGCCAGACGCGTGACAGCCGCAAGGGGCGCGGGGAACCGCGTGACCAGCCACAGCTGGCCCGCGGTCGCCCCACGCCCCTCAGGAAAGCAGGACGAGCGCCCGTTGTTACGCCGGGACGCTCGCCACCCCAACCTCCAGGAACCGCTTGCCGGTGACCCGCTCGGAGACACCCTCACGGTCCAGGTACGGAGTGATTCCGCCCAGGTGGAAGGGCCAGCCCGCGCCAGTGATCAGGCAGAGGTCGATGTCCTGCGCCTCGGCGACGACACCCTCCTCGAGCATGAGCCCGATCTCCTGAGCGACAGCGTCCAGCACGCGCTCGCGGACCTGCTCCTCGGTCAGGACGACATCGCCCTGCTTCAGGAGCGCGGCGACCTCCGGGTCCAGCTCCGGCTTCCCCGATTCGTACACGTAGAAGCCGCGCTTGCCCGCCTTGACGACGGCCGCGAGGTTCGGCGAGACGGTGAAGCGCTCCGGGAAGGCGCGGTTCAGGGTCTCGGAGACGTGCAGACCGATCGCGGGGCCGACCAGTTCGAGCAGGACCAGCGGCGACATCGGCAGGCCGAGCGGCTCGACGGCCTTCTCGGCGACCTCGACGGGCGTGCCCTCGTCGATGACGTTCTGGATCTCGCCCATGAAGCGGGTGAGGATGCGGTTCACGACGAACGCCGGGGCGTCCTTCACGAGGACCGCGGTCTTCTTCAGCTTCTTGGCGACGCCGAACGCCGTGGCGAGCGCCGCGTCGTCCGTCTGCTCGCCGCGCACGATCTCCAGGAGCGGCAGGATCGCGACCGGGTTGAAGAAGTGGAAGCCGACGACCCGCTCGGGGTGCTTCAGCTTCGACGCCATCTCGGAGACCGACAGCGAGGAGGTGTTGGTGGCGAGGATCGCGTGCGCCGGGGCGACCGCCTCGACCTCGGCGAACACCTGCTGCTTGACGCCGATCTCCTCGAAGACGGCCTCGATGACGAAGTCCGCGTCGGCGAAGCCCTCGGCCTTGTCGAGGACGCCGGAGACCAGGCCCTTGAGGCGGTTGGCCTTGTCCTGGTTGACGCGGCCCTTGCCGAGCAGCTTGTCGATCTCGGCGTGGACGTAGCCCACACCCTTGTCGACCCGCTCCTGGTCGATGTCGGTGAGGACCACCGGCACCTCCAGGCGGCGCAGGAAGAGGAGCGCGAGCTGCGAGGCCATCAGGCCCGCGCCCACGACGCCGACCTTCGTGACCGGACGGGCCAGGCTCTTGTCCGGGGCGCCCGCGGGCCGCTTGGCGCGCTTCTGCACGAGGTTGAACGAGTAGATCCCGGCGCGCAGTTCGCCGCCCATGATGAGGTCGGCGAGCGCCTTGTCCTCGGCGTCGAACCCGGCCTGGAGGTCCCCGCTCTTCGCGGCGGCGATGATCTCAAGGGCGCGGTACGCGGCCGGGGCCGCGCCGTGCACCTTGGAGTCGGCGACGAACCGGCCGCGCGCGACGGCCTGGTCCCAGGCCTCGCCGCGGTCGACGTCGGGCCGCTCGACCTTGACGTCGCCCGTCAGTACCCGGGCGGTCCACAGCAGCGACTGCTCCAGGAAGTCGGCGCCTTCGAACAGCGCGTCGGCGATGCCGAGTTCGAAGACCTGCGCGCCCTTGAGCTGCTTGTTCTGGTTGAGGCTGTTCTCGATGATCACCGAGACGGCCTTGTCGGCGCCGATCAGGTTCGGCAGCAGCGCGCAGCCGCCCCAGCCGGGGACCAGGCCGAGGAAGACCTCGGGCAGCGAGAAGGCGGGCAGCGCCTTGGAGACGGTGCGGTACGAGCAGTGCAGGCCGACCTCGACGCCACCACCCATCGCGGCACCGTTGTAGTACGCGAACGTCGGTACGGCCAGGCCCGCGAGGCGCTTGAAGACCTCGTGGCCGCCCTTGCCGATGGCGAGCGCGTCGTCGTGGTTCTTCAGCAGCTCGACGCCCTTGAGGTCGGCGCCGACGGCGAAGATGAACGGCTTGCCGGTGATGCCGACGCCGACGATGTCGCCCGCCGCGGCCTCCGCCTCGACCTGGTCGATCGCGGTGTTCAGGTTCGCGAGCGAGCCCGGGCCGAAGGTGGTCGGCTTGGTGTGGTCGAAGCCGTTGTCCAGCGTGATCAGCGCGAACCGGCCCGCCCCGTACGGCAGGTCGAGGTGGCGTACGTGCGCGGAGGTGACGACCTCGCCGGGGAACAGCTCGGCCGCGCCCTTCAGGAGCTCAGCGGTGGTGGTGCTCACTTGTCGCCTCCGGCGTCCTTGTGGTGCGGGTTCTCCCAGATCACCGTGGCGCCCATGCCGAAGCCGACGCACATGGTGGTGAGGCCGTAACGGACCTCCGGCTGCTCCTCGAACTGGCGGGCCAGCTGCGTCATCAGACGCACGCCGGAGGAGGCGAGCGGGTGGCCGTAGGCGATGGCGCCGCCGTACTGGTTGACGCGCGCGTCGTCGTCGGCGATGCCGTAGTGGTCCAGGAACGCGAGGACCTGGACGGCGAACGCCTCGTTGATCTCGAAGAGGTTGATGTCCTCGATGGACAGGCCCGCCTTGGCGAGCGCCTTCTCCGTGGCCGGGATCGGGCCGTAGCCCATGACCTCCGGCTCGACGCCCGCGAAGGCGTAGGAGACCAGGCGCATCTTCACCGGGAGGCCGTTCTCCCGGGCGAACTCCTCGGAGGCGATGATCGAGGCGGTGGCACCGTCGTTGAGACCGGCGGCGTTGCCCGCGGTGACGCGGCCGTGCGTACGGAAGGGGGTCTTGAGGCCCGCGAGGTTCTCCAGGGTGGTCCCCGGACGCATCGGCTCGTCGGCCGTGACCAGGCCCCAGCCGGTCTCGCCCACCTCGGCGTTGGTGTTGCGCACCGAGATCGGGACCAGGTCCTGCTGGATCTTGCCGTTCGCGTACGCCTTCGCCGCCTTCTCCTGGGAGGCGACGGCGTACTTGTCGGCGCGCTCCTTGGTGATCTGCGGGTAGCGGTCGTGCAGGTTCTCCGCGGTCATGCCCATGAACAGGGCGGACTCGTCGACCAGCTTCTCGGAGACGAACCGCGGGTTCGGGTCGACGCCCTCGCCCATCGGGTGGCGGCCCATGTGCTCGACGCCACCGGCGATCACGGCGTCGTACGCGCCGAACGCGACGGAGCCGGCGGCGGTCGTGACGGCGGTCAGGGCGCCCGCGCACATGCGGTCGATCGAGTAGCCGGGGACCGACTGCGGCAGGCCCGCGAGGATGCCGGCCGTGCGGCCCAGGGTCAGGCCCTGGTCGCCGATCTGCGTGGTCGCGGCGATCGCGACCTCGTCGATCTTGGCGGGGTCGAGGTTCGGGTTGCGGCGCAGCAGCTCCCGGATGGCCTTGACGACGAGGTCGTCGGCGCGGGTCTCGTGGTAGATGCCCTTCGGGCCCGCCTTGCCGAACGGGGTGCGGACGCCGTCGACGAAGACGACGTCCCTGACGGTACGAGGCACGATGGCTCTCCTCCAAGATGCGGGACGGCACTGCCACGGCGCGCGGCTGAGCGCGCGCTCACCCCCTCATGCTACTTGCGGGTAACCATGCTGCCCAGCCCCCTCGCTCCAAGCGGCGAACGTCACACTTTCGCTGCCGCTGGGGGCGGGGGTTTGTGTGCGGGGTGGCTCGTGCCCCGGGGGCGTGACGCCGTGGGCGGGGAGGTCGTGGGCGGCCGCGGCCCGGTGGGGCTTCTCGCGCAGTTCCCCGCGCCCCTGAAAGCTGCGGCTTCGCCGCGCTTCCCCCTGGAGATCGCGCACGTAGTGCGCACCTCCAGGGGCGCGGGGAACGGCGCGATCAGCCCCCACCGGTCCGCGGGCGAACGATTGCCCAGGGGCGCGGGGAACGGCGCGGCCAGCCACGACGGCGCCGCGGGGGAGGAAGCGCCCCCAGGGACGCCTACGCGCGGGCCGCCAATGCGGTGACCAGCACGGGAGTGACCTGCTCCACCTGCCAGCGCCGAGCGCCATGCGCGGCGAGTGCGGCGCCGACGGAGTCCGGGTCCACGACCGAGGGCGGCTCCCAGCACACCCGCCGCACCGTGTCCGGCGTGATCAGGTTCTCCTGCGGCATGTGCAGCGCCTCCGCCCGCGCCGAGACCGCCGCCCGCGCAGCGGAGAGCCGTGCCGCCGCGGCCGGGTCCTTGTCCGCCCAGGCCCGGGGCGGCGGCGGCCCGGCCACCTGCTGCCCGGGCTGCGGCAGCTCCGCGTCCGGCAGCGCCCTGGCCCGGTCCACGGCCGCCTGCCACTGCTCCAGCTGGCGCCGCCCCATGCGGTGCCCGAACCCGGGCAGCGCGGCGAGCGCCTGCACGGTGGGCGGCAGCGCGAGCGCGGCCTCGACGATCGCCGCGTCCCCGAGGACCTTGCCCGGCGACACGTCACGGCGCTGCGCGACCCGGTCGCGGGCGGTCCACAGCTCACGCACCACGGCCATCTGCCGGCGCCGCCGCACCTTGTGCATGCCGGACGTGCGCCGCCAGGGGTCCTTGCGCGGCGGCGCGGGCGGCGCGGAGGCGATCGCGTCGAACTCCTGGTGGGCCCAGTCGAGCTTGCCCTGCCGGTCGAGCTCCTTCTCCAGCGCGTCCCGCAGGTCGACGAGGAGCTCCACGTCGAGCGCCGCGTACCGCAGCCACGGCTCGGGCAGCGGCCGTGTCGACCAGTCGACCGCGGAGTGCCCCTTCTCCAGGACGTAGCCGAGGACGCCCTCGACCATCGCGCCGAGGCCGACGCGCGGGAACCCGGCGAGCCGCCCGGCCAGTTCGGTGTCGAAGAGCTCCGACGGCACCATGCCTATTTCGCGCAGGCACGGCAGGTCCTGCGTGGCGGCGTGCAGCACCCACTCCGCGTCCTCGATGGCCGCGCCGAAGCCGGACAGGTCCGGGCAGGCGACGGGGTCGATGAGCGCGCTGCCGGCGCCTTCGCGGCGCAGCTGCACAAGATAGGCGCGCTGCCCGTAGCGGTAACCGGAGGCCCGCTCGGCGTCGACGGCGACGGGTCCGGTGCCCGCGGCGAACGCGGCGACCACCTGGGCCAGCGCGGCCTCGTCGGCGATCACCGGGGGAATGCCCTCGCTCGGTTCGAGCAGGGGGATCGGCGCCGTCTCGACGTCGTCCGGAGGAGCGCCTCCGGTGGTGCGCAGTGAACTGTCTGCTGCGGTCTCTTGGGCGTCGGTCACCTGTCAAGGGTATCTGTGAACGGACGGCGCCCGTCGACGGAACGTTCCGTCGACGGGCGCTGAAGGTGTGACCACCGGAAAGATCCGGCCAGGGGGAGTCCGTGGTGCGGTGGGATCAGTGGATGATGCCGGTGCGCAGGGCGACCGCCACCATCCCGGCCCGGTCACCCGTGCCGAGCTTGCGCGCGATCCGGGCGAGGTGGCTCTTGACGGTCAGTGCGGACAGGCCCATCGAGACGCCGATGGCCTTGTTCGACTGTCCCTCGGCGACGAGGCGGAGCACCTCGACCTCGCGTCCGGACAGTTCGCGGTAGCCGCCCGGGTGGCTCGGGGCACCCGGGGGGCGGCGGTGCATACGGGCGGCCGCGGAACCGATCGGCGCGGCGCCGGGGCGGGTGGGGAGTCCTACGTTCGTGCGGGTGCCGGTGACGACGTAGCCCTTGACGCCGCCCGCGAGGGCGTTGCGCACGGCACCGATGTCGTCGGCGGCGGAGAGGGCGAGGCCGTTGGGCCAGCCCGCGGCTCGGGTTTCGGAGAGGAGCGTGAGGCCGGATCCGTCGGGGAGGTGGACGTCGGCTACGCAGATGTCGCGGGGGTTGCCGATGCGGGGACGAGCCTCCGCGACGGACGAGGCCTCGATCACGTCGCGCACACCGAGCGCCCACAGATGGCGGGTGACGGTGGAACGGACGCGGGGGTCGGCCACGACCACCATGGCGGTCGGCTTGTTCGGGCGGTAGGCGACCAGGCTTGAGGGCTGCTCGAGGAGAACGGACACCAGGCCTCCTGGGGTGCGGGACGGAGCCGGCTCGGGGGGTGAAGCCGGGACGAACCGTGCTTTCAAGGTCACTGAGGTCTTCGGCACCAAACCCGTCCGCCTTTAGAGAAAGATCACGATTTGGTGAGTAACAATCCACGCAATTCAGACACAGTATCGATCATCCGAAGATCAAACCGAATCGAAACGTGCAACGGCCGCGTCAGCAGGAGCCGACGCGGCCGAAAACAGTCCCTCTTGAAGGAGGCCCGGAGGAGAGGTGTGGGTCTGGGTCAGGCGGAGTGCGGGCCCCTTCGCTGGGGCAGCGTCACCACCGCGCCCTCGGACCCGTGCATCGCGCCCGGCACCGGCGGGAGCCCGGCGACCTGGCACAGCAGCTCGCACCAGGCCGCGAGGTGCGCGGCCGTGTCCGGTACCCCGCGGGGCCCCTCGCGCGGCGTCCAGGAGGCGCGGATCTCGATCTGCGAGGCCGGCGGCCGGTCGCCGATCCCGCCGAAGTAGTGCGAACTGGCGCGGGTCACCGTGCCGGACGGCTCCCCGTAGGACAGGCCCCGGGCCGCCAGCGCGCCCGTCAGCCACGACCAGCACACCTCGGGGAGCAGCGGATCGGCGGCCATCTCCGCCTCCAGCTCCGCGCGCACCAGGGTCACCAGGCGGAACGTGCCGTGCCATGCCTCGTGGCCCGACGGGTCGTGCAGCAGCACGAGCCGCCCGTCGGCCAGGGCGTCGTTCTCGGGGTCGGCGGCGGCCGCATCGACGACCGTCGCCTCCAGCGCGTAGGAGAAGGGAGCCAGGCGCTGCGGCGGGCGCGTGGGATCGATCTCGATCTCCGGGCGCAGCCGCGCGGACCGCAGGCCGTCGACCGCCGTACGGAAGGCCAGGGGGGTGGGCGGAGCCGTGTCGTCCTCATGTGCAGCGTTCATGTCCCGAGCGTTCTGCCCCTCCCGCACCGATTCACTCATCCCGTCCGAGTCCGTCTGGGTCCTGCTGAGCCCTGCCGAGTCCTGCCGAGTCCTGCTGGGTCCTGCCGAGCCCCGCGGTCCGTACGACCCTCGTCGCGCGCGGCGGCCATGCCGGGAAGGTTAAGGGGAAGGAGCCCCTCGCGCAGGCAGGGACACCCGGCACCGACGCCGTTCTCCCGACACTTCGGGGCCGTGCGAGACTCTCCGGTGTGAGTGCCAACACCCAGGCCACGGGCCAGCAGCCGTCAGCGACGAACGACGCCGTCAAGGATTCCGCCTTCCTGCGGGCGTGCAGGCGTGAGCCCGTGCCGCACACGCCGGTGTGGTTCATGCGGCAGGCGGGGCGCTCACTGCCCGAGTACCGCAAGGTCCGCGAGGGCATCCCGATGCTGGAGTCGTGCATGCGGCCCGAGCTGGTCACCGAGATCACCCTGCAGCCGGTGCGCCGGCACAAGGTCGACGCGGCGATCTACTTCAGCGACATCGTCGTCCCCCTCAAGGCCATCGGCATCGACCTCGACATCAAGCCCGGCGTCGGACCGGTCGTCGAGAAGCCGATCCGCAGCCGCGCCGACCTGGCGCAGCTGCGCGACCTGACCCCGGAGGACGTCGGCTACGTCACCGAGGCCATGGGGATGCTGACCGCCGAGCTCGGCGCGACCCCGCTCATCGGCTTCGCCGGCGCCCCCTTCACCCTCGCCAGCTACCTCGTCGAGGGCGGCCCGTCGCGGGGCCACGAGCACACCAAGGCGCTCATGTACGGCGACCCGCAGCTCTGGGCCGACCTGCTCGACCGGCTCGCCGACATCACCGCCGCCTTCCTGAAGGTGCAGATCGAGGCGGGCGCGAGCGCCGTACAGCTCTTCGACTCCTGGGTCGGCGCGCTCGCCCCCGCCGACTACCGCCGCTCCGTCATGCCCGCCTCGCAGAAGGTCTTCCGGGCCGTCGAGGCGTACGGCGTGCCGCGCATCCACTTCGGCGTCGGCACCGGTGAGCTGCTCGGGCTGATGGGCGAGGCCGGCGCGGACGTCGTCGGCGTCGACTGGCGGGTGCCGCTCGACGAGGCCGCGCGGCGCGTCGGCCCCGGCAAGGCGCTCCAGGGCAACCTCGACCCGGCGACCCTCTTCGCCACGCCCGAGGCCGTCGAGACCAAGGCCGCCGAGGTGCTCGACGCGGCGGCGGGCCTGGAGGGCCACGTGTTCAACCTCGGCCACGGCGTCCCGCCGAACACCGACCCGGACGCCCTCACCCGTCTCGTGGAGTACGTCCACACGCGGACCGCGTAGCCCGACCGCGTAGCCCGGTTCACCGCGGCTCTTGGCCGGGCGCGCCGTCCGCCCGCCACAGCGCGCTCAGCGAGGCGTGCAGGGTGTGGGTGGGGCGCCAGTCCAGCACCTGGCGCGCGGCGGTGATCCGCGCGCACTGCCAGGGCACGGCCGGGGCCCGGTCCGCGCCCGGCGCGGCCTCCACCCGGCCGCGGTACCCGGACGCCCGCACCAGGCCGTGCGCCAGCTCGCGCACCGCGACGGCGCGGCCGCTGCCGATGTTCAGCAGCGGCGGCAGCGGCTGCGGCGCGGTCAGGGCGAGCGCCACCGCGGTCGCCACGTCGCGGACGTCGACGTAGTCCCGGTGCGCCGCCAGGCCGCCGACCCGCAGCGGGTCCGTCCGGCCGTGGCGCAGCGCTTCTCGCAGTTCGGCCGTGAGCCGGCCGGGCAGCTGCGCGGGGCCCGCGCCCGGGCCGACCGCGTCGGTCACCCGCAGCACGACCGCGTCGAGGCCGGAGCCGGTGACGGCCAGGGTGCCCGCCAGTTTGCTCGCCCCGTACGCGCAGACGGGCCGGGCCGGTGCCTCCTCCGGGGTCCGCTCGCCGAGCGCAGTCGGCCCGTACTCGGCGGCCGAGCCGAGGTGGACCAGGCGGGCCGCGGGCGCCGCGTCCCGCAGCGCCGCGCAGAGGACAGCCGGGGCCCGGGAGTTGGCCTCGACCAGGGTCAGGGAGCTGCCGCCGACAGCCCCGGCGCAGTTGGCGACGGCGTCGGGTGCGGCGCGGCCGATCAGCTCCGCGAGCGTGCCGGGCCGCACCGTCGCGAGGTCGACGCGCAGGTCGTCGGCCGGGTGGCGGCCCCCGGTGAGCACCCGCACGCCCGGCAGGGCGCGCAGCCGCCCGGCGACGTGCCGGCCCAGGAATCCGCGGGCGCCCAGGACGAGCAGACGCACGGCCGGGTCACACTCCCTTCGGCGCGAGAGACGTGCCCGGCCGCACCGGCCGCACAGCCGTCATGGGTCACATCGTGGGGCCCGGAGCGGAGTTGAGGACGGTTTCGGTCAAAAGTGGCGGGAAAGCGGCGCCATGTCGAAAACGACGCGCCCTGCGGTGATCAGGAGGACGCGGCCGCGCGGACGGCGGCGGAGGCCTTGCGGGCCGCCACCAGCACCGGGTCCCAGACCGGTGAGAACGGCGGCGCGTACCCGAGGTCCAGCGCCGTCATCTGCTCCACCGTCATCCCGGCGGTCAGCGCGACCGCCGCCACGTCGACCCGCTTGGCGGCGCCCTCGCGCCCCACGATCTGCACACCGAGCAGCTTCCCGGTGCGCCGCTCGGCGATCATCTTCACGGTCATCTGCGCCGCCCCCGGGTAGTACCCCGCCCGGCTCGTCGACTCGACCGTCACCGACACGAACTGCAGACCGGCGCGGAGCGCGTCCTTCTCGCGCAGCCCGGTGCGCGCGATCTCCAGGTCGCAGACCTTGCTCACCGCCGTCCCCACGACCCCGGGGAACGTCGCGTAACCGCCGCCCACGTTGGCCCCGATGATCTGCCCGTGCTTGTTGGCGTGGGTGCCGAGCGCGATGTGCCGCTCGCGGCCCGACACCAGGTCCAGGACCTCGACGCAGTCGCCGCCGGCCCAGATGTCCTCGTGCCCGCGCACCCGCATGCCCAGGTCCGTCAGGAGGCCGCCGTTCTCGCCCAGCGGCAGGCCCGCGTCGCGCGCGAGCGTCGTCTCGGGGCGCACGCCGATGCCCAGCACCACGACGTCCGCCGGGTGTTCGGCGTCCCGCGTCGCCACCGCCCGCACCCGCCCGTCGTCCCCGGTCAGGATCCGGGTCACCTCGGCGTCGTTCACCAGGGTGATGCCCATCCCCGCCATCGCCTCGTGCACCAGGCGTCCCATGTCCGGGTCGAGGGTCGCCATCGGCTCGGCGCCGCGGTTGACGACCGTCACCTCGTAGCCGCGGTGCAGCAGCGCCTCGGCCATCTCCACGCCGATGTACCCGGCGCCCACCACGACGGCCCTGCGCCCCTCGGTCGCCCGCAGCGTGTCGATCAGCGCCTGCCCGTCGCCGAGGGTCTGCACGCCGTGCACACCGTCCGCGTCCATGCCCGGCAGGTCGGGGCGGAGCGGCCGGGCCCCGGTGGCGATCACGAGCTTGTCGTACGCCACCCACGACTCCTCGCCGCCGTCCAGGTCCCGGGCCCGCACCCGGCGCCCCTCGACGTCGATCCGGACGACCTCGGTGCGCATCCGCAGATCGATATGGCGTTCCCGGTGCTCCTCGGGCGAGCGGGCGATCAGTTCGTCGCGCCCGCCGACCTGGCCGCCCACCCAGTACGGGATGCCGCACGCCGAGTACGAGGTGAAGTCCCCCCGCTCGAAGGCCACGATCTCCAGCTCGTCCGGGCCGCGCAGCCGCCGGGCGCCCGACGCGGCGGACATGCCGGCCGCGTCGCCGCCGACGACCACGAGACGTTCGCGCGCAGACTCATCAGTGCTCATGGGCGCAACGCTACGTCGGGCGCGCGCGTCAGTCCCGCGCGTCGGGCGCCTGAGGTGCGGAGACCGGCCGCGCGGGCCCGCCCCGGCCGCGCCGCGCCAGGCGGGGACGCACGAGCCGCAGCCACAGGAACGCGAGCAGCGCCGCGACCGCCGCGAACGGCAGCACGGCCGCGAGCACCATCGCCACCCACTTCAGCACGGTCACGAAGGCGTCCCAGCCGCCCGACAGCGCGTCCTGGAACCCCGCTTCGTCGTCCTCGCCGGCCGCCGCCTTCGCGGGTGCCTCGGAGAGCCGCAGCGTGATCGTCGCGAGCGTGGTGCGGTCCTTCAGCGACGCCTGCTGCGCGAGCAGCGACTCCAGCTCCGCCTCGCGGCTGCCCAACTCCCCTTCCAGCGCCACGACATCGCTCAACTTCGTCGCCCGGTCCATGAGGTCGCGCACCCGGGCCACGCTCGCCCGCTGCGACGCGACCCGGCTGCCGACGTCGACGACCTGGTCGGTGACGTCCTTCGCGCTCACGTTCCGCTCCAGCAGCCGCCCCGCGCCCGAGAGCCGGTCCAGCACGTCCTGGTACGCGTCCTGCGGCACCCGCAGCGTGAGCCGCGAGCGCTCATGGCCCCGGCCGTCCCGGTCCGTGGTCTCGTCGCCGACGATGCCGCCCGCGTCCTCGGCGACCGAGCGCGCCCTGTCGAGGGCCTCGGGGACGTCCTTGACCCGGACGGAGAGGGAAGCGGTGCGGATGATGTGGACCCCGGCCGGCTGCGGCGGCTTCTTCGCGCCGGTGCCGCCGGCGGCCCGGCCGCTGTCGGCCGCCGCGCCCGCCGCCGGCCGGGACCCCTCGCGGGCGGCGCTCTTGTCGTTCGCGCCGTCGTCACCCCCGGCCGAGCAGCCGGTCAGCGCGAGCGCCGCGGCGAACAGCAGTGCGGCGAGAGTCCGTGCGGGCCGCGGCCGGGGACGCGGACGGATCGAACGGGACGTGTGCATGGTCGTACCCCCACGGGACATGGCGAACGGTGGACGCTCCTTCGACGCGCGAGGGGCCGCCGCGGTGGTTGCCGCACGGTCCCGAACCGGTCACGGTCGGGACTCGTCGGCGGGCGGCGCCGGTTCTGACAGAGTGGGGGGATGCGCGAAACGGACACAGGTACGGACGGGAACCGCCTCGGTGCGAGCGGGTTCGAGGGCTCGGGGGAGGCGAGGCACCGCAGGGTCCTCGTGATCGGCGGCGGCATCGCGGGGCTCGCCGCGGCCCACCGGCTGCTCGCGTCCGCGGGACGGGACGAGCGGGTCGAGGTGACCGTCCTGGAGGCGTCCGACCGGCTCGGCGGCAAGCTGCGCGCCGGGGAGATCGCCGGGGTCCGCGTCGACCTCGGCGCCGAGTCGATGCTGGCCCGCCGCCCCGAGGCGGTGGGCCTGGCCCGCGAGGTGGGCCTCGGCGAGCGGCTCCAGCCGCCGTCCACCGCGACCGCCTCGCTGTGGACCCGCTCCGTCCTGCACCCGATGCCCAAGGGCCACGTCATGGGGGTCCCCGCCGCCGCCGACGCGCTCACCGGGGTCCTCTCCGAGGAAGGGCTCGCCCGGATCGGGCAGGAGGCCGACCTGCCCCCCGTGGAACTCGGCGACGACGTGGCCGTCGGCGAGTTCGTCGCCGCCCGTCTCGGCCGCGAGGTCGTCGACCGGCTCGTCGAACCCCTCCTCGGCGGCGTCTACGCGGGCGACGCCTACCGCATCTCGCTGCGCAGCGCGGTGCCCCAGCTCTTCGAGGAGGCCCGCCGCCACCCGACCCTGACGGCCGCGGTCCGCGCGATCCAGGCCCGCACCGCGCAGCACCAGCAGCCCGGACCGGTCTTCATGGGCATCGAGGGCGGCATCGGCACCCTGCCCGCGGCGGTGGCCGACGCGGTGCGCGCGCTGGGCGGCACGATCCTGACCGGGGAGCGGGCCAGCACGCTGCGCGCCCGCGGCGGCGCCGAGCAGGCCCGCCGCACGGGGCCCGGGCACCCCCGCCCGGCCGGCCGGCCCGCGCGGACCCCCGTGCCCGAGCCCGTCTGGCGCGTCGTCACCGAACAGGGCCGCACCTTCACCGCCGACCAGGTGATCGTCGCGCTGCCCGCCCCCGCGGCGGCGAGCCTGCTGCGCACCGCCTCACCGCTGGCCTCCCAGGAGCTGCGCGGCATCGACTACGCGTCGATGGCCCTGATCACCATGGCGTTCCGCACGGACGAGGCGCGGCTGCCGGAGGGCAGCGGCTTCCTCGTCCCGCCCGTCGACGGTCACACCATCAAGGCCGCCACCTTCGCCTCGCACAAATGGGGCTGGATCGGGGCCGAGAACCCGCAGCTGCGCGTCGTGCGGACCTCCGTCGGCCGCTACGGCGACGAGAAGGACCTCGCCCGCGACGACGCCGACCTCGTCGACGCCGCCCGCCACGACCTGGGCGCCGCCACCGGGCAGCGCGCGGCCCCGGTCGCCGCCCACGTCACGCGCTGGCAGGACGGGCTGCCCCAGTACCCCGTCGGCCACACCGCCCGCGTCGCACGCATCCGCGACCACCTCACCCATCTGCCCGGCCTCACCGTCTGCGGGGCCGCCTACGACGGCGTCGGCATCCCCGCGTGCATCGCGAGCGCCTACGCCGCCGCCGACGAGCTGCGCGGCGACGGCGGCGCCCGCGAGGAGCTGAAGGCGAACCCGGTGCAGAGCCTGCACGGCGGCGCAGGAGAATAGGGACATGAGCGACGACACCCCTACCACCGACCCGGCGCGGATCCCGAACAAGGGCAAGCTGGCCAAGGACCTGAACGAGGTCATCCGCTACACCCTCTGGTCGGTCTTCAAGCTGAAGGACGCGCTGCCCGAGGGCACCGCGCGGGCCGGTTACGCCGACGAGGTCCAGGAGCTGTTCGACCAGCTCGCCGCCAAGGACGTCACCGTCCGCGGCACCTATGACGTCTCCGGTCTGCGCGCCGACGCCGATCTCATGATCTGGTGGCACGCCGAGACCGCCGACCAGCTCCAGGAGGCGTACAACCTCTTCCGCCGCACCAAGCTGGGCCGCGCCCTCGACCCGGTGTGGTCGAACATGGCGCTGCACCGCCCCGCCGAGTTCAACCGCTCGCACATCCCGGCGTTCCTCGCCGACGAGACGCCGCGCAACTGGGTCTCGGTCTACCCCTTCGTGCGCTCCTACGAGTGGTACCTGCTCCCCGACGACGAGCGCCGCAAGATGCTCGCCGACCACGGCAAGATGGCCCGCGGCTACCCGGACGTGCGCGCCAACACCGTCGCCTCGTTCTCGCTCGGCGACTACGAGTGGCTGCTGGCCTTCGAGGCGGACGAGCTGGACCGGATCGTCGACCTCATGCGCCACCTGCGCGGCTCCGAGGCACGGATGCACGTCCGTGAGGAAGTTCCCTTCTACACGGGGCGTCGCAAGAGCGTGGCCGATCTCGTGGCCGGGCTGGCCTAGTTCGGGCCGGAGGGTCGCGGGGCTCCGCCCCCTCAGGGGGCGAGCGCCGTCGGCTCCGGGTGCGGGGCGCAGGACGACGCACGGCGCTCCGGCACCCGGCCCTCCAGCACGTACGCGTAGAAGTGCCCGTTCACACAGGCGTTGGCGCCCCCGGCGACCCCGTGCGTGCCCGCGCCGCGCTCGGTCACGAGCACGGAGCCGCGGATCCGCCGGCTCAGCTCCCGCGCTCCGGCGTACGGCGTGGCCGCGTCCCGTTCGGCGGCCAGGACCAGCGTGGGCGGCAGCGCGCCCGGCCGGGTCCGCACGTCGAGGGGCTGCTGCCGGGGCGCGGTCCAGTACGCGCACGGCAGGTTCGTCCACGTGTTGTCCCACGCCTCGAACGGCGCGGTGCGCGCCAGCCGGGTCGTGTCGCGGTCCCAGGTGCGGAAGTCGGTCGGCCAGGGCGCGTCGTTGCACTCGACCGCCGTGTAGACCGCGGCGCTGTTCTCGCCGGCGGCCGCGCCGGCCGCCCGCGGCGCCGCCTGCTCGACCAGCGGCCCCGGGTCGCCCTTGAGGTACGCCGACAGGGCCCTGGCCCGCACCGGCCAGTAGTCGTCGGCGTACCCCACTTGCAGGTACGCGTTCTGCAACTGGCCGGGGCCGACCCGGCCGCCGGCCGGCTCGCGCGCCAGCTCCGCGCTCACCCGCTCGTAGGCCGTCTGCACCTCCTCGGGCGTCTTGCCCAGGTGGTAGACGGCGTCGTGCTTGGCGACCCACGCCCGGAAGTCGGACCAGCGGCGCTCGAACGCGGCCGACTGCTCCAGGTTGTTGACGTACCAGACGTGGCGCGGGTCCGGGTCGACCGCCGAGTCGAAGACCATCCGCCGCACGTGCGCGGGGAACAACTGCGCGTACACCGCCCCGATGTACGTCCCGTAGGAGGCGCCCATGTACGTGAGCGTCCGCTCGCCGAGCGCGGCCCGCAGGACGTCCAGGTCCCGGGCGTTGTTCAGGGTCGTGTAGTGGCGCAGGTCCGGGTTGCGGCGCGCGCAGCCGCGCGCGTACGCCTTCGCCTGCGCGATGCGCTCCTGCTTGTACGACTCCGAGGGGTGCGTCGGCGCCGGTGTGGGGTGGGTCCCGAGCTGCTTGGGGTCCCGGCAGGACAGGGGCGCCGAGCGGCCGACGCCGCGCGGCGCGTAGCCCACGAGGTCGTACGCCGCGCCGACGCGCTCCCATTCGGGCACGGTGCGCACCAGCGGGAAGTACATGCCGTTGCCGCCCGGGCCGCCCGGGTTGAAGACGAACGCGCCCTGCCGGGCGACCCTCTTGCCGCCGTGTTTCCCGGCCGCCTTGACGCGGCTGACGGTCAGCTCGATCTGCCTGCCGCGCGGCCGGGCGTAGTCCAGCGGCACGGAGACGGTGCCACAGGTGACCGGCGCGGGCAGGTGCTCCACCGCGGGGCAGGCGCCGAAGCGGATCCCGGCGGCGGCGGCGCGCTGCGCGGCGACGGCGGTGCCCAGGGCCTGCGGCGCGCCGAGATCGCGGGGAGCGCTCGCGCCGCCCGCCGGTGCGGTCCCGAGAGCCGCCAGGATCAGTGATCCGACGGCGGCGCAGAGGGCGGATGCTGTTCTCGTCGCGCGCATGCGTCCCTTTCGCCGGGCTCCCGAGCCGGTGCGGCTCGCGGTCAGAGGCCGGGGTCAAAAGGGATACTTGAGGCGGGGGTTGAGGATGTAAAGCACCGGGCGGCGTGTCGGGCCGGCGAGGGCCGTGCCTATAGGGGGCCCGGCTCAGCCGCCGACGGCGGTGCGGCTGCCGAGGGCGGCCCGCAGCGCCGGGTCGTCCAGCGCGCGCACGCCGCGTACGGCGACCGCGTGCAGGCCGCCGGCGCCCGCGGGCAGGGCGGCGAGCAGGCGCTGCCCCGCCGGTGAGGCCCAGCGGGTGTGCGGGTGGATCTCGATGCGGACGAGCGCCAGGCAGCTCAGCGTGAGCACCAGCGGCAGCGCGAACCAGAGCACCACCGGCAGCCCCTGCCCGGCCGTGCCGCCCGGCACCAGCACCGCCGCGGCGCCCAGGGCCACCACGGCGACGGCCGCCGCCCGCACCTGGCGCGCCGCCCCGGCCACCGCGGCCCGGGCGGTCTCCGGCACCGCGAGTCCGGCCGCCACGAGCCGTTCGGCGACGGCACGGACGGCGTCGCCCGCGGCCGCCGCGGCGCGCAGCGGGGCGATCGGCGACTGGCCCGCGGGCCCGATCGCGCCGATCACCGCACGCTCCACGTCGTCCTCGCCCACCGGGTCGACGACCGTCGCCCAGCCGGTGTGCGCGAGCAGCAGCCGGCGGCCGCGGGCCATCGACACGAGGGTCACGTCGGCGACCCGGGCCGGGCCGCCGGACAGGAACGCCGTCTCGTACAGCGACAGTTCGTGCCCGGGCCGCGCGGTGCCCAGCGCGAGTTCGGCGTCGGCGGCGCGCGCGGCGGCCAGGCCGAGCCGACCGCAGGACAGGCCGGTGACGGCGCAGGCGAGGACGAGGAACAGGACCCAGAGCATGCGGTGTTTTTACGACAGGTGTTCGGGTAGGCGCTACGGCCCGTTCAATATGCGGACACGCCGTGACCGGTACGTGACGTTCCGTTTCGCTGCGGGCTGCGGGCTCTCCGCGGCCGGGCCGCTCAGCTCCGGGGCCGGGACGCCGCGGGCGGCAGGGTCAGCGAGGGAGTCGGCGTGGGCGTCGGCGTGAGCGGGATGACCGGGGCCGGGGAAGCGGCCGGCCCGGGCGGGGCGGGCGGCCGGGTCAGCGGCGGCGGGCTCGCCGTGGCGCCGTCCCGGGCCGCCGCGTCGAAGTCGACGAGACCGGTGGCCTCCAGCACCGTGATGTGGTCCAGGACGGTGGTGTTGGCGTCGTCCGCGAGGTCCCGGACGAGCGTGTTGCGGGTCGCCGCCCGCACCTGGGCCACCAGCGCGAACACCTGGCCGTGGGCGCGGCGCAGGAGGTTGGCGAACTGCCGCTCGTACTCCGCGCCCCGCGCCGCCGTCAGCGTCCGCAGCCAGCCCCGCTGTTGGGCGGTGGGCTGGTTCGGCAGCCCCAGGCGCAGCCGGGCCGCCACCTCGCGCACCCGGGCGTCCAGGAACGTGTGGCCCTCGACGAGGTGCCGGCCCGCCGTCGCGACGGCCCGGCTCGGCGCCCGCTCCTCGGCCTGCTGTCCCGCGGGCAGCTCCCAGAGCCCGGCGAGCCGGACCTTGGTGAGGAAGACGCGGTCGGTGGCCGACAGCGGGCCGAACGCGGTCGGCACGCTCTGCGCGTCGAGCGTGTCCAGGCCGGTGCCCGCGCGGTCCGCGTACGACCAGATCGGGAAGACGAGCGCGGCCAGCGTCGCCACGAGTCCCGTGACGATGAGCGCGGTGCCGCTGACGTGGACGCCGCCCGGCGATCCGGTGGGCGAGAACAGTCGCATGGTGCCTCCTGGTGCGGCACCGCACGCTAGTGCGCTCCGGACACGATGTGCCGGAGATCATCGGCGACTACGCCAACCGCCGTACGGAGCGCGGGGGTTGTGCGCGCCCGCGCGCCCGCTGGGTGGGGGAGAGGGCGGCCCGGCCCTCACCGGCGCAGCGCGAACCGGGCGGCCCGCAGCGCCCGCGCCATCGGGCGTCCCACCAGCGAGCGCGGGCCCGAACGCTCCAGCCACCAGTCGGTCAGCTGCTTGCGGACGAAGGGGTCGTCGACGCGCTGCGCGATCAGCAGGTCCTCCGCGAAGTCGAGCGCGTCGCGCCGGTACCCGTCCGCCATGGGCCGCCGCTGCGCGTACGCGAGGAACGCGGTCCGGT
Organism: Streptomyces sp. NPDC049813; assembly: GCF_044465085.1. Taxonomy (NCBI): domain Bacteria; kingdom Bacillati; phylum Actinomycetota; class Actinomycetes; order Kitasatosporales; family Streptomycetaceae; genus Streptomyces; species Streptomyces sp. NPDC049813. The sequence goes on along the minus strand of NZ_JBITLI010000003.1, from coordinate 403,215 downwards.
ACGCCGCGCGGCCCATGACGGACGGCAGTTCGGGCGCCACCTTCGCGACGACGTCGGCCCGCTTGGCCGCCAAGGCCCTGCTCTGCACGGCGAGCCGCGCGCGGTCGAAGCCCTCGGGGGCGGGGGTGCCCGCGACGAGCGAGGAGAGCAGGGCGGCCTGCCCGAGCGCGAGCCGACCACGCACCTGCTCGGTAACCGGCGCCACCCGCTCGGCGACCGGCGCCACCCGCTCGACGTCGGGCCTGGTGTCCGGTCCGGCGTCCCGCTCGGTGTTCGGTCCGGCGTCCCGCCCGGTGTCCGGCACCGGGCGGACGGGTGCGGCGGGTTCGGGTGCGGTCCCGGCGGCGGTCACCGTCTCCCGGATCCGTGCCACCTCCCGCTCCAGCTCCGTCCCGTCGTACGAGAAGTTGTCGTCCCGTTCCAGCAGGACGCCGGGCGGGGACACGCGCGAGGCGAGATCGGCCAGGACGGCGAGGACGGCCTCCGGCACCGGATGGGCGTGGCTGTCGTGCCAGACGCCGTCCCGCTCGAACCCGCCCGCGACATGGACGTACGCGATGGCCTCGACGGGCAGCTCGTCCAGTGCCGCGGCCGGGTCCTCGCCCCGGTTCACGAAGTTCGTGTAGAGGTTCGCCACGTCGATCAGCAGCCGGACGCCGGTGCGCTCGACCAGCTCCGAGAGGAACTGCCCCTCGGTCAGCTCCTCGCCGGGCCAGCCGAACAGCGCCGCGATGTTCTCCACGGCCAGCGGCACGGGCAGCGCGTCCTGCGCGATCCGGACGTTCTCGCACAGCACGTCGAGCGCGTCCCGGGTCCGCGGCACGGGCAGCAGGTGGCCCGCCTCCAGGAGCGGCGACGCCGTGCGGTCGCCGCCGGCCCGGACGAACGCGATGTGCTCGGTGACCAGCGGCGAACCGAGCGCCTCGGCGCGCGCGGCGAGCGCCGCGAGCCGGTGCTCGTCCGGCCGCTCCGCCCCGCCGAGGCCGAGCGAGACACCGTGCGGCACGACGGTCACGCCGCGCTCGCGCAGCCGCAGCAGGGAGTCGGGCAGGTGCCCGGGGCAGAGGTTCTCGGCGACCGCCTCGACCCAGTCGATGCCGGGCATCTCCTCGACGACGCCGGCGATCTCGGGCCGCCAGCCGATCCCGGTGCCCAACCGTGACATTTCCTGCATGACCGTCCCCCTCCCGCGCCGTGCCGGTCCGCTGCGGCGTGCTCTCTACCTCACCCGGGCGGGGCCGGACGAACCGTGCGGGAGGGACCTTCAGAGCTACATTTGAGGTTCCGCAGCGGTCTCCGCACCGGTCTCCCCACCGGTCTCCCCACCGGTCTCCCCACCGGTCTCCCCGCCGATTCCGGCAGCGCTGCCCCGGCCGATCCCCGGGCAGGACACCCGGCCGCCGCTCACGCCCGGCCGAGCCCCGACAACAGGCCGCCGTCGCGGGCCCCTTCGGTCACCACCGTGCACGATCCCGGCGCGATCTCCGTGAACCCGGCGTCCCGGACCACCGGCAGCCCTGCCCGGGTCAGCGGCTCCCAGCGCTCCCGGGCGGCCACCCGCACCGACAGCGGGAAGCCCGCCTCCCGCCACTCCTTGCGCTGCCCGTCGGACAGCTCCCACCACGCCAGCTGCGCGCCGTGCCCGGCCTGCGCCATGGCCTTGCCCGCCGTCATGTCGAGGTCGGGGTTGAGCCAGAGCACCGGCGCCGCGGGGTCCGGGGCGGGCGGCGGCTGCGGGTCGTCGAGGTCCGTGCCGGAGACCTGGAGCTTCGCCAGGTCCTTGGGCCAGCCGTCGAGCGGGACCGGCGGGAAGACCCGCACCTCGGCGCCGCCGCGCCCGGTGACCGTGATGCCGTCGAGGCCCTCCGCGCGGCGCCACTCCGCGCCCCGCGCCCGCCGCACCACCTTGCGGATCCGGGCGTCCTGCCAGTCCCGCATCACGGCGGCCCACTCGCCCTCGCCCAGCGAACGCTCGTCGGCGAGCATCACGAGGACCGCCCGCGCCGCCGTCTCCAGGGCGTCCGTACGGGCCGGCGGCGCGGCCCGCTCGATGCGCACCACGAGCGGCAGCACGAACTGCGGTGCCTCGTCGCGTGCGGTGCGCTCGTCGCGGAACGGGCTGTCGGCCCCGGCGGCCGTCGCCGGGGTCTGAGGCGTGGAGGTGTCGTCGCTGGTCACCCCTCCAGTCTGCCAGCAGCCGGGCACACCCCTGAGCCCGCGCGAGCCCCGGGCCGCCTCAGCCGGAACAGGCCTGGCGCTGTGCCTCCTGCCACTCGCAGACCGGGCACAGCGTCACGCCCTTGGTGGACTCGGGGTACTCGGTGGGCCTGCGGCACAGCACGCACTCGGCGACCTCGGCGACCTCGGCGACCTCGGCGACCTCGGTCCCGCCGTCCTTGCCGTCCCGCCCTGGGTGTTCTCCATGCGCCCCAGCGTACGGTCACGCCGTCCGGGCCGTCCCGAGCAGTTCGGAGACCCGGACGAACCGGAAGCCCCGCGCGCGCAGCGCCGGCACCACGGTCCGCACGGCCCGCTCCGTCGTCGGCGCCGCGCTGCGGGTGCAGTGCAGGACGACGACGGACCCCGGCGCCACCCCGTCGAGCACCTGCCGCGCCACCGCGTCCGCGTCCGTCGCGAACGCGTCGCCGCTCACCACGTCCCACTGCACCGCGGTGACCCCGGCCGGGGTCAGGGCCCGCAGCGCCCGCCGGTCGTAACAGCCGCCCGGAAAGCGGAAGTAGGGCACCACGCGCTTGATCCCGGCCCGGCGGAACGCGGCGAACGCCCGCTCGACGTCTGCCCGCATCCGCCCGGCGGGCACGGTGGGCAGCCCGTAGCAGTCGCCGGTGAAGGCGTAGTGGCTGTACGAGTGGTTGGCGACCTCGAAGAGCGGGTCGGCGCCGATGTCCCGGGCCTGCGCCGGATACTGCTCGGCCCACCGCCCGGTCATGAAGACCGTGGCCGGCACCCGCAGCGCCCGCAGGGCGGCGATGAGCGGGGGGTTGTCGAAGTGCTCGCCCGCGGCGGCGCGGGCGCCCTCGTCGGCGGTCATGTCGGCGTCGAAGGTGAGCGCGACGGTACGCTCCCGCGCCCGCGGGACGTGGGTGAAGACGGGGGTGAGCCCGGCGGGGCCGGGCGCCAGCGTGGGCGGCCCGGACGGCGCCGCGGCCGGGCGGCTCGCCGCGGGCCGGGGAGTGTGCCCCGGGCCCGGGGGCGCGGTGCCGCCGCCCGCGCAGGCGGCGGCACCGACGGCGAGGGCACCCAAAGCGCAGGTCAGCGCGGTGCGGGTCACTGCGGTGCGGGTCGCTGCGGTGCGGGTCGCTGTGGTGCGGCGGAGAGTACGGATCACTCCGCGACGGTAAACCCGAAAATGGTACTAATCGGGCAGGCGGGCGGCGCCGTCACCCCCATGCCGTCGCAGCACCTGCGCCACCTGGGCGAAGAACGCCGCGTGCGCGGTGGCGCTGGCCGCGATCTCCGGGTTCCACGGCAGCACCACGGCCCGCTCGGCGACGGCCGCCCACCGCGCGTCCCCCGCGTACTGCTCCGGCGGCGCCGCGTTGGCCCGGGCGTCCACCAGCACCACGTCCGGCGCCGGTTCGGCCGCGTCGGCCCAGGAGCCGGTGGACCAGTTCGCCCCGGGCCCCTCCGGCGGCTCCATGGTGCGCACCCCGAAACCGGTCAGGGCGCTCAGATCGGGCCACTTCGCGGGCCGCGCGAGGTGCACGCTGTCCGGGCCGCCGGGCGAGAGCGCCAGCACCCGGACCGGGCCCGCCGCCGCGGCGGCGGCGGCCAGCTCCCGCTCCGCCCGCGCCAGTTCCCGCTGCGCCGACGCGTCCTCGGCCGCGCCGAGCGACCGGCCCAGCTCCGCCACCCGCTCGCGGACGGCGGCCAGCCCCCGGCCCTGCCCCACGTCGATCACGACGACGGGGACGTGCTCCTCCAGGTGCTTCGCCACGTCCGGTTCGACGCCGTACACCTGCCCGCCGCCGTAGGTGAGCGCGACGACGAGATCGGGCCGCACGGCGAGGACGTCGTCGAGCCCGAGCCCCGCCCCGGCCCCCAGGTACGCGACGTCGTCCAGGGGCAGCGCCCCGGACTTGGCGCGATCGGGTCCGCCGCCGTCGTGGTACGAGCCGAAGATCCCCACGGGACGTATCCCCAGGTCCCACAGGCTCGCTCCGGCCTGTATGTACGCGACGACCCGCCGCGGCGTCCGTGGCGCGGTGGCCAGGTGCCCGCGGTCGTCGGTGAACTCCCATGCGCTGTCCGGTCGTTCGTTCATGCTGGGACCTTGCCCAGGGCGCCCGCGCACCACGCCGCCCGAAACCGGTCAGATGACGGGCGGCCGGTCGCGGGCGGCGGCGTCAGTGCCGCGTCACGTGTGCCAGGGGCCGGTCACCGCGAACGTCGTCCCCGGCGTGTAGCAGTTCACGTACATGGTCCTGCCGTCCGGCGCGAACGTGACGCCGGCGAACTCGCCCCAGGCGGGCTCCTGCGCCGTCCCGATGTTCTGCCGGCCGCGCGCCATCGCGTAGACCTCGCCCTTTCGGGTCACGCCGAAGACGTGCTGCGCGCCCTCGCCGTCCTCGCACACCATCAGACCGCCGCTGGGTGCCAGGCAGATGTTGTCGGGCTCCTCGCCGGGCAGCTGCACGTCCGTGTCCGGGCCGAAGACGATGACCAGCGTGAGCCGGCGTGCCGCGGGGTCGTAGCGCCAGATCTGCCCGAAGTGGTCGGCGGCGGACCCTTCGCGGCTGCGCGCGTACGACGAGACGAAGTAGACGCACGAGCCGCCCCAGTAGCACCCCTCCAGTTTCTGCGCGTGGGTGATGCCGCGGCGCCCGAAGTCCTGATTGCGGATGGGGGTCTCGGTGGCGAGCGGATCGGGGACGTCGGCCCACTCGATGCCGGTGAAGGTCGCGCCGGTCTCCTGCACCACCGACAGGTCGGGCAGGCCGGGCACCCGCATCGCCTGGAGCCGGCCGCCGGCCCGCAGCGAGCCGAGGCCGCCGTGCGGCTTCTCGGGCAGGAACCGGTAGAAGAGGCCGAACGGCTTGTCGAAGGCGTCCTCGGTCTCGTAGACGACGCCGCGCCGCGGATCGACGGCGATCGCCTCGTGCTGGAAGCGGCCCATGGCGGTGAGGGGCACCGCCCCCGAGCGGTGCGGGTCGACCGGGTCGACCTCGAAGATGAAGCCGTGGTCCTTGGTGTACCCGTTCGTGCCGGCCTTGTCCTCGGTCTCCTCGCAGGTCAGCCAGGTGCCCCACGGGGTGTGGCCGCCCGCGCAGTTGACGGCCGTACCGGCGATGGCGACCCGCTCGGAGAGCACCGCGCCGTGCCGGTCGACGGTCAGCGCCGTACAGCCGCCCTTGCCCATCGGGTCGTAGGTGAGGCCCTCGACGGTCGGTACGGGGATCTTGCCGGTGACGCGGTTCTCGTGGTTGCGCACGAGGTGGACGCGGCCCTGGCGGCCGGCGAAGGCGGCCATGCCGTCGTGGTTGCTGGGGACCGGCCCCTCCCCGGAGCGCAGCTGGTCGCCCTCGCGCGAGAGCACCCGGTAGCGGAAACCTTTCGGCAGATCGAGCAGCCCGGCCGGATCGGGGACCAGCGGGCCGTAGCCGGCGCGGCCGTGGGCGGCGGCGGAGCCCGCGAAGAGTTCGGACAGGGTCCCGGCGAAGGCGATGCCCACCCCCAACGCGCCGGAACGGGCGAGCATCTGACGTCGTGTCGCGGACAGCCGTGTCTCAGACATGGGACAACCTCCTGCTGGCGGACAGGAACTGTGACCCGGTGTGTCTATCACCTGCGCCGCGGCGCGGGAACCACGCGCGTAGCGTCGGCGGGCCGCGCCGCGCTCCGGTGGCCGGACCGGTGGCGGGCCGCGCGCGGTCCCGCTCCGCACCGGTGGCGTGCCGGTGGCGCGATCTCGCGCCTGACCGGTCGCGGGCGCTCCGTGATCCATCGCCGTACCGGCGGCGCGCCGCTACGGCCGGACGAGGTCCTTGGCGTCGCGGGCGAGGGCGGTGAGCCGCGAGATCGCCCGGAAGTACTTCTTCCGGTAGCCGCCGTTCAGCATCTCCTCGCTGAACAGGCCGTCGAACGGCAGCCCCGAGGCGAGCACCGGGATCTCCCGGTCGTAGAGCCGGTCGGCGAGGACCACCAGGCGTAGGGCGGTGGACTGGTCGGGCACGGCGGAGACGTCCGTCAGGCAGACCGCGCTCAGGTCGTCGGTCAGCGCGCCGTACCGGCTGGGGTGCACCCGCGCCAGGTGGTCGAGCAGCTGCGGAAAGGCGTCGAGCGAGGCGCCCTCGGTGGCGTACGCGGCCTTGGTGACCTGCTCGTCCGAGAAGGGCGCGGGCGCCTCGGGCAGGCCGCGGTGCCGGTAGTCCTCGCCGTCGATGCGCAGTGGCCGGAAATGGGCGGACAGGCCCTGGATCTCGCGGAGGAAGTCCGCGGCGGCGAACCGGCCCTCGCCGAGCTTGCCGGGCAGCGTGTTCGACGTGGCGGCGAGCGCGACGCCCGCCTCGACCAGCCGGCCCAGCAGCGTGGAGACGAGGACGGTGTCGCCCGGGTCGTCGAGCTCGAACTCGTCGATGCACAGCAGCCGGTGCCCGCTCAGCGTGCGCACGGTCTGCTGGAAGCCGAGGGCGCCGACCAGGTTCGTCAGCTCGACGAAGGTGCCGAACGCCTTCTGCTCGGGCGCGGCCGGGGTCGCGTGCCACAGCGAGGCGAGGAGGTGGGTCTTGCCGACGCCGTACCCGCCGTCCAGGTAGACGCCGCGCGGGCCGGCCGGGGCGGCGGGCTTCTTCCCGAAGCCGAACAGCCCGCGCTTCTTGCCGCCGCCCGCCTGCGCGCCGAGCCCGGCGGCGAAGGAGCTGAGGACCTGCACGGCCTGTGTCTGGCTCGGCTGGTTCGGGTCCGGGATGTAGGTGTCGAAACGAGCGGCGCTGAACCGGGGCGGCGGCACCATCTCGGCGACCAGGCGCTCCGCGGGGACGTGCGGTTCGCGGGCGCACAGGGACGGGGGCGCCGCGTCGGCTATGGGGCTGCTGCCCGTCGGGCGGGAGCCGGGGGCTTCGGGGGAGGACGACACAACTCATCAGCTTAATGGCCGTGCCACACTGCACGTCATGCGACGCCTGTTCCCTGTGACGTACGAAACAGCAGATCACGAGGGCCGGGAGGGACGCGAAGCGGCCGCGGGCCCGTCCGGCCGCGAGTGGAGCCTCGACGAGCTGGCCGACGCCTACGGATATCCGGCCGAGGCGGCGGCGGGGGTCTGGCTGCGCGCCAACATGGTCTCCACCCTGGACGGCGCCGCGCAGCACGACGGCCGCTCCCAGCCCATCTCCTGCCCCGCCGACATGCGGATCTTCGGCACCCTGCGCGCCCTCGCGGACGCCGTGGTCGTCGGCGCCGAGACGGTCCGCCAGGAGGGGTACCGGCCGGCCCGGGCCCGGGACGCGTTCGCCGCGCGCCGCGCGGCGGCCGGGCAGGGCCCCGCCCCCTCCATCGCCGTGATCAGCGCCCGCCTCGACCTCGACTTCACACTGCCGCTCTTCACCGAGCCGCTGGCCCCGACGTACGTCCTCACGGGCGCGGCCGCGCCCGCGGAGCGGATGGCGGCGGCCCGCGCGTCCGGCGCGCAGGTGCTGATCGCGGGCGAGGGCGCCGGGGTGGAACCGGAGCGTGCGGTGGCGGCCCTCGCCGGGCGGGGGCTGACGCGGCTGCTCACCGAGGGCGGCCCGCGGCTCCTGGGCCAGTTCGTGGCCGCACAGGTGCTCGACGAGCTCTGTCTCACCCTGTCGCCGCTGCTCACGTCGGGTACCGCGCAGCGCATCGCCGGGGGCTCGGGGCCGGTCCTGCCGGCCCGTTTCGAACTGGCGTCGCTGCTGGAGGAGGACGGTTTCCTCTTCTCCCGGTACCGTCGGCCCCGACACGGAACGGAATGACTCGTTCCGTTTAGTCCCCGCTGGGCACACTAAAACCTGCAGACCCCGTGCGGCCACGGGGCAGGATGGTTTCCGCAGGTCCCCAGGGCCGGATGCAGGACGGCCCGCGGCAGGAGAAGAAGGGCGCCCGTCGTGTTCACGAGCGTATTGATGATCGAAAAGGCTCTGACCTCCGCCGACGTGGAGTTCGTCACCACACTCCACGGGGAGGAGGAGGTCTCCTTCCACGTGCTGCTCCAGCCCCGCGGCGACCAGGCGGACCGCCTGCTGCGGGCCATCGACGACGTCGCGATGGGCGAGCTGGACGAGGCGGCCCGCGAGGACGAGGTGCCCGAGGGCGACGAGGCCAGGGCCCCGGCGGAGCAGGCGCTCGGCGTCTCCCTCACCGCGCTGCACCAGGCCGGCTGCGCCGCCGCGGGCCGGCTCATCGAGAACCACCCGCTCGACGCGCTCAAGGGTCTTGTCGACGAGGTCCGGGCCGACGAGGTGATCGTGCTGACCGACCCGCACTACGTCGAGGAGTTCTTCCACCGCGACTGGGCCTCGCGCGCCCGGCACAAGGTGGGCGTGCCGGTGCTGAAGCTGTTCTCGCACAGCAAGGCGTGACGCCGCGGGGTTCGCGGGCGGTGGCGCGGGCCGCGGGCGCGGATGCGGGGCGGGCGGGGCCGAGGCCATAGGCTGGCCCCCGCCCGCGGTCGCCGTGACCGCGGACCGCAGCACCCGAAAGAACCCCAGGGGAGAGACACGTATGGCACCCGGCCTGCCCACTTCTACCGCCGCCATGGACCGACCCCACTTCATCGGCATCGGCGGCGCCGGGATGTCGGGCATCGCCAAGATCCTCGCCCAGCGCGGCGCGCGCGTCGCGGGCAGCGACGCGCGGGAGTCCGCAACCGCCGAGGCGCTGCGCGCGCTCGGTGCCACGGTCCACATCGGGCACGACGCCGCGCACCTGTCGCCCGAGGCCAGCTGCGTCGTCGTCTCCTCGGCGATCCGCGAGGACAACCCCGAGCTGCGGCGCGCCGCCGAGCTCGACATCCCCGTCGTGCACCGCTCCGACGCGCTCGCCGCCCTCATGGACGGCCTGCGCCCCATCGCGGTGGCCGGCACCCACGGCAAGACGACGACCACGTCGATGCTGGCCGTGGCCCTCTCCTCGCTCGGCCTCGACCCCTCGTACGCGATCGGCGGCGACCTGGACGCCCCGGGCTCGAACGCGCTCCACGGCGAGGGCGACATCTTCGTCGCCGAGGCCGACGAGTCGGACCGCAGCTTCCACAAGTACCGCCCCGAAGTCGCGATCATCCTGAACGTCGAACTCGACCACCACGCCAACTACGCGTCGATGGACGAGATCTACGACTCCTTCGAGATCTTCACCTCGAAGATCGTCCCCGGCGGCACCCTCGTCATCGCCGCGGACCAGCCCGGCGCCGTCGAGCTGACCCGCCGCATCCGCGACACGACCTCCCTCAAGGTCGTCACCTACGGCGAGTCGAGTGCCGCGGACATCCGCATCCACAAGGTCACGCCGCGCGGCCTGACCAGCGAGGTGACGGTGCTCCTCGACGGCAAGCTGCTCACCTTCACCGTCTCGGTCCCCGGCCGCCACTACGCGCACAACGCGGTCGCGGCGCTCGCCGCGGGCGTCGCGCTCGGCATCCCCTCCCGGAACCTGGCCGGGGCGATCAAGTCGTACACGGGCGTCAAGCGCCGCCTCCAGCTCAAGGGCGAGGCGAACGGCGTGCAGGTCATCGACTCGTACGCGCACCACCCCACCGAGATGACGGCCGACCTGGAGGCGATGCGCGCCGCTGCGGACGGCTCCCGGCTGCTGGTCCTCTTCCAGCCGCACCTCTTCTCCCGCACCCAGGAGCTCGGCCAGGAGATGGGCGAGGCCCTCAAGCTCGCGGACGCCTCGGTCGTCCTCGACATCTACCCGGCCCGCGAGGACCCGATCCCCGGCATCACCAGCGCCCTGATCGTCGACGCGGCCCGCGCCGCCGGCGCCGACGTGCAGGCCGCCGAGGACCGGGCCGCGGCGGTCGAGGCCGTCGCGGGAATGGCGAAGCCCGGTGATCTCGTTCTCACCATGGGAGCGGGCGACGTCACGGACCTCGGCCCGCGCATCCTGGACCACCTCGCACAGCGCTGAAAGGGAGTGCCTCCATGTCGTACGACGTCGAGAAGCCGGACGAGCAGTGGCGCGCGGAGCTGAACCCGGCGGAGTACGCGGTACTGCGCCAGGCCGGCACCGAGCCCGCCTTCACCGGTGAGTACACCGACACCAAGACCAAGGGCGTCTACGGCTGCCGGGCCTGCGGCGCCGAGCTGTTCACCTCGACCGAGAAGTTCGAGTCCCACTGCGGCTGGCCCTCCTTCTACGACCCGAAGGACTCCGCCGCGGTCGAACTCATCGAGGACCGCTCGCACGGCATGGTCCGCACCGAGGTGCGCTGCGCGCGGTGCGGCTCGCACCTCGGCCACGTCTTCGAGGGCGAGGGCTACGCGACCCCGACCGACCAGCGCTACTGCATCAACTCGGTGTCGCTGCGGCTGGAGCCGGACGCGGGCTGAGGCCCTAGGACCGGGGGCCGGGCCGGTCCGCGCGGAGGAAGTCCTCCACCACCCGGATCAGCGCCAGCGGCGCCTCGTCCATCGCGTAGTGGCCGCAGACCGGCAGGTCGACCAGTTCGCCGCGGGGGAACCAGCGCAGCCACGTGGAGCGGATCAGCTCCGCGGGCAGCGCCGGGTCGAGCCGACCGGTCACCGCCAGCGCGGGCGTCCCGCAGCCGTCCAGCTCCCGGTGGAAGTCGTCGCCGGTCCACGAGTCGAGCCAGGCGCGGAACGCCTTGGCGTCGCTGCGCGCCACGGACCGCGCCGTCATCCGGTCCAGCCAGGCCTCCGGGCGGACCCCGCCGGTGGTGAGGTCCAGGATGGTGCGGCGGTGCGCCGGCTCGGTGTCCGCCGTCGCGAACAGCTCCCACTGCTGGGGCGGCAGCGCGAGCCCCGACGCCGGGACCGGCGAGACGCCCACGATCCGGCGCACCCGGTGCCCGGCCGACGCCAGGACGCGCTGCGCCACGCTCGCCCCCATCGAGTGTCCGATGAGCGAGAAGCGCTCCCAGCCGAGCCGGTCCGCGAGCGCCAGCACGTCGGCCGCGCCCTCGGCCGTCGTGTACGCGCCCGGGGTGTCCTTCGCCTCCCCGTAGCCACGCAGGTCCACCAGCGCGTACGTGAAGGAGTGCCGGTCCAGATCGGCCACGACCGCGTCGTAGGCGGACCGGTCGGCGAACCAGCCGTGCACCGCGATCACCCGGTGCGGGCCGTCTCCGTGCAGCTCATGGGGAAGCAGGTAGGTGGAGGCCACGTCGACTCCCGGGGCATGGGGCGGGGCGGGGGGTGCGTCCACGGTGGCGCGGCCACGCGCCGGCCACAAGAGGGCCTGCCCGGCGCAGCGGCCGCGAGGTCGGCGACAATGGGGGAGTGACCTCGCCCGACGCTTCCCCCGACGAGCCGCACGTGCCCCGCGTGCCCCACGAGCCCGACCGCCCGGAGCTGCGCGCCGACTGCGCCGACTGTTTCGGACTGTGCTGCGTCGCACTGCCGTTCGCCAAGTCGCAGGACTTCGCGCGGAACAAGAGCGCGGGCACCCCCTGCCACCACCTCCGGGACGACTTCCGCTGCGGCATCCACACGAAGCTGCGCGTCGAGGGCTACCGGGGCTGCACCGTCTTCGACTGCTTCGGCGCCGGCCAGAAGATCTCCCAGGTCACCTTCGAAGGCGTCAGCTGGCGCGAGCGCCCCGAGAGCGCGCGGGCGATGTACGACGTGTTCCCCACCATGCGTCACCTGCACGAGCTGCTCTGGTACCTGAGCGAGGTCGTGCGGCTGCCCGCGGCGGAGCCGGTGCACGAGGAGGCACAGCGCGCGTACGACGCCATCGAGCGGCTCACGCGCGCGGGCGCCGACGCCCTGCTCGCCGTCGACGTGCCCGCCGTCCGCGGCGAGGTCAACACGGTGCTGCTCACCGCGAGCGACCTGGTGCGCGCCACCGTGCCCGGGCGCAAGAAGAACCATCGCGGCGCGGACCTCGTCGGCGCCCGGCTGCGCGCCGCCGACCTGCGCGGCGCCACCATGCGCGGCGCGCTCCTCGTCGCCGCCGACCTGACCGGCGCCGACCTGCGCTCGGCGGACCTGATCGGCGCGGACCTGCGGGACGCGCGCCTCAACGGCGCCGACCTGACCGGGGCCGTCTTCCTCACCCAGGCCCAGCTGGAGGCCGCCCGCGGCGACGGCGCCACCAAGCTGCCGGCGGGCCTGACGCGGCCCGCGCACTGGGCGGCGTGACCCGCGCCTGTCGCGCTTCTCACCGCCCGGGCGGGCCGCTTCCCCGCCCGGGGCCCGTTCAGTCATCGTTCACGCGATGGGGCGATCACGGGCCGCCCCGCGGATGCCCGCCCCGGGGCACGGGTAGGCCCGCGCACATGACTGAGCAGTCCTCACAGCCGTTCCAGCTGCCGCGCTTCTACATGCCGTACCGCGCGCGGCTCAACCCGCACCTCGACGAGGCGCGCGCCCACTCCGGCGCGTGGGCGCGCTCCATGGGCATGCTGGAGGGCAGCGGCGTCTGGGAGCAGCGCGATCTCGACGCCCACGACTACGGACTGCTGTGCGCGTACACGCACCCGGACTGCGACGGGCCCGCCCTCTCCCTGGTCACCGACTGGTACGTGTGGGTGTTCTTCTTCGACGACCACTTCCTGGACATGTTCAAGCGCACGAACGACCGGGAGGCGGGCCGGGCCCACCTCGCCCGGCTGCCGCTCTTCATGCCCATGGACCTCGCCATCCCGGTGCCCGAGCCGGAGAACCCGGTCGAGGCGGGCCTCGCCGACCTGTGGCGGCGCACCGTGCCCGCGATGTCCGCCGACTGGCGTCGCCGGTTCGCCGAGGCCACCGAGCACCTCCTCAACGAGTCGCTGTGGGAGCTCTCCAACATCAACGAGGGCCGTGTCGCCAACCCCGTCGAGTACATCGAGATGCGCCGCAAGGTCGGCGGCGCGCCCTGGTCGGCGGGGCTCGTCGAGTACGCGACCGCCGAGGTCCCCGCCTCCGTCGCCGGATCGCGGCCGCTGCGCGTGCTGATGGAGACCTTCTCCGACGCCGTGCACCTGCGCAACGACCTCTTCTCCTACGAGCGCGAGGTCCACGACGAGGGCGAACTCTCCAATGGCGTCCTGGTGCTGGAGACCTTCTTCGGCTGTGCGACCCAGGAGGCGGCGGAGATCGTCAACGACGTGCTCACCTCGCGGCTGCACCAGTTCGAGCACACCGCGCTCACCGAGGTGCCCGCCCTCGCCCTGGACGCGGGGCTCGCCCCGGACGAGGTCGCCGCCGTCGCCGCGTACACGCGCGGCCTCCAGGACTGGCAGTCCGGCGGCCACGAATGGCACCTGCGCTCCAGCCGGTACATGAACGAGGGCGCGGTGCAGGAGAGTTCGCCGCTGCACGGACCCACCGGGACCGGCACCGCCTCCGCCGACGTGCGCGCCCTGCTCGACTCGGTGGGGGCCGAGCGGCTGCGGGCGTACACGCACGTGCCGTACCAGAAGACCGGCCCTTCGCTGCTGCCGGACTTCGCCCTGCCGTTCGAGGTGCGGCTGAACCCGGCGCTCGACCGCGCGCGCGAGCACCTCGTGCCCTGGACGCGGCGGATGGGCATGCTCGCCGAAGGCGTCTGGGACGAGGACCGGCTCGCCGCCGCCGACCTGGCGCTCTGCTCCGCCGGGATCGATCCGGACGGCACGCCCGAGGCCCTCGACCTGAGCGCGCAGTGGCTCGCCTGGGGCACCTACGGGGACGACTACTACCCGCTGGTCTTCGGACACCGGCGCGACCTCGCCGCCGCCCGGCACTGCACCGCCCGCCTGTCGGCCTGCATGCCCGTCGCGGACGAACCCGTCCCCGCCCCGGCCAACGCCATGGAGCGCGGTCTCCTCGACCTGTGGGCCCGCACCACGGCGGGGATGTCGCGGCGCCGGCGGGCCGAGTTCCGCGCGTCGGTCGACGTCATGACGGACAGCTGGGTGTGGGAGGTCCTCAACCAGGTGCAGCACCGCATCCCCGACCCGGTCGACTACCTGGAGATGCGCCGCGCCACCTTCGGCTCCGACCTCACCATGAGCATGTGCCGGATGGGCCACGGCCCCGCCGTGCCGCGCGAGGTGTACCGCTCGGGTCCCGTCCGGGCCCTGGAGAACGCGGCCGTCGACTACGGCATGCTGATCAACGACGTGTTCTCGTACCAGAAGGAGATCGAGTACGAGGGGGAGATCCACAACGCGATCCTCGTCGTGCAGAACTTCTTCGGCATCGACTACCCGCGGGCCCTGGGCATCGTGCACGACCTCATGACGCAGCGACTGCGGCAGTTCGAGCACATCGTCACGCACGAGTTCCCCGTCCTCTACGAGGACTTCAAGCTCCGCGGCGAGGCCCGCGCCGTCCTGGACGGCTACGTCGAGCAGCTGCGGAACTGGATGGCGGGCATCCTCAACTGGCACCGGAACGTGGACCGCTACCGCGCCGGCTACCTGGCCGGCCGCGCCCACGGCTTCCTGCCGGACCGCGCCCCGGCCGTACCCGGCACCCCACCCGCCCCCGAACCCGCCGCGTCCGGGACGCGGCCCCCAGGCAGCCCGGCGGGAGCGTTCGGCGCCTTCTAGGCCCATACAGCACCGAGGCCGGGCGCTGGGGCGGGAAGGGGATCGGTGAACCGGGAGAGGCGAGCGCGCCGACCCCCCACCGCGGCGCCCGCACGCCGCCCGGCGCCGTGGAACTGCTCATGACGGTGCGGCACGGCACGGGGGCACATCAGCGGCTGACCGCGGTCCCCGGCGTCCTGACGTGACCCCGGCGCCGGGCCGGGCCGTCCGCTCCGCCGGCCGCGACCCGGCGTCCGGCGGGCGTCGGGCAAGCCCCTGCCGCCAGGAGGGAGGCGGACTCGCGCCGGGGCAGGGGGCCGGGCAGGATGCTGCCGTAGACCGCATGTCGCCCTTGTCCCTACGATCGCGCTTGTCCGCACGCGCGCCACCACGCGATCCCGTCACCAGAACCCGGAGGCCAGGCCATGACGACCGGCACCCCCGCGCCCTTCACCGCCGCCGACTACGCGTCCCGCATGGACCGGGCCGCCCGGGCCGCCGCCGACGCGGGCCTCGCGGGGGTGCTCGTCGCGCCGGGGCCCGACCTGGTGTGGCTCACCGGGTACGCGCCGGGGGACACCGAGCGGCTCACCCTCCTGGTGCTCGCCGCGGGCCAGGAGCCGACACTCGTCGTCCCGACCCTGGAGGCGCCCGACGCCGCCGAGGCCGCGGGCGCCGCCGCGCTGCGCCTGCGCGACTGGACCGATGGCAAGGACCCGTACGGGATCACCGCGCCGCTGCTCGACGCGCGGGGCCGGTTCGGGGTCAGCGACAACGCGTGGGCCATGCACCTGCTCGGCCTCCAGCGCACCCTGCCCGGCACCTCGTACGTCTCGCTGACCGAGGCCCTGCCCATGCTCCGCGGCGTCAAGGACGCGGCGGAACTGGAGCGGCTCGCCGCGGCGGGCGCCGCCGCCGACGCCACGTACGAGGAGATCAAGAAGGTCGCCTTCCGCGGCCGCAAGGAGAGCGACATCGCCCGCGAACTCGCCGCGCTGCTGCGGCAGTTCGGGCACTCTCAGGTCGACTTCACGGTCGTCGGCTCCGGCCCGAACGGCGCCAACCCGCACCACGAGGCGGGCGAGCGCGTCATCCAGGACGGCGACATGGTCGTCCTCGACTTCGGCGGCCTCAAGCACGGCTACGGCTCCGACACCACCCGCACCGTGCACGTCGGCGAACCCACCGCGGAGGAGCGCCGCGTCCACGCCGTCGTGCGCGAGGCGCAGACCGCGGCCTGCGAGGCCGTGCGGCCCGGGATCGCCTGCCAGGACGTCGACCGGGTCGCCCGCGCCGTCATCACCGACGCCGGGTACGGCGAGTACTTCATCCACCGCACCGGGCACGGCATCGGCGTCACCACGCACGAACCGCCGTACATGATCGAGGGCGAGGAACAGCCCCTCGTCCCGGGCATGTGCTTCTCGGTGGAGCCCGGCATCTACCTGCCCGGCCGCTTCGGCGTCCGGATCGAGGACATCGTCACCGTCACCGAGGACGGCGGCCGGCGCCTCAACTCCACCGCGCGGGACCTGGCGATCGTGGGCTGAGCGACGATGAAGCCGACGCCGGAGCCACCGCGGGGGCCGACCGAGGACACCGTGCGCCGCCTGCTCGGGGAACTGCTCCCCGATGGCGGGGGTGCCGAACTGCGGCCGGTGGGCGGCCACGGCGAGCACGCCGCCTGGTGGGTGGGGTCCCGGCACGTCGTGCGCCTCGCCGCCGACGCGGACGCCTCCCGGCGCCTGCGCCGCGAGGTGCGCCTACGCGATCTCGTGCGGGGCTACGCGCCCGTGGCCGTCCCCGCGTCGGTCGCGGCGGGGGAGTGGGAGCCCGGCCTCGCCTACACCCTCGACACCCGGCTGCCCGGGGAGTCCGCGGAGGTCCGGGACGTCACCGCCGGGGGTGAGGAGGACCTCGCCGGGCTGCTCACCGGGCTGCACGCGGTGCCGCCCGCCCGCGCGGTGCCGCTCGGCGTGCCGAAGGTCGCCGCGCGGGGGCTGGAGCCGGTGCGGCGGGCGGCGCACGCGGCGGCGGCGGGGCTGGACGCGGACGAGTTCGACGCGGGGCGCCTGGAGCAGCTGACGCCGCAGGCCGTCGCGCAGCTCGGGGCGCAGGGGGACGCGGTGCTCGTCCATCATGCCCTCACGGGAGCGCGGCTGACCGTCGGGCGGGACGGGCGGGTGCGGGGGGTGCTCGACTGGGGGGACGCGGTGGTGGGTGACCCGGCGGAGGACATCGCGGGGCTCGCGGGGGCGGTCGGGGCGCGGGCGGCGGTGCGGTCCGCGACGCTGGCCGGGTATGGGGCCCGGGTCTGTCTGCGCGGGTTGTGGTTGGCTCGTTGCGAGGCGGTGGTGCGGGTGGGGGAGGTGCCGGGGGCGCTCACCCGAGCACGGTTGGCTCGCGCCTGGGAGCCGATCCTTCTGGAACAGGTCTCGGACTGACTCGGCGCCCGTGCCGCGGGTAGGGGCGGAACGTGTGCCGATCCCGCCCGCACGTCGTGGCCTCTCGCGCAGTTCCCCGCGCCCCTGAAAGGCGCACTGCGTGCGCCCCGTCCGCTTTCGTCCGCGGGCCGGGTGGGGGCTTCTCGCGCAGTTCCCCGCGCCCCTGAAAGGCGCACTGCGTGCGCCGCCCGTTTCCGTCTGCGGGTCCGGTGGGGGCTGGTCGCGCAGTTCCCCGCGCCCCCGAAAGGCGCACTACGTGCGCCCCCGTTTTCATCTGCGGGTCCGGTGGGGCTTCTCGCGCCGTTCCCCGCGCCCCTGGAGCATGCGGCTCCGCCGCAGCTCCATGTCCCCGATGAGAGGCCGCACGAAGTGCGCCTCTCAGGGGCGCGGGGAACTGCGCGACCAGCCACGACGGCGGGTCGGCCGAAGTCTTTCAGGGGCGCGGGGAACTGCGCGATCAGCCCCCACCGGCCCGCAGCCGGCGAGCTACCTAGGGGCGCGGGGAACTGCGCGAGAACCCCCACCGGCCCGTAGTCGAACAACTACCTGCGAGGGGCGCCGGCCGCGCCCCCCCCGCGCGGCGAGCTACCCGCGCCCTAAGGCGCGACCACAACCGCACACGACTCACCCGGCACAACCAACTCCCCGCCCGCCGAGGGCACCCGAACCGGTTCCCAGGCCGCCAGCACCCCCAGGACCGGCCGCCCCAGCGGAATCGTCACCGGCCGGGCGGACAGGTTCACCGCCACCCGCAGATCCCCCCGCCGGTAGGCGATCCAGCGGGCCTGTTCGTCGTGGGCAACCTTGACGGAGGCCAGATCCGCGTCCTGGAGGTCGCTGCGGGCGTGCCGCAGGGCGATCAGCTCGCGGTACCAGGCCAGGACGCGCGCGTGGTCACCCGTCTCGGCCTCCGCCCAGTCGAGACAGGACCGCTCCCGCGTCGCCGGGTCCTGCGGATCGGGGATGTCCTCCTCGGCCCAGCCGTGCGCCGCGAACTCCCGCCGCCTGCCCTGCCGCACGGCCTCCGCGAGGTCGGGGTCGGTGTGGTCGGTGAAGTACTGCCACGGGGTGCTGGCCGCCCACTCCTCGCCCATGAACAGCATCGGCGTGAACGGGCTCGTCAGGACCAGCGTCGCCGCGCACGCCAGCAGCCCGGGGGAGACGGTGGCGGCGAGCCGGTCGCCCTGGGCGCGGTTGCCGACCTGGTCGTGGGTCTGCGTGTAGGCGAGGAGCCGGTGCGCGGGGGTGCGGGCCCGGTCCAGGGGCCGGCCGTGGCGGCGTCCGCGGAAGGACGAGTACGTGCCGTCGTGGAAGAAGCCGTGGGTCAGCGTCTTGGCAACGGCGGCCAGCGGCTCGCGCGCGAAGTCCGCGTAGTAGCCGCTGTGTTCACCGGTGACGGCCGCGTGCACGGCGTGGTGGACGTCGTCGTTCCACTGCGCCTGGAGCCCGAGCCCGCCCTCGCAGCGCGGCGTGACGACACGCGGGTCGCCGAGGTCGGACTCACCGATCAGGAAGAGCGGCCGGCCCAGTTGCTCGGCGAGCCCGTCCACGGCCGCGGACAGCTCTTCCAGGAAGGGCAGGGCGCGCCAGTCGTGCAGCTCGTGGACCGCGTCGAGGCGCAGCCCGTCGAGGCGGTAGTCGCGCAGCCAGGCCAGCGCGCTGCCGAGCAGATAGGCGCGGGTCTCGTCCGAGCCGGGCGCGTCGAGGTTGACGGCGCTGCCCCAGGGCGTGTGGTGCGTGTCGGTGAAGTACGGGGCGAACGCGGGCAGGTAGTTGCCGGAGGGGCCCAGGTGGTTGTGGACGACATCGAGCACCACGCCGAGCCCGAGCCCGTGCGCCGCGTCGACGAAACGCT
Source organism: Streptomyces sp. NPDC049813 (assembly GCF_044465085.1). Lineage (NCBI taxonomy): Bacteria > Bacillati > Actinomycetota > Actinomycetes > Kitasatosporales > Streptomycetaceae > Streptomyces > Streptomyces sp. NPDC049813. The sequence continues at coordinate 384,254 of NZ_JBITLI010000003.1, read as the reverse complement.
TCAGCGCTTCGGGGCCGCCGTACGGCTCGTGCACGGCCCACAGGCTGACGCCGTCGTACCCCCAGCCGTGCCGGCCCGGCACGGGACACAGCGGCATCAGCTCGACGTGCGTGATCCCGAGAGCGGCCAGGTGCCCGAGGCGCGCCGCGGCCGCGTCGAGGGTGCCCTCCCGCGTGTACGTGCCCACGTGCAGCTCGTAGAGGACCGCGCCGGCCAGGTCCCGGCCCGCCCAGTCGTGCTGCCACGCGTACCGGCCCTGGTCGACGACCGCGCTGGGCCCGTCGGGCCCCTCGGGCTGGCGGCGCGAGCGCGGGTCGGGCAGCACCGGGCCGCCGTCGAGCGCGAACCCGTACCGCGTGCCGTCCTGCGCGTCGGCCTCCGCGGTCCACCAGCCGACGCGGTCCGCGTCCGGCCGCATCGCGCGCGCGGCGCCGTCGCAATGGAGCGCGACCTGCTCTGCCTGTGGTGCCCACACCTCGAATTGCACGGGCGCTTCCCCCTCGTAGCCGGGTGTCTGCCGACAGTGACGACGCGTCCATCCTGCGCCAGGAGTGATCGTTCCGCCGGGAAATCGCGACTACTGAGCCCGCATTTTGCGCGGTCGGCGGCGCCGGGCCCGGCCGGAGCGCTCACGGGGCCCTGCCCAACCCCGCCTCCCGCTAACCCCGTTCGCCGTCGTGGCCGGTCACAGGCGGCGGACGTCGCCGACCCCCCGGTCGCTTTCTGGACACTCCGGCCGCGCTGCCCGACAATCACAAGGGTGACCTCCTCCTTCGAACACCACACGTACCCGGCCCGGCTGTCCGATGCCGAGCGGGACCGTGCGCTGAAGGTGCTCAGGGACGGCGTCGCGGTCGGACGGCTCTCGCACGACACGTTCGTGCGCCGCATGGAGCTGGCGTTCGCCGCCCGCACCCCCGGTGAACTCGACGCGCTGACCGCCGATCTGCGGCACGAGAACCCGTGGTCGCGGGCCGTGCTCGGCGCGGTGGGCGCGGTCTCCGGCTTCACCGTGCGGCTGCGCAGGGCCTGGACCGTCGAGCGGCTGCCGAAGCTGCTGCTGCCCGCGCAGGACGATCCCTATCCGCTGCGCATCGGCCGCGACCCGGCCAACGGGCTGCGGCTCAGCCACGACACGGTCTCGCGGGTGCACGCCGAGCTGAGCCGCCAGGGCGGCCGGTGGGTGGTGCGCGACCTCGGCTCCACGAACGGGACGTCGGTGAACGGGCGCCGGGTGATCGGCGTCGCCGTCGTGCAGGACGGCGACCAGATCTGCTTCGGGCACATGGCCTTCCGGCTCTCCGCCGCCTGAACGGCACGCCCCGCACCGGCTCGACCCCGGAACAGGCCCGGCCCCGGAACAGGCCCGGCCCCGGAACAGGCCCGGCCCCGGAACAGGCTCGCCCCCGGGACGGGTTCGACCCCGCACCGGTTCAGCCCCGGGCGTGCCGGACCGCCGCGATCGTCGTACGGGCCTGGTGCTCGATCTGGTGGGCGACCGGCACCCAGCGCGCCCCGAACCGGTCCGCGTACACCTCGCACCAGCGGGTGACGAGGGCGTCGAGGCCGGGCGCCGCCGGGTCCCCGGCCTCCTCCAGGACCCGGAGCAGCATCGCGGCGGCGCGCAGCGGCAGGCGCCTGGCGAACGCGTCGATGCTGCCCACGTACGCCATCGTCGCGTCCGGGGGCGGCGGCTGCACCCAGTCGTCGGCGAGCCCCGGAACCAGGCTCAGCGCCCAGCGCGCCGCCCGCAGCAGCGGGCCCGTGGTGTCGGGCAGCCGGGGCAGCGTCTCGGTGAGGATCGCCTCCACGAGCCGGGTGTCCCGGCTCAGCCGCGCCGAGATGCGCCGCAGGGCCCGCTCGGGGGCCGGGTGCGGCGCCGGGTCGTCGACCAGGTCGCTGGCCCACATCGGCACCTCCACGATCGCCGTGGAGCCGCCGTAGCGGTGCGCGTGGTGCCAGGTGGAGTGCCGGGCGTCGTCGGGCAGGCTGGGGAACGCCGCCTGCACGTCCGGATCGGGCATCACATGGACGCCGGGCCCGGACGTCGGCCACCCGGCCGCGTCCGACGCGCCGGTCTCCACCGGTATGTGCAGCTCGGCCGCCGACTTGGCGAACGCCTCCGCGAGCCCCGGTATGTCGCGCGTCAACTGCACCCAGCTGCCGCCCAGTTCGGTGCCGTGCAAGGAGACCTGGAGGTAGGGCCGCAGGTCGTCGATGACGCCGGTCAGGGTCGTCGTCTCGGGCGGCAGCCGGTCGGGGGGCAGGACCGAGGGCGACCACTCGGGCTGCTCGGGGCCCGCGGGACGAAAGAAGTGCCGGTGGTAGTCGAGCAGCGTGCGCGGGGCGGGGGTGCGGTGCAGCGCCGCGCCGTCCGGGTCCGCGCACAGCAGGAAGTGCCAGGACCGGTCCGCCCGCAACCCGGGCTCCAGCAGGGCTCGTTCGGCGAGGTGCAGGACGGTCGAGCCGCCCGTCGGCTCGTTGGCGTGGGCGCCCGCGACGACGAGCACGGTGCGCCGGTCGTGCCCGACGGACAGCAGATGCAGGGGCCGCCCCGCACGTGACGTGCCGACCTGGCGTAGGCGGCACAGGTCGGGTCGGTGAGTCACCAGGTCCCGCGCCGACTGGGCCTGTTCGGCCGAGGTGGGGTACCGCTGCTCCGTCAGATGACTCACCCCCGTTGGTGCTCCCGGCGTCAGCACCCGCAGTACCCCACGCCCGGCCGCACCTGTCAAGAAGGCCTGTGCCGTGACACATCGCCGGTTGCAGGCTACGCCCCGTGACGGCGTCAGGGGCCGGTTCCCCAAGGTCCCGGCCCCTCCCGTGCCGGGCTCAGCCGGTGGCTTCCCGCCCGCCGTCGCCGTCCGCGCCGTGGGAGTCGGTGCGGACCAACAGCGCCACCGGCAGCCGGGAGAAGAGGTCCGCCACGCGCGCGTGGCCGCTGAAGCGCCGGCCCTCACCGAGCGCGTCGGCCCACTCGCCCGCGGGCAGCGCCAGCTCCGTCTCCCGCCACCCGCCGGCCTCGGCCAGCCGCAGGGACAGCCGGGTCACCGCGACGGCGACCCGGCCCGAGCGCACGAACGCCACGCAGTGCTCCGCGGCCGGGCCCGCCGCGGCCAGCGGCTCGTAGGTCGCCGCGCCGCCGAACCAGTCCGGGTGCTCCCGCCGCAGGTGCAGGGCGGCCCGGGTCAGCGCCTCCTTGTCCGTGGAGAGCGGACCGCGCTCCTTGGCGTGGAAGCGGGCCGGCGCCCGGTTGTCCGGGTCCACCAGGGCGCGGTACTCGTGCTCGGTGCCCTGGTAGAGGTCCGGTACGCCCGGCATGGTGAGGTGGACCAGCGCGGCCCCGAGGACGTTCGCCCGTACGTGGGGGGCGAGGTCCGCCATGAAGCGCAGCACCTCGTCGCCGGGCGGGCCGCACGGGCCGGACGCCACGAAGTCCCGTACCGCGCCCTCGTAGGCACTGTCCTGCTCCGTCCACGTCGTGAAGAGGTCCGCCTCGCGCGCGTGCTTGAGCAGCGCCCCCTGGAGCCGCTCCGGCTCCGCCGGGCCGAGCCCCGCCACGGTCTGCCAGGCCGCCCACGCCAGTTGCGGGTCGGGGGCGCTCGTGCCGCCGCCGTGCGCGGTCCGCTCGGTCACCCGGGCCAGCAGCTCCTCCCACCGGCCGGGGCACTGGCTGAGGACCGAGATGCCCGCGCGCACGTCCGCGCTGCGCTTCGTGTCGTGCGTCGACAGCACCGTCGACGTGTCCGGCCAGTCGCGCTGCATCCGCGCGCAGTACGCGTGGAACGACGCGGCGGGGACCGCCGGGCCGTGCGGGCTGCCGCCCACCTCCAGGGCCGACAGGAGCGGCGTGTACCGGTAGAACGCCTTGTCCTCGACGGACTTGGCCCGCAGCGCCGACGCGGTCTGGGCGAACCGCGCCCGGAACGCCGTGTGCGCGGGCCCGTCACCGTGCCGGCCGAGCGCCAGGTCACGTACGGCGTCGACGGCACGCGCCTCCTCGGGCACGGTGAAGGCCGCCTTCGCCTCGGCCGCGGCGGACGCCGTCAGGACCGTCTCCGGGTCGGCGCCCCCGCTCACGTACGGCCGGTACACCGGGACGCGCACCAGCAGCTCGCGCAGCGCCGTGCGCAGCGCCCAGGGAGCGTGGTCGCGCAGGCGCGGCTCCAGCGCGCACAGCGCGGCCGCCTCCCGCGTCAGCCGCTCCACCTCGGTGGCCAGCTCGTGGCGGACGACCCGGTGCGCGGCGCGGCGGGCGGTCGGCGCCCAGCGGCCGCCCCGGTCGGCGTCGGCGCCCGTGAACCGCCGGAACGCCTCCAGGAGTTCGCCTGCGCCCGCCGGGTCGGCGAAGAGACCGTCGATGTGGCGCAGGGCGTCGTACCCGGTGGTGCCGGCCACCGGCCAGCCGGCGGGCAGCTGCTCGTCGTCCTCCAGGATCTTCTCGACGACGGTCCACCGGCCGCCCGTCGCCTCGCTCAGCCGCCGCAGGTAGGCGCCCGGATCGGCGAGCCCGTCGGGGTGGTCGACGCGCAGCCCGTCGACGACCCCCTCGTGCAGCAGGCGCAGCACGGTCGCATGGGTGGCGTCGAAGACCTCGGGCTCCTCCACGCGGACCCCGATCAGGTCGGAGATGGTGAAGAAACGGCGGTAGTTCAGCTCGGTCCTGGCCAGCCGCCACCAGGCCAGCCGGTACCACTGGGCGTCGAGGAGCTGCGGGAGCGGCAGCCCGCGCGTGCCGTCGCGCAGCGGGAACTCGTGCTCGTAGTAGCGCAGTACGTCCCCTTCCACCTTCATGTGGGGCAGTTCGTCGCCGAGGTGTCCGCCCAGGACGGGCAGCAGGACCCGGCCGCCCTGCGCCTCCCAGTCGATGTCGAACCAGCGCGCGTACGGGGACGACGGGCCCTCGCGCAGGACCTCGTACAGCGGCCGGTTGTACCGGACGGAGGCGGCCATGTGGTTGGGCACGATGTCCACGACGAGGCCGAGGCCGTGCTCGTGCGCCGTGCGGGCGAGCGCCCGCAGCCCGTCCTCGCCGCCGAGTTCGCCGCGCACGCGCGCGCAGTCCACCACGTCGTAGCCGTGCGTCGAGCCGGGCACCGCCTCCAGGACCGGGGACAGGTGCAGGTGGGAGACCCCCAGGGAGGCCAGATGGGGGACGGCGGCCGCGGCCGCGGCGAAGCCGAGATCGGGCTGCAGCTGGAGCCGGTAGGTGGCCGTCGGGGCGAGAGGCGTCATGCGAATCTACTTACCCCCACCGCCGCCTTTCGTGCGTTCACCGCATGCGGGCGGCGCGCCGCGCGTCGCTAGCGTCGCACGATGACCAGCTCAGCCACGCGGCCGCCCAGCACCCTCGACACGTACCGCCAGGTGATCGCCGTGACCGGCCGCCTCCTCCCGGTCGTCTCCTTCCTCGGACGGCTGCCGGTCGCGGTGATCCAGTTCGGCAGCGTCCTGCTGGTGACCCGGACCAGCGGGTCGCTCGCCACCGGCGGCACCGTCGCCTGCGCCCTCGCGCTCGGCCAGGTCGCCATGGGGCCGTCCGTGGGACGCCTGGCCGACCGGCGCGGACAGCGCCCGGTCGTGCTCGTCCTCGCGCTGCTCAACGCGGCCGCCATCGCCGCCTACACGCTGGGCGCCCTGTCCGAGCTGCCCACGCCCCTCCTGGTCGCCCTCGGCGTCCTGGCCGGCGCCACGGTGCCCGGCGTCGGGCCGCTCGCGCGCGCCCGCGGCGTCGCCCTCGTCCGCCGTGCGGGCGGCTCCACGGACGCCGACGAGCGGGTGGTGAACGCCGTCCTGTCGCTGGAGTCCACCATGGACGAGCTCTCCTTCGTGCTGGGCCCCGCCCTCATCGGCGTCGCCTCCGTGGTGGCCCATCCGGCCTACGCGTTCGGCGCGGCGGCCCTGCTGGTCGCGGTCTGCGGCACCGGGTTCGCGCTGCACCCCACCGCGGCGGCCGTCCCGCGGGCCGCGGGACCCGCCCACCCACGCGCGCGGGGAGGGCGGGCCCCGATGCCCCGCCAGGTACGTCTCGTGCGCGTCGGCCTCGTCCTGCTGGGTGTCCTGCTGGGCGGCTGCGGCGCCGGCATCACCGCACTCACCCAGGAGCTAGGCCACGAGGACCAGGCGGGCCTCGTCTACGCCGCCATGGGCGTCATGAGCGCCGTCGTCGGCCTGTCGATGGCGGCCGTGCCGGAACGCTTCACACTGCCCGCCCGCTGGCGGGTCGCCACCGCGGCCGCCGCGCTGCTCTCCCTCCCGCTGACCGTCACCCACGCCATGCCGCTGCTGTACGTCGTCGTGACCGTGTTCGGCGCGCTGTTCGCGCCGAACCTGATCACCGGCTTCGGCCTCACCGAGCGGGCGGTGCCGCGCGAGCGGCTCGCCGAGGGCATGTCGGCCGCGGCGAGCGCCTTCGTCGGCGGGCAGGCGGTCACGCTCGCCGTGGCGGGGCGGCTCGCCCAGGCCCACGGGCCCGCCACGGCGTTCGCGCTCGGCAGCGCCGCGGCGGCCCTCGCCTTCGTGGTCGCGCTGCGCGTGCGGCCCCCGCGGACGGCTACGCGGGCCGTCGCAGCACCGTGAGGCTCCTGCCGATGAGCGTCAGCCGGTCGCCCGCCTGCACCTTCTGCGTGTCGCCCGAGGGCAGCCCAGTGGGCAGCGCCGTGTCGACGACGGGCTCCCACTGGCGGCCGTGGTCGACCGGCACCACGAACTCCAGCTCCTGCGGCGAGGCGTTGAACAGCAGCAGGAACGAGTCGTCCAGGATGCGCTCACCGCGCGCGCCCGGCTCCGAGATCGCGTTGCCGTTCAGGAACACCGACAGGGCACCGGCCTGCGCCGCGTCCCAGTCCTGCTGCGTCATCTCCTCGCCCTCCGGCGTGAACCAGGCGATGTCCGACAGCTCGTCGTGGGTGCCCTCCACGGGGCGGCCGTGGAAGAAGCGGCGCCGGCGGAAGACGGGGTGCTCACGGCGCAGCCGCACCATCGCGCGGGTGAACTCCAGGAACGACTCCGGCGGCTCGTCCGGGTCCGACCAGCGCAGCCACGCCACCTCGTTGTCCTGGCAGTACGCGTTGTTGTTGCCGCCCTGAGTGCGGGCGAACTCGTCGCCGTGGCTCAGCATCGGCACACCCTGCGACAGCATCAGGGTGGCGACGAAGTTGCGCATCTGGCGGGCCCGCAGGCCGAGCACGTCCGGATCGTCGGTGTCGCCCTCGGCGCCGCAGTTCCACGACCGGTTGTGGCTCTCGCCGTCCCGGTTCTCCTCCCCGTTGGCGTCGTTGTGCTTGTCGTTGTACGCGACCAGGTCGTGCAGGGTGAACCCGTCGTGGCAGGTGACGAAGTTTATGGAGGCGAGCGGCCGGCGGCCGTCGTCCTGGTAGAGGTCGGACGACCCGGTCAGCCGCCCGGCGAACTCGGCGAGCGTGCGCGGCTCGCCCCGCCACAGGTCCCGTACGGTGTCGCGGTACTTGCCGTTCCACTCGGTCCACAGCGGCGGGAAGTTGCCCACCTGGTAGCCGCCCTCGCCGACGTCCCACGGCTCCGCGATCAGCTTCACCCGCGAGACCACCGGGTCCTGCTGCACCAGGTCGAAGAAGGACGACAGCCGGTCCACCTCGTGGAACTGGCGCGCCAGCGTGGCGGCCAGGTCGAAGCGGAACCCGTCGACGTGCATCTCCTCGACCCAGTAGCGGAGCGAGTCCATGATCATCTGAAGGACGTGCGGGGACCGCATGAGCAGCGAGTTGCCGGTGCCCGTGGTGTCCATGTAGTAGCGCGGGTCCTCGGCCAGCCGGTAGTACGACGCGTTGTCGAGGCCCTTGAAGGAGAGCGTCGGGCCCAGGTCGTTGCCCTCCGCCGTGTGGTTGTAGACGACGTCGAGGATGACCTCGATGCCCGCCTGGTGCAGCGCCCGCACCGCCGACTTGAACTCCAGGACCTGCTCGCCCCGGTCGCCCCAGGACGCATACGTGTTGTGCGGGGCGAAGAAGCCGATGGTGTTGTAGCCCCAGTAGTTGTTGAGGCCCATCTCGACCAGGCGGTGGTCGTTGACGAACTGGTGCACCGGCATCAGTTCGAGCGCGGTGACGCCGAGTTCGGTGAGGTGTTCGATGATCGCCGGGTGGGCGAGCGCCGCGTACGTGCCGCGCAGCTCCTCCGGCAGCGCGGGGTGGCGCATGGTCAGCCCCTTGACGTGCGCCTCGTAGAGCACCGTCTCGTGGTACTCCGTGCGCGGCGGCCGGTCGTCGCCCCAGTCGAAGTACGGGTTGACCACGACCGAGGCCATCATGTGCGGCGCCGAGTCCAGGTCGTTGCGCTCGTCCGGCGACCCGAACGGATAGCCGTACACCGCCTCGTTCCAGTCGATGCGCCCGCTGATGGCGCGCGCGTAGGGATCGAGGAGCAGCTTCGCCGAGTTGCAGCGGAGCCCGCGCGCGGGCTCGTAGGGGCCGTGCGCACGGTAGCCGTACCGCTGCCCCGGCATGATGCCGGGGAGGTAGGCGTGCCGGACGAACGCGTCGGACTCCCTCAGCTCCACCGCCGTCTCCGAACCGTCGTCGTGCAAAAGACACAACTCGATGCGGTACGCGGCTTCCGAGAAGACCGCGAAGTTCGTTCCGGCACCGTCGTACGTGGCGCCGAGTGGATATGCCTGTCCAGGCCACACCTGCATGCTGACGACTCTTCCACTTCCGGCCCGGGGCTCCGGGCGACACGGTTGAGTCTCTCCCCGAAAGTGACGGAACCACCCACGAGTTGGACCCCTCTTACAGGACGACCACGTACATCCGGTATGCCCGAGCGTGGGACTGCCGGGGAAGCAGGGGGAAGATGTGCGCGAGCTAGCAAGACGCCATCTCGGGAAGCTGGTGGCCACAGTGGCCCTCGCCGTCACCGGTGCCGCCGTCGTGGTGGGCGCGAGCCTGCCGGACGGCGCAGAAGGCGCGGGGGACGCGGCCAGGGCGGGAGCCGCGCAGCAGGACGCGGTGGCTCCGGAGGGGAAGGTCGAGGCGGCGCCCGCCGAGCGCGCCGAGGGCGTGGGCCGGGACCCGCTCACCGAGGCCGAGACGGAGCGGGCCGAGAGCCTGGCGATATCGAACGGAAGTTTGCGGAGGGAGGCCAGGGACGTGGCGGGCGACCGCGGCCCGCAGCACCTGTCGACGAACCTGACCGAGATCGACCCGCGCCTGACCGGCGCGGCGGCGGCCCAGCGCCGCGCGGACGTCGTCTCCTACGACTACAAGAGCGACTCCGTCCTCACCAAGACCGTGAACCTGGACACCGGCAAGGTGGAGGAGACACGGACCGACCACGGCGTGCAGCCGCCGCCGAGCCAGGACGAACTGGCCGAGGCGGCGCGGCTGTTGATGGCGGACCGGCTCGGCGCCGGGCTGCGCGAGGACTACCGGGACGCCACCGGGAAGAAGCTGACGAGCATGGGCCAGCTGCAGCTCAGCGGCATGGTGTTCCGCAAGGCGACCGTCGAGAAGGTGCCGGCCGGGCTGACCGCCTGCGGGGAGCACCGCTGCCTGCGCGTGATCGCCAAGGTCCGCAGCGGCCCCTGGATCGACACCCGTGCCCTCGTCATCGACCTGAGCGGGCGCACGGTGGGCCGCCTCGCCTGACCGGGACCCCGCCACCGACTCCGTCACGTACTCCTTCTGCACAAGGGAGCCCTTCCGTATGCACGTCAACAGAGCCCGGCGCGCCCGCATCCGGCCCGCCGCCGCTTTCTCGGGTCTCGCGGTCACCGCGCTGCTCGGCACCGCCCTCGCCACCGCCCCTTCCGTCTCCGCCTCTCCCGTGGACCCCGACCGGGCACAGGTCGCCGCGCCGGGCTGCTCGGCCGCGTACCGGATCGAGCAGACCCTGGACGGCGGCACCACCTGGCGCATGTGCTGGCACTACAACACCCTCTCCGGCCTCGTCCTGGACGACGTGAGCTACCAGCCGAAGAGCGAGCCCAAGCCGATCCGTGTCCTCACCAGTGCCCGCCTGGCGCAGGTCCATGTCCCCTATGACGACGGGGAGGCCGAGTACGACGACATCACCGGCACCGACTTCGGCCAGGCCCTGCAGAACCTCCGCCCGGCCGAGTGCCCCGGCGGCACCATCAAGACGGTCAAGGTCCCCGACCGGGGCGATGTGAAGGGGCTGTGCGCCACCACGCGGGCGCGCGGGCACGCGTACCGCCTGAACGACGACGAGTCGACCGGCGGCAGCGGCAAGCTGTTCAGCGCCCAGGGCAAGGACCTGCTCGTCTACACCGTCAACAAGGCGTCCTGGTACGAGTACATCACCGAGTGGCGCTTCTCCTCGGACGGCACCATCACGTCGAACGTCGGCGCCACCGGCAGCCTCTCCCCGTACGACTACGACGGCACCGACGGCCGGGGCTGGCCCATCGGCAAGGGGGCGAGCGCCTACGCCGAGAGCCACAGCCACAACGTCTTCTGGCGGCTCGACTTCGGCCTCGACGGCTCGAACAAGAGCAAGGTCGAGCAGTACGACTCCACGGTGACCGCGCCCCGGGGGAACGGGGTGCCGACCACGAAGACCACCAGGACCCCCGTCACCAAGGAACTCGCCGGGGACGTGAAGAACCTGCGCTGGTGGCGCGTGGTGTCCACCGCCGGCAAGAACAAGGACGGCCACCCGCGGTCCTACGAGTTCGTGCCCGGCCGCTCCACCACCTTCCCCGGCCGCTCGTTCACCAAGCACGACGTGTACTTCACCGAGTACAAGAAGTGCGAGCAGTACGCGAGCGACAACCCTGCGGCCAACTGCGGCGGCACGAGCGTCGACAAGTGGGTCGGCGGCCAGACGCTGACGCACCCGATCACCTGGGTCAACGTGGGGTTCCACCACATAGCCCGGGACGAGGACCAGCAGCCGATGCCGGTCCACTGGCAGGGCTTCTCGGTGGCCCCCAGGGACGTCACCGCTATGAGCCCGCTCACTCCGGCCGACCTGGCGGACCAGAACGGGGTTCCCCGAAACGGCAGTTGAGAAACTCTCCGTCCCATCGGGCTGCACCGCCCGCCGCTCCCGGAGTACCCTTCCTTGATCGTTGCTGGGGGAGTGTCCGACGGACTCGGGGGAGCGGAAGGCGGTGCGGAGCGGGTGAGCTCGGGAGGTCTTGAGCTGCCCCCTGGTGGCGACGGTCACGAGGGTCAGGAGGGTTCCGGGGCGGCCGCCGCGGACATCCCGCCCGGAGCGGTGTCGCTGGCCCGGCCCGTGGACGTGGGAACCCAGATCGGACCGGAGCTGGAATGGGGTACCGACGCCTGGCGCGAGGTGCGTACGCGCGCCCAGCGGGCCGGTCGCGCCTACATCTGGCTGAATCTGGTGGAGCAGCGGCTGCGGGCCGTGGTCGCCGCCGTGCTGCGGCCCGTCTACGAGCCGGTGCACGGCGACGACTGGGTCGTCGCCGCCGCCGGCCCCGCCGGGCAGGAGTGGGTGCAGCGGGCCGTCGCCGTGCGCGAGGTCAGCCGCCGCAAGGGGTACCTCCTTGACCCGGCCGATGACAACGTGCTGTCGTTCCTGACCCTCCCGCAGCTGCGGGAGCTGATGGTGCAGCACTGGCCCTGCTTCGAGCCGTACTTCGACGAGCGCCGTGACGTCGAGCTCGCCCTGGACGAGCTGGAGGTCACCCGCAACGTGGTCTCCCGCAACCGCGCCCTGAACGAGACGGTCCTCGCCCAGGCCGAGCGCGCCTCCGCCCGTCTCCTGGAGATGCTCGGCGCGGGCTCCGACGTGCCCTCCGCCCGCCGGCTGCCGATCGACGCCGTCGAGGAGCTGGTCGGCGACCGGTTCGCGGACGTGGTGGGCGTGCACTCGGACCGGGTCCGGCTGCTGCGCCAGTTCCCGGCCGAGGACATCTTCGGCGGTGCCCGGCGCCTGGACGCGATCGGGATAGGCCTCAACCTGCTCGTGCAGAACTTCTCGGGGCGCCGGCTGATGCGGCTCGCCGAGACGGGCTGCCGCACCCGGCTGCTCTTCCTGAACCCGGCCTCCAGCGCGGTCAAACGGCGCGAAAGGGAACTGGGGCTCAAAAGGGGCGAGTTGAGCCGGGCCGTCGAGATGAACATCCTGCACATGCGGCGCGTACGGGCCCGGCTGCGCGATCCCGGCGCGTTCGAGATCCAGGTCTTCGACGAGACGCCGCGCTTCACCGCCTACCTCGTCGACGGCGACGGCTCCGACGGCGTCGCGGTCGTCCAGTCCTATCTGCGCCGCAGCCGGGGGATGGAGGCGCCGGTCCTCGTGCTGCGCGGCGGCGGCCGGACGGTCCGGGCGAACAGTTCGGCTGAATCAGGCGAGAACGGGCTTTTCGTGACGTACCGGGACGAGTTCGAGCAGGCCTGGGCGGATGCCCGCCCGGTCTCGTAGCGGCCCCGGAGCCGCCCAGGACCGGCACCCGCCTGATTGTCAGTGGCGCGTGCGAGGGTGATGGTCACTGGGGGAACGCACCACGAGAAGGGGGCTGCCATGGCCTGGCACCGGGAGCTGATGGTCGGCTTCGACCTGGAGACCACGGGGACGGATCCGCGCGAGGCGCGCATCGTCACCGGAGCCGTCATCGAGGTCAGGGACGGCGCGGTCCTCGGCCACCGGCAGTGGCTCGCCGACCCCGGCGTACCGATCCCGGACGACGCAGTCGCGGTCCACGGGATCAGCACCGAGCGGGCCCGGGCGGACGGCGAGCCGGCCGACCGGGTGGCCGAGGCCCTCGCCGACGTCCTGGTGGGGTACTGGCGCACGGGCGTCCCGGTGGTCGCGTACAACGCGGCGTTCGACCTCACCCTGCTCTCCGCCGAACTGGCGCGGTACGGGCGGCCGTCCCTGAGCGACCGCCTCGGCAGGGAGCCGGCCCCGGTCGTCGACCCGTACACGATCGACCGCACCGCCGACCGCTACCGCCGCGGGAAGCGCAACCTCGAGGCGGTCTGCACCGAGTACGGCGTCCCGCTGGACGCCGCGCACGACGCCGCGGCGGACGCGCTGGCCGCGGCGCTGCTCGCCCGCGCGATAGGCGAGCGCCACCCGAAGGTCGCCGCGCTCGGCCCGGCCGAACTGCACCGCCGCCAGGTCGAGTGGTACGCGCAGTGGGCGGCGGACTTCCAGCGCTTCCTGCGCGGGAAGGGCGACGCGGCAGCGGTGGTGGACCCGGCGTGGCCGATCCGCGCGCTCACCGGGGCCGGTGTGTCCGCCTCGCGCCCCAGCCCGTCCGGCGTCTGAGGAGCGCGGGCCCGGGGGCGCGGCCCGCGCGTGGACGGCTGCGCGGCCGGGTCCAGGTTCAGAACGGATACCAGCGCACGGACGGGTCCCCGTCCCGCAGCGACGCCACCCGCCGCCCGAACTCCGCCAGCGCCGCCGGGTTGCTGGGCGCGTGCTGCGCGACCCACGCGCAGGACGCCGTCTCCCGCGCCCCGCGCAGCACCCCGCACCCGTCCCACTCCCGCACGTCCCACCCGTACTCCGTGACGAAGGCGTCATAGGCGGGCGCGGGCAGGCCGTACCGGTCCCGCGACAGCGCCATGACCACCAGATCGTGCTCGCGCAGATCGCTGGAGAACGTCTCCAGGTCGACGAGGACGGGACCCTCGGGCCCGATGTGCACGTTGCGGGGCAGGGCGTCCCCGTGGACCGGCCCGGGAGCCAGGCGCGGGGTGAGCGCCGCGGCGGCCGCGGCGAACCCGTCGCGCCGCTCGCGCAGATACGCCGCGTCCGCCGGATCGATCGCGTCGCCCGCGAGCCGCAGCCAGCGCTCGACACCCCCCAGCAACTCCCGCCGGGGCAGGGCGAACGCGGTCGGGGCCGGCAGCGCGTGCACCAGCTTCAGGAGCAGCGCCAGATCGCGCGGCTCGGCGGGGCGCAGCGCCGCGGGGACGCGGTGCCACACCGTCACCGGATGCCCGTCGACGACCAGCGGCTCGGCCCGTGCCGCCCGGACCGCCGGGACGCCGTGCTCGGCGAGGTACGCGGCGACGGCCAGCTCGCGGCGGGCCCGGCCCAGGAGTTCGGGCGCCAGCGCGGTGGAGCGGCCCACCTTGACGACGAGGTCGCCGGCGGCGAACACCGCGTTCTCGCCGAGCGCGAGCAGTTCGGCGCCGCCCGTCCCGCCGTCCACGACACCCGCCCGGGCCAGCACGTCCCGTGCCTGTCCCTCGTCCATCACTGACCTCCCGCGTTCCTGCCCGTACCGGGCCAGTCTCCCACCCGGCCGCGAGGCGGACGCCCTCACCCTTGCACGAGACGTCTCGTCTCGCTTAAGGTGGCGGCGTGACGAACCAAGAAGCCCGCGCCCACATCGCCATGTTCTCCATCGCCGCCCACGGACACGTGAACCCGAGCCTCGAGGTGATCCGGGAGCTCGTCGCGCGGGGGCACCGCGTCACGTACGCGATCCCGCACCTCTTCGAGGCCAAGGTCGCCGAGACGGGCGCCGAACCCGTCCTGTACCGCACCACGCTGCCCGGCCCCGACGACGACCCGGCGGCCTGGGGGACCACCCTGCTGGACAACGTCGAGCCGTTCCTGAACGACGCGATCCAGGCACTGCCCCAGCTCATCGAGGCCTACGAAGGGGAGGGCGGGGCGGGCGTGCCCGACCTCGTCCTGCACGACATCACCTCGTACCCGGCGGCCGTCCTCGCCCACCGCTGGGGCGTCCCCGCCATCTCCCTGTCGCCCAACCTCGTGGCGTGGCAGGGGTACGAGGAGGAGGTCGCCGAGCCGATGTGGGCCGAGCCCCGCAGCACCCCGCGCGGCCAGGCCTACTTCGCCGCCTTCACCGACTGGCTGCGGAGCAACGGGGTGACGAAGACCGCCGACGAGTTCTGGGGCCGCCCCGACCGCTCGCTGGTCCTCATCCCCAAGGCGCTCCAGCCGCACGCCGACCGGGTCGACGAGAAGACGTACACCTTCGTCGGCGCCTGCCAGGGCGACCGGTCCGCGCAGGGCGACTGGGAGCGGCCGGCCGGGGCCGAGCGGGTGCTGCTCGTCTCGCTCGGCTCCTCCTTCACCAAGCAGCCCGCCTTCTACCGCGCGTGCGCCGAGGCCTTCGCCGGCCTGCCCGGCTGGCACGTCGTGCTCCAGGTCGGCAAGCACGTCACGGCCGACGACCTCGGCGACCTGCCGGACAACGTCGAAGTCCACTCGTGGGTGCCGCAGTTGGCGGTCCTGAAGAAGGCCGACGCGTTCATCACGCACGCCGGGGCGGGCGGCAGCCAGGAAGGGCTGGCCACCGCCACCCCGATGGTCGCCGTCCCGCAGGCCGTCGACCAGTTCGGCAACGCCGACATGCTGGCGGGCCTCGGCGTCGCCCGGCACGTCCCGATGGAGGAGGCGACCCCCGAGCGGCTGCGCGCCGAGGTCCTCGGCCTCGTCGACGACCCCGAGGTGGCGCGCCGCCTCGCCACGATCCAGCGGGAGATGGCGGGCGAGGGCGGCACCCGGCGGGCGGCCGACCTCATCGAGGCCGAACTGCCCGGCCGTGAAGGAGCCGGGCCGCCCGCCGGGTAACGCTGGTTCAGACCCGGGTGACCCGGGCGGGACCGTCCTCCCGGGCCACGCGCGGCCCGGGCAGGGCGGCCTCGTCGTGGGACAGGTCGGGCATCCGGCGCAGCCACGACGGCAGGTACCAGTTGCGCTCGCCGAGCAGCGCCATCACGGCCGGGAGCAGGACGCCCCGGATGACGGTCGCGTCGATCAGGACCGCGGCGGCGAGCCCCACGCCCATCTGCTTGAAGGACTGCATGGACAGCGTGCCGAAGATCCCGAAGACGGCGACCATGATGACGGCGGCACTGGTGACGACGCCCGCCGTGGTGACGACGCCGTGCCGGATGGCGTCCTGGTTGCTCCGGCCCTGAAGCCGCGCCTCCTTGATCCGCGACACCACGAACACGTGGTAGTCCATCGAGAGCCCGAAGAGGATCACGAAGAGGAACAGCGGCAGCCAGGAGATGATCGCGCCCACCCCCTCCGCCCCGACGAGGCCCGCGCCCCACCCGTGCTGGAAGACGGCGACCAGGATCCCGTAGGCCGCGCCCACCGAGAGCAGGTTGAGCGCGATCGAGGTGACCGCGACGGTCAGCGACCGGAACGAGAGCAGCATCAGCAGGAAGGCGAAGACGACCACGAAGACGAAGACCGGCAGGACCGAGCCGACGATCTGGTCGTTGAAGTCCTTCGACCCCGCCACCTGCCCGGTGATCGGCGCCTCGACGCCGTCGACCTTGCCGAGGGTGTCGGGCCGGACGTGGTCACGCAGCAGCGCCAGGCTCTTCTCGGCCCTGTCCT
This sequence comes from Streptomyces sp. NPDC049813, assembly GCF_044465085.1. Taxonomy (NCBI): domain Bacteria; kingdom Bacillati; phylum Actinomycetota; class Actinomycetes; order Kitasatosporales; family Streptomycetaceae; genus Streptomyces; species Streptomyces sp. NPDC049813. Next base: position 367,949 of record NZ_JBITLI010000003.1, on the reverse strand, counting down.
GGTCGGAGCCGCCGACGAGCGGGACGTCGACGAACGCCACGTTCTCCTCGGCGTGCACGCTCACCTCGACCGGGCCGCGGGAGGCACCCGAACGCACCGCCTGCGCACGGAAGTCGGCGAGGGCCGCGCGCACCGCGGGTGCCTCGATGTCGTCGGCCCGTACGACCACCTCCGCCGGGTCCGAACCGCCCGGGAACGCCGCGTTGAGTCGGTCGTATGTCTGGACGATCGGCAGCGAGTCCCCGAACTCCTGGTCCAGGGTCAGGTTCTGGGTCTTCATACCGAGCGCGGGCGCGGCGATCGCCAGCAGCGCGCCGACGGCGACGGCGACGGAGACGGCGGGCCGCGCCAGCACGACACCGAGGACCCGCTTCCAGAAGCGGCTGCCGTCCTCGCCGTCCCCGCCGCGCGGCTTCGAGCGCCGCAGGAACGGCAGGCGGCCCTTCTCCACGCGCTCGCCGAGCAGCGAGAGCAACGCGGGCAGCACCGTGACGGAGCCGACCATCGCGACCGCCACCACCATCAGCGAGGCGAGCCCCATGGCCTGGAACTCGGCGAGGCCGGTGAAGAGCATGCCCGCCATCGCCACGCAGACCGTGACCCCGGAGACGATGATCGCCCGGCCGCTGGTGGCGGCGGCGACCCGCAGCGCCGTCCGCGGGTCGTGGCCCTTGCGGCGCTCCTCGCGCTCCCGGCGCAGGTAGAACAGGCAGTAGTCGACGCCGACCGCCAGGCCCACCAGCAGCATGACCGAGTCGGCCGTCTCGCTCATCGGCTGCAGATGGCTGACCACGCCCATCAGCCCCATCGTCGCCATGATCGCGGTGAGCGCGAGCGCGACCGGCAGCAGCGCGGCGACGACCGCGCCGAAGGCGATGAGCAGGATGCCGAGCGCCACCGGGACCGCGGAGAACTCGGCCCGCCGGAAGTCGTCCCCGAAAGCGTCGTCGAAGGTCTTGTCCATGCTGGCGCCGCCGATCTCCTCGATCCGCAGCGCGTCGTGGTCGTCGGCGACGCCCGCCACCGCCGCCAGGACCGGCGCGACCCGCTCGGACGCCGTCTCCGGATCGCCCCGCATGTCGAACCGGACGAGCGCGGTGCGACCGTCCGCCGATACCGTCCGGGCCCCGGCCGCGTACGGCGAGCGGACCGCGGTCACCTCGCCCGTGCCCTCGACGGCCTTGACGACATCGGCCACGGCCGCCTCGAACTCCGGTGCCGTGGCCCGCAGCCGGCCGTCCTTGCCCTGGATCAGCACGCTCTCGCCCACGGGCTCGTCGATGCCCGCGTCGGCCACGATCCGTGCGGCCCGGCTGGTCTCCCCGCTGAGCTGGTCGCTGTCCTCGACGTCGACGCGGCCCGCCGCCGATCCGGCGCCCAGCGCCAGCACGACGAAGAGCACCCAGATCCCCACCGCCGCCCAGCGGTGCCGGACGCTCCATCCGCCGGCCCGGGCGGCGAAACCCCGCACCGCCGGCTCCCGCCGCTCCCCGTTCCTCCCCATGAGGTCACCTCCGTCCTCGACGCTAGGGGCGGGACGCGGCGCGTTCGTCGTGCTCCTCGGTGAGGTGCGGGCGCCCCGGCTCATCCCTGCGGGCTGCCCGGCTCCCCGCCCAGGAGGAGGAGCGCCCCTTACACGTATCGGGGCGGGGGCCGGCGCTCCGCTTCGACACGGCCCGCCCGCCGTGTCCGTGCCCCTGCCCGCGGGGCGCGGCGACCGCCCTATCGTGTGCGGATGGCGATCACGAGATACGCGGCCCTGCTGCGCGGCATCAATGTCGGCGGCCACAAGAAGGTCCCCATGGCCCGGCTGCGGCCCCTGGTCGAGGGCCTCGGCCTCACCGACGTCCGCACCTACTTGCAGAGCGGCAACGTCACCTTCGCGGCGGACCACGGCGACGAGACGTCGCTGGCGCGGGACGTCGAGGCCGCCATCGCCGGGGAGTTCGGGTTCCCGGTCGACGTGCTGGTACGGACGCACGCGTATCTGGCGGCGGTCAGGGACGCGTGCCCGTTCCCGGCGGCCGAGCTGGAGGCCAAGCAGCTGCACGTCACGTACTTCTCCGAGCCGGTGCCGGCCGAGCGGTTCGCCGCCGTGGACGCGGCGGCGTTCGCGCCGGAGGAGTTCCGGCTCGGGGACCGGGCGCTGTATCTCTACGCGCCCTCGGGGCTCGGCACGTCCAAGCTGGCGGTGCAGTTGGGCCGGCCCGCGCTGACCAAGGGGGTCGTGGCGACCAGCCGGAACTGGAACACGGTGGGGACGCTGGTGGAGTGGACCCGGGGGGCGTGAGGCTCCGCCGGGGGCCGGTGCGTTTGTCTGTGCGGGCCCGGTGGGGGCTGATCGCGCAGTTCCCCGCGCCCCTGAGGCATGCGCTGCGCGCAGCCTCCCCGATGTGATGCCGCACGCAGTGCGCATCACAGGGGCGCGGGGAACTGCGCGACCCGCCCCCACCGGACCCGCAGCTACTGCGCGACCAGCCCCCACCGAACCCGCACCAACAAACGCACCGCCCCCCCGCGAGCCCGGCGGCTACTCCGCACCCCCCTCCCCCCGCCACGCATCCCGCCGGGCCCTACGCACGGCCGGCCCCACCCCGAGCCCCGCCGCGACGAACAGCACCCCGAGCACGGCCCACCCCGCCGCCCCGTGGTCGATGGCCGTCACCGTCACCAGGGCCGGCGCGGCCATCGTCGCCGCGGCCTGGCCCGAGTTGAAGACGCCCTGGTAGACGCCCTGCGCCCGCGCGTCGGCCAGGCCGTACCCGACGGTCCAGCCGCCCGCCGCGGACAACACCTCGGCCAGCACCTGCACCACCGCGCCCACCAGCAGCACCCCGAGCCCCCACAGCGGGGACAGGCCCGCCGTGCACGCGAACACCGCGCAGGCCAGCGCGAGCAGCAGCCCCGAGCGGCGCATCGCCCGCACCGCGCCCGGCAGGTCCTCCACCCCGCGCGTCGCCCGCACCTGAAGCAGCGCCACCAGCACACAGTTGAGGATCATGACCAGCGCGGCCGACCAGCGCGGCGCCTGCGTGTGCCGCACGATCCACAGCGGCAGCCCGACCTCCAACAGGCTGTACTGCAAGGCCAGTACGGCATTGAGGCAGGTCACCGCGAGGTACGGCAGATCGCGCACCGCCCGCAGCCTGCCCTCCCGCGGCGCGTCGGCCGCGGGACGCGGCGCCGCGCCGGCCGGCAGCCGGTGCACCAGCCAGCCGGAGACGACGAACGCGACCGCGTCGGCGAGGATCAGCACCGTGTACCCGGGCCGGCTGTCCACCTGGAGCGCCAGCGCGCCGAAGGCACCGCCCAGGCCCATCCCCACATTGGTCACCATCCGCAGGTGCGCCCGGCCCTCCACCCGCGTCCGGACCGGCAGCACATCGGCGTACAGGGCGTTGCGCACCCCCATGCTCGCCTGGCACAAGGCGGCGTAGCCGATCGCCGTCGCCAGGAACGCGGCGTACGAGCCGACCACCGTGTACGCCGCGAGCAGCACCCCGCACCCGGCCCACAGCAAGGTCAGCACGGGCCGCCGCCCCCACCGGTCCGAGGCCCAGCCCGCGGGCACCCCCGCGGCGATCCCGAAGAGGCCGGCCACGGTCAGGCCGACCCCGACCGAGGTGGCGCCGAGCCCGACGATCCGTGTGAAGTACAGGACGCTGACCGGGAAGAACAGGCCCCGCCCGAACGCGTTGAGCAGCGTCAGCAGCGACAGCCGCAGCAGCAGCGGATCGGAAGGCAGCAGCCCGGCGAACCGGGTGGCGGGCGCGGTCCCGACGGAGCGCGCCAGGGTCGGCGTAGTGGTCATATCCATAGCGAACCGGGGTTCCGGGCCGTGGGACATTCCTTTAGCGTGCGGCTAAAGGGTGCGGCCGAGGCCCGGCCGGGCAGGGGGCGCCGGAGGGGGAGAGCAGTGATCGAGTTCCGGTTCGTCGTGGGCGATCTGGCCCGGACCTCGTTCGCGTACTCGCCGCTTCAGGAAGCCGTGTACTCGCTGCGGTGCTGGCGCGACCCGGCCCGCTACCCGCACCAGCGCCCGTGGCTGCGCCGCCTCGGCCCCGCCTTCCGGCGCCAGGACACCGACCTGCTCACCGCGCTCATCGCACCGAGCCTGTGGATCCCGGACTTCCTCACCCCGCGCCCGGACCGGCCCCGGCCCGCCTTCGCCCACCAGCTGACCGCGCTCGGCCGGACCCAGCCGCACGAACTGGCCCCCGACTTCGCCGCCGCGTACGCCGGCGCCCCGCTGCCGGACGTGGTGCGCCGGGGCCTGGGCGACCCGGCCGCGTTCCTCGACCGTGTCGTGCGCGCCCTGGACGCCTACTGGGCCGACTGCCTGGCCCCGGACTGGTGGCCGCGCGTCCACGCCGTCCTGGAGGCCGACCTCGCCCACCGCGGCAAGGTCCTGGCCGAGGAGGGCGCGGGCGGCCTCTTCGCGAGCCTCGACCCGCGACTGAGCTGGAGCGGCGAAGTCCTCACCCTGGTCAAGAAGTTCGACCGGCACCCGTGGCCGGAGGCCGACATCCGCATCGGCGGCCGGGGCCTCGTCCTCGTCCCCACGCTCTTCGCCCAGGGCGCCCACACCATGATCGACCCGGGTCTGCCGCCGCTCCTGTCCTACCCCGCGCGCGGCCGGGCGACGATCTCCGAGACCCCGCCCCCGGTCTCCGGCGAGGCACTGACCCGGCTGCTCGGCGCGGCCCGCGCCCGCATCCTGCACCTTCTGGCGGAACCCGCCTCCACCACGGAACTCGCCCACCGCCTCGCGGTGACCCCTGGCGCCGTCAGCCAGCACCTGGCGATCCTGTACGACGCCGGGCTGCTGCTGCGCGCCCGCAGCGGGCGCAGTGTGCGCTATGTACGCAGTGAGCTGGGGGAGCGGCTGTGCGGGTGAGCCCGCCGGGGCCCTGGAGTGCGGGCGGGGGCGCGCGGGGTGGCGGTCAGGCGCCGAGCGCCACCGGCTGACGCAGGAGCGCGTCCTGGTAGCGCCGCAGCAGCACCCGCGCGACCTCCGGCGCCGGGCCGAGCACGTCGGCCAGCACGTCCGCGCCGGCCGCGCCCCGCTCGATGCGGTCGGGAAGGCGGCCGGGGGCGAGGACGTAGGGGGCGACGGCGACGCGGGCGCAGCCGAGCGCCCGCAGCTCCCGGACGGCGTCCTCGGTGCGGGGCAGGGAAGCGGAGGCGAACGCAGGCCGCACGGCGCACCAACCGGTGTGCCGCCACTCCCGCGCGATTTCAGCGATCACTGCGATCGCCTCCGGGTCGGAGGAGCCCGCCGAGGCCAGGACGACCCCGGTCGTGGGCTTGTCGGCCGGGGTGAGCCCGGCCTCGTACAGGCGTCGTTCGAGCGCCGAGAGCAGCAGCGGCGACGGGCCGAGGACGTCGGCGCGGTGGATGCGCAGCGAACGCGGGGCCGCGCGCAGCACCGACGGGATGTCGGACTTCGCGTGGAACGCCCGGGTCAGCAGCAGCGGCAGGGCGACGACATCGCGGACGCCCTCCGCCGCCAGGGACTCCAGCACCCCGGACACGGACGGGAGGGTGAACTCCAGGAACGCCGTCTCCACCCGCACGCCCGGCCGCTGGGCCCGCACCTCGCGCACGAGGGCGTGCACCGTCGCGGCGTGCCGCGGATCGCGGCTGCCGTGGGCGATGACCAGCAGGACGGGGGGCGTGTGCATGGCAGGGCTCAGTTCTTGACGAGGAGACCGCGGCCGCGCAGCACGCGGCGCTCCAGCGGGCTGAAGACCAGCAGGTCGATGACGATGCCGACGATCAGGATGAGCAGGATCGCGAGGAAGACCAGCGGCATGGACGAGGCGTTGCGGCCGTTCTCCAGGAGCTGGCCGAGGCCGACGCCCAGGTCCGGCGAGGACGCGATGATCTCCGCCGCCATCAGGGAGCGCCAGGAGAACGCCCAGCCCTGCTTCAGCCCCGCCAGGTAGCCGGGTAGCGCGGCGGGCAGCACCACGTGCCACAGGCCCCGCACCCCGGTCGCGCCGAGGGTGCGGCCCGCGCGCAGGAACAGCGGCGGCACCTGGTCGACACCGGAGACCAGCCCGTTGGCGATCGAGGGGACGGCGCCGAGCAGGATGACCGCGTACATCATCGAGTTGTTCAGGCCCAGCCACAGCACGGCCGGCGGGACCCAGGCCACCGAGGGCAGCGACTGGAGGCCGGAGAGGATCGGGCCGATCGCCGCGCGCACGAACTTCACCCGCGCCACGAGCAGCCCCAGCGGGGTGCCGATGACCAGCGCGAACAGGAAGCCGAGCAGGCCGCGCGAGACGCTCGTCCAGATGTAGCCGAGCAGTTCGCCCTGGAGCCAGGCCGTGCGCACCTCGTCCCAGACCGCCGAGGGGGCGGGCAGCTTCGTCGGGTCGTCGACGATGTCGAAGGAGACCAGGGCCTGCCAGACCACGAGCACCATGAGGACCGCCGTCAGCGGCGGCAGGACCTTCTCCCGCAGCGTGCGGCGCAGCGGCACCCGGCCGGTGTCCACCTGGTCCAGGGCGTCGAGCCCGGCCTCCAGACCCGCCAGGTCGTCCTTGCCGGCCTTCGGCGTCCGGTCCGGCCGCTCGGCCTCGCCGACCGCGGCCGTCGGTTCAGTCCTTGCCATGACGGCGGATCTCCCCACGCAGTTGTTCGGTGATCTCGACGGAGAGCTCGGCCACCTCGGCGTCCTCGATGCGGCGCGGCTGCGGGATGTCCACCGTCCACTCCCGGGCGATGCGGCCGGGCCGCGAGGACAGCAGCACCACCCGCTCGGCGAGCCGCACCGCCTCGCGCACGTTGTGCGTGACGAACAGGACGGAGACGTTCGTCTCGCGCCAGATGCGGGTCAGCTCGCCGTGCAGCACGTCACGCGTGATCGCGTCGAGCGCCGCGAACGGCTCGTCCATCAGCAGCAGCCCGGCGTCCTGGGCCAGCGCCCGCGCCAGCGCCACCCGCTGGCGCATACCGCCGGACAGCTCGTGCACCCGCTTGCCGTACGCGCCCTGGAGCCGGACCAGGTCGAGCAGCTCCTCGGCGCGCGTGCGCCGCTCGGCCTTGGCCACGCCCCGCAGCTTCAGGGCCAGTTCGATGTTCTTGCCCGCGGTCAGCCACGGGAACAGGGCGTGCTCCTGGAACATCAGGGCGGGGCGCCCGTCCGTCGCGATGGAGCCCGCCGACGGCCGGTCGAGCCCGGCCACCAGGTTGAGCAGCGTCGACTTGCCGCAGCCGGAGGCCCCCAGGAGGGTGACGAACTCGCCCGGCGCGACATCGAGCGTGATGTCGTCCAGGACGAGCTGGGGGCCGGCCGGTGTGGCGAAGGACTTCGAGACGTGCTCGATCCGGGCCGTCCGGCCGCCCGTCACGGCGGCGGGGTCACCCGCCTTGGCGAGGGTGGTCGCCATGGTCGTCACCTCCTGGGAATCTCGGGGACTCGGCTTTGATGCGGGTTACTTGACGCCGAGACCGGCGTCGTCGACCTTGCCTCCGCCGGTGGCGGCGAGGACCTTGTTGAGCGGCTTCAGGTCGTAGATCCCGGCCAGGTCGGGCTTCTTCAGCAGGCCCGCCTTGACCGCGTGGTCCGCCTCGGAGTCGAGGGTCGAGGCCAGCGGGTCGTCGGTGAAATCGATGGACTTCCACGCCGGGTCGAGGACGTCGGCCGGCAGCGGCTTGCCGGAGTCCTTCTCCAGCTGCTTGTTGGCGGCGGCCTTCGCCTCGTCAGGATTGGCGTTGATCCACTTGTTCGTCTTCACCGAGCCGCGCAGCACGGCCTCGACGACGTCCGGGTGCTCCTTGAGGAACGACTGCTTCACGATGATGTTCGTGATCACGAACTTCTTGTCGGGCCACAGGTCGGCCTCGTCGAGCAGCACCTTGGCGCCCTCGGCGACCAGCTTCGACGCGGTCGGCTCCGGCACCCACGCGCCGTCGATGGAGCCCGACTTGTAGGCGTCCGGGGTGATCTTGTTGTCCGTGCGGACCACGGACACGTCGCCCTTGCCGGAGTCGGCGTCGACCTTCCAGCCCTTCTCGGCGACCCAGTTCAGGAACGCGACGTCCTGGGTGTTGCCGAGCTGCGGGGTGGCGATCTTCTTGCCCTTGACGTCGTCCAGGGTCTTGATCTTCTTGGGGTCGACGACCAGCTTGACCCCGCCGGAGGCCGAACCGCCGATGATCCGCAGCGACTTGCTCTGCGACTTGGTGTAGCCGTTGATGGCGGGGGAGGGGCCGATCCAGCCGATGTCGATGGAGCCGCCGTTGAGCGCCTCGATCTCGGACGGTCCCGCGTTGAAGACCTGGTACTTGGCCTGGGTGCCCTTGAGCTCCTGCTGGAAGAAGCCCTTCTGGTTGCCGACCAGGGCGGTGCCGTGGGTCAGGTTCCCGAAGTAGCCGATGCGGACGGTGTCCGCGGAGAGGGCCTTGCCCTTGGCGGAGACGTTCTCCTGGGAGCTGTCGTCGCTGTCGGAGCCGTAGCCGCAGGCCGTCGCGGTGAGCGCGAGGAGCGGGAGAGCGGCGGCGGCGACGAGGCCGCGGCGCGCGAGGGCGGATCGGTTGGCAGGCACGGGAGGCTTTCCTCTCGTTGGCCCGGCGGTCACGCGCTCAGGGCGTGGCCGGGAGGTCGGCAGGTCTTCGTCTTCGGTGAACGGTGCGGGGGGTGCGGGCGCGCAGGCAGTGCGCGGACGTCAGCACGCACATCGGCCGACCCCGCCCTGTCCGCTGCCGAGGGCGCCGCTGCCGACGCGGCCGCCCTCCTTCGCGAACGTCCCGTAGTAGTCGAAGAGGTCCATGTCAGAACTCCCAGCCGGCGTCTTCCCCGGCGGCCTCGGCCGCGGCGACGACCGGCGTCTCGGCGGCGGCGAACGCCTCGCCCGCCATCCCCGCCGCGAGCGTCGTGCCGTCCGCCGGGTCGATCAGCAGGAAGGAGCCGGTGCGCCGGGAGTCCGCGTAGCTGTCGAGCGCCAGCGGCTCGGCGGTACGCACCTTGACGCGGCCGATGTCGTTGGCGACGAGCTGCCCCGGCTCGGGGTGCTGGGAGAGGTCGTCGAGCGTGAGCCGCGACGGGATCTCCTTCACGATCGCCTTGACGGTGCGGGTGGTGTGCTTGAGCAGCACCCGCTGGCCGACCGCGAGGGGCGTGTCCGCGACGTGGCAGACGGTCGCCTCGATCTCCTGCGAGGTGGCGGGCGCGTCGCCGCTCGGCACGATCAGGTCGCCGCGCGAGACGTCGATGTCGTCCGCCAGGAGGAGGGTGATCGACTGCGGTGTCCACGCCACGTCGACCCGCTGCCCGAGCAGGTCGATCCCGGCGATCGTCGACGTGCGCCCGGACGGCAGCACGGTGACGGACTCGCCGACGCGGAACGTGCCCGCGGCGATCTGGCCCGCGTAGCCCCGGTAGTCGGGGTGCTCGGCGGTCTGCGGCCGGATCACGTACTGCACGGGAAGCCGGGCGTGGCAGCCGGTGAGGTCGTGGCTGACCGGCACCGTCTCCAGGTGCTCCAGGACGGTCGGGCCGCCGTACCAGTCCATGTTCGCGGACGGCTCCACGACGTTGTCGCCGGCCAGCGCCGAGATCGGGATCGCGGTGATCTCGGGGACGCCGAGGTGGCCCGCGTACGCGGTGAACTCCTCGGCGATCCGCGCGAAGACGGACTCCTGGTAGTCGACGAGGTCCATCTTGTTGACCGCGAGGACGACGTGCGGGACGCGCAGCAGGGCGGCGACGGCGGCGTGCCGGCGGGTCTGCTCGATGACGCCGTTACGGGCGTCGACCAGGACCACGGCGAGGTCGGCGGTGGAGGCGCCGGTCACCATGTTCCGGGTGTACTGCACGTGCCCGGGGGTGTCGGCCAGGATGAAGCGGCGCCGGGGCGTGGCGAAGTAGCGGTAGGCGACGTCGATGGTGATGCCCTGCTCGCGCTCGGCGCGCAGGCCGTCGGTGAGCAGCGCGAGGTCGGGCTCGGCGGCGCCGCGCGAACGCGAGGCGTGCTCGACGGCCTCCAGCTGGTCGGTGAGGACCGACTTGGAGTCGTGCAGCAGGCGGCCCACGAGCGTGGACTTGCCGTCGTCGACGGAGCCCGCCGTGGCGAACCGCAGCAGGGTGGTGGCCGACAGGCCGGCCAGCTCTTCGGCAGCAGTGGTGGTGCTCATGGTTAGAAGTACCCCTCGCGCTTGCGGTCTTCCATCGCGGCCTCGGACATCTTGTCGTCGGCCCGCGTCGCGCCCCGCTCGGTGAGCCGGGAGACGGCGATCTCGGCGATGACCTTCTCGATGGTCGTGGCGTCCGAGTCGACGGCGCCGGTGCAGGACATGTCGCCGACGGTGCGGTAGCGCACCTGCCGCGTCTCGACGCTCTCGCTCTCCTTCGGACCGCCCCACTCGCCGGCGGTCAGCCACATGCCGTTGCGGTTGAAGACCGGGCGCTCGTGCGCGTAGTAGATCTCGGGCAGGTCGATGTCCTCGCGGGCGATGTACTGCCACACGTCCAGCTCGGTCCAGTTGGAGAGCGGGAAGACGCGGACGTGCTCGCCGGGGGCGTGGCGGCCGTTGTAGAGCTGCCACAGCTCGGGGCGCTGGCGGCGTGGGTCCCACTGCGAGAACTCGTCGCGCAGCGAGAACACGCGCTCCTTGGCGCGGGCCTTCTCCTCGTCGCGGCGCCCGCCGCCGAAGACGGCGTCGAACCTCTCCGCCTGGATCTTCTCCGTCAGCGGCAGCGTCTGGAGGGGGTTGCGGGTGCCGTCCGGGCGCTCCCTGAGTACACCGCGGTCGATGTACTCCTGTACGGAGGCGACGTGCAGCCGAAGCCCGTGCTCGGCCACGACGCGGTCGCGGTACTCCAGGACCTCGGGGAAGTTGTGCCCGGTGTCGACGTGCAGCAGCGAGAACGGGACCGGGGCCGGGGCGAACGCCTTCAGCGCGAGGTGCAGCATGAGGATCGAGTCCTTGCCGCCGGAGAAGAGGATCACCGGCCGCTCGAACTCGCCCGCCACCTCGCGGAAGATGTGCACCGCCTCGGACTCCAGGGCGTCCAGGTGGCTGAGGGCGTACGGGCTGTCGGTCTCCTCGGAGACAGTCACTACGGTCGTCATGCGGCGAGACCCCTCTCGGTGAGCAGCGCACGGAGCGCGGCCGCGGACTCCTGCACGCTCTGCTGGTGCGACTCGATGCGCAGGTCGGGTGCGTCGGGCGCCTCGTACGGGTCGTCGACGCCGGTGAGCCCGGACAGCTCGCCCGCCGCCTGCTTGGCGTACAGGCCCTTCACGTCGCGGACGGAGCAGACCTCCACCGGCGTGGCGACGTGCACCTCCAGGTAGGCGGTGCCGCCGGCCTGGTGGCGCTTGCGCACCGCCTCGCGGCTGTCGGCGTACGGGGCGATGACCGGGACGAGCGTCAACACACCGTTACGGGCGAGGAGTTCGGCCAGGAAGCCGATGCGCTGCACGTTCGTGTGCCGGTCCTCGCGGCTGAAGCCGAGACCCGCCGAGAGGTACTCGCGGATCTCGTCGCCGTCCAGCACCTCGACCTGCCGGCCCTCGGCGCGCAGCGTGGCGGCCAGCTCGTTGGCGATGGTGGTCTTGCCGGCGCTCGGCAGACCCGTGAGCCAGATCGTGGCTCCGGTCACTTGCGTCTCCAAAGTCGGTGGGGGGTACGGGAGTTCGCTCGCCTCAGCCATGGAGGCCGCACTCGGTCTTGGCGCGGCCCGCCCAGCGTCCGGCGCGGGCGTCCTCGCCCTCCAGGAGGCGGCGGGTGCAGGGGGCGCAGCCCACGGAGCCGTACCCGTCCATCAGCAGCGGGTTGGTGAGCACGCCGTGCTCCTGGACGTAACGGTCCACGTCGTCCTGCGTCCAGCGGGCGATCGGGGAGACCTTGACCTTCTGCCGCTTCTCGTCCCAGCTGACGACCGGCGTGTTCGCCCGGGTCGGCGACTCGTCGCGGCGCAGCCCCGTCGCCCACGCGGTGTACCGGGTCAGCCCCTCCTCCAGCGGCTTGACCTTCCGCATCGCGCAGCACAGGTCGGGGTCGCGGTCGTGCAGCCGCGGGCCGAACTCGGCGTCCTGCTCGGCGACGCTCTGCCGGGGCGTGAGCGTGATGACGTTCACGTCCATCACGGCCTCGACGGCGTCGCGGGTGCCGATGGTCTCCTCGAAGTGGTAGCCGGTGTCGAGGAAGACCACGTCGACCTTGCGACCACCCGGCACAGCGCGCGAGGCGAGGTGGGCGACGACCGCGTCCTCCATCGAGGAGGTCACGCAGAACTGCTCGCCGAAGGTACGCGTCGCCCACTGCAGGATCTCCAGCGCGGAGGCGTCCTCCAGGTCGCGCCCGGCCCGCTCGGCGAGCGCCTTCAGCTCTTCGGTGTCCGACGAGATCTGAGCTGTCGTCATATCTGTTCCCCTCCACCGTCGTTGCGCTGAACCCCCCGGGCGAGCAGCCCGAGGAACTTCAACTGGAAGGCCCGATTGCATGCCGCGCATTCCCAGGCGCCGTGACCGGCGCCCGTGGCCTCGCTCGGCCGCAGGTCCTCGTCACCGCAGTAGGGGCAGTAGAAGGGGGCGGCGCGCTCGCTCACGACAGGGCCTCCTCGGAGGCGCGGGTGGTCCAGGCGGCGAACCGCTCGCCCTCCTCGCGCTCCGCCTGGAAGCGCGTGAGGACCCGCTCGATGTAGTCGGGCAGCTCGGCCGAGGTGACCTTCAGGCCGCGCACCTTGCGGCCGAACCCGGCCTCCAGGCCGAGCGCGCCGCCGAGGTGCACCTGGTAGCCCTCGACCTGCTCGCCGTCGGCGTCGAGCATGAGCTGGCCCTTGAGGCCGATGTCCGCGACCTGGATACGGGCGCAGGCGTTCGGGCAGCCGTTGAGGTTGATGGTCAGCGGTTCGTCGAACTCCGGCAGGCGCCGCTCCAGTTCGTCGATGAGCTGGGCGCCGCGCTGCTTGGTCTCGACGATCGCGAGCTTGCAGAACTCGATGCCGGTGCAGGCCATGGTGCCGCGCCGGAACGTGGACGGGCGCGCGGTGAGGTCGAGCGCCTCCAGCCCCTCCACCAGCGAGTCGACCTGGTCCTGCTCGACGTCGAGGACGATCATCTTCTGCTCGACCGTGGTGTGCACCCGGCCGGAGCCGTGCGCCTCGGCCAGGTCGGCGATCTTGGTGAGCGTGGCGCCGTCGACGCGGCCCACGCGCGGGGCGAAGCCCACGTAGAAGCGGCCGTCGTTCTGGCGGTGCACGCCGATGTGGTCGCGCCACTGCGAGGAGGGCTGCTCCGGGGCCGGCCCGTCGGTGAGCCGGCGTCCGCCGAGGTACTCGTCCTGGAGGACCTGGCGGAACTTCTCCGGCCCCCAGTCGGCGACCAGGAACTTCAGGCGGGCCCGGTTCCTGAGGCGGCGGTAGCCGTAGTCGCGGAAGATCGAGATGACGCCCTCGTAGACGTCGGGCACGTCCTCGATCGGCACCCAGGCGCCGAGCCGCACGCCCAGCTTGGGGTTGGTGGACAGGCCGCCGCCGACCCAGAGGTCGAAGCCGGGGCCGTGCTCGGGGTGGACGACGCCGACGAAGGAGACGTCGTTGATCTCGTGCACCACGTCCAGCAGCGGCGAACCCGAGATGGCCGTCTTGAACTTGCGCGGCAGGTTCGAGTACGCCGGGTTGTTCAGGACCCGGCGCTTGATCTCCTCCAGGGCCGGGGTGGCGTCGATGATCTCGTCCTCGGCGATGCCCGCGACCGGCGAGCCGATCATGACGCGCGGGGTGTCGCCGCAGGCGGTGACGGTCGACAGGCCGACGCCCTCCAGGCGGTTCCAGATCTCCGGCACGTCCTCGATCCGGATCCAGTGGTACTGGATGTTCTGCCGGTCGGTGATGTCGGCGGTGCCGCGCGCGAACTCCTGCGAGATCTCGCCGACGACGCGCAGCTGCCGCGTGGTCAGCCGGCCGCCGTCGATGCGCACCCGCAGCATGAAGTACTCGTCGTCCAGCTCCTCCGGCTCCAGGACGGCGGTCTTGCCGCCGTCGATCCCGGGGCGGCGCTGGGTGTACAGACCCCACCAGCGCATCCGGCCCCGCAGGTCACCGGGGTCGATCGAGTCGAATCCGCGCTTGGAGTAGATCGTCTCAATGCGCGTCCGCACATTGAGACCGTCGTCGTCCTTCTTGGTCTGCTCGTTGCCGTTGAGCGGCGTGAAGTGGCCCACGGCCCACTGGCCCTCACCACGGTGACGGCTCACCTTGCGGCGGGGCGCTGCGGCAGCGGGGTTCTCAGGGGTGGCAGCCATGGGTGTACGTCCTTAACGAGCTGGCTCAGACGGCTCTGACCAGCACACTTCGCGCCAAGGCGCGGCGGTGCGCTGGGAGGTCGGGTGGAGCGGGGAATGTCGGCGGTGCTGGTTCTCTCAGCGCGCCGGACAGATGGCGCTGGACATGCGGCCGTAGTCGACGTGCCGTCGACTCACCAAGGCGGTTCCAGCTGTAGACATGACGGAAGCGTGTCACGGGACTTTGGGCCCGGTCCACCATCGTCCGTCATTCGGACGCAGATGTCCCACATGGTGGACGATGGTGGTGCCGGTCACAGGCCGGGGCGGCGAAAGGTGGCTTTCGCCCCCCTTGGAGTCAGGCGGAGGGGAACGCTCCGGGCCAGGGGCCCGGAGTCACCGCCTCCGGTTCCTCCCCGGTCTCCGTGCGGAACACCCGGAACCCGCGCCGCTCGTAGTTGGCCCGCGCGTACTCCCCGTCCAGGCTGCACGTATGGAGCCACACCCGCTTCGTCGGTGTCCGCTCCGGCCATCGCTCGGCCAGGTCCCAGGCGCGCGCGACGCCGTACGACAGCAGGTGCCCACCGATCCGCCGCCCCCGGAACGCCGGGATGAGCCCGAAGTACACGATCTCCACGACCCCGTCGTCCTGCGCGGCCAGCTCGACGTACCCCGCCGGCGTCCCGCGGTCGTAGGCCACCCACGTCTCGGCGCCCGGCCGCCCCACCTGCTCCTGCCACTGCGCGTACGACCAGCCGAGCCGGTCGATCCACTTGATGTCACCGCCCACGGACGCGTACAGGAAACGGCTGAACTCGGGCGACGGAAGCTCGGCGCGGACGATGCGGACGGTCTCGCCCGCCGGCGGGACGGCGGGGCGCAGATCGGACGGCGAGGTCTGTTCCAGCGACCACGTGGTGACGGTGACAAGGCTGCTGCTCATGCGGGCCATGGCATCACGGCGCGGGCGCGCGGGCCAAGGCGCTACCCGCCCGCCCGGGCCGCGCGCACCGCCGGCGCCGCGGAGTGCGGCAGCAGGTCCAGCGGATCGGCCGGCGGCAGCACCCGCACCTCCGCGCCGTCCACGAACCGGTACGGGCGGTGGGAGAGGAGCCCGCCGAGGTAGCGGCGGACCCGGGACAGCTCCGCGCGCACCGTCACCGTCCGCGCGGGATCGCCGAACAGCTCCTGCGCGAGCCCCGACGCGCTGCACCCCGCCGGGTGCCGGGCGAGCAGGTACAGCAGCTCCGCATGGCGCGGGCTCAGCTCGTGCGACCAGGAACCGGCCGGGCCCGCCACCTCCACCGACCAGCGGCGCGGCCGGCTCACGTCCAGGACGAGCCGGGTCGCGGCGAACGGCTCCGGCGCGTCGTCCACCAGCAGCAGCCAGCCCCCGGGCAGCGGAGCCGCCGTGCACGCCCCCAGCGACGGGATCCGGCACGGGCCCTCCGCCAGGGAGGCCGGCAGCGCCACCCGGTCGACCATCGGCATCCCGGTGACCGCCGCCGTCCAGCCGTTGCCGTCCACGGCCAGGGCCCGCCCGCCCAGCCGAGCCAGCGCGGGCGCCGCCACCGCGCGCAACCGCTCCAGGCTGTGCACGTGCAGCTCGCGCAGGCGCGCCTGCGCGAGCTGCGCCACCGACCGCACCCAGGAGAGCGTCGCCGGATGCATCGTCTCCAGCGGACCGCTGACGTCCACCACCCCCAGCAGCCGGCCGTCCCGCGGGTCCGTCACCGGCGCCCCCGCACACGTCCACGGCGCATGCGACTGCACGAAGTGCTCGGCGGCGAACACCTGGACCGGCCGCCGGGTCACCAGCGGCGTCCCCACCCCGTTCGTCCCGACGACGTCCTCGGCCCAGTCCGCGCCCACCTCGAAACCGAGCTGGTCGGCCTTGCGCAGCACGCCCGGATGCCCCTCGCGCCACAGCAGCCGCCCCTCGGCGTCGCTGACCACCATGATGTGCTGCGCCGCCTGGGCCACCGCCACCAGCGCCTCGCGCAGCACCGGCAGGACGGGCAGCAGCGGCGAGGACCTGCGGCGCTCCGCCACCTCGTCGGCCCCGAGCAGCCCGGCGCGCACGTCGCGGTCCGGGTCGACGCCGCCGCGCAGCATCCGCCGCCAGGACTCGCCGATCTCCGGACGGGGTTCGACCGGCGGCCGCTGCCCGGCGAGCGTCGCCTCGCGCACGCCCTTGAGCAGACGGGACGCCGACGCCGTGTCCACCACGGCCAGTCGCGCCAGATCGATGGTCGCGTCCTTCTTCATGCCTGCATCCTCGGTGAGCGGGGAGTTACGCCCATCGTGCACCGCCGGGGCCTGCCGCGGACGGGAGTTGGCCCACAACGTTGCAACCCCTTGCAACCCTGGCGGGACGCCCCCGCGCCGACCGAGACTGGCAGCAGCGCCGCCCCGGTGGCGCTCAAGCTCCTTGCGGGGTTTGCAGGCGGGGACGGCGCCGTGTCGGCGCGGCACCGTCCCCACCACACCACCGCCCCCCGGGCGGCAGGTCACTCCACCGGACGGGCCCGCTCGACGATGCCGGCCAGGCCCAGCGTGTGCGGCAGCGTCCCGAACGCGGCGCCCCCGTCCCCGCCGAGCCGCGCCGCGCAGAACGCGTCCGCCACCTCGGCCGGCGCGTACCGCACCAGCAGCGACCCCTGCAGCACCAGCGCGATCCGCTCCGCGAGCCGCCGGGCCCGCGCCTCCACGGCGTCCAGGTCGCCCAGTTCGCCGAGCAGTCCCCGCACCGCAGCGTCCAGCCGGTGATCGGCGCCGCGCGCCTTCCCGACCTCCAGCAGGAACGCGTCGAACGCCCCCGGCTCGCGCTGCAACGCCCGCAGCACGTCCAGGGCCTGGACGTTGCCCGCCCCCTCCCGGACCGAGTCGGCCGGCGCCGCGCGCAGCAGCCGCGGCAGCACCGACTCCTCCACGTAGCCGTTGCCCCCGAGGCACTCCAGCGCCTCGGCCACCAGCGGCGTGCACCGCTTCGTCACCCAGTACTTCGCCGTCGGTACGGCGAGCCGCAGGAACGCCCGCTCCCGCTCGTCCCCACCGGCCGCGCCGTCCTGGGCCGCCGCGAGCCGCAGCGCCAGCGTGGTCGCGGCCTCCGACTCCACGGCCAGATCGGCCAGCACGTTGCGCATCAGCGGCTGGTCGGCGAGGGGCACCCCGAACGCCTCGCGGTACGCGCAGTGGTGGACCGCCTGCGCCACCGCCTGCCGCATGAGCGCCGCGGAGCCGAGCACGCGGTCCAGGCGGGCCGCCGCCACCGCGTCGAGGAGGAGGTTCGCGCCGCTCCCCTCGTCCCCGACCCGCCGCGCCCACGTGCCGTCGAACTCGACCTCGGCGGTGGCGTCCGACCGGTCGCCCAGCTTGTCCTTGAGCCGCTGGATCGCGAACGGGTTGCGCGCGCCGTCCGCCAGGACGCGCGGCACGAGGAAGCAGGTCGGTCCCGCACCGGCCTGTGCCAGCACCAGGAACCCGTCCGACATGGGCGCGGAGCAGAACCACTTGTGCCCGGTGAGCGCGTACGTCCCGTCCTCGGCCAGCGGCTCGGCCCGCGTCGCGGCGGACCGCACGTCGCTGCCGCCCTGCTTCTCCGCCAGCGCCATGCCGAGCAGCGCCCCCGCCTTCCGCGCCGCGGGCCGCAGCCCGAAGTCGTAGACGGTGGAGGTCAGCAGGGGCTCCCAGAGCGCCGCGAGGTCCGGCTCGGCGCGCAGCGCGGGCACCGCCGCGTGCGTCGTCGACAGCGGACCCAGGTGCCCCGCCTCCACCTGTGCCCACACGAGGAAGGCGGCGGCCCGCCGCAGCTGCCCGGCGGGCCGCGACCAGGCCGCGGTCAGCCCCGCCGAGACGCCCTTGCCGACCAGCCGGTGCCAGGCCGGATGGAAGTCGACCTCGTCGATCCGGTGGCCGGCGGGGTCGTGGGTGCGCAGCACCGGCGGGTGCACGTCCGCCAGCCGTCCCCACTCCCGTGCCTGGGCGGAACCGGCGGCGCGGCCCAGCACCGTCAGCTCCGCCCGCACCTCGTCCCCGAGGCCCGGGTCCAGATGCCGCGCCAGGCCCTCGGTGAGGACCCGGTCGGTGGCGAATACGTCGTGTCCCACCAGGGGCGGGGGCTGATTAGTGACCGTGTGCGTGCTGCCCGACATGCCGGCGAACCTACCGGTGGCGCGGCCCGGCCCGCGACCGTGCCCCGTGCCGCGGGCCCGGCCCGGTCGCGCGCGGGCGCGGACCGGGGCACCGGGGGATGGGTACACCCGCGCACGGCGGATACCTTTGGACCGTGCAGCCAGCAAGTGACTCCCCCCCACCGCCGTCCGGCCGT
The DNA here is from genome assembly GCF_044465085.1 of Streptomyces sp. NPDC049813. Lineage (NCBI taxonomy): Bacteria > Bacillati > Actinomycetota > Actinomycetes > Kitasatosporales > Streptomycetaceae > Streptomyces > Streptomyces sp. NPDC049813. The sequence goes on along the minus strand of NZ_JBITLI010000003.1, from coordinate 349,378 downwards.
CTCCACCGGGCCCGCGTTCTCTACGAGAACGTCTCCAAGCGCAGGACCGCCTGGCTGCTGCTGAAGGACACCGTCAACTCGTGCATGGAGTACCGCATCCTGGGCCTCGCGGCCGAGGCGGCGTTCTTCACCCTGCTCTCCGTCCCGCCGCTGCTGCTCTCCCTGGTGGGGCTGCTCGCCTACGTCGACTCCTGGACCGGCGCCGACACGATCGCGGGCGTGCGCGACAACATCCTGGAGGCCTCGCGCACGGTCCTGACCGACCAGGGCGTGAAGGAGATCGCAGAACCGATTCTGGACGACGTCATCAAGGGCGGCAGGCCCGACGTCATCTCCATCGGCTTCCTCATCTCCCTGTGGTCCGGCTCCCGGGCCGTCTCGACGTTCGTCGACACCGTGACCGTCATGTACGGCCTCGACGGGGTGCGCGGCATCGTGAAGACCCGGCTGCTCGCCTTCCTGCTCTTCCTCGTCGGCCTCGTCGTCGGCTCGGTGGCGCTGCCGCTGATGATCGCGGGGCCGGACGCGGTCATCGGTCTCGTCCCCTGGTCCGAGACGGTCGTGCAGGTCCTGTACTGGCCGGTGGTGCTGATCCTGTCGGTCGCCTTCCTGACGACGCTCTACCACGTGTCCGTGCCCGTGCGCTCCCCCTGGATCGAGGACGTGCCCGGCGCGCTGGTGGCCCTCGCGATGTGGATCCCCGGCAGCTTCCTGCTCCGCCTCTACCTCACCAACACCATCGAGGGGCCGACCATCTACGGCTCCCTCGCCGCCCCCGTCGCGGTGCTGCTGTGGATCGGCGTCTCGGCGTTCGCGGTCCTCGTCGGCGCCGCGATGAACGCCGCGATCGACCGGGTCTGGCCGTCCGTCGCCACCGCGGCGGCCCGCGCCTCGAACGAGCGGGTGCGTACCGCGGGCGCCGCCCACTACATGGCCCGGGCCGCCGCCCGCCCCGCCTGGCAGACGCAGGACCCCGACGATCCCGACGACCCTGACGACACCGACGACGCCGACATGCCGTCCGAGTTCCCGGAGCGCTGGTCGCGGTTCCTGCCGCCCGAGGACGTGACGTCCCGGCTGCGCACGCACGTCCGCAAGCACGGGGACGCGCCGCACGAGGACGAGGAGGACCAGCCCCGGTGACCGGGACGCCTCCGTGAGCGGGGAGGGCGACGCGGAGGGCGACGCGGGGTCCGGCGAGGAGCAGGGCGGGCGGTACCGGGAGCGGGCCAGCGGCGTGCCCGGCGCGGTGCTCTGGACGCGGAGCGCCGCCCGCGCCGCCCCGGGCCGTCCGGTGCTGCCCGACGGCTGCATGGACCTGATCTGGAGCGAGGGCCGGCTCTTCGTCGCCGGACCCGACACCCGCGCCCACGCCGTCGCGGCGGGTGCGGGCGGCCGGTTCACCGGTATCAGGTTCGCCCCCGGCACGGCCCCGGCCTGCCTCGGCGTCCCCGCCCACGAACTCCGTGACGCCCGCGTCGACCTGGCCGACCTGTGGCCCGGCGCCGACGCCCGCCGGCTCACCGAGCGGATCGACGCGGCCGCCGACCCCGCGGCCGAGCTGGAGCGGGCCGCCGCCCGCCTGATGTCCGCGGCCGGACCGCCCGACCCGCTGCTCGCCCGGGTCGTGGCCGCCCTGGACGCGGGCCGCAGCGTCACCGACACGGCCGCGGCGGTCGGGCTCGACCCCCGTGTCCTGCACCGCCGTTCGCTGGCCGCGTTCGGTTACGGGCCCAAGACGCTGGCCCGGGTGCTGCGCCTCCAGCGGGCCCTGGCGCTGGCCCGCGCGGGCGTGCCCTTCGCACAGACCGCGGTCCGGGCGGGCTACACGGACCAGGCGCATCTGGCGCGCGACGTACGGGCGTTGACGGGGACGACGCTCAGCGGGCTGGTCTGAGCGGATTTCGCCGGGTGCGCGCACACGTGGCGCCTTACGCGAACAGGTCGACCTGGTTCCCGTCCGGGTCGTGCACGACCGCGTACCGCTGCCCCCACACCGCGTCCCACGGCTCGCACTCGCCGTGGTGCCCGGCCTTCGTCAGCGCCGCGTACGTCGCGTCGACCCCGGCGGCGTCACCGCAGTGGAAGGCGAGCGCGATCCTGCCCCGGCCGCCGTCCTCACCACTGTCGTCGGGGTCGAACATGAGCCGGATGCCGCCGGGCAGCGCCGCCTCCACGTGCGGGAGCCCTTCGGCACCGTCGGGAAAGGCGAGCCCGAGCAGACGGTAGAACGCGAGAGCGGCGGCCAGGTCGGTGGTGCGGATCCCGATGGCGTCCATACGGACGGTGCTGTCAGTCATGGCCTCACCGTAGGCAGCCGTCCACCGCCGGGTCTTGTACGAAACGGACAGCGCGCCGGCGCGGTGGCGCGCGTCAGCGGCCGGGAGCCGGCGAGCCGGCCAGGTCGGCCACGTCGGCCAGGAGATCGAGCCGCCCGCGTTCCGGTGAGCCGGGCTCGGGCGAGTAGACGGTGAGGTGCAGCCCGGGGTCGGCGGGCAGGTCGAAGGCTTCGTAGGGCAGGACCAGGTCCCCGAGGAGCGGGTGGCGAAGACGCTTCGCGCCGGAGCGCTGGAACTTCACGTCGTGCCGGGCCCAGCGCCGGGCGAACTCCTCGCTCTTGGCGCAGAGCTCGCCGATCAGGTCCGTCAGCCCCTTGTCCCGCGGCGAGCGGCCGGACTCGGTGCGCAGGAAGGCGACCGAGTCGGCGGCGGCCTTCTCCCGATCGGGCCAGAAATCGGCGGAGCCGGGATCGAGGAACAGGAACCGCGCGGTGTTGACCGGGCCCCGCCGCGCGAACAGCGGGGAGTCGTAGACCGGCGCGTACAGCGCCCGGCCCAGGGGGTTGGCGGCGACGATGTCGAACCGGCCGTTGCGGACGTAGGCCGGCAGGTCGGTCATCGCGTCGAGCACCCGCAGGACCACCGGCCGGGGCTGTCCCGTCGCGGCGCGGGGCTGACGCGCGGAGGCGGTGGCCGCGCGGGCCAGGTCATAGAGGTGGGCCCGCTCGGCGTCGTCGAACTGCAGGGCGTGCGACAAGGAGTCGAGCACCGAGTCGGAGACACCCCGCAGGTTCCCGCGCTCCAGGCGGATGTAGTAGTCGACGCTCATCCCGGCCAGCAGCGCCACCTCCTCCCGGCGCAGCCCGGCCACCCGTCGCCGGCCGCCGACGAGGGGCAGCCCGGCCCGCTGCGGTGTCATGCGGGCGCGACGGGTGCGCAGGAACTCCCGTACCTCGTCGGCCCGGGTACTTTTCGCGCTGTCGGTCACCGCTCCACCGTAGGCCGTGCGGCGGCGCGCAGGGAGGTACTGCCGTTACCCGGAAAAGCGGTGACTCCCGCCCGCGCGTGCCGCCGGGGTCCCATGGGCGGCGACAGTACGAGGCACGACCGACCGGAGACGGCACATGGCAGACAACCAGTTCAGCGGGCATGCGGAACTCTTCGACCTGAGCGGGAAGCGCGCGCTCGTCACCGGTGGCACCCGGGGCATCGGGCTGATGATCGCGCGGGGCCTGCTCCAGGCGGGCGCCCGCGTGGTCATCAGCGCACGGGACGCGGAGGCGTGCGCACGGGCGCAGGAGCAGTTGTCCGCGTTCGGCGCGGTGCGGGCCGTCCCCGCCGACCTGTCCCGGGCCGACGAGTGCCGGCGCCTGGCCGACCTCGTCACCGCCGGCCCGGAACCGCTCGACATTCTCGTCAACAACGCGGGCGCCATGTGGGACGAGCCGCTGGAGACGTTCCCGGACGCGGCCTGGGACACGGTCGTCGACCTCAACCTGAAGGCGCCGTTCCGGCTGGTCCAGGCGCTGCTGCCGGCGCTGCGCGCGGCGGGTACCGCCGACGATCCCGCGCGGGTCGTCAACGTCGGCAGCATCGCCGCCATCCACGTCCCGCACCGGCCCAACTACTCGTACTCCAGCAGCAAGGCGGCGCTGCACCAGCTCACCAGGGTGCTGGCCAGGGAGCTGGGGCCGCAGCACGTCACGGTGAACGCCGTGGCGCCGGGCCCGTTCCCGTCGGCGATGATGGCGGCGACCCTCGACGAGCTGGGCGAGGCGATCGCGGCGTCCGCGCCGCTGCGCCGGATCGGCCGCGACGACGACATGGCGGGCGTCGCCGTCTTCCTCGCCGGGCGGGCGGGCGCCTACCTGACGGGTGCGGTGATCCCGGTCGACGGCGGCATCGCCACCACGGCGTAGGCGACGCCGGCGCGCCCCGGACGCGTGCCGCCCCGGCGGGCCGGGTGTCCAGCCCCTCCGGGGGCCCCTGAAAGGCGCACTGCGTGCGCCCCCGTTTGTCGGCTGCGGGGCGGTGGGGCTTCTCGCGCAGTTCCCCGCGCCCCTGGAAGGCGCACTGCGTGCGCCCCCGTTTGTCGGCTGCGGGGCGGTGGGGCTTCTCGCGCAGTTCCCCGCGCCCCTGGAAGGCGCACTGCGTGCGCCCCCGCTTGTCGGCTGCGGGCCGGTGGGGCTTCTCGCGCAGTTCCCCGCGCCCCTGGAAGGCGCACTGCGTGCGCCACCGTTTTTGGCTGCGGGCCCGGTGGGGGCTGGTCGCGCAGTTCCCCGCGCCCCTGAAGGCGTGCGGCTTCGCCGCAGCCTCAGGGGCCCACTTGCCGAAGGGCTGCTCTCCGGGGGGCATTACCGGAGGGCCGCTCCCCAGGGGCGATGAGATGGCGCACGAAGTGCGCATCTCAGGGGCGCGGGGAACTGCGCGACCAGCCACGACGGCGGGTCAGTCGGCGCCCGGAGGGAACCAGCGCGGACCGTGCCCGGGCACACCAGCGCGGCCAGCCCCCACGCACCGCCTGCTCAGCGCCCGAGCGTCACCGCGATGTCCCGTACCGTCGCCGGGCCCACCCGGCAGCAGCCGCCGATGAGCGCGGCCCCCGCCCGGTGCCACCGCGCGACCTGGTCCGGGGTGAAGGTGGGGCGGCCCCGCCAGGCGCGGGCGGCCGCGTCCCACTCCTCGCCGCTGTTCGGGTAGACCACGACGGGCTTGCCGGTCACCCGCGCCGCCGTCTCGACCGCGTACGGCACGTCCTGCGGGGCACAGCAGTTGACCCCGACCGCGACCACCTCCTCGGCGTCGGCGGCCAGGGCGAACGCCTCCTCCAGCGGCTGTCCGGCCCGCGTCCGCCGCCCGGCCGCGCTGAACGACAGCCAGGCCGGCACCCCGGCCCCGCGCACCGCCCGCAGCAGCGCGCGCGCCTCGTCGGCGTCGGGCACGGTCTCCAGGGCGAGAACGTCCGGCCCCGCCGCGGCCAGCGCCTCGATCCGCGGCCGGTGGAAGCGTTCGAGCGCGGCCACGCTCAGCCCGTACCGGCCCCGGTACTCGGATCCGTCCGCGAGCATCGCCCCATACGGGCCGACCGAGGCGGCCACCCACAGCGGCCGCCGCACCGCCGCCCGCCGGGCCGCCGTCCGCGCCAGCTCGACGCTCAGGGCGAGGAGTTCGGCCGTGCGATCCCGGCTGAACCCCTTCGCGGCGAACCCCTCGAAGGTCGCCTGGTAACTGGCCGTGATGGCCACCTCCGCGCCCGCCTCGAAGTACGCGAGGTGCGCGGCGGTCACCGCCTCCGGTTCCTCGGCGAGCAGCCGCGCCGACCACAGGGCGTCCCCGAGGTCGTGCCCGGCGGCCTCCAGCTGGTTGGAGAGACCGCCGTCCAGGACGAGGGCCCGCCGGGCCAGGGCCTCGGGGAACGAGCGGGGTGCCGGGGCGTCGCTGTTCATACCTGCGACGCTAACGGACCCCGGCCCGCCCCGGTCCCTACGCCCGGACCGCGAGGACGAGCTTGCCCGTGACGCGGCCCGTCTCGCCCTCCGCGTGGGCCTTGGCCGCCTCGGCGAGGGAGTACGTGCCGGAGACGTGCGCGCGCAGCTGCCCGGACGCGGCGAGACCGGCGACCGCCGCCATCCCCGCCTGGTCGTGCTCGACCAGCATGAAGCGGGCCCGCACCCCCAGCTCCCGCGCCCGGACCGGTACCGCGTCCCACTGGTCGGGCAGGATCGACACGAGGATGCCGCCCGGCGCCAGCACCTCCAGTGAGCGCAGGCAGTTCTCGCCGCCCAGCGAGTCGAGCACCACGTCGACGTCGCGCGCCTGCGTCACGAAGTCGGTCGTGCGGTAGTCGATGACCTCGTCGGCGCCCAGGCCGCGCACGAAGTCGTGCTTGGCGGCGCTGGCCGTGCCGATCACGTGGGCGCCGCGCGCCTTGGCGATCTGCACCGCGAGGTGGCCGACGCCGCCGGCCGCCGCGTGCACCAGGACCCGCTGTCCGGGACCGACCTGCGCGTTGTCGACGAGGGCCTGCCAGGCGGTGAGGGCCGCCAGCGGCAGCGCACCCGCCTCGACGTGGCTCAGCCCGGCGGGCTTGGGCACGAAGGCGCGGGCGGGACCGGTCACGTACTCGGCGTGCGATCCGGCGCCGTACGGGTAGGGCAGCATGCCCATCACCTCGTCGCCCGGCGCGAAGAGGGAGACGCCGAAGCCGACCGCCTCCACGACGCCGGACACGTCCCAGCCGAGGGTGAACGGGGGCTCGCCCAGGAAGAGCCCGGAGGCGCGGTGCTTCCAGTCCGTGGGGTTGAGCCCCGCCGCGTGCACGGCGACGAGGATCTGGCCGATGCCCGGCTCCGGGCGGGCGAGCCGCGCCTCGTGCAGGACGTCGGGGTCGCCGAGGGTGGCCTGGGTGAGCGCGTTCATCGTGTTCTTGGTCATGGACCCAGCCTGCCTGCCCCCGCTGACCTGGGCAATGGCAAGATTGCCAGGTACCGATAACATCGTGCCATGGCCCTTCACGAACCCCGGGCAGGCCGCCCGCACCGCGTCGTCACCCTCGCGCTCGACGGCGTCTACCCCTTCGAGCTCGGCATCCCGAACCGGGTCTTCCCACTGGTGCCGGGGGCGTACGAGGTGCTCACCTGCGCCGCGTCCGACGAGCGCACGGTGGCGACCGACGCCGACTTCACGATCACCGTCGAGCACGGCCCAGAGGCGCTGGAGAGCGCCGACACGGTGGTGATCCCGCCCTACGACCTGCGGCGCATCTCGGCGGAGCTGCCCGAGGACGTACGGGCCGCGCTGGCCCGGATCCGGCCGGGCACCCGCCTGCTCTCCATCTGCACCGGCGCCTTCACACTGGCCGCGGCCGGGCTCCTGGACGGGCGGCCCGCGACGACGCACTGGGCGCTCGCCGACGTCTTCCGCCGGATGTTCCCGCAGGTCGACCTGGACCCGGACGTCCTGTTCATCGACGACGGGACCGTGCTGACCTCCGCGGGCGCCGCGTCCGGCGTCGACGCCTGCCTGCACGTGGTGCGCGGCGACCACGGCAGCGCGGCCGCCAACCGGGTGGCCCGGCACTGCGTCGTGCCGCCCTGGCGCGACGGCGGGCAGGCCCAGTACATCGAGCAGCCGGTCCCCGAGGAGGGCAGCTCCGGCACGGCCGCCACCCGCGCCTGGGCGCTGGACCACCTCGACCGGCCGCTCGCCCTGCGGGAGCTGGCCGGGCACGCCCGGATGAGCCCGCGCACCTTCGCCCGCCGCTTCCAGGACGAGACCGGCACGAGCCCGGGCCGCTGGCTCATCCAGCAGCGGGTGCACCGGGCCCGGCACCTCCTGGAATCCACCGACCTGCCGGTCGACCGGATCGCCGCCGAGGTCGGCTTCGCCACCGGGACCTCGCTGCGCCAGCACCTCCAGGCGGCGATCGGCGTCTCCCCGCGGGCCTACCGGCGCACGTTCCGCAGCCTCAGCCCGGCCGGCTGAGGCCGCGCCGGCCCACGGGGCGCGAGCCGGGGTCTCACTCGTCGGCCGGCCACTCCCAGCGCGCCAGGTCCGCCAGCCACGCCCGCGCGTTGCCGTCGGACGGGGCGCGCCACTCGCCGCGCGGGGAGAGCGAACCGCCCGCGGAGACCTTCGGCCCGTTCGGCATCGCGGACCGCTTGAACTGCGCGAACCCGAAGAAGCGCTGACAGAAGTACTCCAGCCAGTGCCGGATCTCCGCGAGGCCGTAGGCGCCGCGGTCGGACTCGGGGAAGCCGGGCGGCCACTCCCCGGCCTGCTGGTCGCGCCAGGCGTGCCACGCGAGGAACGCGATCTTCGAGGGCCGGAAGCCGTACCGCAGCACGTAGAAGAGGCTGAAGTCGTGCAGCGCGTACGGGCCGATCTTCGACTCGGTCGACTGCAGCTCCTCGCCGGGCACCAGCTCGGGGCTGATCTCCGTGGCGAGGATCGCGGTCAGCGTGCGGCCGGTCTCCTCCCCGAACAGCTCGCTGCTGACGACCCATCGGATCAGGTGCTGGATCAGCGTCTTGGGCACGCCCGAGTTCACGTTGTAGTGACTCATCTGGTCGCCCACGCCGTACGTGCACCAGCCGAGCGCCAGCTCGGAGAGGTCGCCCGTGCCCAGCACGATGCCGCCGCGCTGGTTGGCGAGGCGGAAGAGGTAGTCGGTGCGCAGACCGGCCTGCACGTTCTCGAAGGTGACGTCGTACACCGGCTCGCCGGCGGAGAACGGGTGGTCCATCTCCTTGAGCATCAGCCGCGCCGTGTCCGTGATGTCCAGCTCGGCCGCCGTGACGCCGAGCGACTTCATCAGCTTGTGCGCGTTGCTCTTGGTGTGGTCGCCGGTGGCGAAGCCCGGCATCGTGAAGGCGAGGATGTCGCTGCGCGGCCGGCCCGCGCGGTCCATCGCCCGGGCCGCGACGATCAGCGCGTGCGTCGAGTCGAGCCCGCCCGAGACCCCGATGACGACCTTCGGGTCGCCGATCGCCCCGAGCCGCTGCTGCAGGCCCGCGACCTGGATGCTGTACGCCTCGTAGCAGTCCTGGGCGAGCCGCTGCGCGTCGGCGGGCACGAACGGGTAGCGCTCGACCGGGCGGCGCAGGCCGAGGTCGGCGCCGACCGGCGGGTCGAGCTGGAAGCCCACGGTGCGGAAGTCGCCGGTGCGGGCGGCGTGGGTGCGGCGGTTCTCGTCGAAGGTGCCCATGCGCTGGCGCTCCTGGCGCAGCAGGTCCAGATCGACGTCGGCGACCGCGGCCCGGTCGCCGTCCGGGAACCGCTCGGTCTCCGCGAGCAGCACCCCGTTCTCGAAGATCATGGTCTGTCCGTCCCAGGACAGATCGGTCGTCGACTCACCGAGGCCCGCCGCCGCGTAGACGTACGCGCCCAGATAGCGCGAGGACGCCGAGCGGCAGAGCATCGTGCGGTCGTCGGCGCGGCCGACGGTGATGGGGCTGCCCGACAGGTTGAGCAGCACGCTCGCCCCGGCGAGCGCCGCCTCGGCGCTCGGCGGCACCGGCAGCCACATGTCCTCGCAGATCTCCACGTGCACGACAAGCCCCGGCACGTCCTCGGCGGCGAAGAGCAGGTCCACCCCGAACGGCACGTCGGTGCCGCCGATCCGGATGGAGCCGCCCCGCACGTCGTCGCCCGGCGCGAGCTGCCGGCGCTCGTAGAACTCGCGGTAGTTCGGCAGGTACGACTTGGGGGCGACACCGAGGATCCGGCCGCGGTGCACGACGACCGCGCAGTTGAAGACCCGGCCGCGGTGGCGCAGCGGGGCGCCGACGACGAGCACGGTCAGCAGCTCCGCGGAACCGGCCACCACCCGGGCCAGGCCCCGCTCGACCTCGTCGAGCACCGCGTCCTGGAGCACCAGGTCCTCGATGGAGTAGCCGGTCAGGCCGAGTTCGGGGAAGACCGCGACGGCCACCCCCTCCTCGGCGCACCTGCGTCCCTGGCGCAGGATCGCCTCGGCGTTGGCGGGCGGGTCCGCGAGGGCGGTCTGGCCGGTACAGGCGGCCACGCGCGCGAAACCATGGGCATAGATCGACCGGAAGTTCACCCCACCATCATGACAACCGCCCCCACCCCCTGCGCGCGGGGACCCCGCCCCCGACCAAGGACGTACGCCCTCTTCCGCGGTGCTCAGGACCGGCGGAACGTGAAGGTGAAGGATGCCGGGGTCGGGGTCAGGCGGTAGTGGGGGAGGGGGCCGGGGCCGCAGGACTGGGTGCCGATGCCCTGGTGGGCGTGGTCCAGATTGAGCCAGACCGGGGTGGACGGGACCAGGTCCGTCAGGTGGTCGGCCGCGTCGAGGTGTTCCGTCGTCCAGCGGCGGGCGGTGAAGGAGAAGGCGGGGGAGCCCTCGATGCGCAGTCCGCCGAGTTCGGCCCAGCGCACGTCCGCGCGGGCCCCGTTCTCCTGCGGGCGTACGTACGGCGTCTGGAGGGCGTCGACCGTCGACTCCCACCGGCCGAGGCGGGACGCGGCCCGCGTGTCCGGGTAGGCCTCGCCGGGGCCGCCGCCGCACCAGCGCACGGCGTCCGCGCCGCCCGGCAGCCCGAGCCGCACCCCGAGCCGGGGCAGCGGGACGCGCCAGTCGCCCTCGGGGACGACCGACACGGCGAGCCGCAGCGTCTCCTCCCGCGCCGACCAGCGGAACACGGTCCGCAGCGCGATGTCGGTCCCGGCGGGCGCGGCCCGGCCGCGTACGGTCAGGGCGTCCCGCGCCACCTCGACGGCGTCGACCCGGTGGCGCATGCGGTGCAGCCCGTACCGGCGCCAGAGCGGGCCGAGCCGCTCGTCGTCCTGCCAGCTCGCCCCGTCGTCGTTGTCGGTGGGCGCCCGCCAGACGTCGAGCCGCAGCCCCGCCACCTCCACCCCGCCGACCGAGCGCAGGGCGCCGGTGCGCGCGTCGAGGACGCCGGGACCGACCGTGATCCGGCCGGGACCGGCCACCGCGCGGGCCTCGAAGCGCCCCGCCGGCACGGGGGCCGGGGGCGCCTGCGACTGGCCCCACGCCACCTCGTGGCCGTCCTCGTCCAGGGCCCGCAGCGTCGTCCACCCGGCCGCCTGACCGGCGCACTCCGGCGGCAGCTCCAGCGTCACCGACTCGCCGGGACCCAGCGCGGGTACCGTCAGCGGCCCGGACGCGACAGCGGCCCCGTCCCCGTCCTCGTACGACCACGTGAAGGTCAGGCCCGACAGGTCGCGGAAGTCGAACCGGTTGGTGACGCGCGCCGTGCCCGCCCGCGCGTCGATCTCGAACCGCACCGGCTCGATCACCTTCTTGAACTCCAGCAGGCCCGGCGACGGCGTCCGGTCGGGGAAGAGCAGGCCGTCACAGACGAAGTTCCCGTCGTGCAGTTCCTCGCCGAAGTCACCGCCGTAGGCGTATCCGTAGCGGTCGTCCTTGATGCCGTGGTCGATCCACTCCCAGACGAAGGCGCCCTGCACGCGCGCGTGGGCCTCGAACAATCGCTGGTAGTCGGCGAGTCCGCCGGGGCCGTTGCCCATCGCGTGCGCGTACTCGCACAGCAGGAAGGGGAGCGAGCGGCGGCGCACCGGGCCGCCGTCGAGGCTGCGGCCGATCCGGTCGACCTCCGCGTGGTCCGCGTACATCCGCGAATAGACGTCCACGTCACGGCAGTCGAGGTCGCCCTCGTAGTGCACGAGCCGGCCGGGGTCGCGGCCCCGGATCCACTGCGCCATCGCAGTGAGGCCGCGGCCGGTGCCCGCCTCGTTGCCCAGCGACCACAGCACCACCGACGGGTGGTTCTTGTCGCGCTCCACCATGCGCGCCGCCCGGTCCAGGAGCGCGGGCGTCCACCGGTCGTCGTCGACGGGGTTGTCGCGCCAGCCCTGCTCGACGAAGCCGTGGGTCTCCAGGTCGCACTCGTCGATCACCCACAGCCCGTACTCGTCGCACAGGTCGAGGAAGGCGGGGTGCGGCGGATAGTGGGAGGTGCGCACGGCGTTGACGTTGTGGCGCTTCATCAGCTCGACGTCGCGCCGCATCGTGTCCGGGTCGAGGGCGCGGCCGCGCTCGGGATGCCACTCGTGCCGGTTGACGCCCTTGAAGAGGACCGGCACGCCGTTCACCTTGATCAGCCCGTCCGACAGCGCCACCGTACGGAACCCGATCCGCAGCGGGACGCGCTCGCCGCCGGTGTCGAGCGTGCCCGCGTACAGCCGCGGCGTCTCCGCCGTCCACGGCTCGACGGGCACGGTCACCGGCTCGCCCGTCGCCGCGTCGATGCCCAGCTCCGGGACGACGACCCGGCCCGCGACGTCACTGTCGACGCGCAGCGTGCCCGTCCCGGCGGTGTGGTCGTACGAGGCGTGCGTGAAGAAGTCGAGCGCGCACCCGGCGGGGCGGTGCAGCAGCGTCACGTCGCGGAAGATGCCCGGCAGCCACCACTGGTCCTGGTCCTCCAGGTAGGAGCCGGCCGACCACTGGTGGACCCGGACCGCGAGCACGTTCCCGGCCGGCTTCAGCAGGTGGCCGACGGTGAACTCGTGCGGCAGGCGGCTGCCCGTGAACGTGCCGAGGACGGTGCCGTTCAGCCACACCCGCGCACACGACTCGACCCCGTCGAAGCGCAGCACCGCCCCGCCGTCCGCGGGCCAGTCGTCCGGCAGGTCGAAGACGCGCAGGTGGTCGCCGGTCGGGTTCTCGTCCGGCACGTGCGGCGGGTCGACCGGGAACGGGTAGCGGTGGTTGGTGTAGACCGGCGCGCCGTGCCCCTGCAGCACCCAGTGGCCGGGCACCGCCACCTCCGCCCAGGCCCCGGCGTCGTAGCCCTCGGCGGCGAAGGACTCGTCGTGCGCGTCGGCGGTCTCCGCGACGCGCAGGCGCCAGGTCCCGTTCAGGCAGAGCGCGGCGGCGGAGGAGGCGGCGTACCAGGCGCGCGGCGGCAGCGCCCCGGTCCCGGGCGAGACGTCCTCGACGTACGAGACGGACATGGGGCTCCTCGGGGCGGGGCACGGGCAGGGCTGCGGTCTCCCGGGAAGCGTTACCCCGTCGCCCGGGCGGCGCCACCACAGGAGAACGGAAGTCCAACAACTCGCGCGGAAGTCCTCGTGGCCCGTCCCGGGCAGGCCGCGAAACCCTTGCTCCCGGCCCCGGTTCAGCGCGGCAGCAGCGCCCGGACGAACGCGTTGGTGAACGTGCCCCGCGGATCGAGGCGCCGGACGAGCGCCGCGAAGTCGGCGGCGTGCGGATAGCCCGCGACGACCTGCTCGGGCGCGGCCGTGAACACCTTGCCCCAGTGCGGCCGCGGAGCGAACTCCCGCAGCCGGTCCTCGACGAACGACACCACCGGCAGCACCCGCTCGGTGTCCGCCACCCACGTGAAGTGGAAGGCGACCGTGGACCGGTCGTGGGCGGGGCTCAGCCACTGCGTGTCGGCCGCGACGGTCCGCACCTCGCACACCTGGAGCACCGGCGCGATCCGCTCCCGCACCGCGTCGAGCGCGTGCAGCGCCGCCGTGGCGTGCTCGCGCGGCAGCAGGTACTCCGACTGCAACTCCTCGCCGCTGCTGGGCGTGAACGCGGCCCGGAAGTGCGGCAGCCGCTCGTGCCAGGGCCCGGGCACGCCGAACTGCTCGGTGCAGTGCACGGCGGGCATCCCCGGCACCGGGTGTCGCGCCTCGGCCGCGGGCCGCGCCCAGGGGAAGGCGAGCGGCTCGGGCAGCCGCCGCTTCACCCACACCTGGTCGAAGTGCGGGCCGCGCCAGCCGGTGAACAGGCTCACGCTGTACGCGGCCGAGGCGACGGCCGCGAAATCGAGCCCCTCGAAGGGCAACCGTCCGAAGACGTGCTGGGCCACCTCGAAGGCGGGCTCCACGTCGAGGGTGAGCGACAGCACGATCCCCAGGGCGCCGAGCGAGACGACGGCGCCCTCGAACCCGGCGTCGCCCCGCGCCAGCGTGAGCGTCTCGCCGTCCCCGGTGAGCAGCTCCACGGCGCGCACCGCCTCGGCCAGGGAGGCGTTGCCCACCCCGGAGCCGTGGGTGCCGGTCGCCACGGACCCGGCGACCGAGATGTGCGGCAGCGACGCCATGTTGGGCAGGGCGAGCCCGTGCGCGTACAGCTCGGCGGCGAGTTCCGCGTAGCGCACGCCGCCGCCGACCCGCACGGTCCGCGCCGCCGAGTCGATCTCGATGCCACCCGGCAGCCCGGCGAGCGAGACCAGGGTGCCCGAGCGGCCGCCGTCCACGTCGGCGATCCGGTTGAAGGAGTGGCCGCTGCCGAGGACCCGTATGTGCGCACTGCGCGCGACGAGGCCGCGCAGCGCGTCCAGGGACTCCGGGCGGTGCAGGCGCGCGGTGGAGAAGGTGATGTTGCGGGCCCAGTTGGTGGGGGCGTGGGAGCTGGTCTCGGCCACGGCGGCTGCCTCTCTCGGATGCGGGCGTCCCGCAGATTGGATCACGCCCGCCCGGGAGTACTGTCCGGGCCATGACGCACACCGAGCCGCCGCACACGCTCACCCCCACCGACCGGACCCGCCCGCGCCGCATGAAGGAACAGGCGAGCTTCGAGCGCTCCGACCTCGAATCCGTCCTCGACGCGGGCTTCGTCTGCCACCTGGGAGTGATCGTCGACGGAGCGCCCCGGGTCCTGCCGACCGTCTACGGCCGCGACGGAGGCCGGCTCTACGTGCACGGCTCGGTGGCCAGCCGCAGTCTGGCGGCCGATCCGGACACCGAGATATGCGTCACCGTCACCCACGTCGACGGCCTCGTCCTGGCCCGCTCCGTCTTCGAGCACGGCGTGAACTACCGCTCCGCGATGGTCTACGGCGTGCCGCGCGTCCTGGCCGACGACGCCGAGAAGACCGAGGCGCTGCGCGTGCTGACCCACCACGCGGCGCCGGGCCAGTGGGAGTACGCCCGCCGCCCGGACCGCAAGGAGCTGGCCGCCACGACCGTCCTCGAACTCTCCCTGGAGGAGGCCTCGGTCAAGATCAGCGCGGGCCCGCCGGACGACGGCCGCTCCCCGGACGCCCAGCTCGGCCGCTGGGCCGGCACCCTGCCGCTGACCTCCCGCTGGGGAGCGCCCACCGCGGACCCGCTGCTGGCGCCCGGCATCACCGCGCCCGCCCATGTGGTGGCGCGAGCGGGGACCCGCCAGGGCTGAGCGACAAGCGGGGGCATACCGTGAGGTGTCGAACTGCGACTGTCAGGACAGTCGGAGAAGCACGTCGTAGAGCAAGGAGAACGGGATGCAGAGCCGCACGGCACTCGTCGAGGACCTGATGGAGCGCTTCCCGCACGTTCCCAAAGAGGCCGTCTTCAAGGAGGACCTGCTCCGCGGCGGTGTCGCCTTCGACGCCTCGGCTCTCAGTGACAACGAGGACGGCGAGGTCAAGCCGAAGTCGTACTTCATCTTCTCCTTCGACCACGGCACGCTGCCCGAGCTGGGCGAGGCCGCGCTGCGCCGCCCGCCCGAGGAGATCGTCCTCACCGGCGGCCCCTACGACCTGCGCCGCACGGTCGTCTCGGTCCGCGTGAACCCCTCGTCGCCCTACCGGGTGGCGGCCTCCGAGGACGGCATGCTCGGCCTCTACCTCGACGGCAAGCGGATCTCCGACGTCGGGGTGCCCCCGATGCCGGAGTACTACCGGCACAAGCTCTCCAACGGCAAGTCGGTCATGGAGGTCGCCCCGACCATCCAGTGGGGCTACCTGATCTACCTGACCGCGTTCCGCGTCTGCCAGTACTTCGGCGCCAAGGAGGAGTGCCAGTACTGCGACATCAACCACAACTGGCGCCAGCACAAGGCGGCGGGCCGGCCCTACACGGGCGTCAAGGACGTCGACGAGGTCCTCGAGGCGCTGGAGATCATCGACAAGTACGACACCGCGAAGGCCTCGACCGCCTACACGCTCACCGGCGGCGCGATCACCTCGAAGGTCCAGGGCCTGGACGAGGCGGACTTCTACGGGCGGTACGCCAAGGCCATCGAGGAGTACTTCCCGGGCCGCTGGATCGGCAAGGTCGTCGCGCAGGCACTGCCCAAGGACGACGTCCAGCGCTTCAAGGACTACGGCATCCAGATCTACCACCCCAATTACGAGGTGTGGGACGAGTACCTCTTCAAGATGTACTGCCCCGGCAAGGAGCGGTACGTCGGCCGCGACGAGTGGCACAAGCGCATCCTCGAATCGCGCGACGTCTTCGGCGCCCGCAACGTGATCCCGAACTTCGTGGCCGGGGTCGAGATGGCCCAGCCCTTCGGCTTCACGACGGTCGACGAGGCCATCGCCTCCACCACGGAGGGGCTGCGCTTCTTCATGTCGAACGGCATCACCCCGCGCTTCACCACGTGGTGCCCGGAGCCGACGACGCCGCTCGGCAAGGAGAACCCGAACGGCGCCCCGCTGGAGTACCACATCCGGCTCCTGGACGCCTACCGCTCGACGATGGACGAGTTCGGGCTCTCGTCCCCGCCCGGCTACGGCCCCTCGGGCGCGGGCCGCGCCGTCTTCTCGGTCAGCTCCTTCATGGACAGCCTCGCCCCGAACGAGGAAGCCGTGGAGGTCTGAGGGGCGCCCGCCCCTCAGACCCTCCGGCCGCCCCCCAGGGCCTCAGGCCGCCCGCTCGGCGTCCGCCGCGCCCTCACCGGACAGCGGCGCGGCGATCAGCCGGCGCAGCAGCGCGGGGCGGGCGGCGGGGGCCGCGTCCGCCAGGAGCGCGGCGAGCACCGCGATCCGGGTCTGGCCCGCGCGCAGGGTGCCGGAGAGCACGGCGCCCGCGGCGACCAGGTCGACGGCGCCGCCCCCGGTGTAGATCTCGGCGAGCGGCCCGGCCGGGACCCGGGTGCTGACGGCGACCAGGACACCGCGGCGCACGGCGGCCGCGACCGCGTCGACGAACGCGGGCGTCGCGTTGCCCGCGCCCGTCGCGACGAGCACGACGCCCCGCGCGCCGGCCGCGAGCGCGGCCTCGAAGAGCGCCGGGTCGGCGTCGCTGTGGTGCATGACGATGTCGACGCGCGGTGTCCCCGCCGCCTCCCGCGGGGCCGGCAGCGGCTCGGGGCGCTGCGGACCGGTGCGGATGTCCACCCGGCCGAAGCCGAGGCGGCCCAGCGGCCCGGCCGACGGGTCGGCGAACGCGTTCGCGGCGAGGGTCTGCGTCTTCACGGTGCCGCGCGCGGCGTGCACCCGCCCGTCGAAGACGACCAGGACGCCCAGGTCCCGCGCGTCCGCGGCGACCTGAAGCGCGTCGTACATGTTGCCGGGGCCGTCGCCGTCGGTGGCGCCGAGCGGCTTCTGCGCCCCGGTGAACACCACCGGGCGCGGATCGTCGTGGTGCAGGTCGAGCAGGAACGCGGACTCCTCCAGGGTGTCCGTGCCGTGGGTGACGACGATGCCGTCCACCTCCAGGTCGGCGAGGACCTCCCGCACGGTGCGCAGCAGGGTCAGCTGCCGCTCGCTGGTCATCCGCGAGCTGTTCACGTTGAACAGGTCGACGACCTCGACCGCCACCCCGTCCGGCACGGCCGCGCTGGCCAGCACGGTGTCGCCGCCGGCGTCGGCGGCGTAACCGGTGCCCTGCCAGCGGCTGGCGATGGTGCCGCCGGTGCTGATGAGGGTGATGCGCTTGGGCGCGCGGGTGCGTTCCATGGGGGGCTGCCTCGCGAAGGGGGAAGGGGTGCGCCACCGGGGCAGGGCGCGCACATGTTCGATCTCCAGCAAGGATAATTCCAGCGAGGCGCAATCGGATTGCGAATCATGGCCGACGTCCGGCTGTTCCATGGCGCAGAATTGCGTCATGGACCGGATCGACCTGCATATCTTGCGCGAGCTCCAGGACGACGGGCGCCTCAGCAACCAGGAGCTGGCCCAGCGGGTCGGCCTGAGCCCGTCGCCCTGTCTGCGCCGCGTCCGCCAGCTGGAGAAGGACGGCGTCATCCAGGGGTACCGCGCGGTCGTCGACCCGGCCGCGGTCGGCCGCGGCTTCGAGGTCCTGGTCTCCATCGAGGTGCGCCGCGACCGCGCCGCCGTCGAGGCCTTCGAGCGGGCCCTCCAGGACATCCCGGACGTCATCGAGGCCTACCGCCTCTTCGGCAGCCCCGGCTGCCTGCTGCGCATCGCGGTCGCGGACCTGGCCGCGTACGAGCGGCTGTGGATCGAGCGGCTCACCACCCTCGACGGGGTGACCGAGGTGAACTCGCAGATCATCATGAAGCGCGTCAAGGAGCCGCGGGGCCTGCCGGTGTGAGGTGTGGCCCCGGCGCGGGTCACAGCAGCTGGGAGACCCGGTAGGCGATCCCGCCCGCCACCAGGTAGCCCGAGCCGACGCACACCACGTCGTTGAGCCACGCGTACCGCTGCGAGCCCGTCTCGAAGAGCGGGTTCGTGCGGAAGTAGTAGCGCGCGGGATCGACGAGGTGGCGCCGGTCCGGGTCCGCCACGTCGGCCCGCGCCTCGGGCGGCGTGACCCACCGGCCGCCGTACGTCATGTGCACGAGGTCGCCGTCGTGCGTGCGCAGCGGCAGCCGGACGTCCAGCGCCAGCACGCCGTCCGGGCGGAACAGGCCCCAGTCGCCGCCCAGGGGCAGCACGTCCCCGCGCAGCCGTGGCCCGTCGAACGTGCCGCCCGCGGAGCCGAAGAACACCCGCCGCCCCAGCGGTCCCGCACCGAAGTCACGGCGCGGGTCCAGGTCGACGACCATGTCGAAGAGCCGGACGGTACGCGGCGGCGCGACGTCCTTGACCCGGGGGTCGCCCGTCATCGTCATCGCCTCCCGTCGGCGAAGAGCGTGGCCCGGACGGCGTCCGTCGAGACCCCCGACTGCGCGCAGAGCTCGGCCAGGTCGAAGCAGAACCGCTCGTCGGCGATCAGCCCGTCCCGGAAGCCGAACCGGATGTCGACCGGCAGCACGGCACGGCGTCCGCTCGGCCGCACCCCGAACCGGTCGCCGGTCATGGTCATCCGCGCCGTCCCCCAGCACACCAGCGTCCCCGCGCCGGTCGCGTGGCCCTCCAGGGTGACCTCGTAGTCGGGGAACGAGGCGAAGAAGCCGGTCAGCGCCTTCTCGTTGGCGGCGAGTCCGCGCGCCAGCGAGCCGAAGGCCGGCGCCCGGAGCGTCATGTCGGGGTGCAGGCAGCGCAGTGCCGCGGGCACGTCCTGCCGGCTCTTGGCGCGCGCCAGCGCGTGCGCCAGCTTGAGCATGCGGATGCTGTCCAGGGCGGCCTCGGCCTGTTCCGTGGAGTCCATAAAGAAAACGTACGGTCGTACGTACGCTTTCGGCAAGGCCTCTGGAAGAATGCCGCCATGAGCGAGACGACGGACCAGGAGAGCGGGGACCGGCGGCTGCTGCGCGGGGCCCGGTCGCGGCGGACGATCCTGCGCCGGGCCGTCGACGTCGCCTCGGTGGAGGGCCTGGACGGACTCAGCTTCGGGGCGCTCGCCACCGGGCTCGGCCTCAGCAAGAGCGGTGTCCAGACCCTCTTCGCCACCAAGGAGAACCTCCAGACCGCCACGGCCGAGCACGCGCGCAAAGTCTTCGACGAGGCCGTGGTCCGGCCCGCGCTGAGCGCCGGGCGCGGAGCCGCGCGGCTGCGGGCCCTGGTCGAGGCGTGGATCGGCTACGCGTCCGAGCCGCTCTTCCCGGGCGGCTGCTTCTGGGCGGCGAACCAGGCGGCCTTCGACGGTCGCCCGGGCCCGGTCCACGACGCGCTGTTCGCGGGCCAGCGCGACTGGCGGCGACTGCTCGCCGGGGAAGTGCGGCACGCCACCGGCGCGTCCCCCGACGCCGCCGCACTCGCGGCCTTCCAGCTCGACGCGGTGCTGCTCGCCGCCAACACCGCGCTGCGCTGCGGCGACCGCACGGCGGTGGACAGCGTCCGGCAAGTGACCGAGGCCCTCCTCGCCACCCCGATTGGGGCGGCCCAACAGCCGCACCTGGAGAAGGAATTGAGCGACTGACGACCGACTTGTCCGTATGCTCGCACGATGATCCAACAAGTTGAGCGAGACAACGGGGACGGACGGCACACGGGGCTCCTCGCGGGCCGGGTGGCGATGATCACCGGGGCGTCGAGCGGGATCGGGGCCGCCGCCGCGCGCCTCTTCGCCCGGGAAGGCGCCGCCGTCGTCCTGATGGCGCGGCGCGGTGACCCGCTGGCGGCGCTGGTGGCGGAGATCGAGGCGGACGGCGGACGCGCCGCGGCCTCCGTCGGCGACGTGACCCGGCCGGACGACGCGCGCCGCGCCGTCGGCACGGCCGTGGACCGCTTCGGCGGACTCGACTGCGCCTTCAACAACGCCGGCTACGCCACCCTGGACGGCCCGCTGCACGAGACGGACGACGACGTGTTCGCCCGCACGATGGACGTGAACGCGGGCGGCGTCTGGAACTGCATGAAGCAGCAGCTGCCGGTGATGCTGGCCGGCGGGGGCGGCTCCATCGTCAACACCAGCAGCACGGCCGGCCGGTACGCCACCGGCGCGTCCGTGGCCTACGTCGCCGCCAAGCACGCCGTCCTCGGCATCACCCGCGGCGCCGCCGCCGAGTACGGGCAGCAGGGCATCCGCGTCAACGCGCTCGTCGTGGGCACCACCCGCAGCGAGATGATCGACGAAGCGGTCCGGCAACTACCGGTGCTGGAGAGCGCGTTCATCGCCCCGCAGATCCAGAAGCGCATGGCGTCGCCCGTCGAGATCGCACAGGCCGCGCTCTGGCTCTGCAGCGACCGGTCCTCCTTCGTCACGGGCTCCGCGATGCCGGTGGACGGCGGCATCTCCGCCCAGGCGAAGGCCGCGGACTGACCCCCCGGCGCGGCGCGGACGCGGGCGGGGGCCGGGGCGGCGAAAAAGAAGTGGCGCGCCGTCCGCGCCCGGGGATACGGTCCTCTCGTTCCCGGGCGGTCAGCCACCCGGGAGCGTGAGGGACCAGGCACGACGAGAGCCGAGATCGCAGATCTCGCCGGGATCAGGGAGGTGGAGACCGATGACTGTCATGGCGACGGGCGCTGCCCGCATCCGGAAGTTCATCTCGTCCACCTCCGTGGCCACCGGCTGAGCCGTCGCGCTCCTCCTCCGTCGCCGGGGCCGCCCTTCGAAGGGTCACCCCTTGTCTCTCCGCTTCGACCACTCCGTCCTCGCCCCCTACGGCTGGGACTCCGACTGGGCCGCCGCGTTCGCCCCGTTCGCCGGGCGCGGCCTCGTGCCCGGGCGGGTGCTGCGCGTCGACCGCGGGCGGTGCGATCTCGTCACGCCCGAGGGGATCGTGCACGCCGACACCGAGTACGTCGTACCGCGCGACCCCATGAAAGTCATCTGCACCGGCGACTGGGCCGCGGTCGACCCCGACGACCACGATCCGCGCTACGTCCAGGCGTACCTGCCGCGCCGCACCGCCTTCGTGCGCTCCACCTCCTCCAAGCGGTCCGAGGGACAGATCCTCGCCGCCAACGTGGACCAGGCGGTCATCGCCGTCTCCCTCGCCGCCGAACTCGACCTCGGGCGGATCGAACGGTTCCTGGCGCTCGCCTGGGAGTCCGGCGCGCAGCCGCTGGTCGTGCTCACCAAGGCGGACCTCGTGCCCGACCCCGTCACGCTGGCGTACCTGGTCGCCGACGTCGAGACCAGCGCGCCCGGCGTCCAGGTGCTGCCCGTCAGCGCCCACGACGGCGACGGCACCGACGTCCTGCGGGCCGCC
This sequence comes from Streptomyces sp. NPDC049813, assembly GCF_044465085.1. NCBI lineage: Bacteria > Bacillati > Actinomycetota > Actinomycetes > Kitasatosporales > Streptomycetaceae > Streptomyces > Streptomyces sp. NPDC049813. Next base: position 327,925 of record NZ_JBITLI010000003.1, on the reverse strand, counting down.
GTCGCCGACGGCACGGCCGTGCTGCTCGGGCAGTCGGGCGCCGGGAAGTCGACCCTCGCCAACGCGCTCCTGGGCGCCGAGGAGATGGACGTCCGGGCCGTCCGTGACGTCGACGGCAAGGGCCGCCACACCACCACCACCCGCAACCTCTTCGCGCTCCCCGGTGGCGGCGTCCTCATCGACACGCCCGGGCTGCGCGGCGTCGGCCTCTACGACGCGCAGAGCGGGGTCGGGCAGGTCTTCGCGGAGATCCAGGAACTGGCGCGGGACTGCCGCTTCCAGGACTGCGCGCACACCGTGGAGCCCGGCTGCGCGGTGCTCGCCGCGGTGGATGACGGGGCGCTCCATCAGCGCCGCCTCGACAGCTACCGCAAGCTCCTCCGGGAGAACCAGCGGCTGGCCGCCCGGACGGATGCGAGGTTGCGGGGGGAGATGCGGCGGGAGTTCAAGCAGCGTGGGGCGCTCGGGCGCGCGGCCCTGGAAGCGAAGCGCGGCCGCCACGCCTGACCCGCCCGCGCCTCAGGGACCCGGGGCGGTCACCCGGCTGCGGCCCGGTGGGGGCTGGTCGCGCAGTTCCCCGCGCCCCTGAAGGGCGCACTGCGAGCGCCCCCGTCTTCGGCTGCGGGCCCGGTGGGGCTTCTCGCGCAGTTCCCCGCGCCCCTGAGATGCGCACTACGTGCGCCATCTCATGGGGCTGCGGCGAAGCCGCATGCTCCAGGGGCGCGGGGAACTGCGCGAGCAACCACGACGGCGCGTCAGTCGAGAGACTGCCTCTGAGGGGCGCGGGCAACGGCGCGCCAAGCCCCCACCGCCCGGCCAGCCGAACGACGGCCCTTGAGGGGCGCGGGGAACGGCGCGCCAAGCCCCCACCAGCCGGTGAGCCGAACGACGCCCCTTGAGGGGCGCGGGGAACGGCGCGCCAAGCCCCCACCAGCCGGTTAGTCGAACGACAACCCTTGAGGGGCGCGGGGAACGGCGCGCCAAGCCCCCACCAGCCGGTGAGCCAAACGACGACCCTTCAGGGGCGCGGGGAACTGCGCGCCAAGCCCCCACCGGCCGGTCAGTCGAACGACGGCCCTTGAGGGGCGCGGGGAACTGCGCGATCGGCCCTCACCGGCCGGTTAGCCGAAGGACGGCCCCCCCGGGCGCGGGGCGAACCCCGCGTCCGATTTCCGCCAGCCCCAAGCGGAGCGCAAGCGCACACTGGACCCGTGACCACCCCAGAAGACACCCGCTACGAAGCCGTCCGCAGCCGGGACGCCCGGTTCGACGGCGAGTTCTTCTTCGCCGTCCGGACCACCGGCATCTACTGCCGCCCGAGCTGCCCCGCGGTCACCCCCAAACGCCACAACGTGCGCTACTACGCCTCCGCCGCCGCCGCCCAGAGCTCCGGGTTCCGGGCCTGCCGCCGGTGCCGCCCGGACGCCGTACCCGGCTCCGCCGCGTGGAACGTGCGCGCGGACGTCGTCGGCCGCGCGATGCGGCTCATCGGGGACGGCGTCGTCGACCGGGAGGGGGTCGGCGGCCTCGCCGGGCGGCTCGGGTACAGCGCACGCCAGGTCCAGCGCCAGCTCACCGCGGAGGTGGGCGCGGGCCCGGTCGCCCTCGCCCGCGCCCAGCGGGCGCACACCGCACGGGTCCTGCTCCAGACGACACCGCTGCCGGTCACGGAGATCGCGTTCGCCGCCGGGTTCGCCAGCGTCCGCCAGTTCAACGACACCATCCGGGAGGTGTACGCCCGCACGCCCACGCAGCTGCGCACCGACGCCCCCGGCCGGGCCGGCGAGCGGCGGACCGTCGCCGCCACCGCCGGGATCCCGCTGCGCCTGGCCCACCGCGGCCCCTACCGGGCGGGCCCCGTCTTCGACCTGCTCGGCGCCGAACTCCTGCCCGGCGTCGAGGAGGCCACGGGGGAGCGCGGCGCGCGCACGTACCGCCGGGTGCTGCGGCTGCCGTACGGCACGGGCATCGTCTCCGTCGACGAGGCCGGGCACGAGCAGCCCGGCGCGCGGGCCGAGCACCGCGGCGGCTGGCTCGACGCCCGTATCCACCTGACCGACCTGCGGGACCTGACCACCGCCGTGGGCCGGCTGCGGCGCCTGTTCGACCTGGACAGCGACCCGTACGCGATCGACGCACGGCTCGGCGCCGACCCGCGGCTCGCCGCGGCGGCGGCCGCCCGGCCGGGCCTGCGCTCGCCGGGCGCCGCCGACCCGGAGGAGCTGGCGGTGCGGACGGTCGCCGGGCCGCAGGAGTCCGCGCGGCTCGTCGAGCGGTACGGCAAGCGGCTCGACGCCCCCTGCGGCGGGCTGCACCTGGTCTTCCCCGCGCCGGACGCCCTCGCCGGCGAACCCGGCACGCTCGGCGCGCTCGCCCGCGCCCTCGCCGGCGGCGGCCTGAACCTCGGCCCGGGCGCCGACCGTGACGACGCCGAGGCGGCGCTGCGGCGGCTGCCCGGCCTGGACGCGCGCACCGCGGCCCTCATCCGGCTGCGCGCCCTCGGCGACCCGGACGTCGCCGTGCCCGGTGACGGCATCGCCGCCGACGCCTGGCGGCCCTGGCGGTCGTACGCCCGCCACCACCTCATCGCAGAAGGACAGTTGTGAACACTCCCAGCGCGACCACGTACTACACCACCCTCGCCAGCCCGCTAGGCGAGCTGCTGCTGACCGGTGACGCCGCCGGCGCGCTCACGTCCCTGTCCGTGCCCGGGCAGAAGGGCGGGCGGACGGTCGAGCAGCTGCGGGACGGGCCGGTGCGCGACCCGGCGCCGTTCACCGCGGTCGCGGACCAGCTGGACGCGTACTTCGCCGGTGAGCTCAAGGAGTTCGACGTCGAGTTGCGGCCCCGGGGCACGGAGTTCCGGCGGCGCGTGTGGGACGCGCTCGACGAGGTGCCGTACGGCGCGACCACCTCCTACGGCGCCGTCGCCGCCCGGATCGGCGCCTCCGGTGTCGCCGTGCGGGCCGTCGGCGGCGCGATCGGCGCCAACCCGCTGCTCATCGTGCGCCCCTGCCACCGGGTGATCGGCGCCGGCGGGGCGCTCACCGGCTACGCGGGCGGGCTGGAGCGCAAGGTGCGGCTGCTGACCCTGGAGGGCTCGCTGTAGGCGCACCGGGGCGGTCTCCGCGTGCGCCGCCCGTCACGCGGGGCTCAGCGCCACCGCCGCCGCGTATCCGGCGGGGACCGGGACGTCCCGCAGCGACCAGCCGCCGGGCGCGCCGGGGGAGCCCGGCAGCGTTCCTACGTAGTCGAGGTCGGGGGAGCGGGACAGGCCCGTGCCGATGCCCTTGAGGTAGGCCTCCTTGCGGACCCAGGCACGGGACACGGCAAGACGCCGCTCCGCGGGGCCGGCCAGCGCCGCCAGTTCGGCCCGCTCCCGCGGGTGCAGCACCCCGGCCAGGTCGTCGGCGGCCAGGGACTGGGTCAGCTCCTCCACATCCGCGCCGACCGGCACCGCGGCGAGCGCCACCAGCGCCAGATCACCGCTGTGGGAGAGGGAGAAGTGCAGCCCGGGGGCGTCGGCAAGGGCCGGGCGGCCGTGCGGCTCGCCACAGCCCGGGCAGGGCAGCCGCACGAAGCGCAGCGTGCCGGGCGCGCGGTCCAGCCGCTCGCCCAGGACGCGGCGCAGCGCCACGTGCGCGTTCACGTACCGCAGCCGGTGCCGGTCGAAGGCGAAGGCGGCGGCGCGCCGCCGCTCGTCGGCGTCGAGGACGCCCGCGTCCGCCGCAGGGCCGGGCCCGGCGTCGGTCCGCACCAGCCACAGCGCGGCGTCGTCCCCGCCGCCCGCCCACTGCTGTATGTGGTCCACGGCTCACGCCTCCCGACCGCGCGGGGCCCCGGGGAGCCCCCTTGGTCCCGTGCGTCCCACCCGTGTCACCGTCACGGTCGTCGAGCCTACCGGCCCCACCGAGGGACACGACGGGCGTCCCGGCCCCGGCCCGCACCCCCGGCCCGCACCCCCGGGACGCGCGGGGAGCCGCGTCAGCCCCAGATCACCGCTCCCGCCCACGCCCCGACGATCAGCAGGCACGCGAACAGTTCGGCCAGCACGCTGGAGCCGCCCGCCCGCATGGCCGTCCTGGTGGAGGCCACGGCGTCCCCGTGGCTGCCGAGCCGCAGCCGTTCCGCCGCGTATATACCGCCCACGAAGCCGGGGATCGCGCCGATCACCGGGAGCACGCAGAACCCGGCCAGGGCCCCCGCGCCCGCCCAGAGCGCGAGCGCCCGCGTGGCCCCCGCCTGCCGCAGCCGCCGCGGCGGCAGCAGCCAGCGCAGCACCTGCGCGGCGAGCAGGACGGCGGTGGCGCCCACGAGGACGCCCCAGGCCAGGCCGTGCGGATCGCGCAGCGCCCAGACGGCGACCCCGGCCCACACCAGCCAGGACCCGGGCACCCCCGGCACCAGTACCCCGCACAGGCCGAGCGCCAGCACGGCCCCGACCAGCAGGAGTTCCCACGCTCCCATGGCCCCAGGGTCCCCCAGACGCGGCGAACGCGCAGATCAGAGGGTGAGCCGAGGCCTCGCGCCCCTCCGGGCCCCGCCTCAGCGCGCCACCCAGCCCCGCTCGTACGCGTGCCAGCCCAGTTGCAGCCGGGTCGTCACCCCGGCCAGCTCCATCAGCCGCTTCACCCGGCGCTGCACCGTCCGCAGCCCCAGGTCGAGCTGCTTGGCCACGCTCACGTCGGTCAGCCCCGCCAGCAGCAGCGAGAGGATCTCCAGGTCGGTGCCGTCCGGCCCGGCCCGGCCCGCCTCCTCCACCCGCCCGTGCTCCCCGAGCCGCAGCGGCAGCGCCTGGCGCCAGACCGCCTCGAACAGCCCGGAGAGGGATTCGAGCAGGCCGCTGGCGTGCACGACGAGCGCGGCCGGCTCCGAGGCGCGGGAGACCAGCGGCACCAGCGCCAGCGCGCCGTCGGCGATCACCAGCTTCGTCGGCACCCGGTCCAGGACGCGGACCTGCTCGGCGCGGCCGATCGCCGCGGACAGCTCGGTGAGGCCGGTCGGCAGCGAGAGGACCTCCCGCTCGATGACGACGCGGTAGCCGACGCCGCGGCTGACGGCCTGCGGCTCCGCCTCGTTCTCCATGCCGGTCACGGCGATCGGGTTGCCGGTGACCAGCGCGCAGACCTCCGCGGTGGCGCCCAGCTGGATCTGCAGGAAGCGCTGCGAGACCGCGGCCGCGCCGGTCACCACCTCGACCAGGTCGTGCACCGCGGGCTCCGCGGCCTGGGCCCGGTACTCCTCGGCGAGGAGCGCCGCGGCCAGCTCCGCCTGCTCCAGATCGTGCCGGCGCTGGGTGAGCAGGGCGCCGAGGGCGACCCCGGGCGGGGCGGCGACCCAGCGGCCGGGCCGCGCCGAGGACTGGGCGGCCAGGCCGTGCCGCTCCAGGCGGCGCAGCGCGATCTCGGCGTCGTACTCGGCGAGCGCGAGGCGCCGGGCCAGATCGGAGACATCGGCCGCGCCCACCGCCACCAGGGCGCGGTACGCCGACTCGTGCACCTCGTCCAGACCTATCGCACCCAGCATGCCGCGCTGCCCCTCCCGTCCCGTCGGTACGGCTCCGTCCCTCCCGTCGCCGTCCCTGGCGGGAACCGGCCACGGCACAAACCCGCCGCGCCCATCTTCCCTGTACCGCCCGTCACTCTGCCAATGTGGCGCCACCGCACGCACCGACACCCGCCGGGAATACGGCGTTCGTTCCGTATTCACCTGCGCTTTTTCACAGGGGGAGAGCCATGCGCCGGACAGCGCGCACGGTCCTGGGCGCGGCGCTCGCCGCCACGCTCGCCGCTACCGCGGCCGCTCCGGCCGGGGCACGAGAGGGGAGTGCCCCGGCCGGCGGCCGCCCTCTGACCGGCAGCGCCGCCGCCGCGGCGGCCGGCGGGAGCACCGCGACGGTCACCCTGGTGACCGGCGACCGGGTCGTCGTCACCACCGACGCCGCGGGCCGCAGCACCGCCACCGCGCTGCCGACCGGCCCCGGCGGCGCCCCGGTGGTGCAGACCCGGCAGTCCGGCAAGGACCTGTACGTCTACCCGGACGGCGCGTTGCAGGCGATCGCCGCGGGCCGCGTCGACGAGCAGCTCTTCAACGTCACCGGCCTGATCCGGCAGGGATACGACGACGCGCACAGCGCGACCCTGCCGCTCATCGCCACGTACGACACCTCGGTCGACGTCGCGCGCGCCGTGCCCGCCGCGCCGCGCGGCGCCCGCCGCGGGCTCGTCCTCGACCCCGTCGACGGCGTCGCCCTGAAGGCCGACAAGAAGCGGGCCGCCGACTTCTGGGCCGACGTCACCACGCGCCGCTCCCGCGCGGCGGGCGACCTGAAGAAGGTCTGGCTCGACGCCAAGGCGCGGGCCCTGCTGGACCGGTCGACGCGGCAGATCCACGCCGACCGCGCCTGGGCCGCCGGTTACGACGGCAAGGGCACCACGGTGGCCGTCCTGGACACCGGGGTCGACACCGACCACCCGGACCTCAAGGGCCGCGTCGCCGACTCCGAGAACTTCACCGACGCCGCCGACACCGGCGACCACCAGGGCCACGGCACGCACACCACTTCCACGGTCGGCGGCACCGGTGCGGCCGGCGGCGGCAAGGAGAAGGGCGTCGCGCCCGCCGCCACCCTGCTCAACGGCAAGGTCCTCGACGACAGCGGCTCCGGCGCCACGTCCTGGATCATCGCCGGTATGCAGTGGGCCGTCGCCAAGGGCGCCGACGTCGTCTCCATGAGCCTCGGCAACCCCGAGGAGCTGGACTGCTCCGACCCGATGGCCCAGGCCACCCAGGAACTGGCCCGTTCGGCGCCGCACACCCTCTTCGTGATCGCCGCGGGCAACGCGGGCCCGAGCCTCAACTCGGTCTCCTCGCCCGGCTGCGTCCCCGAGGTGCTCACCGTCGGCGCCGTCGACGGCTCCGACGCCACCGCGAGCTTCTCCAGCCGCAGCCCGGTGCGGCGCACCCACACCCTCAAGCCCGAGATAGCCGCCCCGGGCGTCGACATCACCGCAGCCTCCGCGGGCGGCCGTGGCGTGTACGCGTACCGGTCCATGAGCGGTACGTCGATGGCGGCGCCGCACGTCGCGGGCGCCGCCGCCCTCGTGCGGCAGCGCCACCCCGACTGGAGCGCGGGGCAGGTCAAGTCGGCCCTCGTCTCCTCCGCCGACACCGGCATCCCCGGCGACGTCCGCGAGACCGGCGGCGGGCGGCTGGACGCCGGGGCCGCCGTCGACGCGACGGTGCTCGGCGCGGGCGCCGTCCAGGGCGGCACCTTCTCCTGGCCGCAGGACCCCAGCGACCGCACCACGGTCACCGTCCCGTACACCAACACCACAGCCACATCAGTGACGTTGGCGCTGTCCGTGGCCGGTGTCACCGGCAACGACGGCTCGGCCGTCCGCTCTCCCGTGGCGAGGCCCGGCGCGCGGACCGTCACCGTCCCGGCCGGCGGCACCGCGGAGGTCCCGCTGCGGCTCGACCCCACGGCATCCCTCAAGGCGGCCCAGTACGGGGACGTCACCGGGCGCGTGCTCGCCACCGGGCCGGGCGGCGTGCACGTCTCCACCCCGTTCTCGCTGTACGTCGAGCCCGAGACGGTCACGCTCCGCGTGAAGTTGACCGACCGTCAGGGGAAGCCGGCCGACGGCCCCTCCTCCCTCGACGTCATCGGGACCGACACCGCAACCGGCGAGCGCCGTCCGAACGAGGGAGCCACCGACCAGACCTACCGCCTGCGCCCCGGCGCCTACTTCCTCTCCGCCTTCATCGGCACCCCGGAGCAGGCCGGTACGCTCCTCGACTCCCTCACCTACCTGGCCCGGCCCCAGCTCGACCTGCGCGAGGACACCACGGTCGTGCTCGACGCACGTACCGCCCACAAGCTGAGCGTCACGACCGACAAGCGGTCCGAAGTACGCGGTGCGACCCTCGGGTTCGCCCGCAGCTGGGACGGGACGTGGCTGCACGCGGGGACCGCCGCGGGCAGCCGCACGATCCGCTCCTACTACGCCGGAGTGACCGGCCGGGCGAGCGACGGCACGTTCGAGTTCGACAGCTTCTGGCGGGCCGCCGCACCGCAGTTCACCGAGTTCGCCGTCGCGGGCGGACCGTCGCTGCACCCGTGGACCGGCTCCACCGGCTCCGCCAACCTCGACGGCACCGGCAGCGCGCGGATCGTCGACGCGGGGTCCGGCACGGCGCAGGAGCTGGCCGCCGCCGGGGTCGAGGGCAGGCTCGCCCTCGTCGAACTCCCCGAGGGCGCCGGCGCGGGCGCCGTCGCCACCGCGGCGAAGGCGGCCGGGGCCGAGGGCGTCGTCATCTACCGTGCCGCCGCCGGGCGCTGGTACCCGTCCGCCGGACTCGCCGGGGGCCCGCTGCCGATGATCGGCGTGGCGACGGCCGAGGGGAAGGCGCTCGCCGCGCGGATCGCGGCCGGGGCCACCACCCTGCGGTGGAAGGCGACCGCGAACAGCCCGTTCATGTACAACCTCGCCTTCCCCGAGACCGGTCCCGTCGGCGCGGCCCGCACCTACCGCGTCCGCGACCGCGACCTCGCCGCCGACCGGGCGACGTACCGGGCGATGGGCACCGCCGCCGACTACGTCGACCTGCCCGCGGCCACCCGGCCCTCCGGGCTCGCCGCCTCCTTCGCGGACATCGAGAGCGTCGCCGCGCCGTCGCGGCGCACCGAGTACTACTCGGCGGGCACCACCGGCTGGGGCCACCGGGTCTCCAGCGCCTTCCCCTGGGGCGAGTTCATGATCGACCCGGTGCGGACGTACCGGAAGGGAGAGCGGCGCACCGAGGAGTGGTACGGCGGCGTCCTCGCCCCGACGGCCCCGCTCGACGACTCCGGCGCGCCTGCCCTCGCGGCGGAGCGCCAGGGCGACGTCATCGGCGTGGCCCCCGGGTTCTGGGGGGACGGCCGGCACCTGGGCGTCCAGGGCGGGTTCGGCGACGTCGGCGGGCTGACGCTCACCAGGGACGGCGAGGTCGTCGGTGACACGGGCTGGCCGTACGGCGTCTTCGAGGTGCCCGCGCAGGACGCGGCGTACGAACTGACCCTGCGCACCGCGAAGATCGGCTCGAAGGTCTGGAACCGTTCGACCGGGACGCAGACCACCTGGTCGTTCCGCTCGCACCGCGACGAGGACGTGTACTCGCAGGGTCTGCCGCTGCTCTTCCCGCGGCTGACGCTGCCGGAGGACGGGCTCAAGACCCTCGCCGCCGCGGACGGCCGGCGGATCGGCATCGCCGCGACGGGGCACGCGGGGTACCGGCCCGGGGCGCTGACGAAGGTCGCGCTGTCCTACTCGTACGACGGCGGCGAGACCTGGACCGAGGCGCGGACCGCGCGGCACGGCGGCGCGTGGAGCGCGACCGTGGGCCATGCCGGTGCCGGGGGCCGGCAGGTCACGCTGAAGGTCCGGCTGACCGACTCCCGGGGCAACGCGGTGACCCAGACCGTCACACGGGCCTACGACGTGCGCCAGTTCGACTGATCACCTGAACCGGTCCGCCGGGCGTCCTTCCCGTGGGGGGTGGGGCCGCCCGGCGGATCTTTGCGCGGCTGATTTTCCCGATGCCCCGTTTTCGTGGGGCCCGTGCTGTGGACAATGAGGGCATGAGCCAGCAGGGGGAGAAGCCCACCCGTCGCCCGGCCCAAGAGGACGACTGGTGGGGTCAGCTGTACGAAGACGCGGCCGCCGGCGACACCGGGCCGGCCGCGACCGCGGACACCCTGGACGACCGTTTCGCCTCGGCCGGAGCGGTGGCGGCTCCACCGGACACGATCCCACCACCCCGATCCCCGGCCACCCCGCCCCGCCCCCCGACCGACGCGTCCCGCCCTACGGAACCCCCGACCGGCCCCGGCACGGCGGCCCAGGAGCCACCCGGGGCGACCCAGCCGGACACGGCACCCCCGGAGCCGCCCGGGATGGTCCAGCCCCGGACCACCGCCCCCGGGCCCCCCGGACCCGCCCCCCGCGCGGACGCGCCCCCGCCGGTCTCTGTCGTTTATGTCGGTGAAGGTCCGCCCACCTATGAGGCGGAGCCCACCGCGTTGCCCGTCGCCGATCCGGACGAGCTGGAGGATCTCGTCGCCGACACCGTCCTGGACGGGGCGCGGTACGGCAGCTGCACCCTGCGCGCCGCGTCCATGCGGGGCGACTCCGCGCGGTACCGGGGCGAGCCGCGCCGTGACAGCCTGCTGACCGCCCGGTTCGGCAGCGGCCCCGGCGCGCTCGTCCTCGTCGCGATGGCCACCGGCGCCCGCGCGACGCCGGGCGCCCACCGCGCCGCCGCCGAGGCCTGTGACTGGATCGGCCGCGCCGTGGGGCTCAGCCACGCCCGGCTGGCCGAGGACATCCGCGCGGGCCGCCGCGGCGACCTCAAGTCGGGGCTGCACCGGCTCACCGACCGCAGCCTCGGCAGGCTCCGGGCGAACGCGGCCGAGCAGGGCCTGGACCCGGCGGAGTACGCCGCCGGACTGCGCTGCCTGTTGGTGCCCGCCGACCCCGCGTGCCGGACCCGGGTCTTCTTCGGGGTCGGCGACGGCGGCCTGTTCCGGCTGCGCGACGGCGCCTGGCAGGACCTCGAACCCGGCGTCGGCGACCAGGGCGGCGCCCCGGTCGTGGGGTACGGCTCGCTGCCCGCGGCCGAGACGCCGGACGGCGACCGGCTCACGATGGACCTCGGCATCACCACGCCGCCCAGCCCGTACGAACCGGCCGCCGAACCGCCCCGCGACCCGTTCCGCTTCCGGGCCTCCGTCGCCCGACCGGGTGACACGCTCCTGCTCTGCACGGCGGGCCTGGCGGAACCGCTGCGCGGCGAGCCCGGCCTCGGCCGCCACCTCGCGCGCCGCTGGGCCGAGCCCGAGCCGCCGGGGCTCGCCGCGTTCCTCGCGGACGCCCAGGCCCGGGTCAAGGGGTACGCGGACGACCGGACGGCCGCCGCCGTTTGGGAGGCGTAACGGCGCCCCGTGTGAATTCATGGAACCGGTAAGCAGCAGCGACCGGTGGTGAAGGGGCGCGTGACCATGGCCAAGCAGAACGTCGCCGAGCAGTTCGTCGACATCCTCGTCCGCGCGGGCGTGCAGCGTATGTACGGCGTCGTCGGCGACAGCCTGAACCCCGTCGTCGACGCGATCCGCCGCAACAGCTCCATCGACTGGGTGCACGTCCGCCACGAGGAGACCGCCGCCTTCGCCGCGGGCGCCGAGGCGCAGATCACCGGGCAGTTGACCGCCTGCGCCGGCTCCTGCGGCCCCGGCAACCTGCACCTGATCAACGGCCTCTACGACGCCCACCGTTCGATGGCCCCGGTCCTCGCCCTCGCCTCCCACATCCCCTCCAGCGAGATCGGGCTCGGCTTCTTCCAGGAGACCCACCCCGACCGGCTCTTCCAGGAGTGCTCGCACTACTGCGAGATGATCTCCACGCCCCAGCAGATGCCGCGTGTCCTGCAGACCGCCATCCAGAACGCGGTGGGCCGCTCCGGCGTCAGCGTCGTCACGCTCCCCGGCGACATCGCCGACCAGCAGGCCCCAGACCAGGCCGTCGAGACCGCCCTCGTCACGTCGCGGCCCGGCATCCGCCCCGGCGAGGCCGAGATCGACAAGCTGGTCGAGCTGATCGACAAGGCCGGCAAGGTCACCCTGTTCTGCGGCAGCGGCACCGCCGAGGCGCACGCCGAGGTGATGGAGCTGGCCGAGCGGATCAAGTCACCGGTCGGGCACGCGCTGCGCGGCAAGGAGTGGATCCAGTACGACAACCCCTTCGACGTCGGCATGAGCGGCCTGCTCGGCTACGGCGCCGCGTACGAGGCCACCCACGAGTGCGACCTGCTGATCCTGCTCGGCACCGACTTCCCGTACAACGCGTTCCTGCCGCAGAAGGACGTGAAGATCGTCCAGGTCGACGTCCGCCCCGAACACCTGGGCCGCCGCTCGAAGCTGGACCTCGCGGTGTGGGGCGACGTCCGCGAGACGCTGCGCTGCCTGACCCCGCGGGTGAAGGCGAAGACGAACCGGCGCTTCCTCGACAAGATGCTGAAGAAGCACGCCGACGCCCTCGAAGGCGTCGTCAAGGCGTACACGCGCAAGGTCGACAAGCACGTCCCGATCCACCCCGAGTACGTCGCCTCCGTCCTCGACGACCTCGCCGCCGAGGACGCCGTCTTCACCGTCGACACCGGCATGTGCAACGTGTGGGCGGCGCGCTACATCTCACCCAACGGGCGGCGCCGCGTCATCGGTTCCTTCTCCCACGGCTCCATGGCGAACGCGCTGCCGATGGCGATCGGCGCCCAGTTCGTCGACCGCGGCCGCCAGGTCGTCTCCATGTCGGGCGACGGCGGCTTCTCGATGCTGATGGGCGACTTCCTCACCCTGGTCCAGTACGACCTGCCGGTGAAGGTCGTACTGTTCAACAACTCCGCCCTCGGCATGGTCGAGCTGGAGATGCTGGTCGGCGGGCTGCCCTCGTACGGGACCACGAACAAGAACCCCGACTTCGCCGCCGTCGCCCGGGCCGCGGGCGCCTACGGGGTCCGCGTCGAGAAGCCCAAGCAGCTCGCCGGCGCCCTCAAGGACGCCTTCCGGCACAAGGGGCCCGCCCTCATCGACATCGTCACCGACCCGAACGCCCTGTCCATCCCGCCGAAGATCAGCGCCGACATGGTGACCGGCTTCGCGCTCTCCGCGTCGAAGATCGTGCTCGACGGCGGCGTGGGCCGCATGGTCCAGATGGCCCGCTCCAACCTGCGCAACGTGCCGCGCCCCTGACGGGCGGGCCGCCGCCCGGCCCGGCCGGGCGGCGGCCCCGCGGATCACACCGGGCGCAGCCGCAGCGTCAGGATCTGGAACGGGCGCAGGGACAGGGCGAGCCCCGCGGCCGAGGTGTCCGCGGGCCGCAGCGGCCGCTCCAGCAGATCCGTCTCGTCGGCGCCCGCGACCGGGAACGACGCGGTGAGCGTCGCCGTCGCGCGCCCGCCCCGCGACTCGTAGAGCCGCACCACCACGTCCCCGCTGCGGTCCTCCGCGAGCTTCACCGACTCGACCGTCACCGCGGGATCGTCCACCGTGACCAGCGGCGGCACGGTGCCCGCCGCCGCGACCCGCAGCGGCAGGTTCAGCGCGAGCCCCCCGGCCACCGCGTCGCCCGTCGTGGCCCCCGGCAGCAGTGCGTACGTGAAGCGGTGCGTGCCGAGGTCCGTCTCCGGGTCCGGGCTGTGCGGGGCGCGCAGCAGCGTGAGGCGGACCGTGGTGCCGAGCCCCGCCTCGTGCGGGGTGCGCGTCACGTCGTGGCCGTACGTCGAGTCGTTGAGCAGGGCGACGCCGTACGACTCCTCGGCCACCCGCAGCCAGCGGTGTGCGCAGATCTCGTAACGGGCCGCGTCCCAGCCGGTGTTGGCGTGCGTCGGCCGGTGCACGTGCCCGAACTGGATCTCGGCCGCCGACCGCTCGGCGTGCACGTCCAGCGGGAACGCCGCCTTCAGCACCTTCTCGGACTCCTGCCAGTCGATGTCGGTGACGACGTCGAGGCGGCGGCTGCCCGCGGCGAGCCGGTACTCCTGTGTCACGCGGGAGGCGCCGAAGGCGCGGGTGACGCGGACGGCGACCCGCAGCGGCCCGTCCTCGACCAGCTCCACCGACTCGGCGTCCGTGAGGTCGGTGCGGGTGTGACGGTAGTGCGCGTCCAGGTCCCAGGCGTCGTACTGGGTGGGGTGGTCGGGGTGGAGTTGCAGCAGGTTGCCGCGGGTCCCCGGGGCCAGCACCTCCCGGCCGCCGTCGCCCAGGTCCCGTACGGAGCTGAGCAGCCCGTCCCCGTCGACGGTGACGGTCAGATGCTCGTTGGCGAGCACGATGGCGTCCGCCTCGCGGGTGGCCGCGGCGTGCGCGCCGGGGCCCGGCAGCCGGCCGGCGGCGGCGTCGGCGAGACCGCGGGTCCCGAGGGCGTCGACGCTCACGTGGACGAACTCGCCGTCGTGAGCGACGACCTCGCTGCGCGGGTACGGCGAGGAGTTCAGCACCGTCGGCTCGCCGGAGCCGAGGCGGCGCACCGCGTCGGCGGTGATCCCGTCCAGCTCGGCGAGCACGCGGGCGTACGTGTCGCGGGCCTCCCGGTGCACCCAGGCGATCGACGAGCCGGGCAGGATGTCGTGGAACTGGTGGAGCAGGACCGTCTTCCACAGGCGGTCGAGGGCGTCGTGGGGGTAGGCGTACGACGGGTCGTGCAGGGCGGCTGTCGTGCACCACAACTCGGCCTCGCGCAGAGCGTGTTCGGAGCGCCGGTTGCCCTGCTTCGTCTTGGCCTGCGTGGTGTACGTCGCGCGGTGCATCTCCAGGTAGAGCTCGCCGGACCAGACGGGCGCCTTCGCGCCGTACTCCTCGTACGCGGCCCGGAAGAACGCCGACGGCTTCTCGATCTCCACGCGCGGCGAGCCCTCCAGGGAGCGCAGCCGGCGCGCCTTCTCCAGCATCTCCCGCGTCGGACCGCCGCCGCCGTCGCCCCAGCCGAAGGGGACGAGGGAGCGCGAGGCGCCGCCCTTCTCGGCGAAGTTCCGCTCGGCGTGGGCCAGTTCGCGGGCGTGGAACTGCGCGTTGTAGGTGTCCACCGGCGGGAAGTGCGTGAAGACGCGGGTGCCGTCGATCCCCTCCCACCAGAAGGTGTGGTGCGGCATCTTGTTGGTCTGGTTCCAGCTGAGCTTCTGCGTCAGGAACCAGCGGGCGCCCGCCAGCTTCGCCAGCTGCGGGAAGGCGGCGGTGTATCCGAAGGAGTCGGGCAGCCAGATCTCCTCCGTCTCCACGCCCAGCTCGTCCCGGAAGAACCGTTTGCCGTGCACCAGTTGCCGCGCCAGCGCCTCACCGCCCGGCATGTTCGCGTCCGACTCCACCCACATCGAGCCGACCGGCGCCCAGTTGCCGTCCGCGACCGCCTTCTTGATGCGGTCCCAGATGTGCGGCTGGTGCTCCTTCACCCACGCGTACTGCTGGGCCTGCGAGCACGCGAAGACCAGCTCCGGGTAGTCCCGGGCGAGCGCCGTGACGTTGGCGAAGGTGCGCGACGCCTTGCGGACCGTCTCGCGCAGCGGCCACAGCCACGCCGAGTCGATGTGCGCGTGCCCGGCCGCCGAGATCCGGTGCGCGCTGGTGTGGGCCGGGCGGGCGAGGACGTCGGCGAGTTCGGCGCGGGCCGCGGCGGCCGTGCCCGCCACGTCGTGCAGGTCCAGCGCGTCCAGCATCCGCTCCAGCGCCCGCAGGATGTCGTGGCGCGCGGCCCGCTCCGGGTCCAGCTCCGCCATCAGCTCCGCGAGCACCTCGACGTCGAGCACCAGGTGCCAGACGTCCTCGTCGAGTACGGCCAGGTCGGCAGAGCGGAATCGGTAGATGGGGCGATCCCCTGCGGTCAGCACGTCACCGAGCGTGGTGGGTTCGAAGTCACGCAGCACCGCCGGGTTGGCCGCCGCCTCCAGCAGCAGCTGAACCGGTTCCCCTCCGGCGGCGGGCGCCGCGACGGTCAGGTGCCGGTTGCGGGGATGGATGCCCTTCAGCGGGATGCCGGCCGCGTCGTACAGCAGCCCCTCCGCCTGGAAACCGGGCCCGTCACCGGAGAACCCGGGGTCGACCACCACCTCCACGTGCCGCCCCGCCCACTCCTGCGGCACCTGCCCCGTGAGCCGGAACCAACTGGTCGACCAGGGCTTTCCCCACGCGGTGCCGGTCTCGAAGGGTTCGTACGTCCCTGCCAGCGCCTCGGCCACGGGCACCGGCTCGCCCGGCGCGTGCCAGACGCTCAGCGAGAGCGGCGTCCGCTCCGCGTACTGCGCGGGCCGGACGAACTGGCGCATCGCCCGGTCGAGTCGGCTCTCCACGAGGTGTCGGTCGTCGTGCACGGCGGCTCCTTGTTCGCTCCTCGTCCTGCGGGAATCCCACGCTTCCTTCCCCGCGCGGGAGCTGGACACCCGTGGGTGGCGGACGAATAAACAAGAGTGCCGACATGCCCACTGGGCATGCATCCCCGTGTACGCGTTCGACGGACAGGCCGGGCAGCACGAGTCCAGAGCGAGAGAGGCATCGGGATCGGCGTGTGGGCGGGGGTCATGGGACGGCAGGTACCAGGGGGCGGACCGGCGGAGGCCGGGCTCCCCATGAGACAGCGTGCGGACGACGGAGACGGCGCGGACGACAGACGGAGCGAGACGGCGGCGGGCACGGCGGCGACCGGGCAGTTCACCCGGCTGCTGGGCCGGGCGGACCTGCGGGCCGTACCGGAGACCCGGCGGGCCCTGCGGGAACTGCTGCGCCACTGGGGCGGCCCGGGGAAGTCGGAGACGGCCGAGCTGCTGATGAGCGAGCTCGTCACCAACGCCCTGGTCCACACGGACCGCGACGCCGAACTCACGGCGACGCTCGGCCCCCACGGCCTGCGGGTCGAGGTCCGGGACGGCGCGGAGCGGCAACCGACCCTGCGCGTACCGATCGCCGACGACGGTACGAACGGCAGGGGCCTGCTCCTGGTGCAGTCCCTCGCGGACGCCTGGGGCGTCGCGGTGGCCGGCGCCGGCCGGAGCGGGAAGGTGGTGTGGTTCGAACTGGACAGCGGCGCCGCGTGACGCGGTGTCACGCGGCGCCGCTGTCCAGCTCGTCCGCCCGGCCGGGCCTCAGCCGAACTGCTGTTCCAGGTCCTTGAGCTTGCGCTCCAGCGTGTCGAGCCGGGGCAGCGCCTGGGTGTCGTCCTCCGCCGTCAGATCGACGGGGGCGGGCGGCGACGGCGCGTCAGTCCCACTCCGGACGGCCTGGAGCGAGGGCCGGGCGCGCAGCGGAAGCTGGTCCTGCGAGAGTTCCGTAGGCGTCGTCCCGGGCGATATGGCAGGCTCCGCGCCGCCTTGCGCGGAGCCCGCCGAGCCCGTCACGGCCGGCACCTCCACCTGGCGTCCGCCGCGCCCGGAGAACGAGCGGTGCCCGCGGCTGAGCGCTCGCAACTGCGCCCGCTCCAGCTTCCCGTGCTCGCGCCGCCGCATCCGGTCCTGCGTCTTGAGCCGCTTGTCCTCACGCACCTCGTCGACGGCCTCGTCCAGCGTCCGTACGCCTTCCAGGAGCATCAGCGACCAGGCGCTGAACGTCTCCCGCGGCGCGCGCAGCCACCGCACCATCCGGATCTGCGGCAACGGCCGCGGCACCAGGCCCTGTTCGCGCAGCGCCGCTCGGCGCGTCTGCTTCAGGGCGCGGTCGAAGAGGACCGCCGCCGACAGCGACATCCCCGCGAAGAAGTGCGGGGCGCCCGCGTGGTCGAGCCCGCGCGGCGCGTGCACCCAGTTGAACCAGGCGGCGGCGCCCGCGAAGGTCCACACGAGTATGCGCGAGCCGAGTGCGGCGTCGCCGTGGCTGGCCTCGCGCACGGCGAGCACCGAGCAGAACATCGCGGCGCCGTCGAGGCCGAACGGGACGAGGTACTCCCAGCCCCCGGAGAGGTTCAGGTTCTGCCGGCCGAAGCCGACCAGGCCGTGGAAGGAGAGGGCGGCGGCGACCGCGGCGCAGCAGAACAGCAGCACGTACGAGGCGGAGCCGTAGACGGCCTCCTTGCGCCTGCGGCGCTCCTCGCTGCGCTCCCACGACTCGTCGGACGACGACGCGCCCTTCTTCCCGGCGTCCCCGGTGCGCTTGCCGCGCGCGAGCACCGCCACCGCCGCCAGCATGCCCAGGAGCAGCACGGCGCCCGGAAGCAGCCAGTCCAGCGATATGTCGGTCAGTCTCATCAGGGGGTCCCTTGCCTAGCGATAGGGCGTCGGGCGCCATAGTGGACCAGCCGCCCGGGCCCGCAGGGGGGTTTCGGGACAAGAGCACGCCATCGGAGTGCGAGGGGGCGCGCAAAGCGGTCGTACGCTCGAACTCCCGCCAGGCAAAGGGAAATCGGGTTCGATTTACGTCACCCGGACGGGTGGTTCGGCCGGGTGCGGGGGTGTTCAGGCCGTGGCGGTGGCCGAGAGGCGGGCGATGCGGTCCGCGTCGCAGGTGCGCGGGCAGGTCACGCAGGTGTCCTCCGGGCGCAGCGTGTAGAAGAGGCAGCAGCTCGCGCGGTCCCGGGTCGGCAGCGGCTCCCCGTCGGGGCCCGTCAGCTCGCGGAAGGCGGCCTTGCCGACGTACGGCTTCGTGGTGCCGGGCAGCAGCTCCTCCAGCTCGGCCATCGCGCGCCGCTCCTCGCCGAGCAGGTGGCCGATGTACCAGAGGCCCTCGACGATCTCGTCCGTGGCCATGCCCCACAGGGCGCGCGGGCCCCGCCGCATCCGGGGTCCGAAGCCGCGCAGGACCGGCTCCAGGTGCTCGGCGACGGCCGCGCGCAGCTCGGCCCGCAGCGCCTCCTCGTCCGGCACGACGTGCGCGCCGGGCAGGGCCGCCGCCGGGTCGCCGGGCAGACACGCGAAATCGGTGACGCGTACCGCCATCCGGCCCAGTGCCCGCTGGAGCGAGACGTGCGCGGCGGGGAAGCGGGGCACCCGGCGGTGCAGGAACCAGGGGACCGTGATGAGCAGGCAGGCCGGCCACGCGTAGCGGTGCAGACCGAAGCTGGCGACGACGTCGGGCCGGGCCTGCCGGCCGTAGTCCTTGAGGACCTGCGCGTTGTCCCAGGCCAGGAAGGCGTCGAGCGCGGGCCCGCCCTCGGCGAGCTGCCGGGCCCCGACCCACCCGGCCTCCTCGGGCAGCGCCCGGTCCGGACCGAACTCGTCGATGTGCAGACTCGGGAACACCTCGGTGAGGCGCGCGTAGGCGGCCGAGACCGCGCTCTGGGCCGCGGCGGGCGCCGTGGTGACGAGGGGCATGCAGTGACCACCGAATCACGAGCGTTTGCAGGTAAGCCTTACCTTACCCGACGGGCGCGGGGTTTGAACTGTCACCCCGGGCGCCTATCGTTCTCGGTTGAGTCCGGTACAAACGGCAGGTAATCGGCCGGGAACGGCAGTGAAGGGGATGACCGGGTGAAGCAGGCCGGAGAGCAGGCCGGACCGCGTCCGGCAGGTGGTTCGGCGGCCTTCGGGGTCCCCGAGCAGCGGTCCGCCTCCGCGTGGCCCCCGGCGCAGCCGGCCGGGCGGGGGCGCGGTGAGCACACCCACAGCGAGCCGCCCGCGCCGCGACTCGCGGGGCGCGGGAAGGTCGAGCGCAGTTCGGTGCGCGGGCAGGTCCTCGACGCGCTGCGCGCCGCGCTGGTCTCCGGCGACCTCGTGCCCGGCGAGGTCTACTCGGCGCCCGCCCTCGGCGAGCGGTTCGGCGTCTCGGCGACGCCCGTGCGCGAGGCGATGCAGCAGCTGGCCCGCGAGGGCGCCGTCGAGGTGGTGCCGAACCGGGGCTTCCGGGTCGCCCTGCGGACCGCCCGGGAGCGGGCCGAGCTGGCCGAGGTGCGCGGCCTCGTCGAGACCCCGATCGTGCTGCGCCTCGCCCGCACCCTGCCCGCGAACCGCTGGGCGGCGCTGCGGCCCGCCGCCCAGGAGACCGTCGCCGCCGCGGCCCGCGGCGACCTCCCGCGGTACGCGGAGGCCGACCGTGCCTTCCACCGGGCCCTGCTCTCCCTGGCGGGCAACGACCAACTGGTGCGCGTCGCCGACGACCTGCGGCGCCGGATCGTCTGGTCGGGCTGCGACCTGCGCGCGGACGCGGCGCAGCACGTGGCGCTGCTGGACGCGCTGGAGGCGCAGGACGTCACAGCGGTGAACGCGGCGATCCACCAGCATTTCGGCTGACACGTCCAGCCCCTCCGGCGTTTGAGGAGCGGGGTCCGGGGCGGAGCCCCGTGAGCCGCGCACGGTCGCAGGGCGCCAGATCGAGCAGCCCCACGGCAAGCGCGCCGGGCCCCCTCAAGCGGCCGCAGGCAACGCCCCCGCCAGCCACGTCGGCACACCCCCGAGCAACCGGAACAACCGCCCCGCCTCGGAGAGCAACCGCGCGGACACCTCCGGCTCGGCCTCCGCCTCCGCCAGGGACACCAGCGCCGGAGCCGTCCCCACCAGGAACCCCAGCTCCTCCCGCAGCCGCAGCGACTCCGCGAACCCGTGCCGCGCCTCCGTCAACTCCCCGTCGCGCAGCGCGAGTCCGGCCAGCTGCCGCCAGGTGAAGGAGAGCAGCAGCGGATCGCCGTGCGCCGTCGCCCCGGCATGCGCCCTGCGGTACGCGGCCCGCGCCGCCTGCGGCGAATCGGCGAGGTTTTCCGCCATCAGACCGCGGCGGAAGTCGAGCAGGGCCCGGGCCGCCGCCCCGGGCGCGATGAGCGCCGCCGCCCGGCCGAACGCGGAACGGGCCTCGTCGACCCGGTCCCGCACCCTCAACAACGTAGAGGCATAAGCGAGCTGACCGCGCTCGCAGGCCGCCGCGCCGCGCTCGCCGTCGGTGTGGGCGACGGCCTCCGCGGCGCGCAGCGCGTCCTCCGCCTCGGCCCAGCCCTGCTCCGTGT
Source organism: Streptomyces sp. NPDC049813 (assembly GCF_044465085.1). NCBI lineage: Bacteria > Bacillati > Actinomycetota > Actinomycetes > Kitasatosporales > Streptomycetaceae > Streptomyces > Streptomyces sp. NPDC049813. The sequence continues at coordinate 307,478 of NZ_JBITLI010000003.1, read as the reverse complement.
AGAGGCATCGCTCGCCGAGCAGCGCCGCGCGCTGGAGCGCGGCCGCGGGACTGGTCGGCGCATGCGGGTCGAGCAGTGCGGCCGCGTCGGCCCAGCAGCCGCGCGAGCGCAGCCGCCATACCGCGGTCTGGAGTGGATCGTCCCCTGCGTTCGTTCCCGTACCAGACATGGCGGTATGCGCCACGTTGCCCTCCCCGAGCACGCCATCGAGCCGAGTTGTCGTGGGGCATCTCAGCACGGATCGCGGCACCCGGCCAAGGGGATGGGTGAAAAATTTCACAAAGGGCGGGGGGCGGCGGCCCGGGACCGCCGCCGCCGGAGCGTCAGCTCATGCGCAGGGCCAGGAAGAAGTCCAACTTGTCCTCCAGGCGCGCGAGGTCACGGTTGGTCAGCTGCTCGATCCGCCCGACGCGGTAGCGCAGGGTGTTGACGTGCAGGTGGAGCCGGGCCGCGCAGCGGGTCCAGGAGCCGTCGCAGTCGAGGAACGCCTCCAGGGTCGGGATCAGCTCCGCGCGGTGCTTGCGGTCGTACTCGCGCAGCGGGTCCAGGAGCCGTGCGGTGAACGCGCGGCGCACGTCGTCCGGGACGAACGGCAGCAGCAGCACGTGCGAGGCCAGCTCCTGGTGGCCGGCGGCGCAGACCCGGCCGGTGCGGGCGGCGGCGACGCGGCGGGCGTGCCGGGCCTCCTCCAGGGCGCCGCGCAGCCCCTCCGCCGAGTGCACGGCGGCGCTCACGCCGATCGTCAGGCGCCCGTCGTCGGCGAGCCCCGCGGCCAGCGGGTCCCGTACGGCGGCGAGCAGCGAGTCCGCGATGAGGCCCTGCTCCGACCCGTCGTGCTCGGCGGCGACCGCGGGCAGCGGGACCAGCGCGACGGCCTCGTCACCGGTGTGCGCCACGGCGATCCGGTCGGACGGCTCGGCGCCCGAGGAGAGCGGGTCGACCAGGATCTCCTCCAGGAGCGACTGCGCCACCGGGCCGCCCTCGATCTCGCCGCCCTCCCACTCGACGCGGGCCACCACGACCTGCCAGTGCGGGGCCGCGCCCAGGCCCGGCAGCAGCACCGGGGCCGTCACGCGCAGCCGGGCGGCGATCTCGGCGGGCGCGGCGCCCGTCTGGACCAGCTCCAGGACCTCCTGGGCGAGCCGGCGGCGCACCGTGCGGGCCGCGTCGCGGCGGTCCCGCTCCACCGAGATCAGCTGGGTCACGCCCTGGAGCAGGTCGAGCCGCTCCTCGGGCCAGTCGCTCGCGTCCGCCTCGACGGCCAGCAGCCAGTCCGACAGGACGCTCTCGCGCACGTCCCGGGAGGCGAGCACCGCGTTGCGGCCGCCCGAGCCGATCGGGAACACCGAGTACGTCGTGGCGTCGATCGTCACCCGGTGCGGCGCCCGGCGCCCGGCCCGGGCCGCCGCCAGGTGCTCGGCGGCGAGCCGCGCGCAGACCGCGGCGGGCAGGTCGGGGCCGCTCGCGGTGGAGCCCGCGATGGCGCGGCCGGCCGGGGAGAGCACCCAGGCCCGCAGGTCGAGGTCGCTGCCGAGCAGGTCGAGCACGACGTCGGGGCCGCCGCCGGCCGGGCCGGACGTCATCAGGCGCCGGTGCCGGTCGACGACCGCCGCCAGGTCGCCGGCCCGCTCGCCCGAGACCTGGCGCACCACGTGCTCGGTGATCGTCGCGAAGGCCACCGACTCGTTCACCGCGAAGAGCGGCAGCCGGTGCCGGGCGCAGGCCTCCACCAGGTCCTCGGGGATCGCCCCCAGCTCGGCCTCGCCGGCCGCGAGGCCCGCCACGCCCGCCCCGGACAGGATGCGCACGAACGGCTCGGAGTCGGCGGCGTCCCGGCGCCAGGCGAGGCCCGTGAGGACCAGCTCGCCCCCGGACAGGTACCGGCTGGGGTCCCGCAGGTCCGTGGTCATCACGCCACGGACGGTGCGGTCCAGCTCGTCCTCGCCGCCGAGGAGCCTGAGGCCCAGCGCGTCCGTGTCCAGCAATGCGCGCAGCCGCATGTCGTCGTCGCCGCCGATCTGTCTCGAACTGTTTCCTGGGTGTCAGCAGGAAAACGAAGAGGTTACTGATGTTCTCCGTTCATACGAATCTACAAGACACCCGTGTTGGTCAGCCAACTCCTTCATGGTTTCCGTGACTGACCCTGGTGGAGCACCGGGCGGTGTACTGAGCCCACTCCGCGTTAACAGCACATGAACGAGCCCCCGCGATCCGCACATCCGTGGCTCGATCCGATCGAACGAACCACGAACGACGAAGAAGAGAGCCGCTCATGGACTTCCTTCGCCCCGCCAGCTGGGAGGAGGCGCTCGCCGCCAAGGCCGAGCACCCCACAGCTGTGCCGATTGCGGGTGGCACCGATGTCATGGTCGAGATCAACTTCGACCACCGCCGGCCCGAGTACCTCCTCGACCTCAACCGCATCGGCGAGCTGAGCGAGTGGGAGGCGGGCGAGGGCCCCGAGGGCACTGTCCGGCTCGGCGCCTCCGTCCCGTACAGCGCGATCATGGAGCACCTCCGCACCGAGCTGCCGGGCCTGGCGCTCGCCTCGCACACCGTCGCCTCCCCGCAGATCCGCAACCGCGGCGGCGTCGGCGGCAACCTCGGCACCGCCTCCCCGGCCGGCGACGCCCACCCGGCGCTGCTCGCCGCCGACTGCGAGGTCGAGGCCGAGTCGGTACGCGGCACCCGGCGCATCCCGATCGACGAGTTCTACACCGGCGTGAAGCGCAACGCGCTCGCGCCGGACGAGCTGATCCGCGCCGTGCACATCAAGAAGGCCGACGGGCCGCAGCAGTACTCGAAGGTCGGCACCCGCAACGCCATGGTGATCGCCGTGTGCGCCTTCGGCCTCGCCGTCCACCCCGAGACCCGCACCGTGCGCACCGGCATCGGCTCGGCCGCGCCGACCCCGATCCGCGCCAAGGAGGCCGAGCAGTTCCTGAACGCGGCGCTCGACGAGGGCGGCTTCTGGGACAACGGCAAGATCATCACCCCGTCGGTCGCCAAGCAGTTCGCGGACCTGTGCTCCGCCGCCTGCAACCCGATCGACGATGTCCGCGGCACCGCCTCCTACCGCCGCCACGCGGTCGGCATCATGGCCCGCCGCACGCTCACCTGGGCCTGGGAGTCGTACCGCGACACCACCCGTACGGAGGGAGTCGCGTAATGCGCGTCAATTTCACGGTCAACGGCCGTCCGCAGGAAGCCGACGACGTCTGGGAGGGCGAGTCCCTGCTCTACGTCCTGCGCGAGCGGATGGGCCTGCCCGGCTCCAAGAACGCCTGCGAGCAGGGCGAGTGCGGCTCCTGCACCGTCCGGCTCGACGGCGTGCCGGTCTGTTCGTGCCTGGTGGCCGCCGGTCAGGTCGAGGGCCGCGAGGTCGTCACCGTCGAGGGCCTCGCCGACTTCGCGAAGAACCGCGCCTGCGGCGGCCACGAGCACGGCACGACCCTCCAGGACGCCCAGGGCTGGCAGGCCGCCGAGGGCACCGACTCGCAGACCGGCGAGGGCAGTGAACTCGCCCCGATCCAGCAGGCGTTCATCGACGCCGGCGCGGTCCAGTGCGGCTTCTGCACGCCCGGGCTGCTGGTCGCCGCCGACGAGATGCTGGAGCGCACCCCGAACCCGTCCGACGCGGACATCCGCGAGGCGCTCTCCGGCAACCTGTGCCGCTGCACGGGCTACGAGAAGATCATGGACGCGGTCCGGCTCGCCGCCGCGCGCCAGTCCGAGGAGGTCTGAGTCCATGGCTGACACCCGCACCACAGGCATCCCCTTCAACGTGACGCAGGGCGCCCCGACCAAGGGCGGCATCGGCGAGTCCACCCTCCGCCCGGACGGCACCCTCAAGGTCACCGGCGAGTTCGCGTACTCCTCCGACATGTGGCACGAGGACATGCTGTGGGGCCAGATCCTGCGCTCCCCGGTCGCCCACGCCGAGATCGTCTCCATCGACACCGGCGAGGCGCTCGCCACCCCGGGCGTCTACGCGGTCCTCACCTACGAGGACCTGCCGACCGACGTGAAGAACTACGGCCTGGAGATCCAGGACACCCCGGTCCTCGCCCACGGCAAGGTCCGCCACCACGGCGAGCCGGTCGCGCTCGTCGCCGCGGACCACCCGGAGACCGCGCGCCGCGCCGCCGCCAAGATCAAGGTCGAGTACCGGGAGCTGCCGGTCATCACCGACGAGGCCTCCGCCACCGCGCCGGACGCGATCCTCGTCCACGAGGGCCGCGACGACCACCACATCGGCCACGTCCCGCACCCCAACATCGTGCACCGCCAGCCGATCGTGCGCGGCGACGCCGACGAGGCCGCCAAGCGCGCCGACGTCATCGTCGAGGGCGACTACTACTTCGGCATGCAGGACCAGGCGTTCCTCGGCCCCGAGTCGGGCCTCGCGGTCCCGGCCGAGGACGGCGGCGTCGACCTGTACGTCGCCACCCAGTGGCTGCACTCGGACCTCAAGCAGATCGCCCCCGTCCTCGGCCTGCCCGAGGACAAGGTGCGGATGACGCTCTCCGGCGTCGGCGGCGCGTTCGGCGGCCGCGAGGATCTGTCGATGCAGATCCACGCCTGCCTGCTCGCCCTGCGCACCGACAAGCCCGTCAAGATCGTCTACAACCGGTTCGAGTCGTTCTTCGGCCACGTCCACCGCCACCCCGCCAAGCTCCACTACGAGCACGGGGCGACCAAGGACGGCAAGATCACGCACATGAAGTGCCGGATCGTGCTCGACGGCGGTGCCTACGCCTCCGCCTCCCCGGCCGTCGTCGGCAACGCCTCGTCCCTCTCGGTCGGCCCGTACGTCATCGACGACGTCGACATCGAGGCCATCGCGCTCTACTCGAACAACCCGCCCTGCGGCGCCATGCGCGGCTTCGGCGCGGTCCAGGCGTGCTTCGCCTACGAGGCGCAGATGGACAAGCTTGCCGACAAGCTCGGCATGGACCGGGTCGAATTCCGCCAGCTCAACGCCATGGAGCAGGGCACGCTCATGCCGACCGGGCAGCGGGTCGACTCGCCGGCCCCGGTCGCCGAGCTGCTGCGCCGCATCAAGGCGATGCCGCTGCCGCCCGAGCGCCAGTGGGAGTCCAGCGAGGGCTCCGACGTACGCCAGCTGCCCGGCGGCCTCTCCAACACCACGCACGGCGAGGGTGTCGTGCGCGGCGTCGGCTACGCGGTCGGCATCAAGAACGTCGGCTTCTCCGAGGGCTTCGACGACTACTCCACCGCCAAGGTGCGCATGGAGGTCATCAACGGCGAGGCCGTCGCCACCGTGCACACCGCGATGGCGGAGGTCGGCCAGGGCGGCATCACCGTCCACGCCCAGATCGCCCGTACCGAGCTGGGCGTCACCCAGGTCACCATCGCCCCCGCCGACACCCAGGTGGGCTCGGCCGGCTCGACCTCCGCGTCGCGCCAGACGTACGTGACCGGCGGCGCCGTGAAGAACGCCTGCGAGCTGGTGCGCGAGAAGGTCCTGGAGATCGGGCGCCGCAAGATGGGCACCTACCACCCGGCGTGGGCCACGGCCGAGCTGCTGCTCGAAGGCGGCAAGGTCGTGACCGACGGCGGCGAGGTCCTCGCCGACCTGGTCGACGTCCTGGAGGACGAGACCGTGGAGCTGGAGGAGGAGTGGCGCCACCGGCCCACCGTCCCCTTCGACCTGGTCACCGGCCAGGGCGACGGACACGTGCAGTACTCGTTCGCCGCGCACCGCGCCGTCGTCGAGGTTGACACCGAACTCGGCCTGGTCAAGGTCATCGAACTGGCCTGCGCCCAGGACGTCGGCAAGGCGCTCAACCCGCTCTCGGTGATCGGCCAGATCCAGGGCGGCACCATCCAGGGCATGGGGATCGCCGTGATGGAGGAGATCGTCGTCGACCCGAAGACGGCGAAGGTCAGGAACCCCTCCTTCACCGACTACCTCCTCCCCACCATCCTCGACACGCCGACCATCCCGGTCGACGTGCTCGAACTTGCCGACGAGCACGCCCCGTACGGGCTGCGCGGCATCGGCGAGGCCCCCACCCTGTCGTCGACCCCGGCCGTCCTCGCGGCGATCCGGAACGCGACGGGCCTGGCGCTCGACCGTACGCCCGTGCGGCCCGAGCACCTCACGGGCACGGCCGCCTCCGCGTAGCCGTCGCTTGCGCACCACCCGGGGGGACGCCGTCCAGGCGCCGTCCCCCCGGCTCTTCACCGCCGTCCGTCTCGGGCCGTCCCCCGGGTCGTGCAGCCATCCCAAATCCCGCACACGCAACGGCAGTTCGCGGGTGCCCCTTTGAACCTTGGGAAACGAGGCACCATGACCCAGCAGTCCGTGGAGCCCAGGACCGCCGCCGACGACGCGGGCGCGGGTTCGCGCCAGCCCGCCGGCAGATCCTGGCTCGACCGGTACTTCCACATATCCGTCCGGGGATCCACCGTCGCGCGCGAAGTGCGCGGTGGCGTCACGACCTTCATGGCCATGGCGTACATCCTCCTGCTCAACCCCCTGATCCTGTCCGGCAAGGACGCCGCCGGTGACACGCTGGGCCAGAAGGCCCTGATCACCGCGACCGCCTTCGCCGCCGCGTTCACCACGCTCCTGATGGGCTTCGTCGGCAAGGTCCCGCTCGCCCTTGCTGCCGGACTCTCCGTCTCCGGGGTGATCTCCTCGCAGGTCGCGCCCCAGATGACCTGGCCGCAGGCCATGGGCATGTGCGTGATGTACGGCGTCGTGATCATGCTGCTCGTCGTCACCGGGCTGCGCGAGATGATCATGAACGCGATCCCGCTCGCCCTCAAGCACGGCATCACCATGGGCATCGGCCTGTTCATCGCGCTGATCGGCCTCTACAAGTCGGGCTTCGTGCACATGGGCAAGGCCACCCCGCTCTCGCTCGGCCCGGCGGGCGAACTCGCCGGCTGGCCGGTGCTGCTCTTCGCGGGCACCCTGCTGCTGATCTTCATGCTCCAGGCGCGCAACACCCCCGGCGCGATCCTGATCGGCATCATCACCGGCACCGTCGTCGCGATGATCCTCAACGCGCTCGACGTGATCGACCCCAAGCAGTGGGCCAACGGCGCCCCCGAACTGCACGGCAGCGCCGTCTCCACCCCGGACTTCTCGCTCTTCGGCCACGTCGAGTTCGGCGGCTGGGGCGAGGTCGGCGCGATGACCGTCGGCATGATCGTCTTCACGCTCGTGCTCGCCGGCTTCTTCGACGCGATGGCCACCATCATCGGCGTCGGCACCGAGGCCAACCTCGCCGACGACAAGGGCCGCATGCCGGGCCTGTCCAAGGCGCTGTTCATCGACGGCGCGGGCGGCGCGATCGGCGGCGTCGCCGGCGGCTCCGGCCAGACCGTCTTCGTCGAGTCGGCGACCGGCGTCGGCGAAGGCGCCCGCACCGGCCTCGCCTCCGCCGTGACCGGCCTGTTCTTCGCGGCCTGCCTCTTCTTCACCCCGGTCACCGCGATCGTCCCGCAGGAGGTCGCGTCCGCCGCGCTCGTCGTCATCGGCGCCATGATGATGATGAACGCCCGGCACGTCGACTGGGCCGACCGCGCCACCGCGATCCCGGTCTTCCTGACCGTGGTCCTGATGCCCTTCACGTACACCATCACCACCGGTGTCGCCGCGGGCGTGATCTCCTGGGTCGCCATCAAGATCGCCCAGGGCAAGGCGCGGGAGATCGGGGCCTTCATGTGGGGCCTGACCGTGATCTTCCTGGTGTACTTCGCCCTCAACCCGATCGAGAGCTGGCTCGGCGTCCACTGACGCGGCCCCCTCTCGTCCCCGTAACCGCTAAGGAGACCGACGCATGCTGGACATCGCCGAAGAGCTCGACCGGTGGGTCGGGCAGGGACGCGACTTCGCCGTGGCCACCGTGGTGGCCGTCGGCGGCAGCGCGCCCCGCCAGCCGGGCGCGGCGCTCGCCGTCGACAGCGAGGGCACCGCGATCGGGTCGGTCTCCGGCGGCTGCGTGGAAGGAGCGGTCTACGAACTGTGCCGCGAGGCGCTCGAGAGCGGCGAACCCGTCCTGGAGCGCTTCGGGTACAGCGACGACGACGCCTTCGCCGTGGGGCTCACCTGCGGCGGCGTCATCGACATCCTCGTCACGCCGGTCCGCGCCGCGGACGAGGCCCTGCGCGGCGTCCTGGCGGCCGCGCTCGGCGCCGCGGCCACGGGGGAGGCGGCGGCGCTCGCCCGGGTCGTCGCCGGCCCCGCCGCGCTGATGGGGCGGGCCCTGCTGGTCCGCGCCGACGGCTCGGCGCAGGGCGGCTTCGGCGCCCACCCGGAGCTGGACCGCACGGTCGCCGGCGAGGCCCGCGCCTTCCTCGACGCGGGCCGCACCGGCACCCTCGACATCGGTGAGCAGGGGTCACGGTGCGGAGCACCGCTCACGCTGCTCGTCGAGTCCTCCGTCCCGCCGCCCCGGATGATCGTCTTCGGCGCGATCGACTTCGCGTCGGCGCTGGTGCGGATGGGCCGCTTCCTCGGCTACCGCGTCACGGTCTGCGACGCGCGCCCCGTCTTCGCGACGGCGGCCCGCTTCCCGGACGCGGACGAGATCGTCGTCGAATGGCCGCACCGGTACCTGGAGCGGACCGAGGTGGACGCCCGCACGGTGCTGTGCGTCCTCACCCACGACGCCAAGTTCGACGTCCCGCTGCTCCGGCTCGCGCTGCGCCTGCCGGTCGCGTACGTCGGCGCGATGGGCTCCCGCCGCACCCACCTCGACCGCAACGAGCGCCTGCGCGAGGTCGGCGTCACCGAACTGGAACTGGCCCGCCTGCGCTCCCCGATCGGCCTCGACCTGGGGGCGCGCACGCCGGAGGAGGTGGCGGTCTCCATCGCCTCCGAGATCGTGGCGCACCGGCGGGGCGGGAGCGGGGTGTCGCTGACGGGGGCGCATACGCCGATCCACCACGAGAGCGCTGCCGCGCGGAGGATCGGGTCTGTGGCCTAGCTGTTCTGTCCTGGGCGGTTCGCCCGCCGGGTCAGGTGCGGCGCCGTCGTGGCAGGTCGGGTAGCTCCCCGCGCTCCTCGAAGGCCGCTCTTCGGCTGACTCGCCGTCGTGGTTGCTCGCGCAGTTCCCCGCGCCCCTTATCGGCAGTTCTTCGGCTGTCCGGCCGGTGGGGCTTCTCGCGCAGTTCCCCGCGCCCCTGAGATGCGCACTGCGTGCGCCATCTCATCGGCCCCTGAGGCAGCGGCGAAGCCGCAAGCCTCCAGGGGCGCGGGGAACGGCGCGAGAAGCCCCTCCGGGCCGCGGCCGAAAGCGGGGGCGCACGTAGTGCGCCTTTTAGGGGCGCGGGGAACGGCGCGAGGAGCCCCACCGGGCCGCGGCCGAAAGCGGGGGCGCACGGAGTGCGCCTTTTAGGGGCGCGGGGAACGGCGCGAGAAGCCCCTCCGGGCTGCGGCCGGAAGTGGGGGCGCACGCAGTGCGCCTTTCAGGGGCGCGGGGCACTGCGCGACCGGCCCCCACCTGAGCCGGGGCCGCCAATCGCCGACGCGGAGAACCGCGAGACCAGCCACGACCCCGTCGCGGCCGCACACGCCACAGCGCCCCGCCGACGCGACCCACCCCACCAGGCGGCAGCCACAAGGCCCAAAGGATCCGCCAAACCCTTGACGCCCCGCACCCCGAACCCCGACCCTCGCTTGGGAGCGCTCCCAACCCGTCTTGCGACCCCAGGAGTGAACCCGTGCGAGGTCCCCTCAGACATTCCCGTGCCCGCCGCCCGCGCCGCGCGGCGACCGCCCTGGCCGCCCTGGCCCTGGGCGTCTCCGCGCTGGCGGTGGGCGCCCCCGGCGCCGCCGCGGCGGACGGGCCCGGCGGGCGGGGTGCGGCGGCCGCCCGGCTCTACACGCCCGAGCCCAACCCCGACGCCCTGCGCCAGATCCTCGGCCTCGTCCGGGACGGGCAGTACCGGGACGCCGCCCGCGTCGGCGCCATGATCGCCACCCCGCAGGCCGTCTGGTTCGGCGACCAGAGCCCCGCCCAGGTCGAGACGCTCGCCCGGGACGTCGTGCAGGACGCCGCCCGGGCCCACGCCGTGCCCGTCCTCGCCCTCTACAACATCCCCGGCCGCGACTGCGCCAACTACTCGGCGGGCGGCGCCGCGAACACCGCCGAGTACCAGGCCTGGATCGACGCCGTCGCCCGCGGCATCGGCGCCCGGGACGCGATGGTCGTCCTGGAGCCCGACGCGCTCGCCCTGCTGCCCGCGGACTGCGGACAGGACGACGCGGAGGGCACCAGGACCGCCGCCCGGTACGCCGAGGTGAACTACGCCGTCGACACCCTGGAGCCGCTGCGCGGCACCCGGGTCTACCTCGACACCGGCCACCCCGCCTGGCACACCGTCGACTCCATCGTGCCGCGACTCATCAAGGGCGGAGTCACCCGCGCCTCCGGCTTCTACACCAACGCCTCGAACTACCAGACCGACGACGCCAACTCCTGGTACGGCAAGCTGATTGCGTCCTGCATCGCCTACGTGCAAGGGGGCGGGGCCGCCGCCGACTGCCCGCAGCGGACCGCGCCGCGCGCCGAGGCCCAGGCCTGGATCGACGCGCACGTGAAGGTGCCGGCTTCCCGGATGGCCCACTTCGTGACCGACTCCAGCCGCAACGGACGCGGCCCCTGGGCCCCGCCCGCGGGCAAGTACACCGACCCGCAGGACTGGTGCAACCCGCCCGGGCGCGGCCTCGGCGCCCGCCCCACGCTGCGCACCGGCGACCCGCTGCAGGACGCGCGCCTGTGGATCAAGACGCCGGGGGAGTCCGACGGGCTGTGCCTGCGCGGGACCGCGGGCCCCGAGGACCCCGAGCGCGGCACCGTCGACCCGAAGGCGGGAGCGTGGTTCCCGCAGCAGGCGCTGGAACTGGCGCGCTACGCCACCCCGCCGCTGCTGTGACCCGCGGCCGCCGAGCCGCCGCCGGTCTCCTCAACTCCCGTCCCGCAACAAGCCTTTCATCGCGCGGCTGAACATCAGCCGCCCGGCCGCCGCGAGCACCGGGTCCAGGGAGGCCGGCACCCCGCGCACCCGGATCTCCTCGCGCCACTCCACCCGGGTCCGCCCGGGGCCGAGCGCCCGTACGTCGAACTCGGCCCAGCCGGTCACGAACCGGCCCCGCTTGACCAGCCGGCAGTGGCGCGGCGGCTGCCACGCGACGACCTCCATCGGATCGTCGAAGCCGAGCCGGCAGCCGATCCGGGTGCGCGCCACGAACACCGTGCCCGCGGCCGTCGGCGGCGGCGTGGTGACGGTGACATGGGTGAGCGGCACGACGTCGCCGTGCCGCTCCCAGTCGGTCAGGCGCCGCCAGGCCTCGGCGGCGGGCAGCGGGGACTCTCGGACGATACGGACGTGGGCCACGCCGCGAGCGTAGGCCGTCGACGGGCGGCCCGGGGTGCGCCGCGCCGCCGCAGGGGAGAGGGCCCGGCCGGAGCCGGGACCCTCTCCCCTGCGGTCGTGGCCACCTAGGCGGTCAGGCCTTCAGGTAGGCGGTCAGGAGCTTGGCCAGCGCTCCGGCGTAGTCGCCCGTCAGGGAGAGGTGTTCCGCCTCGGCGAACGGCTTCGCCCAGCCCGCCGCCACCTTGTCGCCCGCCTTGCGCTGGACGATCAGCCGCGCCTGGTCGACGAGGGCGCGCCCGGCGCTCGCGTCGTGCACGTGCCGGGCCGCGGCGCCGAGCGAGCGCAGGGCCGGCTCCCCACCGGTCGGCGCCTTGACGGACGTCGTGAGGCCGTACCCGTACGGGAACTGCGGGTCGTAGGCCACGTCGCCCACGTTGATCGGGAGTTGGGCCTCCGACTTCGGCCAGGTGACCGGCAGCCGGCCGGTGAACGCCTTCTTGCCGTAGAGGACGTCGGCGACGCCGTCGCCCTCGGTGCCGGGCAGCCAGGAGGCGACGAGCCCGTCGATCTGCCCGAGCCGGTCCCCGATCAGCTGGGGACGGCCGGAGACCACGAGCACGACGCACTTCATGGCGCCGCAGACCCGGTCCACCGCTGCCTGGTCGGCGGCGGTCAGCGCCAGGTCGTTGCCGTTACCGACGTCGCCGACGCCTTCCGCGTACGGGGTCTCGCCGACGACGACCACCCCTACGTCGTACCCGGCCGTCGGCGCCGAGGCGTCCTTGGAGTAGTCGATCGCGGCGCCCGGGGAGGCCTTGCGCATCGCCTGGAGGATCGTCGTGCCGTCGGTGTTCCGCCCCGACTGCCCCTGCCAGGAGATGGTCCAGCCGCCGGTCTGGTTGCCCAGGTCGTCGGCGTTCGACCCGGCGACGTACACCTTCTGGGACTTCTTCAGGGGCAGCACGCCCCCGGCGTTCTTCAGCAGCACCTGCGACTCGGCGGCGGCCTGCCGGGCCACGGCGCGGTGTGCGGTGCCGCCGATCTCCGCGAGGTGCGAGGTGTCCGCGTACGGCTTCTCGAAGAGGCCCAGCCTGAACTTCTGGGTGAGGATGCGGGAGACGGCGTCGTCCACGCGGGCCCTGCTCACCCGGCCCGCCGTGACCTCGCCGCGCAGCGCCGACTCGAAGTCCGCGTAGGCCGTCGGCACCATGATCATGTCGAGGCCCGCGTTGATGGACGTACGGACGTCGGAGGCGTAGTCGCCGGGGATCTGGTCGATGCCCGCGTAGTCGCTGATGACGAAGCCGTCGAAGCCGAGCTTTACCTTCAACTCCCCGTTGATCATCGCCGCGTTCGCGTGCATCTTCACCGGGCCCTCGTCGTCGCCGATGATGTCGAGCGAGGAGTACGAGGGCATGACCGAGCCGACGCCGCGCTTGACGGCCTCGCCGAACGGGGCGAGGTGCACCGCCTCCAGTTCCTGCCGCGTCACCTTCGTGACGCCCTGGTCGATGGTGTACGAGCCCGTGGTGGAGGAGCCGTAGGCGGTGCCGCCGTCACCGACGAAGTGCTTGGCGGTGGCCAGCACCTTGTCGTCCCGGTCGAGGTCGCTGCCGTCGGCACGGCCCTGGAAGCCCTGGACCATCGTCTCCATGGACTTCACCAGCGCCGGGTCCTCGCCGAACGACTCGTAGGAGCGGCCCCAGCGTTCGTCACGGGTCACGCACAGGCACGGCGCGAAGTCCCACGGCACGCCGGTAGCGCGCACCTCGGAGGCGGTCACCGCGCCTGTCTTCTCGGCGAGTTGCGGGTCGCGGGTGGCGCCGATGCCGATGTTGTGCGGCATGATCGTGGCGCCGACGACGTTGTTGTGGCCGTGCACCGCGTCCACACCGTAGATCAGCGGGATCTGGAACCGGGTCGCCTGGGCGCGCAGTTGGTAGCCGTCGATCATCTTCGCCCAGGCCTCGGGCGTGTTCGGGGTGGGGACCGAGCCGCCGCCGGAGAGCAGGGAGCCCAGGGCGTGACCGGCGATGTCCGCGGGGGACTTGAGGGCGTTGCGCTCGGCCTGCGTCATCTGGCCGATCTTCTCGTCGAGCGACATCCGGGAGACGAGGTCCGCGACGCGCTTCTTCACCGGGAGTTTGGCGTCGAGGTACGGCAGGCCGTGGGCGTCGATGACGGCCTGCGGGTTCTCGGCGGGGGGCTTGGCGCCGGTGACCGTCAGCGTGAGCGGGACGGTCTCGGCGCTCTCGGCCCGGGTCCGGTCCTTCGCCGTGCGGATCTTGACCGTCTTCGAGGCGCCGGACGCGGTGCCCGCGGGGAAGGTGACCGTGCCGCTGACCGGGGTGTAGTCCGTGCCGGGTTCGGCGGTGCCGGTGCCGGTCGCGTAGGTGACGGTGACGTCGTCCTCGACCGGCACGTTCCCGGTCGTCGTCACCGAGAGCCTGACCTCGGCCGTGCCGCCCTCCTTCACCGGGTACACCCCGGCGTCCGTCGACACCTGCGCGCGCAGCGCCTGGTCGGCCTTGCCGTACAACTCCACGTCGTCCAGGGCGAATTTACCCGGCGCGCCGGTCGGCAGGGTGAGGGCGTACCCCCACATCTTGTCGAGTCCGAGGACGTGGTCGATGCCGCCGACGGGCTGGTAGTCGGTGCGGTACTCGAACTGCGTGAACGGGATCTCGACCTGGTGCCAGCCCTCCCAGTCGTCGGTGAACGACGTGGTCCACAGCTCGGACGCCTCGCCGTGCGCCCCGCCGTCCTTGATCTCGAAGCTGATCTTCTTGCCCGAACCGGGCGGCAGCGGCGCCGTGTTCTGCCCGTACCACCAGAAACGGATGCCCTTCGACGCCGACCAGTCGTGGGCCGGCTGGTCGGCGGCGTAGTCGTGCGTGAAGCCGCCGTAGCCGCTGATGTCGTACGAGCCTTCGAGGACGCGGGCGCCCTCGGGCGCGTCCGCGCGCTCCTTCAGCTCCAGCCGCGGCGGGTCGTCCGTGTCGCCGCCCCAGGTGAAGAGGCCCTCGGCGGGCTGCGAGGCGAACGGCACCTCGCCCTCGAAACGGTCGACGGGGACGGGGGCTGGGTCGTCCGCGGAGGCGGTCGCGGCGGTGGTGAGGGGGAGCAGTCCGGCGGCGAGGGCGGTGACGGCGAGCAGGGCGGCCCGTCTTCTCCGGCCCGGGGCGGGGGTGTGAGCGGTGTGGCGCAACTTTCCTCCCGATGTTCCCGTTGCGGGGCGATGGTGGTGCGGCGCGGCGGTGCTTAATTCACGGCTTGAGTCAAAGGGGGCGCGAGGAGGCCGTCAAGTGTTCGGAACGTAAAGGCAGTTGCCGCCCTGCGCCCGATTGACAGCCCCGTCCCGGCCCCGGATCGTGTGCACCGGGTGATGACATCGGACGGTTGGGGGACCGCGATGGGACGGCCGGGGGACGAGGAGCGCGCGGGGCGCGGGGGGCAAGCGGAGGGGGCCGGGGGGCCGGTGCCGCCGGGGGCGGGGCCGGGACCGGGCTCGGGCGGGGGTCCGGAGGACGCGGTGCCGCCGGTGTCGGGCGGGGCATCAGCTGACGCCGCGCCGACGGGGCCTGCCGGGGGTATGGACCAGGCCGCGCCGCCGGGGGCGGGCACGGGTCCGTCTCCGGAGCCGGGTGGGGTGTCGGGTGGCGCCACTGCGCCGATGCGTGCCGGGGCTCCGGGCGAGGGGTCGCCGGTGCCGGGTGGGGCGTCAGGGGGTGCCCCGCCACCGATGCCCGCGTGGGCGCCGGGCGCCGTTCCCCCGCCGGGGCCCGCAGGGGTGTCGGCACCGATGCCGGGCGGCCCGCCGGGTGCGGCTTCTGCATCGGCGCCGGGCGGCCCGCCGGGAGCGGCTCCCGCATCGACGCCGGGCAGCGCGCCAGGCGCCGCCCCGCCGCCGACACAGGCCTTGGCGCCGGGCGCCGTTCCCCCGCCGGGGCCCGCAGGGGTGTCGGCACCGATGCCGGGCGGCCCGCCGGGTGCGGCTCCCGCACCGATGCCGGGCGGCCCGCCGGGAGCGGCTCCCGCATCGACGCCGGGCAGCGCGCCAGGCGCCGTCCCGCCGTCGGCACAGGCCGTGGCGCCGGGCGCCGTTCCCCCGCCGGGGCCCGCAGGGGAGTCGGCTGCTGTTCCGCCACCGATGCCGGGCAGCCTGCCGGGTGCGGCTCCCGCATCGACGCCGGGCGCTGCCCCGTCGCCGACACAAGCCGGGGCGCCGGGCGCCGTTGCCCCGGCGATGTCCGGTGGCGCGCCGGGCGCTGCCCGGCCACCGATGCCTGGCAGCCCGCCGGGTGCGGCTCCCGCATCGGCGCCGGACGCCGCCCCGCCGCCGACACAGGCCGGGGCGCCGGGAGCCGTTGCCCCGCCGGGGCCCGCAGGGGAGTCGGCTGCTGTTCCGCTACCGATGCCGGGCAGCCCGCCGGGTGCCGCTCCCGCATCGGCGCCCGGCAGCGCGCCAGGCGCCGTCCCGCCGTCGGCACAGGCCGGGGCGCCGGGCGCCGTTCCCCCGCCGGGGCCCGGCGGCGCGTCTGGCGCCGCCCCGCGACCCATCCCCAGCGGCGCACTCGGCGCCGCCCCGCGACCCATCCCCAGCGGCGCACTCGGCGCCGCCCCGCGACCCATCCCCAGCGGCGCGCTCGGCGCCGCCCCGCCGGGGCCCGGCGGGGTGTCCGGTGTTCCGCCCAGGCCGGCGCGGGCGCCGGATGGGGCGCGGGCGCCGGCCGATGCCGGGCGGGCTCTGGCTGCTGGGCTGCTCAATCTGTGTGGGCTCGGGCTGGGGTACGTGTTCCTGCGGCGGTGGGTGCTCGCCGCGTTGTGCGTCGTCGCGACCGGCGCGCTGCTCGTCGTAGCCCTGCCCGCCAAGCCGGACGGGGTGCCGGGGCGGGTCCTGGTCGGATATCTGGTGCTGCTGCTGGTCGCGGCGGCGGACGCGGCGCGGCGGGGGCTGCGGGCCCGCGCCACCCTCGTACGGACCCGGCCCGTCCTGGTCGTCGCCCTCGCGGTCGCGCTGCTGGCCGTGCCCGCCGGGGGAGCGATCGCGTACGGCGGACTGCGTGACGACGCCGTCGAGGAGATGCTGCTCGACCGGCTCGCCGCGGCCGACGCCCTCGTCGCCCGGGCCGCCGACCAGGACTTCGCCCAGGCCCGCCCGGAGTACCGCACGGCCCTGACTCGCTACCGGTCCCTCACCGAGGACCACCCGGGTTCCCGCGCCGCGCACCGCGTCCACGGCAGCCTGGACCGGTTCTACAAAGCGGTCGCCGCGCCGTACACCGAGGCCGACCACTGCGGCGCCGTCGCCCCGCTCGCCTACCTCCGCGACGTGCCGAAGTCGATCGGCGAGGACGTCCTCGGGACCCTCGCGACGTGGCCCGACACCCCCCTCGCGGTCTCCCTCCTGAAGTGCGGCACCGGCCGCCTCGGCACCGCCGAGAGCGACGGCCACGGCGGCGAACTCGGTCAACTCCTGCGCACGTTCCCCAAGTCCGAGCAGGCGGCGGAGGTGACCCCGGCCGTGCGCGCCGCCGTCGCCGCGCGCGCGGACGACCTGTCCGGCGCCGACCCGTGCCGCGCCACCGACGCCGTGCGTCACATCGGCGACACCGCCAGGGACCTGCCCGAACCCGCCCCCGCCCAACTGCGCGGCACCATCGACCGGACCGTGCGCGACGGCGTCTACGCCTGCGGGCTCGACCAGTTCGCGGACCACGAGTTCGCGCAGGCCGGCGCCACGCTGGCGGGCTTCGCGCGCACGTACAAGGGCGACAAGCGCGGCAGCCGCGCCCGGCAGGTCGCCATCGCCGCCGAGATCGCCGAGCAACGCCCCGCGGCAGGCGTCCAGTTGCCGCCACGGCGGGCCCCCGGCGGCGCCCGGATGCAGATGGTGATCAGCAACGACGGCCCCGACCCGGTCGAGATCCTCTACACCGGGCCCATCACCGGACGCGTCACCATCGGGGGCTGCGCCTCCTGCTCGACGTACGCCAGCGAGGCCGTGGGCAGCAGCAAGGCCTGCAAGGCGAGCGGCCGCAGCTACCCGAAGAAGACGCTCCGGCTGCCCGCGGGGACGTACCACTTCCTGCACAAGCCGGGCGGCACCCGGGCCAGCGCCCGCAGCCGCGCGGCGGGCGGCAGCATCCAGCCCGGGTACACGTACACGCAGTGCAGTTACGTGGTGGTGGGCGGCGGGTTCGGCGCGGATCTCTGAGCCGCGCCCGGGCCCGGGACGCGTGCGCGGTACACGTAGACTGGCCGCGCCCGGCCGGTGGCCGGTCCGCGGCGGCGCGCCCCGCCGCACCCGGCCGCCGCCTGCACGCCGCTGACGGTCCCTCCTTGCGACGATGTGCGTCCGCGCCGCCGGTGGCGCGGACGCCCGGCGGACAGGAGAGGCACCCGTGGAAGAGGCCCGCGCACGCAGGCGAGACGAACCCGAGCCCGCCCCCGGCGCGACCGGAGAGCCCGCCCCCGAGCCCCGCCCCGCGCTCTGGCAGGGCCAGGCACCCGTGCTCGCCGCCGTCGCGCTCGGCGGCGCCCTCGGCGCCTCGGCCCGGTACGGCGCGGCGCTCCTGTGGCCGACGGCGACCGGCGCCTTCCCCTGGACGACCCTGCTGGTCAACGTGGTCGGCTGCGCCGTCATGGGCGTCTTCATGGTCGTGCTCGGCGAGTACTGGGCGGCCCGCCGCCTGGCGCGCCCGTTCTTCGGCACGGGCGTCCTCGGCGGCTTCACCACGTTCTCCACCTACGCGGTGGACGTCCGGCGCCTGGCCGACCTCGGAGAGGCCCGCACCGCGCTCGGCTACCTCGCCCTGACCGCGGGCGCCGCGCTCGCGGCCGTGTGGGCCGGGACCTGGCTCGCGCACCGCGTCGTCCCGCGGAGGCCCGCGTGAACTGGCTGCTGGTCATCGTGGGCGCCATGGTCGGCGCCCCCCTGCGCTACGCCACCGACCGCCTGGTGCAGTCCCGGCACGGCACGGTCTTTCCCTGGGGCACGTTCCTGGTGAACGTCGCGGGCTCCCTCGTCCTCGGCCTGGTCACCGGCGCGGCTGCCGCGGGGGCCGCCTCCGGCCGGCTCCAGCTGCTGCTCGGCACCGGCCTGTGCGGCGCCCTGACGACGTACTCCACGTTCTCGTACGAGACCCTGCGGCTGGCCGGGACCGGAGCCCGCTTCCTCGCGGCGGTCAACGTCGTGGGCAGCGTCGCCGCGGGCCTCGGCGCGGCGTTCACCGGGGCGGCGCTCGCCCAGGCGTTCTGGGCCTGATCCGGACACGCCCCCACCGTGCCCGTACGGCCTCCGGGCAGCTCCCGCACGGCTACGACGGGTCGCCCGGCACGGCGGAGAGCAGGCTGTGCAGGACCGGCCCTGCCGACCCGCCGCCGGTGACGCCCTGTTCCACGACGCAGGCGACGGCGACGTTGCCGCGCCGGGCGACGAGCCAGCCGTTGTTCGGCTCGCCCTCGGAGACCTCCGCCGTACCGGTCTTCGCCCCTATCTCGCCGGGCAGGTCGGCCAGCACGCGCGCGGTCCCCTCGGTGACGGTGGCCCGCATCATCGAGCGCAGCTGCGTGACGACGGAGCCGGGCAGCGGCCTGGTTTGCGTCGTGTTCTCGGCGCCGCGCACGATCACCGGCTGGTGGAAGGTGCCGGACGCGGCCGTGGCCGTGACCGACGCCATGATCAGCGGGTTGGCCTGGACCCGGCCCTGGCCGATCATCGACGCCGCCTTCTCCGTCTCGTCCTTCGGCACCGGCACCGACCCGTCGTACGACGGCACTCCCACGTGCCACTCCTGGCCGACCCCGAAGTACGTGCGTGCCACGTCCCCGAGTTCGGAGCCGCCGAGCTTGCCGCGCAGGCTGATGAAGGCCGTGTTGCAGGACTCGGTGAAGTCCTTGCGGAAGGTCGCGCCGGGGAACTCGGACGTCTCCACGTTGTGGAACTCCTTGCCCACGACGAGGTGTTTGGGGCAGTCCACGACGGTGTCCTGGGTGACCGCGCCCTTGAGCAGCAGCGCACTGCTCGTGACGATCTTCCAGGTGGAGCCGGGCGCGTAGGTGCCGGAGACGGCGCGGTTGAAGCCGGTGGCGGGGGAGTTGGCCATGGCGAGCACCTCGCCGTTGTCGACGCGCAGGGCGACCAGCGAGGCGTTCTTGCCGTCGGCCCGGGCCATCGCCTTCTCGGCCGCGGCCTGCCAGGAGGCGTCGAGCGTGGTCGTGACGGGCTTGTCGCTCCCCGCCCCCTTGCCGCCGAAGCGGGCCTCCGTCCCCTCGACGTCGCCGGTCACCCGGTCGACGAGACGGATCGCGCCGCGCGGCCCGCCGCCGCCCCCGGCGAACTGCGCCAGTACCGCCTGCAAGGACGGGTAGGCGTCGCCGGTCAGTGAGGTGCCGGCGCGGTCGGTGACCTTCGGGGCCGACGTGTCCTCCCGTTCGAGCCGGAACTTGGCGCTCTCGCTCAGATGAGGGTGGACGAGCGACAGTTTCCAGTCGACCTTCCAGCCCCCGTTCTCCTGCTTGCGCAAGGGGAGTTGGGAGGTGTAGGTCCAGGTGCCGAGACCCGACACCGGCATCTTGGCGGTGAACGGGACCCGGACCGCGCCGTCCCCGGTCCGCGCCGCCCGCGCCGCCGTCAGCCGCGGCCTGCTGATGTCGAGCCCCGAGGTGAAGCTGCGCAGCACCTGCCGCGCCGTGACCGGGCTCGTGGTGCGCGCGGCGGCCCCGTCGAAGCGGTCGCCCGCCCAGTCCGCGAGGAACGCGCGGGCCTGCGCGGCCGCCGCCGGGTCCAGGGGCTCGTCGTCCTGCCCGAACGGGCCGATCCCGGCGGCGTACGCGCCACCCGCCAGGGCCGCGAGCACCACGGTCACGGCGACGGCGGCCTTGCGGCCGGTACGGCGCGGCGGCCGCCGGCGGTACGAGGGGGCCGGGCCGAGCCCCGGACCATGCGTGGAGGAAAGGTGCGTCATGCGGGTGAGCAGAGCAACCCGGCCCCGCTCCTGTCCAAGTCCCGTATCGATGGAGGATCGATCAAATTCGCATATGATTGCTGATCGTGGACCTGATCCGGCACCTGGAGTGCTTCGTGGCTGTTGCAGAAGAGTCACACTTCGGCCGTGCCGCCGCCCGTCTCGGCATGGCCCAGCCCCCTCTGTCGCAGCGCGTCCAGCGGCTGGAGCGCGAACTGCAGGTGCGCCTGTTCGACCGCACCAGCCGCCAGGTGACCATCACCAAGGCCGGAATGCTGCTGCTCCCCGAGGCGCGCGAGCTGCTCGCCCGCGCCGAGGTGCTGCGGGCCGCCGCGCGCCGCATCCGGGACGGCGAGAGCGGGCTGCTGCGGGCCGCGCTCCCCCCGGACATCGCCGGGGCGACCGTCGCCGCGGTCCTGACGATCTTTCAGGAGCTGAACCCAGGACTTGAGTTGGAGCTGCACGAGCTGTCCACCAGCGAGCAGCTCGCCCGCTTCGCCGCCCACGAACTCGACGTCGGGCTCATCCACCACCCCTGCGACGTGACCGGCCTCGAACTCGGCCCCGTCCTGCGGCGCGAACTCGGCGTGCTGCTGCCGCGCACCGCCCCGGCGGCCGCGCACCCCGAGGTGCCGCTCGCCGCGCTCACCGGCCACGACCTCATCCTCTTCCCGCGCTCCGGCGCCCCCGCGCTCTACGACGACCTGCTGACCGGCTGCGCCCGCGGCGGCTACACCCCGGCCGCCGTCCGGCACGGGCAGGGGGCGAGCTTCGTCCGCGGACTCGTCCTCTCGGCCGGCGCCGTCGCCCTCGGCCCGCGCGACGCGGGCCCCGGCGCGGACGACGCCGACCTCGTCTGGCGGCCGCTGGCCGGAGCCCCGCTGGCCTGGCGGCACTCCGTCGCATGGCCGCGCGGACACGGCGACGCCGCCGTCCGGGCCTTCGCCGACGCGGCCACGCACGCCCTGCGCACCACGGCGGGCGCCCTCCCCGACACCCCCACGCGCCCCATGCACCTGCGCCCGGCAGCGGAGTACTGGCTGTGACGAACCGTACCGACACCCCCGACCGCATCCGCGCGGCCTTCGCCGACGCCGGGGTCACCGGGCGGCTGGCCGCCCTCGACGTCGACTCGGGCGCGGGGATCGGCGTCGACGCCGACCACCTGGTGTGCACGGCGAGCGTGCACAAGCTGCCGCTGCTGGTCGCCCTGCACGCGCAGGCGGCGGCCGGCCGGCTCGACCTCACCGAGCAGGTCGAGATCCCGCCGGCCGGCCGCACCCCGGGGCCCACCGGGCTCGCCGCGATGCTCGACGCGGCCCGGCTCTCCCTGCGCGACCTTGCCTTCCTGATGATGACGGTCAGCGACAACGCCGCGGCCGACCTGCTCCTGGCCCGGGTCGGCCTGGACGCCGTCAACGGCACGACGGCCCGCCTCGGCCTCGACGCGACGTACGCCGTGCACACCTTCGGCGCCTCGATGGCCGCCATCAAGGAGGACGCGGGCCCGGCGGGCGCCCGGGCGCTCGCCGACCCGCACGTCATCGCCCGGCTGCGCGCCCTGGACCCGGCCCGCTCCAACCGCAGCACACCGCGCGACCTCGCCCGGCTGCTCGCCGCGGTCTGGCGCGACGACGCCTGCACGCCCGAACACGGGGCCGCGATACGGCGCCTGATGGGGCTTCAGGTGTGGCCGCACCGGCTGGCGTCCGGCTTCCCGTTCGACGACGTGCACGTCGCGGGCAAGACCGGATCGCTGCCGACGCTGCGCGCGGAGGCCGGGGTCGTCGAGTACCCGGACGGCGGCCGGTACGCCGTGGCTGTCTTCACCCGCACCGCCCAGACGGCCGCCACCCTGCCCGCCGCCGACGCGGTCATCGGCACGACGGCCCGGATCGCGGTCGACGCGTTGCGGGCCGGGTGAGGCGGGACAAGGGTGCGCCGGGACTCGGGGTGGCCGGGACTCGGGCGCGGTGCGCCCGGAGAGTCACGACCGCGTGGCGGTCCCGCACCGCGCGTCCTCGCCCGCACCGGCGGTGTCGCGGACCGGGCGGCTGCGGTCGTACGGGTCGGCGGTCGGGCCGTCCTGGCGTGCGGCGCCGTCGAAGTCGGGCGTGAGATAGCCGGTGTAGGCCCGGCACCCGGCGTTCGTCGTGTCCAGGCTGTTGCGCACGACGGAGAACGTGCCCTCCCGCGTCCTGACCTTCGCGGGGTCGTCCCAGTCCACCACCACCTCGCGGCGCACGATGACACGGACCACCTCGTCGCTGCCGGGCACCGCGCGCACCACGGGGTACACGTACGTCACGTCGCTGGTCACCTCCAGCGCGCCCCGCTCGCCCTCCCGGTACGTCAGCCGGCCCCGCGTCTTCACGACGTCCCCGACCAGCCGCACCCGGCCGGTGTCGAACCGGCTGAACAGCACCAGCGGGTTCTTCTTCGCGCTCGGCTCACTGAGCGCGGCGTCCACGAACTCCCGCTCCCCGGGCTGGAGCGGGTTCAGGAACGCGATGGCCCGGTCGGGCCGCGCGCCGCGCAGCACCCGCGGGTCGAGGCTGGACGCCACGAGGAAGTCCCGGGTCCGCTCCAGCGCCCGTGCGACCTCGGTCCGCCCCATCCAGCCGGTGGCCCGCGCCGTGGGCACGCCGATCCCGGCCTCCCCGTCGGCCCAGTGTGCGGCGGGCGAGCCCCGGAACGGCTCGTCCGGCGTGGCGCGGCCGGCCGCTTCGGCGGGCGGCGCGGAGGAGGGCCGGACCGTCTCCGCGGCGAGGGGCGCGGAGTCCGCGCGGTCGCCGCCGCCGAACCAGCCGGTCACCCGGCCCGGGTCGAGCGCGACGAAGACCAGCGCCGCGGCGGCCAGCAGCCCGGCCACGTACCGCAGCCGCCTGCGCGGCGGGGCGGGCGGCGGCGTCCGCCACCCCTGCGGCGGCCCGGCCTCCTCGCGGAGCCGGCGCGTCACGATCCGGGCCCGCGCCGACGGCTCCCTGGGGGCGTCCGGCACGCCCTCCTCGGACTCCCGCAGGAACCGCTCCCACTCCTCGTCCGACACGGCCGAACCGTCCTGCTCCCCACCCGAAGTCACGCTGCTCTCCCTGCCGTCCCCGTCGCGGATGATGCCGTCCGGGCACCCGCCCCTCCCCAGGCCGGGCACCGCCGCAGCATGATCGCACAGACGTTCCCCGCGGCAGGGCCTGACCGGCCGGGCCCGACCGATGACGTGACGTGGCAGGGCCGGGGCCGGGCGGTGGCTCACGATCCGGGGCGCGCCCGCGACGGCGTCGCAATCGCGGCCGGGCCACGCGGCCGGTCGGTCGCGGCGGGCGCCGCCGTGCGCTTTGATCAGGCGGTAGACACGGACCGGCCCCGCGGTGCGCCGCCCCGCCCCGCGCACAGAAAGGCACACGACGTGGACGAGCCGACGCCCGAGCCCGCCCCTGCGGACTCCGGGCAGCAGGCCCTGTTCGGCTGGCAGGAGCTCGGCGCGACGGCGGAGCGGCCGCACGGGACGTTCCGGGACAGCCCGCAGGCGCGGCGCATGCTCGATGTGCGCGAGGTGTACGCGGAGCCGGCCGCCCTGGAGACCCCGCGCGGCCGGCAGATCATGGCGCGGCTGCCCGGCGTCCGCGTGACGGAGGTCGACAGCCACTGGCGCATCCCCGAACTGCACGGCAACGACGGCAACATCGGCCGCTGGGTCCGCATCAAGACCGAGACGCTGGTCCTGGGGATCAAGCACACCCTGGAGACCCGCCCCAACGGCAGGTCCGCCGACTGGATCGCCCCCGGCCCCTCCAACGGGTGTGCCATGGCCTGCGCCTACTGCTACGTCCCCCGCCGCAAGGGCTTCGCCAACCCCATCACCCTCTTCACGAACATCGAGGCGATCGTGGCGCACGTCCGGCGCCACGTACGCGCCCAGGGCCCCAAGCCGGAGCCGAACCAGTGCGACCCGCTGGCATGGGTCTACGACATCGGCGAGAACGGCGACTGCTCCGTCGACGCCCTGGTCTGCGACAACACCGCGGATCTCATCGCCGCGTTCCGCACCCTGCCGACGGCCAAGGCGTCCTTCGCGACCAAGTTCGTCAACCCGGACCTGCTCGCCCTCGACCCGCAGGGCCGGACCCGGGTGCGCTTCTCCGTGATGCCGCCCGAGGACGCCCGGCTGCTGGACATCCGCACCAGCCCCGTCCCCGACCGGATCGCCGCGGCCGCCGACTTCCTCGACGCCGGGTACGAGGTCCACTTCAACCTCTCGCCCGTCGTCCTGCGCCCGGGCTGGCAGCGGGACTGGGCCGACCTCCTCATCCACCTCGACGACGTCCTGCCCGCGCGCGTGAAGGAGCAGGCGGCGGCCGAGATCATCATGCTGACCCACAACGAACCGCTCCACGAGGTCAACCTCGGCTGGCACCCCCGCGCCGAGGACGTGCTGTGGCAGCCCGCGGCCCAGGAGACCAAACGCTCCCAGAACGGCGCCCTCAACGTCCGCTACGCCATCGACGTCAAACAGCGGTCCCTGGCCCGGCTCCGCCAACTCCTCCTCCGGCACGCTCCCTGGCTGCACATCCGGTACGCGTTCTGAACCGCCCCGCGCACTCCGGGCCCGCCCACGACCGACCGCCCCGCGCATCACCGTCCCGCTCCCGCACACGGCCTCCCTCGGCAGACCATCCCCCCAGCACGGTCAACCGGCCACAGCCACCACGTACTTGCCCCGCACCAGCACCAGCACCAGCTCGCCGGCCGGAGCCTCGCGTTGTCGCGCAGCGCGGTCACCCACCGACCGTCGGCGCCTCCTCGGAGAGCGCCCGCCACGGCGTACCCGCGGCCACGGCGGCACGCCAGCGGCGCAGTTCGCGGGGCGGCATGGCGACCGCCAGCACGCCGGTGAGCAGGCCCGCGGTGCGGTAGGCGACGAGGAAGCCGCCGTCCGCCGGGTCACCCGCGACCACGCGCGCCTCGTCGTGGCCGCGCAGGTGCCCGTACGCCTGCACCTTGACCCCGTACTGGTCGGACCAGAAGTACGGGACCGGCGCGAACGGCGTGGGCCGCTCCGGGCGGAGCAGGTTGCGGGCGGCGGCCATGCCCTGCTCGGCGGCGTTCGTGCGGTGCTCGACGCGCAGGGAGGTACGGAAGAGCGGGTGGTACCAGCGGGCCACGTCACCGGCCGCGTACACCCCGGAAGCCGCGGCACTGAACTGGTCGCACACCACCCCGTCCGCGGTGTCCAGGCCGCTGCCGGCGAGCCACTCCGTGTTGGGCTGCGCACCGATGGCCACCAGCACGTCGTCGGCGGCCACGACCGTGCCGTCGGACAGGTGCACGCCCCGCGTCCCGGCGGCCCCCGCCTCGATCCCGGTGACCTTCGTGCCGAGGCGCAGATCCACGCCCCGGTCGCGATGGAGCCGCGCGAGATGGGCGCCGACCAGCTCGCCCACGGCGTGCGCCAGCGGGATCGGGGCGGGTTCGACCAGGGTCACCGCCAGGCCCAGGGCGCGGGCCGAGGACGCGACCTCGCAGCCCAGGAACCCGGCGCCGACGACCACCAGACGCCGGCCGGCCGCGAACCGGTCGCGCAGGGCGAGCGCGTCGTCCAGGCCGCGCAGCACGTGCACGCCGTCCGTGCCGCACGCGGGCAGCCGCCTCGGCCGCACACCGGTGGCGATGACCAGACCGTCGTACTCGGCGCTGCCGCCGTCGGCGAGGGCGACGGTCCGTGCGGCCGTGTCGAGGCCGGTCGCGGCCGTACCGAGCCGCAGGTCCAGGCCGAGCGCGGCGAGGTCCGCGCCGCCGCGCAGAGCCGTGCGCTCCGGCGGCCACGCGCCGGCCAGCACCTGTTTCGACAACGGCGGCCGGTCGTACGGCGGATGCGGCTCCTCGCCGATGAGGGTGAGCGTGCCGTCGAACCCCTCCCTGCGCAGCGTCTCGGCGGCCGAGAGGCCCGCCGCCGAGGCCCCCACGACGACGATCCGCCGCAGGGGGGAGCGCTCGCTCACCGGTCCGCCAGGCGGATCGCCGCGGCGGGGCAGACCGCCGCCGACTCCCGTACGTTCTCGTGGTGTTCGGCGTCGGGAGCGGCGGTCAGCAGCTCGACGATGCCGTCGTCGTCCTGGTCGAAGACCTTGGGTGCCAGCAGGACGCACTGGCCCGACGCGACGCACTTGGGCTGGTCGACCTCTACGTGCATGGTGCTCCTCGTTTCCGGTCGTGACGGGGCGTGGGGGAGGGGGCCGCGGGTGACGGGGGGTGTCACCAGGTGACGGGGAGCGCGTAGACGCCGTAGACGAAACCGTCGTGCTTGAACTCCAGTTGGTCGATCCCGGTGGCGAGGGCGAGGGCGGGGACGCGCCGGTAGAGGGTGCTGTAGACGACCTGGAGCTCCATGCGGGCGAGCGGCTGACCCAGGCACTGGTGGACGCCGAAGCCGAAGGCGACGTGTCGTCGCGCGTCGCGATCCAGGTCGAGTTCGTCGGGGTTGCCGGGGAAGGCCGCGGGGTCGCGGTTGGCGACCTCGCCGCCGAGGATGATGCCGTCGCCGGCGCGGATGACCTCGCCGTCGATCTCGATGTCCGCGAGCGCCACGCGCCGCCGCCCCGAGTGCGTGATGTTCAGGTAGCGCAGCAGTTCCTCGACGGCCCCGGCGACCTGCTTCGGGTCCTCGCTCGCGCGCAGGCGGGCGAGCTGGTCGGGGTGGGAGAGCAGGGCCAGGGTGCCGAGCGCGATCATGTTCGCGGTCGTCTCGTGGCCCGCGCCCAGCAGTAGCACGCCCATCTGGGCGGCCTCGCGCCGGGTCATCGCGCCCGTCGCCACCTGCTTGGTCGCGAGCATGGACAGCAGGTCGTCGGCGGGGTGCCGTTCCTTCTCGGCGAGCAGCGCGTCGAGGTAGTCGGTGAGGGCGGCCGACGCCCGCGCCACCTCCTCGGGCGTCGCGTCGCGCCGCACGATGACCCTGGTGTTGCGCTGGAAGAGGTCATGGTCCGCGTACGGCACACCGAGCAGTTCGCAGATGACCAGGCTGGGGACCGGCAGGGCGAACGCCTGCACCAGGTCGGCCGGGGTGGGTCCGGCGAGCATCTCGTCGATCAGGCCGTCGACGATCTGCTGCACCCGCGGCCGCAGCGCCTCGATCTTCTTCACCGCGAACGGGCCGGTCACCATCCGGCGCAGCCGGGCGTGGTCCGGGTCGTCCATGGTGAGGAACGTGCGCCGCCCCAGGCTGCCGGCCTGCTGACCGGCCGAGCGGTGCGGGAAGCCGGGGCGTTCCTGGTCGGCGCTGACCCGCGGGTCGCTCAGCAGGGCCCGCAGCTGGTCGTGGCGGGCGACGAACCACGGCGTGCTGCCGTCCCAGATCCGCACCCGGGTGAGCGGCCGGCCGGTCAGCTCCCGCAGGGCCGGCGGCGGATCGAACGGGCAGCCCGCCGCCCGGGGACTGGGGTGGTACGTGAGTGCGTCCGCCGGAACCGTGGATGTGTCGGCCATGGTGTGCCTC
This sequence comes from Streptomyces sp. NPDC049813, assembly GCF_044465085.1. Lineage (NCBI taxonomy): Bacteria > Bacillati > Actinomycetota > Actinomycetes > Kitasatosporales > Streptomycetaceae > Streptomyces > Streptomyces sp. NPDC049813. The sequence goes on along the minus strand of NZ_JBITLI010000003.1, from coordinate 279,659 downwards.
CGTGGGGGAAGGGAGTGCGGCGGCACCTCTCGCGCAGCGTGAGGTGCCCTGGGCACCGCACGGCGTCAGGTGCTCCGGACGCCACACGGCGTCAGATGCTCCGGACGCCTCACAGCGTTAGGTGCCCTGGGCAACGATGCACGCCCGGGCGGCACTTGTCACCGGCGCTATCCAGCCAGGACCAGGTCGACCAGGTCCTCGGCCCTCTCCCGCAGCGCCGCCCGGTCGACCGCGAACGGCAGCGCCACCGCCATCGCCACCATCCCGTGCAGGGAGAACCAGAGCAGGTCGACGCGATGCGCCCGCTCCGGCCGGGCGCCGGTCCCGGCGTGCCACGCGCGGACGGCCTCCTCCCAGACCGCGCGCACCTGCCACAGCGGATGCGCCGGTACCTCCTCACGGGGCACCTCGACGCGCTCGATGCCGAACATGAGCCGGTAGACCCGGGGGTTGTCGAGCGCGAACCGGCAGTAGCGCTGTGCCATCGCGTGCAGGGCCGCCCGCGGCTCCCCGCCCTCGGCCCGCGCCTCGGCCAGCGCGGCGGCGAGCCGCCCGTAGGCGCGCCGCGTCAGCGTCTCCACCAGCTCCGCGCGGCTCTTGAAGTGCAGGTAGATACTGGGCGCGGCGATCCCGACCTCCCGGGCCACGGCCCGCAGCGACAGCTCGCCCTCCCGGCCGCTCTGCGCCAGCAACCGCGCGCCCGCCCGCAGGATCTCCTCCTTCAGCGCCTCGCCCTCGCCCCACTGACTCTGCGCCCGCCGTCTGAACGTCTCACCCATCTCCGGCCCCTTCCCGCCACGTCGTCGCGTCCGCGCCAAGTGTGGCCGGAAGAGGGGGCCCGGGCCCCGGTCGGTTCCCCCACGGGCAGAGTTGGGTGCGGGGCCCGCTGCCCGGACAGGCAAGGCCGCAGGTCGGGCGGGACACAGCCCCGGTCGCAGTGGCCAGCGCGGCGGGGCGCGGGTGTCGCGGGCGGTCCGCGCGGCCTTACGTTCGCAGTGTCGTTCTCGGTGAGTGGGAGGTCGGATGCACGCGCACGACAAGAGGTCCCGCTCGGACGCGAAGGACGCGAAGGGCGCGAAGGACGCCGAGGCCAAAGCGGCGCGCCCGGCCGCCCCGGCCACCGGTCTGACGGGTCTTCAGGGGAGCGTCGGCAACCGGACGGTGCTGAGCATCATGCGCCGCGAACGGGCGCGGGAGGAGCACCGGCACGAGGCGGGGTGCGGGCACGAGGACGCCCCGGCCCGCTCCGGCCCCGGCCCTCAGGGTGCCGTCATGCGCTCCGCCGCCGAGCCCGAGGGCGCTGTCACCCGCTCCGACGTGGAGGCCGGCATCGGCACCGGCGGGCGGCCGCTGGACCGGGCTACGCTGACGCGCAAGGAGGAGCAGTTCCAGGCCGACCTCTCCGGCGTACGGGTGCACACCGGGACCGCGGCGGAGCAGGCGGCCGCCGCGGTGCAGGCGCGCGCGTTCACCGTCGACCAGGACATCGTGCTCGGCGAGCACGGCAAGGACCCCCTCACGCTGGACCACGAACTCACGCACGCGGTCCGCAACCAGCAGCGCCGCTCCGTGGGCCACCCGACCGGCGGCGGGTTCAGCATGACCCACCCGCACGACAGCGAGGAACGCGAGGCGGCGTCGAACGCCGCCCGGATGCGCTCCGGCGCCCCCAGCGCGGTCCGGGGCACGGGCCCCTCCGCGCCGCGGGACACCTCCGCACCCGTGCAGCGCCTGACCGGCCCGGTCCAGCGCATGGAGGGGTTCGAGACCGAGATGGCCAAGCGGGTCAACGACGCGGCGGGCGGCAAACTGCCCGGCGACACCGACCTCGGCACCAGCCGCACCGAGGACTTCACGGTCGTCTCGGACAGCAGGACCCTCGACGCCGGCGGCTCGTACTCCAACGTCGAGTTCGTCTCGGGGGCCGTCCAGGTCGTCGGGACGCGGGCGACGGACGGCCCGGACGCGCTCGACCGGATCGTCGACGAGATGCGCCGGGTCCGCGATGACTTCTACGCCGCCGCCGAGGGGACACCGCTGGCCGACGCCACCATGCGGCTGACGCTGCAACCGGCCGCCGACGGCGTGACCCTCAGCAGCGAGGGCTACACGGAGCAGGCCGGGCAGGCGGGCCGCGGCGACGGGCTGTACGTGCAGTACACCATCGGCGTGCCGCTGGCCGGCATCCCCCCGGTCTTCGACAGCTACCGGGACGACCCCGGCAGCGTCGGCCAGAACGCGCTGCCGCGCGCCATGTTCCGGCTGAACCAGGCGAAGCCGTTCGCCCAGAGGGAACTGGAGCTGTTCGACGCGTCCGCCACCGGCAAGAAGCGCAGCCGCGTCGACACCGACTCGCTCGACGGCTACCTCCAGCTCTTCTTCACGCAGGTCGCCGCGGTGGCCGACTACCTCGCCACGGACGAGGACAGCGGCCAGATCAAGAACCTGACGATCTTCCTGTCCCGCTCGCCGCTCGCCGAGGCGTACGCGCTGCTCGACAGCGACATCCAGGGGTACCTGAAGCGGAACAAGAAGACCATCGTCGACCGCCTCTCCGCCTTCCAGGAGACGACGGAGACCGAGGGCGAGACACTGGAGTTCCGCGACCGGGCCACCCGCCAGATGCCGGGCCTCGACAAGGTCTCCCTGATGACCTACGCGTACTCGGGACTCACCGGCAACCCGGTCATCTCGCAGCAACAGGTCTTCGGCGGCATGCGCGAGATCACGCCGCACGCGGTGGAGGGCTCGACGGTGGTCCCGATGGAGATCCGCGCGATCGGCAACTACTTCAAGACCTGGGACGAGCTGAAGGCGGAGCTGCGCAAGATCGCGAACTGGGCGCAGCAGGGGTACACGCGGGACCAGGAGATCCACGGGCCGGGGGGTTCGCGCCGCTGAGCGGGCCGCACCGGGGTCCCGTGACGGCCATGGCGGGTTGCCGGACTTTTCCGGTCGCATTTAGCGATCACTTGATTACTTTGAGTGGCGCTCGGTGTCTGTCCGTGTGCGGCCGTGCACAAACATGCAACCTTCGGGGCTAGCCCCTGCCTCTGTGACGCATGCATCGTTCTTGGGTGTTGCTCGATGTTTCCATCGGGCCGACTCGCGGGTGATGTCCGACAGGTGTCCACGCACCTGTCTCGATGTGGCGGGGAGTGAGCAGGGCGTGAGAGCGGTCGGGCGGGTCCAGGATCTTGTTGCCGAATGGGTGGAACGCTGTCCGGCGCGGTGCGCGGTGCGCGTTCCGGCCACCGGCGAATCACTGTCGTACCGGGAGCTCTGGGACCTCTCGCAGGGGTTGGCCGGCGATCTCGTCGCCGCCGGGATCGGTCCGGGGGACGCTGTTCCGGTCGCCGTGGACAGGTCGCTCGAACTCGTTCCGGCGTTCCTCGGGGTCCTGCTCGCGGGCGCGGCTTACGTACCGCTCGACGCGATGGCCCCCGAGGCCCGGCTCCGGGGGATCCTCGACGAGGTGGGCGCCGAGCTGGTCGTCACCTACGGCCCCGGCTCGCGCCGCGAGCCGTGGGCGAGCCTGCCGGACGGCACCCGCCGTGTCCCGGTGCCCACGACGGCCGCGCCGGGCGCCGTCGTCGCGGATCCGGTCGCCTCCGACGCGGAGGCGCCCGCCTACATCTCCTACACCTCCGGATCGACCGGCCGGCCCAAGGGTGTGATCGTGCCGCACCGGGGTGTGCTCCGGCTGGTGCGGGATCCGGTCTTCTGCACCATCGGGCCCGGCGACCGGGTCGCCAACACGTGCAACCCCGCGTTCGACGTCACCACGTTCGAGATCTGGAACACCCTCACCGCCGGCGCCACCCTCGTCGTACTGCCCTCGGTGGTGACCGACCTGTCTCTGGAGGCGTGGGCGCGGATGGTGCGGTCGGAGGGCATCGACACGATGTTCCTCACCACCTCGCTGTTCCACACCGTCGGGCGGGAACGGCCGGAGACGTTCGGTGGACTGCGCACCCTCATCACGGCGGGCGAGCAGCTGGAGTTGGGCATCGTGCGTGATGTCCTGGCCGCCGCGGCACCCGGACGTCTGGTCAATGCCTACGGCCCGACCGAGGCCACGACGTTCGCCTCCTCCTTCGATTGCACGCCCGACAGTCTGGCGGGCCGCGACCGGGTGCCCATCGGACGCCCGATCCAGCAGACGACGCTGAAAGTGGTCGCCGACGACCTGTCCGAGGCGGCGCACGGCGAGGTCGGCGAGCTGTGCATCGGCGGTCCCGGCGTCGCCCTCGGTTACCTCGGCCGCCCGGAGCTGACAGCCGAACGGTTCGTCGTCGACGGCGCCACCGGCGAGACCCACTATCGGTCCGGCGACCTCTGCCGCGTGCTGCCGGACGGCACGATCGAGTATCTGGGGCGCGCCGACCGACAGGTGAAGCTGCGCGGCTTCCGGGTCGAGTTGCCTGAGATCGAGCGCGCGGCAGCGGCCACGGGGCTCGTGAGCGCCGCTTTCGTGGAAAAGGTGGGCACCGGGACGTCGGCGATGCTGGTCGGCTTCGCGCTGCCGTCCACGGCGGGGCCGAGCGAGCCGGACGACCTCCGCGAAGCCCTCGGCGGTGCGCTGGCCGACCGGCTGCCGTCCTACATGCTTCCCGGCCGGTGGGTCGTGGTGGAGCGGCTGCCGCTGGGTTCGACCGGCAAGGTCGACCGCACCGCGCTGTTGCGGTTGCTGGACGTCGATGCCGGCGCCGGTGATGACCCGGTGCTCGCGCGGCCGGGTGAGCCGGGCGGCGACGACACGCTGCTGGTCGAGCTGGCCCGGCTCTGGCGCGAGGTGCTCGGCGCCGGGGAGGTCGCGGCGGGCGACAACTTCCTGGAGCTGGGAGGCGACTCGGTGCGGGCCATGCAGCTCGTCTCCCGGATCGACCAGAGGTACGGCGTGCCGGTGGAGCCGGGCACGGTGTTGCTGCTCGACTCCCTCGCCGAACTGGCTGAGCACGTGCGGCAATTGGGGGCAGTGGCCGCATGAGTACCGAACTGCTGCGGCGCGGGGAGCGAGTCGTTGTGGCATCGGCCGGTCAGGAACGGCTGTGGCTGATCGAGGAGACGTCCCAGGGCACCGCCACCTACAACGTGCCCGTGTTCCTGACGTGGCGGGAGCGCATCGACGTGGTGGCGCTGGAATCGGCGCTGGAGTTCGTGGTCGAACGACACGAAGCCCTGCGCACGGCCTACGAGCTGCGCGACGGCCGGCTGCTGCAGATCGTCTGCGATCCGCAGGCACCGCCGATCGAGGTCATCGAAGCGGAGTCCACGGCCAGGGTCCGGGCCGAGGCCGTGCGGCGCGGACGCGAGCCCTTCGACCTGGCCAAGGGCACGGTGCTGCGCTGTGTCGTGTGGCGTGGGTCGCCCGACGGTGACGCCCTTCTGCTGGTGGTGCACCACATCGCGGTGGACGGCTGGTCGCTGGGGCCGCTCCTCGACGACCTCGCCGTCGCCTACGACGCCGCACTGCGGGGGGAGCGGCCCTCGGTGGACGGACTACCCGTCCAGTACGCGGACTTCGCCGTCTGGGACCGCGCCATGGCCCGGACGCCCGACATCCAGCGCGCGCTCCAGGAGCGCTCCGGCCAGCTGCTGGAGTCGTCCGGTGAACTCCTCCTCGACGGATGCAGCGGGCGCCCGGCCGTCGACGAGGGCGGACGCCGGGGGCGGCAGCGAGACTTCCCCGTCCCCCCCGAGGTGTCGGCCCGGGTGGGACAGCTGTCCCTGTCCCTGCGGGCGACGCCGTTCGTGTTGTGGTTCGCCGCCGTCCAAGCCACGCTGTACCGCTGGTCGGGGCGGCGGGACTTCCTGGTGGGCGCGGTGACCGCCAACCGGAGCCACCCCATGCTGGAACGGCTCGTCGGGTTCTTCGCCAACACCGTCCCGCTGCGCTGCGCGGTGGATCCCGAGCGGTCGTTCGCCGAGCTGTGCCGGAACGCACGGGCCGAGGCGTTCCGTTCGCTCAGTCACCAGAAACTCCCCTTCGACCAGCTCACCACCGCGGTGAACGCGGCACGCGGCACCGGCCGGTCGGCCCTGATCAACGTCGGCTTCGTGCACCAGGCCCCGCCCACCGGGCACCACCGGTGGGATCCTCCTGCCGAACTGCCCACCGGGACCGCCAAGTTCGACCTGATGGTGATCATCAACGAGGTCGGGGACGACCTGACCGTCACCATCGAGTACGACACCGATCGCTACTCGGACGATGCCTGCGACCGCTTCGGGCGCACCCTGGTCGAGTTGCTCACGGCTGCCGTCGGCGACCCGGACCGCCCGCTGACCGAATTCCTGGGCGAGCCTCCCGCGGTTCAGGGGGCTGCCCCGGCTCCGGCTCCCCGTAAGCGGGAGAACGCTCCGCTCACGGAGGAACAGCGGCGGGCGGCGGAGCTGTTCGCCGCCGTGCTGAGCGGCGGGGGCCGCCACTTCGGGGGCGGTGGCTCGCACGAGCTGACCGCCGACGCCAACTTCTTCGTCCTCGGCGGGCACTCGCTGCTGGCGGTCAGCATGCTCGCGGAGGCCGAGCGGCGGTACGGCGTCGAACTGTCCCCCCGTGTCTTCCTCGCCGACCCCACGGTCGCGGGACTCGCGCAGGCGCTGACGGCAGCGGAGGTCAGGCGCGACGCCCCGGCGGCCGTGGTCGATGACGGGCCGCGTCCCGCGACCTCCGCGCAGCAGCGCTTCTGGCTGCTGGACCGGATGCCGTGGCTGCGTCCGGCCTACCTCTCGCCCACCGTCGTCGAGTTGGCCGACGGAACCGACCACGAGGCGCTGCGGCGCGCCGTGGACACGGTGCTCGCACGGCATCCGGCGCTGCGGTCGCGGTTCACCCTCGACCGAAAGGAACGCCGGGTCCAGTACCGGACGGACGGGGCGCCCGCCGTCACGACGATCACCCGGTCGCCGAACGATCCGCCGGAGCACCTCGCCCGGACCTGCACCACCCCGTTCGACCTGGCCGAGGAGGCGCCGGTACGCGCCGACATCCTGTGTCTGGACGACCGGACGCTGCTGGCCCTGGTTCCGCACCACATCGTCGTGGACGGCTGGTCGGCCGGGATCCTCCTCGACCAGATCGCGACCGTCTACCGGCAGGACGGAGATCTCGCCGAGCCCGTTCACCCGGCGGCGGTCGCCGAGCCGGTCGACGCCCACCGTGTCCAGGCCGTCGTGGAGCGCCTGCGGGGCGCTCCCCTGGACCCTCCGCTGCCCCACGACCGTCCCCGGGGCGAACTCCAGTCCACCCGGGCGGCCACCGTCAGCGCCCGGATCGGGGACGACCACCTGCGGCGGCTGCGCCAGGTCGCCGTGGACGAGCTGGGCTGCAGCACGTTCGTGATCGCCGCCACGCTCATGGGCGCGGCGCTCGCACGCGGAGGCGGACGCGACTTCCTGCTCGCCTTCCCCTGGTCGGGGCGCGAGTCGACCGGCGCGGCCGACGCCGTGGGCATGTTCGTCAACACCCTGGTCGTGCGGGTGGACCTGACCGGCGAGCCCACCTGGCGCGAGCTGCTGGCCCGGGTCCGCGACGACGCCCAGGCGGCCTACCGGGACGCGACAGCCCCCTATGACGCGGTGGTCGAAACGCTCCACCCGACCCGGGACCTCGGCCGCCCGCCGCTCACCCCGCTCTACGTGACGTCCGCGAAGGAGCCGGACCTGCCCGCGCCCTTCGTGCGCCAGCTGGCCCCCGACCCGCTCTTCATCAAGTACGAGCTCGAACTGACCGCCATCGAGAGCGGCGACGACCTGGAGCTGGAACTGGCCTATGCGCCGGCGCTCTTCGACGAGCACACGGCGCGGGGCCTGCTGGACGCCATGGTCGCCGCGGCGGCGGACCTTTCCGAGCACCCCGATTCCCAGCCCTGACGGCACCCAGCAAGGAGACACCAGTGGACGAACAACTCCTCGATCGTGTGCGGGACGCGTGGGCCTTGGTCCTCGGCACCGACGACCCGGCGGGCGTCCCGCTCGACACGAACTTCCTGGAGGCCGGGGGCACCTCACTGCTGCTGATCATGCTGTGGGAGGAACTGTCCGAGCAGACCGACCGCGAGCTGCGCGTCTCGGACCTCTTCCAGCACTCCACGGTCCGCGCACAGGCCGGGCTGCTGGCCGGTGAGGCCGAACCCGTCGCCGCCGACGTCGCTGCCCAGGGGCCCGGCCGGGGCGACCTGCTCGGGCTGCGGGGTGCCGGCCGATGACCCGACCCACCGACATCGCCGTGATCGGCGTCGGGTTGCGGTACCCCGACGCCGACACGCCCCAGCAGTTCTGGCGCAACATCGAGCAGGGCTCGGTCGCCATGCGCGAGCTGACCGAGGAGCAGCTCGCGAACGCCGCCCTGCCCGACCGCGTCCTGGACGCCCCCGGTTTCGTGCGGATGGGCACCACCCTGCCCGGCGTGACCGACTGGGCCGCCGACTTCTTCGGCTACACGCCCAAGGAGGCCGAGACCATCGATCCGCAGCAGCGGATCTTCATGGAAGCCGCCTGGGAGGCGCTGGAGGCCGCCGGCCACCCGCCGCACGACCGCGGACCCCGGACCGGGGTCTTCGCGGCCAGCTACGCGGGGCACTACTCGGCCGCCGTCTTCAACGACAAGGCGCGACGGCGGGGGCTGCGCGCGGCGATCGACGACCTCGACCTGACCGTGGGCAGTCAGCCGGACTTCCTGACCTCCCGCGTCGCCTACAAGCTCGGCCTGCGAGGCCCCTCCGTCAGCATCCAGACCGGGTGCTCGGCATCGCTGTACGCGTTGCACTACGCGACGCTCAGCCTGCTCTCCGGCGAGGTCGACATCGCCCTCGCCGGCGGGGCGACCGTCATAGAGCCGTTCCTCGGATATCTGCACGCGCCCGGCGGGGTGTTGTCCGAGGACGGATTCTGCCGCTCCTACGACGCCTCCTCCACCGGCACGATCTACAGCTCCGGCATCGGCGTCGTGGCGCTGCGGAGACTGTCGGACGCACTGGCCGACGGCGACCCCGTCCTGGCGGTCGTCCGCGGCAGTGCGGTCGGCAACGACGGCGGCGACCGGCTCGGGTACGTCGCGCCGAGCCCGGTCGGGGTGTCGGACGTCATCGGCTCCGCGCTGCGGGTGGCCGACGTTGCGGCCGAATCGTTCGTCTACGCCGAGGGGCACGGCACCGGAACGGCCGTGGGCGACGAGATCGAGCTGATCGCGCTGCGCCGCGCGTTCCGGGCCTTCACCCGCGAGACCGGGTACTGCGCGCTCGGCTCCACCATGACCAACATCGGGCACAGCGGCCCCGCAGCCGGGATCGCCGGATTCATCAAGGCCGTCAACATCGCCCGGACGGGCGTTCTGCCGCCGCACCCGATGTTCGACAAGCCGCGTACGCCCGACGTGATGGCGGACAGCCCGTTCTACGTGACGACACAGGCGCGGGAGGCCACCAGGTCCGACCGGCACGTACTGGTCAACTCCATGGGCGTGGGCGGGACGAACGCCTCCGTGGTGCTGGGTGCGCCGCCGGCCCCGACCCGCGCCCCGGCGCCCGAGCGGCCGATCGTCCGGCTGACCGTCTCGGCGCGCACCCGCGCCGAACTGGACGCGCAGTGCCGCCGTCTCGCCGACACGCTGGACACCGGCGACCTGCCGGTGGCCGACGTCGCGCACACGCTGCGCGTCGGGCGCGCGGGCTTCGCGGAGCGCCGCGTCGTCACCGCCGCCGCGGACGAGCTCGCCGCCGCTCTGCGCCTGCCCCGGCCGCCCGCCGTCCGCACCCGGCGCGCCGAGACGCGGCGCGCCGTCGTGGTGCCCGCCGACGCGCCCGAGGCACTGGTGGCCGCACTGCCCGGCCACACCGCCGCCACCGCCGGAGCGTACGAGATCACCCTGGACGGCACGGACGACGACGCGGTGGAGAAGGCACTGACCACCGCGTGGCTGAACGGCGTCGAGGTCGACTGGGCGGCCTTCTCCGGCGGCACCGGCAGGCGCGTGGAACTGCCGACCTACCCGTTCACGCGCAAGCGCCACTGGCTGCTCGACCGCATCGACGTCCTGCGCACGGACGCCCCCACCGCCGCGACGGAGACCGCGCCCCGTTCCGACTCGGCCGACCCGCTGGAGCACGAGCTCACCGAGATGTGGCAGGAGCTCTTCGGGGTCGAGTCCATCACCGCCGACGACGAGTTCGGCGCCCTGGGCGGCAGCTCGCTTCTGTCGGTGCAGATGGCGCTGGAGGTCCAGCAGCGGTACGGCGTGCTGGTCAACCTGCACCGAGCCGGCGGCAGCGAGGCGACGGTCCGCAAGGTCGCCCGCATCGTCCGCGGCCTGATGGCGGGGACCGGGGCCGAGACGGACGGCGTGGACGCCGCCGACGGCGACGGAGCCCTGGTCGACCAGGACCTCCAGCTCCCCATCGGCGAGCTGGCCGCCGAGGAAGCCCCCGGCACCGACGTCCTGCTGACCGGCGCGACCGGGTACCTGGGCGCGTTCCTGCTGGCCGACCTCGTGCGCCACTCCGGTGGACGGGTCTACTGCGTGGTGCGGGCGCAGGACGAGGCGGCCGGTATGGCACGGCTGCGCGCGAACGCCGAGAAGTTCGGCCTCCCGGAGCCCGACCCCGGCCGCGTGCACGTGGTGCCGGCCGACCTCAAGGACATCGGCGTGGCCTGCCGTCTCTACCGGGACGGTGAACTGGCCAAGCGCGTGGGACACATCGTGCACTGCGCCGCTCAGGTCGTCTTCACCGAGCCCTACCGGGTGCTGCGCGACAGCAATGTCCTGCCCCTGGTGGAGCTGCTGACCTGGGCCCGGTCCAAGGGGATCCGCGACTTCAGCTACGTCTCGACGCTCGCCGCCGCCGCACCACCGGACGAGAGCTCGTCCACGCTGCTGGAGACGCGCGAACAGCCGCTCAACCCGATGCTCGGCGGCTACGGCGTCAGCAAGTGGGTGGGGGAGCGGCTGCTGGAGCGCGCGGACGAGGACGGCATGCGGTGCAGGGTCTTCCGCCCCGGCATGATCATGGCGTCCTCCGAGAGCGGGGCCTGCAACGACCGTGACCTCATCTGGTTCGTTCTCGCCAGCGGGCTGGCCGTGGGCGCGCATCCGGTGGACGACCAGGCCATTCCGGTCTCGCCCGTGGACGTGCTGTCGCGCGGCTTGGTCGAGCTGGCGCTCTCGCCCGCCTCGGCGGGGCGGGCCTTCCACCTGGTGCACGAGAAGTCGATCAGCCTGCCCAGGATGTTCGAGCTGCTCGGTGAGGTGGGCTGGCCCACCCGCCCGATGCCGCTGCCCGACTGGCAGAAACTCGTCGGCGACGAAGCGATCAAGAGCGGCAACCAGGTCATGTCCACCACCGCCCTCTGGGAGCAGGAGGACGCCTTCCATCTCGACGAGGACGGTGTCCAGGCGCGCAACTGGCGGACCTGGCTGCGGCGCAACAAGGTCGACCCGAACGTCACCGGTGAGCAGTTGCTGGCGGGGCTGCGGTACCTGGCCGGCCGGCTCCCCGAGATCGCCGAGATGGTGCCCGACCTGGTCGAGAAGACGGAGAAGCGATGACCACCACGCCCCAGCACCGACTCGCGGTGCTCGGCGCCGGCAGCATGGGTACGGGGATCGCCACGCTCGCGACCGGCCGGGGCATCCCGGTCGTGCTCGTGGACGTGTCGGCCGAGGCACTCGTCACAGCCGAACGGACGGTGCCGACCCAGCGTCGGCTGGCCCAGATGATGGGATCGCTGCCCCGCGGCGCCGAGCCCGGCACGCTGACGACCACCACCTCGATGGCCGACATCGCCTGCTGCACCGCAGTGGTGGAGGCGGTGACCGAGATCCCCGAGACCAAGGCGAAGGTGCTCGCCGAGGCACACCGGACCACGCCGGATGCCGTGCTCATCTCCAACACCTCGGCGATCCCGATCGATGAGCAGGCCGACGCCGTGGCGCGCCCGGAACTGCTGCTGGGCGTCCACTTCATGAACCCGCCGTACCTCATCAGCACGGCCGAGACCATCCGGGGACCGCGCACCGGACAGGCCGCCATGGACGCCGCGGGCGCGCTGCTGGACGCGCTGGGCATCACGCAGGTGGTGGTCGGTGACGGCCCCGGGTTCGTCATCAACCGGATCCTGCAGCGTTCGATCAACGAGGCCTCGCACATCGTCGCCGAGGGGGTCGCGACACCGGAGGCGGTGGACGGCGCCTTCCAGGGCTGCCTCGGACACCCCACCGGCCCGCTGGCGACCGCCGACCTCATCGGTCTGGACAACGTCGTGGACACCCTGCGCGTGCTGCACGAACGGACCGGCGACGCCGGATATCTGCCGAGCGGACTGCTGCTGGCCAAGGTCGAGGCGGGCGACCTCGGCCGCAAGACCGGCCGCGGATTCTTCGACTACGACACCGCAGGAAGGTGATCATGAACACCACGACCACTCCGCTGACCGACGAGGCGATCCGCGCGAACCTGACCGAGTTCCTGGCGGCGCGCACCAAGCAGGAGGTCACCCACGATCTCGACCTGTTCGCCACCGGTCTGGTCTCCTCACTGTTCGCGATGGAGTTGCTGACCCACATCGAAGGCGCCTTCAAAGTCACCGTGCCGCCCGAGGAGCTGAAGCTGGACTCCTTCCGCACGGTGGACACCATGACGGCGCTCGTCCTCAGGATCACCAGTGACTGACGCGTCCGACTGGGTGGACGAGCTGGTCGGCGAGCGGGCCGGAGCCTGGGACCTGAGCGGTGAACTCCCCCGTGACCTGGTCCGGGCACTCGGCGTCAAGGGCCTGCTGTGTGCCCAGGTGCCCACCGAGTACGGCGGATCCGGCTGGACGAGCCAGGAGAACGGCGAGTTCACCGCGCACGTCGGCAGCCGCTGCTCCTCCCTGCGCAGTCTGATGACCTCGCAGGGCATGGCCGCCTGGGCCCTCCAGCGGTTCGGCGACACCGGCCAGAAGGTGGAACACCTGTCGGCACTGACGTCGGGCTCGGTCGCCGGGGTCGCCTTCAGCGAGTCCGGCGCGGGCAGCGACCTGTCGGCGATGCGGACCCGTATCGAGGTGGACGGCGACGACGTGCTCGTCACCGGCTCCAAGGTCTGGGTGACCGGGGCCGCCTACGCCGACCGGCTGGTGGTCTTCGGCCGGTACGGCAAGGGCGCGGCCGCGGTGCTGGTCCCCACCGACGCACCCGGTGTCGCCGTCGGGCGTGTCCCCGATCCACTGGGCTGCCGGGCGGCCGGGCACGCCGACGTGACGCTGGACGCGGTGCGGCTGCCCCGCCGGAACCTGCTGGGCGGCGCCGGGCTGCCGCTGGACTGGCTCGTCACGTCGGTCCTGACCTACGGACGGATCTCCGTGGCCTGGGGATGCGTGGGCATGCTGCGCTGCTGCCTGACCGAGACCACAGGACACACGGCGCGCCGCGAGCAGTTCGGCAGTCCGCTGGCCGAACACCAGCTCGTCGCCGGGCACCTGGCCGACCTCCTGACGGCTGAGCACGCCGCGACGCGGTGCTGCGAACACGCCAGCCGGTGCTGGGACGAGAGCAGTGCGGAACTGCCCACCGCCGCGGTGGTCGCCAAGCAGGTCGCCGCCGAGAGCGCGGCCCGGGGCGCGGCCACGGCGGTGCAGTTGCTCGGCTCGGCGGGCAGCCGCGACGGGACGCCGGTGGCCCGGGTGTACCGGGACGCCAAGCTCATGGAGATCATCGAGGGGAGCAGTGAGATATGCCGGCTGCTGCTGGCGCGCCACGCGGTGGCGGTGTGGGCGTGAACACGGACGGGGCCATCGGCCTGGGCCGCACCCGCATCGCGCTGCCGGACAAGCGGGTACCGGTCAAGGAACTGCCGGAGTTCGACGAACTCGACCACGCGGCAGCTGAGTTCGTCACCACGAGCGGTATCGAGACCATCGGCGCGTTCGAGGACCTGACCTCAGGTGAGCTGGCCGCCCGGGTCACTCGCGAGCTGCACGAGGAAGTGCAGCGGGAGGGCGGACCGGACGCGGACGTTCTGCTGCTGGTCGGGCCGCGCGCGCCGGACGTGCTGCTCGGCTCGGACGCCTGCCGGGTGCAGCAAGAGGCGAGCCTGACCTCGGCGTTCGCCTTCACCGTGGACGGCGTCGGTTGCGTCGGGTCCAGCGCCGCGTGGGCGCTCGGCCGTGACCTGCTGCTGGCCGACCCGTCCCGGCGGGGCGTGACGATCGCGCACGCCAGCCGCCCCACCGGAGCCGATCGGGTCCGGTACCCGGTGACGGTCATCGGCGACGGGGCGTACGCCACCACGCTGGTGCGCGGTGGCCGCCCGGTGCTGCGTGCGCACCGGATGGAGACCGACGGGTCCTTCCACGACCTGTTCCGCGTCGACTACAAGCAGGTGCCCTGGTACGAGTGGCGCGAGGAGTGCGCCTCGCCCGACCGCTACCGCTTCGAGCTGGCCATGCACAGCAGGCAGCGGATCGCGCGACTGGTGGACGAGACGCTGGCCGACGCCGGCGCCACCCGGGCGGACGTGAGGACGACGCTGATGCAGAACGTCACAGCCGGCGCCTTCACCTTCTACGAGACCCTGCTCGACCTGCCGATCCATCAGGTCTGCCGGGACCAGCTCGCCACGCTGGGCCACCTCGGGGCCATGGACGTGGTGCTCAATCTCGACCGGCTGCTGGCCACCGGCGGGCTTGCCGAGGGCGACCTGGTGCTGGTCCTCAACAACAGCCCGGTCGCCGCCTGGGCAGTGACCCTGTGGGAGGTTTGATGAAGACCGTCAAGTGTCTCGTCTGGGACCTGGACAACACGCTCTGGCAGGGGACCGTCCTGGAGGACGGGCAGGTCACACTCGACCCGCGGGTCCGGGACGTGATCGTCACGCTGGACGGGCGCGGCATCCTCCACTCGATCGCGAGCAAGAACGACCACGACCTGGCGTGGAAGTGGCTGGAGGAGCTGGGCCTCACCGAGTACTTCGTCCTGCCGGAGATCGGCTGGCACCCCAAGTCGCGGTCGATCCGCCGGATCGCCGACAAGCTCAACTTCGCCGACGCGGTGATGGCGTTCGTCGACGACCAGCCGACGGAGCGCGCCGAGGTCGCCCACCACCTGCCCGAGGTGCGTTGCTTCGACGCGACCCAGGTCCTGGACCTGCCGGACCTGCCGGAGTTCACACCGGCGACCGTCACCGACGAGTCCCAGCAGCGGCGGCTGATCTATCAGTCCGGCTTCGACCGCGAGGCCGCGCGGGAGGATTTCCAGGGACCCGACGAGGACTTCCTGCGCACGCTGGATCTGGAACTGGTGGTCCGCCGCGCGAGCGACACCGATCTGGCACGGGTCGAGGAGCTGACCCTGCGCACCAGCCAGATGAACGCCACCGGCGTGCACTACTCGGACGAGACACTGCGCGACCTGATCGCCGACCCGGGCCACGACGTGCTCGTGGCAAGCATGAAGGACCGCTTCGGGTCGCACGGCTCGATCGGCATCATCCTGCTCGAACGGCACCCCTCGGTGTGGCGGCTGAAGCTGCTGGCCACCTCCTGCCGGGTCGTCTCGTTCGGCGCGGGCGCGGTGCTGCTGCGCTGGCTCATGAGCCGGGCCGCGCTCGCGAACGCGCACCTGGCCGGAGATTTCCGGCGCACCGACCGCAACCGGATGATGGAGGTCGCCTACCGTTTCGCCGGCCTGACCGACCAGAGCTGCGACTGCCTGGGCGAGCTCTCCGACGACCGGGAGACCCCCGACCTCCAGGTGCTCCACGTCGAGCCCGAGGTGTCCGAGCCGCCCACGACCATGCGCCTGATCGTTCCGGAACTGCAGGAGGCCACGTGACCGAGCACGGGACGCTGTACGAGTGGTTCGCCGCTTCCTCGGAGCGGTACCCCGATCACATCGCCGTCGAGGCGGGCGAGATCACCCTGACCTACCGTGAGCTGAGGGACCGCGCCCACGCGGTGGCCGAGCGCATTCTCCGGGTCACCGGTGAACCGCCGCGCCGGGTCGCGCTGCTGGCCGCGCGAGGCGTCACCGCCTTCGCGAGCTATCTGGCCGCGCTGCGGCTGGGTGCGACGGTCGTTCCGCTGAACCCCGGCTATCCCGCCGAGCGCAACCGCCGTAGCCGGTCGCTCGCCCGGCCGGACGTGCTGATCGCCGACGCCGCCGGAGCGGCGCAGCTCACCGCTGAGGACGCCGGCCCCGTCCTGCGGTTCACCGACGAGGAGATCGCGGGCCTGCGGACCGAGGGCGAGCTGCCGCCGCTCACCGCGTCACCGGACGACGTCGCCTACATCCTGTTCACCTCCGGCTCGACCGGCCGCCCCAAGGGCGTGCCGATCCGGCACCGGAACGTGGCTCCGTTCCTGAAGCACAACGTCGCCCGGTTCGAGGTCGGCCCCGGCTGCCGGATGTCGCACACCTTCGACCTGACCTTCGACCCGTCGGTGTACGACCTGTTCGTCGCCTGGTCCGGCGGTGCCACGCTGGTGGTGCCGGGCGGGCAGGACATGCTCACACCGGTCGACTACGTGGCACGCAACGGCCTCACGCACTGGTTCTCCGTGCCGTCCGTGGTGTCGGTCGCAGCCGAGCTGGGCAACCTGCCGGCCGACGGGGCGAGCACCCTGCGGCACAGCGTGTTCATCGGTGAACAGCTCACCGCCGATCAGGCGGCTGCCTGGCAGGCAGTGGCCCCGCAGGCGAAGCTCACCAACGTGTACGGGCCGACCGAACTCACCATCCAGTGCACCGAATACACCCTGCCCGACGACACCGCCTCCTGGCCGGTCACCTCCAACGGGACCATTCCGATCGGCGACGTCTACGGCTTTCTGGAGTTCCTGGTCCTGGACGAGCAGGGCAGGCCCGCCAAGGAGGGGGAGCTGTTCGTCCGGGGCTCGCAGCGGTTCGACGGTTATCTCGATCCGTCCGACAACGAGGGGCGCTTCATCGGCTTCGACCAGGGTCGCGCGGTCCTGGAGGTCGAGCACCTGACGCCCGGCCACTACTACAGGACCGGTGACCGCGTCCGGTACGAGGACGGCACCCTCGTACATCTCGGCCGGTCCGACAACCAGGTGAAGGTGCGCGGCTACCGGATCGAGCTGGGCGAGATCGAGGCCGCGCTGCGCAAGCACCCCGAGATCGGGCAGGCCGTCGTCGTCGCGATCCGCGACGGCGGCGAGACCCGGCTGGTCGGCTGTTACACCGGCTCTCCGCTCGAACGGGGGGCGCTGGTGCGCTGGTTGCGCAGACGCGTGCCCGTCCACATGGTCCCCCGGCTGCTGCACCACCTGGACGCCCTTCCGTTGAACGCCAACGGCAAGATCGATCGAGGCCGGGTGCGGGAGCTGGTGACCGAGCACGGGAGCACCGTCCAAGCCTCGCGTTGACGGGCAGCAGATCGAACGGAGAGTCACGCGCGCATGCCATTCCTCACCGAGTTCCTCCGTGAGACCATCCCACCGGCGGGCATCGTCAGGCTGCTCAGCCTGAGCAACCTGGCCAAGACCGCCGGCCACGGGATCCTGATGTCGGTCAGTGTCCTGTACTTCACCCGGACCGTGGACATCCCCGCCGACCAGGTCGGTCTCGCGCTCAGCCTCGGCGCGGCCGTCGGGATGCTGGGCAGCGTCCCGTCCGGTCATCTCGCCGACCGGTTCGGGCCGCGGTCCGTCACCATCGTCTGCCTGTTCCTGCTGGGCGTGTTCGCCGCCGGGTACGCGCTGGTGACCGGGTTCGTCGGGCTGATCGTGGCGGTCAGCCTGGCGCTGATGGCCGAGACCGCGACCGACGCGGCACGGGGTGCGCTCGTCGCGGGGCTGATCCCGCCGGACGAGCGGGTCCGCACCTTCTCGTACATGCGGTCGGTGGCCAACATCGGCATCGGTGTGGGGGCCATGGCGGGCGGCGTCGCGCTCTACTTCGACACCAGAACGGTCTACCTCGGCGTGCTCGTCCTCGGGGGAGTGCTGTTCCTCATCTCGGGGGCCGCCTACTTCGCCGTGCCCTCGGTCCCGGCGACGGCCCAGAAGGGGGAGCGGCGCACGGCGGTCCTGCGCGACCGCCCGTACGTGCTGCTGGCGCTGCTCAACACCCTGCTCGTCATGCACATCACGATCCTCACCGTCGCGCTGCCGATCTGGATCACCACGCAGACCTCCAGCCCCGCCTGGACCTACTCGGTGGCGTTGATCATCAACACCGCGATGGTGGTGCTGCTCCAGGTCCGGGTGAGCAGGGGCAGCGAGCGCGCGGCGGGCGGAGGCCTGGCGTTGCGGCGCGCCGGATTGGCGCTCGCGGCCTGCTGCGCGCTGTTCGCGCTGATGCAGGGGCGGTCGCTGTGGCTGGCGCTGCTGTTGCTGGCCGTCGGGCTGCTGGCGCACACGATGGGCGAGATGCTGCAGGGCGCCGGGCAGTGGTCGGTGTCGTTCTCGCTGGCCCCTGACCACGCGCAGGGCCAGTACCAGGGCTTGTTCGCCATGTCCGTGCAACTCGGCACCGTCGCGACCCCGGCCCTGGCCACCTACCTACTGACCCACTTCGCCTGGGCGGGGTGGTTGCTGCTGGCCTTGCCGCTGATCTCGGCGGGACTGGCCGCGCCGCTCGCCGTGCACTGGGCCGAGGGGACCAGGGACCGGTTCGCCCCGAGACGGACGGTTCCCGAGACAACCAGCTAGGAGCCAATTGTGGACTTCAGTCTGTTCTACTTCGCCAACGACAGCCGCGAGTTCGAGGGCAACCGCTACCAACTGCTGCTGGACGGAGCGAGGTTCGCCGATCAGAACGGCTTCTCGGCCGTATGGACTCCGGAACGGCACTTCCACCCGTTCGGCGGCCTGTACCCGAACCCCGCGGTGACCGGGGCGGCCGTGGCAGCGGTGACCGAGCGGATCCAGATCCGGGCGGGCAGCGTGGTCTCCCCGCTGCACCACCCGCTGCGGATCGCCGAGGAGTGGGCGGTGGTGGACAACATCTCCGGCGGCCGCGCCGGGGTCTCCTTCGCCTCGGGGTGGAACGCGGCCGACTTCGTGCTCGCCCCCGGCAATTACGAGGACCGCCACCGGCTCGTCCGCGAGCACGTGGAGCAGGTCCGGGCACTCTGGCGTGGCGAGACGATGTCCCTGACGGACGGAGTCGGAACGCAACGGGACGTGGCCGTCTACCCGCAACCGGTCCAGCGCGAGCTGCCCGTCTGGGTGACCAGCGCGGGCAGCGTCGACACCTTCCGTGCCGCCGGGCGGCTCGGTGCCGGCGTGCTCACCCACTTGCTGGGCCAGGAGCCGGAGGAACTGGCGGTGAAGATCACCGCCTACCGCGAGGCGCTGGCCGAACGGCCAGGCCACGACGGCTGGAACGGGCACGTCGCGCTGATGGTGCACACCTTCCTGGGTGACGACGAGGCGGAGGTGAAGGAGCAGGTCCGGGGGCCGCTGTCGGACTACTTGGGAAGCTCGCTCAGGATGCTGCTGGGCGCCCGGTACGACGGTGCGCGGATGGTCGATCCGAAGAAGCTGTCCGCGGCGGACACCGAGTTCATCATCGGTCGCGCCTTCGAACGGTACTTCGAGAGCGGTGGCCTCCTGGGCACCGTGGACAGGGCCGCGCGGAACGCCGCCGGTTTCGCCGCGCTCGGCGTGGACGAGATCGCCTGCCTGATCGACTTCGGACTGCCGCACAAGGCGGTGCTGGCCGGACTGGACCTGCTGGGAGACGTCAGGAGACGGATCGCCACCGGATCGCCGACGGGAGAACGACCGTGAGCGGCATTGTCGACTTCGCCTACGTGCTGCCGAGCGGCAGGGCCAGGGCGCAGGACCTGTCCCGCTCCTCGGGCCTGCCGGTGGACCAGATCCAGCGGATCTGCGTCACTCCGGAATGGCCCGTGCTGGCCCCCGGTGAGCAGCCGTGGGATCTGGCCATCCGGGCGGCCCGCACGATGCTGGACCGGTCCGGGGTCGCCCCGGCCACGATCGGCAAGGTCATCTACGCCGGCTCGGGCGAGTGGGAGCCCGCGTTCTGGTCGCCGGCCGCCAAGGCCGCCGATGCGCTGGGCATCCGTGAGGCGCACTGCATGGAAGTGGTCAACTTCTGCAACTCCGCTGCGCCCGCGCTGCAACTCGCGTGCGACGAGACGACGTTGGGGCGCAGCGAGTACGTCCTCGTCCTGCTGGGCGACCGGCTCAGCCAGCTCGTCGACCACGAGGACCCCGAGTCCAAAGCGCTGTTCAACTTCGCCGACGCGGCAGCCGCCGTGCTGGTGGGGCGGGAGCGGAGCGAGTTCGAGATCCTGCACGCGCAGCTGCGTACCGACGCCTCCTGGGCGGACTACTACTCCGCGGACCGTGAGGACTTCGTCACCCGGGTGCGCCGGCGGGGACGCCGCTCCGGTCTGCGCGCGGCCTATCTGAAGAACCTGGCCGAGCTGGTGGATCTGACGCTCGACGCCCTCGGCCAAAGCCGGAAGGACGTGGCGCACCTGCTCATCAACCAGACCGACAGGTCGATGCACGAGGAACTGCTCTCCGACCTCGGCATCGCGCCGGAACGCAGTGTCTTCAACTACCACCGTTACGCGCACCAGGGCCCCGCGGACACCTTCATCGCCCTCGCCGACCTGAAGGACGAAGGACGGCTGCACGCGGGCGATCTGATCCTGCTCTGTACGAGCGGCGTGGGCTTCAGCTGGGGTGTCACGGCTGCGGAGTACCGGCCAGGGCCGACCGCGACGCCGAGGACCTGACAGGAGACGCGACGACATGATCCTGGAACCGGGGGTGACGGACCTGCGGCGGTGGCCGGCAGCCGCGTCCGCACTGCGCGCGGGGGAGCCGAGCGCGGACCCGGCCCGGTTCACCCTGGTGTTCCTGCATCACGCAGGGGGTTCGTCCGGGGCCTTCACCCCGTTCGTCCCGTTCTTCCCGGCCGACTGGAACATGCTCTCCGTCGACCTGCCCGGCCGGATGATGACCAGGGGGCAGCGGGCCTGCCGCACCTCCGGCCAGGCACTCGACTTCCTGCTGCCCAGGTTGCGGCCCCTGCTGGACGGCCCCTTCGCCGTGTTCGGGCACAGCATGGGTGCGCTGATCGCGTTCGAGGCGGCCCGGGAGCTGTCCCGTGAGGCCGTGCCGCCGGTCTGGGTGGGGCTCTCCGGGGCCGCGGTTCCCGGGAGCGGTCCCGACCGGGCGCAGCGCCATTCCTGGTCACGGGAGCGGCTGACCGCCTTCATGCGGAGACTGGGCGGCACCCCTGACTCGGTCTTCGCGATGCCGGACGTGCTCGACGTGATGATGCGCGTGCTCCGTGACGACCTGGCGATCGTGGACACGTACCGGAGACACCCCGGCCCGCCCCTGCACGTTCCGGTCTCGGTGTTCACCGGGCAGAACGACCCGGTGGCGCCGCCGGGGGCGGCCGCTCCCTGGAGCGAGCAGACG
Organism: Streptomyces sp. NPDC049813; assembly: GCF_044465085.1. Taxonomy (NCBI): domain Bacteria; kingdom Bacillati; phylum Actinomycetota; class Actinomycetes; order Kitasatosporales; family Streptomycetaceae; genus Streptomyces; species Streptomyces sp. NPDC049813. Next base: position 258,248 of record NZ_JBITLI010000003.1, on the reverse strand, counting down.
ACAGCCCGGACCACGACACACTCATGGCCGGGCGGCCACTTCTACCTGTTCGACCATGTGGAGGCGGTGAGCTCCGCCATCCTGCGGGACATCGACGCCGCCCGTCTTGCGTCTCGCTGAGACCACGGGGCTCCCGCCGGTCAGGAGTGCCGGTGGTACGCCTTGTTGGCGATGCGCCAGCCGCCGTCGGCCCGTACCAGCAGGAAGATGTCGGTGAACGTGTCCGCGCCGTGCCAGAGCGTCATGGTCGCCGTCGCGATGGTGTCGTGGACGTCGACGGTGTCGATACGGCGCGAGCGGGCCGGCTCGTCCGGGGCCGGCCGACCGTTGAAGAGAGTGCAGTACTGGTCCAGTGGCCAGGAGACGAACACGCCGTCCCGAAGCCCCTCGATGTGAGCGCTGGGCAGGAACGCGTCGCGGAAGTGGGCGGGGTCACCGGTGGCGTGTCCGCGGATGTAGGCGCGCAGCGGCTCAAGTACGGCGTCGTCCACGGCGGGGGCGGTGGCGGCGACGGCGATGTCGGCCTCGGGGCCGGCAGGACTCTCGGCCAGGTCGGCAGCGCTGCGCACGGGGACGTCGGAGGCGGCGGCCAGCAGGGCCATGTCCTTGGCCAGCGCACCGATGGTGAACGTCGCCGGGGCGGCCTCGGTGGGCTCGCCGGTGAGGAAGGGGCGCTTACGCGCCACGAGCCCGCCGAGCTGGCCGAGTTCCAGCACGTCCAGCGCTTCGGCGCGCGGCAGACCCAGGGCGTCGGCCTGCCGCAGCGCGTCGCGCACCGCGAGGACGGCGCCGGCGAGGCTGTTGTTGGCGACCAGCTTGAGCGCGGCGGCCGTGGCGGCGTCGTCGACCGGCCGTACGGTGCCCAGCGCCTCCAGAACGGGCCGGGCCCGGTCGAGCGCGCCCTGGTCGGCGGCGGTGAGGATGTGCAGGGAACCGGCGGCGGCGGCCGGCGCCGACCCGAGCACGGGCGCGTGTACGTAGGAGGCACCGAGGTCTTGGGCCAGTCCCGCGGCCTCGTCGGGCGCGATGGTGCTGATGTTGAGGACGACGGTGTCCGCGCGCAGCGAGTCGCGGACCTGGTCGAGGACCTGCCGGCAGGCCGGACCGTCGAACAGGGCAAGAAGGACGATGCCGGCCTTCGCCACGGCGTCGTTCGGGTCGTCGGCCGTCGCGACGCCGTCTGCCGGGCGCCCGGAGCGCGTCCAGCCGACAACGTCCCAGTCCTGGTCGGCGAGGCGTGTCGCCACAGCGGTACCCATGCGTCCGAGGCCGAGGACGGCGATCGTCTGTGCGGTCATGCGCACCAGCCTGGGGTACCGGACGAGCCCCGACAAGCGCAGACCTCGCAGGGCAGCGATGCGGAACTCGCATACCGGGCAGGCATACTCGTGTCATGGCACTAACAGCGTGGCGGACGTTCGTGACGGTGTGCCGGCTCGGGTCGCTCTCGGCGGCGGCCGTCGAGCTCGGTTACACGCAGTCAGCCGTCTCCCGGCAGATCGCGGGGCTGGAGCGCCAGGCCGGGGTGCCGCTCATCCAGCGGCATGTGCGCGGGGTGCGCCCGACGCCTGCCGGTGAGGTCTTCCGCCACCACGCCCTGGCCACGCTCGACGAGGCCGACCGCGCCCTGCGCGCCATCCGGGACGTGCGCCACGGGGCGCTCGGCCGGCCGCTGGTCGTCGGCGCGACGCCGTCGCTGGCCGCCGAGATCGTGCCCGCGGCGATCCGCCGCCTGCTGGACGCCGGCGGGCCCCTGCGATGGAACCTCGTGCCCGGGCTGAGCCCGGAGCTGCACGACCGCGTGACCGCCGGAAGCCTCGACGTCGCCGTCGTCACCGACGCGCCACCGGGGCTGCCCCACGACACGCGTGTCGAACGACGATTCCTCGGGATGGACGAGATGGTCGTCGTGCTGCCCCTCGGCCATCCCCGATCCGGGCGCGGTCCCGTACCCGTGCAGGCGCTGGCCGACGAGACCTGGGTCGAGGACAACGACGGCTCGGCGTCGCTGCTGCGCCAGCACGCCGCCCGTGCCGGCGTCACCCCTCGCATCGACCTCACCGCGGCCGATCTGCTCGGCAAGACGGCCCTGGTCGCGACCGGCCACGCCATCGCCCTGATACCCGGAGTGCTGACGCGCGCGCTGCGGACCGACGTCACCACGGTGGCTCTCGTCGATCCTCCGACCCGCGGCATCTACGCGATCGCGCCACGTCGCGATCCGCACCCTTCCGCGGCGCCTCTGCTCGACCAACTCGCGGCCGCCTTCGGTCCGGTTCCACCGGCCCAGGGGGCGCACCGGCCCTCCGGCCCGGACGCCGACACCGCCGCGCCCGCCTTCCACGGCGGCAGTGTCTCCCGGTGATGCCCGTGTGACCGCTTGCCTATGCTGTACGGGTGCCAGCCATGCCGTTCGCGAAAGAGCCCGTCGCGTTCTCGTTGACCAGGCCACCGGTGCGGCCGCGGACGCCCTCGGTGTGGATAGCCGACGCCGAGCGGGACGGAGACCTGGCCGCCCGGCTCGCGCCGACCGTGCTGGACGAGGACGAACTCGCCCGCGCGGCTGCCTTCCGCCGCGTGGAGGACCGACTCACCTACGTGCTCGCTCATGTGGCCCTGCGTCAGCTGCTCGCCGCGGCCACGGGACGCTCCCCCCGTGCGGTGCGCCTGGTGCGCGATCCTTGCCCCGGCTGCGGCGGCCCGCATGGACGACCCTCCCTCGCCGAGGGTTCCGGCTCCGTACACTTCTCCCTCTCCCACAGCAGTCCGATGGTGCTGCTGGCGCTGTCCTCGACGCCGGTGGGTGCGGACATCGAACGCCTGCCGCAGCTGCCGGCCGTCGCCGGCGTAGGGCGGCTGTTGCATCCGAGGGAGACCGCCGAACTCCGGGCCCGGGACGCCACGGCCGGCCCACGCGCCTTCGCCCGGGTCTGGACCCGCAAGGAGGCCTATCTCAAGGGCCTGGGCGTCGGGGTGGCAGGGGACTTGTCCCGCGACTACCTCGGTACCGGGGAGCACCCCGCGCAGGCACCCGTCGGCTGGAGCATCTGGGACATCGCCGCGCCTGACGGGTTCGCCGCCGCTGTAGCTGTGCAAAGCACCCCGTGATCTTGATGTGAACTCGCCTTTTACGCTTTCGGTGGTGCGCCTCCGGGACGGCTCGTCTGTGTCAGCTCCGCGACACCACGAATTCAACCCCGGCCGTTAGTTGAGACCTTCCCTTCGATAAGCCGTTCCTATATCGTGATCTCGGGCTTCTCGGCTCGACCTGATGCTGTGCGCTATTGGTGAAGTGCTGATTCCAGCCGCCGACGCCAGACCGCTCAAGTGGGCGCTCTGCTCGGCGGTGGGGTTTGTGAAACTAATATGGGGGGCATGACGTGGGGCACCTGTATCACCTTTTCGATCATCAAATCGATGCCAACGCTGGATTGACCGTCGTCGACAGCGCCCCCGCGTGGATGCGACGCGCCCAGCACCTGGAACGAAACCAACATGTCGACGCGCAGACCGTGAACGCTGAGGAACTGTCCACCTCGGAGGAGTGACAGTGGCCCGCGCTGTAGCCGCCGAAGCTCTGTGAGCTTCGCGATCCGGTCGAAGGGGCCCGGGTCGGAGGTAGCGGCTCTCATTCCGGCTGTCGCGCGAGTTCTCGTGTACCTGGGATTCGGTGGCGACGGGCTGTGCCGTGGTGTGGCACCGTCCTGACCTACGACCTGCACCGCGCCGCCCGTTTCCCGGCGACTGCGCCACGGAACAGGGCAGCACGTCTGAGTAAGTCAAGTGAGGGATCGACGCCGTCATGCAGGTGAAAGAGAATGTCGACGTATCGGAAGCGGAACCGTTAGTCGGGGTCTTGGAAGATCGTCTGCCGTGCGCCCGACAGACGCTTATCGCGGTGGCGGACCGTGAGGCGGCCTGGTGGGACACCGTCCAGCACTCGCTGCGTGCCACAGCGGGAGGCGGCGGTACTCTCCCCCGGGTCCGCGTCCTGTGCGATCACATCCCCCGGAGGGCTTTCGAGTCCCGCGATCCGCAGAGCGGTCTGCAGATACGCCTCGTCGATGAAGTTCCCACCCAATTCGCGGTGTTCGACCGAGAGGTCGCGTTCACTCTCGTCGGCAGCGCATCGGTCGAGGCGCGAGAGGAAGCCGTCGTCGAGTCGCTGGCGAACCATTTCGATTCGATGTGGCGGGGCGGTCGATTACCGACCGGACCGTCGGTCCCGGGCGCCGGAAGAGGAAAATGGGCCGACGATGTGCAAATCACCATCATGGAGCGGCTGGTGAAGGGTGACACGGAGGACAAAATAGGCAGGAGCCTTGGAATGAGCCGGCGGACGGTCGCTGCCCACGTGGCGCGGATCTCTCGTCGGCTGGGCAGCACCAGTCGGACTCAGCTCGGCTATCTCATCGCCCAGAGCCATCTTCTTGATTCATTCGACCTCACTGACTGAGCGGCGGCGCTGTCCCTACCGTTCGGCAGGGGCCGGCCGCGAGCCGGCCGGCCTCGGGTGGTCCCGGTCGCACTCGTTGCTCAACGAAGGTGATGGTCGCCGACCAGTGCGCCACTCCACTCCATGCCGAGGTAGGCGGCCGACTTGCTGAGCATGTCGATCATGGGGCGCGTGTCATCGAGGTCCTTGCCCGTGGACAGTGTGCACACGGCCCAGAGCCGCTTGCCCTTCATGCGCTCCCTGAAGCCGACGCCCTCCAGCTCCAGCCAGCGCCCCCAGTAGTCGAGGTAGCGCTTGGCCGACGCCGAGACGCTGTACCAGTACAGCGGTGACACGATGACGAGGTCGCTCGCTCCGAGCGTGGCCTTGAGCAGCCGCGACTCGTTCTCGCCCGGAGGGACCGTCCCACTCCCGTCGCCGCGGTGGTCGACGAAGTCCGGCAGCGTGAGGTCGGCCAGCCGGAGCCACCGCTGAGCGGCGGCGGGCGGGAGATCCGCGGCGAACTTCCGGGCCAGCTCCTCGGTCCGGCCGCCGGCGCGGTGACTGGCCAGGACGAACAGGAAGTCGCGGGTGTCCGCCTGCGTTGTCACCGGCTCCCCGCCTGCAGTCGGGCTGCCGCGTGCAACTCGTCGCCGTAGTCGATCGCGCCTCCGAGCTTGGCGTACCGGCGCTTGGCGCGGCCGGACGTCCGGGAGAGGACGGTGATGCTGTTCTGCATCAGCTTCTGTGATTCCAGCAGGTTCAGCACCTCCAGCTCACCGGGGTGCCGGCGCTGGTACTCGGCGATGTAGCGCAGCACTGCTTCGCCCTCCGGATACGTCATGAGGTAGTGCATGACCACCACCCCACCGTCCGGGTCGACCAGGTCCATCAGGTGGTCGAAGAAGTACAGGCACTCCCAGGCGTCCACCCAGGCGAAGTCGATGGGGCGGAAGTCGGCCGGGAGATGGTCGGCCAGCTCCTTGAGATCGGCGTTCACCACGGTGACCGAGTCTTCGAGCGCCAGCTCCTTGAGCACCTCCGTCACCCGGCCGGCGGAAGAGTCAGGGTCCAGGAGGTTGTCCACGACCGCCAGACGCGGCTCGTACGGTTCGGTGTGGGCGGCAGGCGTCACCAGCGGGGGATCGGCGAGCAGCCAGGAGTCGTCGAGTTGACCCGCGTCCGAGAGGTGGCGGCGGGTCTTCTCGGAGAGGGACTCCGCTTCGGTCCGGACGACCTCCCGGAGGTCGGCCAGCTCAGCCGCCAGGAACGGCGTCGTGTAGCCCATGCCGACCTCCAGCACCCGACGTGGCCGGAGCAGCCGGACCAGGTGGGCGAGGAGGGGGGCCACCACATCGGTCCCCATCTCCGGCACGCTCAACCGCGAGGCGGCCGCCTGGAACTCGGGCCGGAAGATGCGTGGGATCGTCATGCTCCCCCTCCGACCGGAGTCGGCGCGTGGGAAGGACTCTCAAAGGTGAACTTCACAGCTTGCCTCTCGTGGTCGGCGAAGGTGTTCCGAGATCCTTGCAGCGGCTCTGGGGCCGCACAACGGATTGCCGCCGACACAAACGTGCGAGTTTCCGCCTCGGGACCCGGCGCGTACCTCGCGCGCCGTGGTGGGGCCGTGCTCCGGCGCCACCGTCAGAGCCAGTCCTTGCGCTTGAAGATGACGTACAGGCTGACGCAGACGATGGCCATCAGGGTGATCGCGAACGGGTAGCCGAGCACCCAGTGCAACTCCGGCATGTGGTCGAAGTTCATGCCGTAGATCGTGCCGACGAGGGTCGGGGCGAACAGGATCGCCGCCCACGACGAGATCTTCTTGATCTCCTCGTTCTGTTCGAACCCCGCCTCCGCCAGCGCCCGCATCTCCGCGTTCTGCTGCTGGGTCACCAGCGTCGCGTTGACCGTGAGGATGTCGGTGAGGGCCTGGCGGAAGCCGTCGACGCGTTCGCTGGTGTGGGTGACGTGGTCGGCGACGTCGCGCAGGTAGCGCTGGAGCTCCTCGTCCGTGCCGTACTTCGCGAAGCCCGCCATCAGGGCGTGCAACATGCCGACCAGGGGGCGCGTGGCGCGCTGGAACTCCACCATTTCGCGGGAGAGTTCGTAGATGCGGCGGGAGACCTCGGGGGCGCCGGAGAAGACCTCCGTCTCGATCTCGTCGATGTCGTTCTGGACCCCGTCGACGACCGGCGCGTAGCCGTCCACGACCGCGTCGAGGATCGCGTACAGGATCGCCTCGGGGCCCAGGCCGAGGAGGTCGGGGCTGGCCTCCATGCGGTGTCGCACCGCCGTGAGGTCGGGGGCGGCGCCGTGCCGGACCGTGATGACGAAGTCCGCGCCGACGAACACGTGCAGCTCCCCGAAGTCGACCTCCTCGGGCGCGTCCAGGTAGCGGGCCGCGCGCAGGACCACGAAGAGCGTCTCCCCGTAGCGTTCCAGCTTCGGGCGCTGGTGCGCCTCCAGCGCGTCCTCCACCGCCAGCTCGTGCAGGTCGAACTCGGCTGCCAGCGACTTGAGTTCGGACTCCGTCGGACGGGCCAGGCCGATCCAGGCCACCGTCCGCGGGTGCTCGTGCAGCTGCCGGTAGGTGTCGGTGAGCGTGTCGGGGCTGGCCACCCGCAGCCCGTCCCGGTACAGCGCCGTGTGGACGACGCTGCCTGCCGGCTCCTGCTCGGGCGGCGCGTCGGGGGAGGGCTCCGTGGGCGGCTGCGCCGCCGGGGCCGGTGCCGCGCCCCGCCGCCAGGTGTAGCGGCGCGCTCCGCCGCGCCGGTCCCGGCCGGGCCGCTCCTGCCGTCGCGGCATCGCCGCCTCCTTCCGCCGTCGGGTCCCGGGCAGCGTAACCAGCGAGAGTGCCGCCGCCGGGCAGCGTAACCAGCGAAGTCGTCACCGCCCGGCAGCGGCATGACGGGCACCTGCCGCCCGCCCGCCCGCTACCTTCGCCCTATGACGACGAAGCCGCTGACCGCCCGCGCCCTCGGCCGGGCCACCCTGGAGCGCCAACTACTGCTGCGGCGGGCCCCGATGGGTGTGACGGACGCCGTCGCCCACCTCGTCGGGCTCCAGGCGCAGGAGGTCCGGCCGCCCTACGTCGCGCTCGCCGCCAGGATCGACGGCTTCCGCCCCGGCGCGCTGTCGAGCGCCCTGGAGGAGCGGGCCGTGGCCCGGCTCGTCACGCTGCGGTCCACGATCCATCTGCACACCGCCGACGACTGCATGACGCTCCGTCCCCTCGTACAGCCCGCGCGCGACCGCGAGCTGCACATGTTCCGCAAGGGGCTCACCGGGGTGGACCTGCCGCGCCTGGCCGTCCTGACCCGGGAGTACGTCGAGGCGGAACCCCGTACCCCGAAGGAACTGCGCGAACTGCTCCTGAAGGAGTGGCCCGACGCCGATCCGCAGTCCCTGTCGACCGCCGCCCGCTGTTCGCTGCCCCTCGTCCAGGTCACCCCGCGCGGCCTGTGGCGCCGCAGCGGCGGGGTGCGGCTGACCACCGCCGAGCACTGGCTACGACGGCCGGCCTCGCCCGTGACAGCGGCCGCGCCCGTGACCCCGGCCCCGCACACACCCCCGGCTCCCGACACCGCCCCGGCCGCCCCCGCCCCCGACGCCACCGTCCTCCGCTACCTCCGCGCCTTCGGCCCCGCCTCCGTCAAGGACTTCCAGCAGTGGGCCGGGCTCACCCGCACCAAGGAGGCCTTCGAGCGGCTGCGGCCCCGGCTCGTGACGTTCCGCGACGAGCACGGCGTCGAACTGTTCGACCTGCCCGACGCGCCGCGCCCCGACCCGGACGCACCGGCGCCGCCCCGGCTCCTCCCGAGCTTCGACAACCTGCTGCTCTCCCACGCCGACCGCACCCGCGTGGTGCGCGAGGCCGACCGCGGCCGCGCCTGGCAGGGGAACGTGGCCTACGCGACCTTCCTCGTCGACGGCCTCCTCGCCGGGCTGTGGTCGCTCCAGGAGAACGGCGCGGACGGCAGCTCCCTCACCCTGGAGCCCTTCGGTGACCTCGCCCGCGCCCCGCGCGACGAGCTGGTCGCCGAGGCCGAGCACACCGCCGCCGTCCTGGAGGCGCCCGGCCCGGTCTCCGTCGACTTCGGCACCGTACGCAGGCAGCCCGCACGCTGATCCCCGCCCGCCAGGCACGCCTCAGTGCCCCGTCGGTCAGGCACGTCTCAGTCCGCCCGGCCCGTCGCCGCGACCGTCACCCCCAGCCCGATCAGCGCGAACCCGCCCGTCCCGCCGATCAGCGACAGACGGCGGTCCGAACGGGCGAACCAGTTGCGTGCCGCCGACGCCGTCAGACCCCACAGCGTGTCCGTGACCAGGCCGATGGAGATCGGGACGAGGCCCAGCAGGAGCATCTGCGCGGGCAGCCGGCCCGCCGCGTGGTCCACGAACTGGGGCAGCACCGCGGCGAAGAAGACGATGCCCTTCGGGTTCGTGACGCCCACCAGCGCCCCGTCCAGCACGGTACGCAGATCGCCGCGAGCCGGCGCCGCCGGAGCGCTGAGGTCCGCCGCCTTCATGGCGTGCCGGTGGCGGAACGCCTGGACGCCGAGCAGCACGAGGTACGCGGCTCCCGCCAGCTTCACCGCGAGGAACAGCTCGGCCGAACGCTCCACCAGAGTGCCGATGCCGAGTGCCACGGCCACCACGAGCAGGTACGAGCCGACCACATTGCCCAGCGCCGTCGCCACCGCCGTGCGCCGCCCGTGCGCGAGCGCCCGGCCGATCACGAACAGCACGCTCGGCCCCGGGACCACGATCACCAGCAGCGACATCGCCGCGAACGCCAGGAACCGGTCCGTCGACACCACGCGCCTCATCCCCTCGCTACCGAAACCCCTGCCCCTGACAACCCGCGCAGGCACCGTGTGCCTGCCCGCCTACGGCAACAACCCCGCCCGCCGCGCCCCCACCACCGCCTCCCCCCGCGTGTGCGCCCCCAGCTTGCGCATCGCGGCGCGCAGGTACCCCTTGACGGTCTCCGGCCGCAGCCCCAGCCGTTCGGCCGCCGCCGCGTTGGTCGCCCCGGTCGCCACGCACGCGAGGACGTCCACCTCGCGCGGCGCCAGCACCACCGGGGCCGCCCCGGACCGCGCCGCGCTCACCAGCGGCGCCCGGCCGGATTGCGGCGCCGGGGCGGACGCCGACGCCAGGCGGCCGCAGACCGCGAGGAGTTCGGCCCGCAGCGCCGGGTCGACGATCTTCGGGGCGAGGGCCCGCAGCGCCCCGTGCACCTCGCGGACCTCCTCCCACGCCGCGCCGGACCCGGCCTCGGGGGCGCTCGCCGCCGCCAGGAGCGTCCGCGCCTCGTCCCGTACCACCAGCGCGTGCTCCACGTCGCGGGCCGCCATCACCGCCGCGGTCAGCACCCGGTCGCCCAGCGGCTGGGCCGCGCGCAGCGCCCCGTAGAGCACGCCCCGCACCCGGTGGCGTACGACGACCGGGACCGCGAGGACCGAGCGCAGCCCCTCGGCCGCGACGGCGGCGTCGTACTCGTGGCTGATGTGGCGCGAGTCCTGGTAGTCGGTGACCGCGCAGGCCCGGGCGAGGCTGAGGGCCTTGCCGCCCAGGCCGTTGCCCGCCGAGACGGCGAGGCCGCGCAGCGCGTGCGTGGCCGCGCCGCTCAGCTCGGCGATCCGTACCTGGCCCGCGGTCGGGGTGAGGCCGCCGAAGGCCACCGGCAACCCCGTGCCCCGGCGCAGCCGCACCAGCGCCGCGCGCATCTCGACCGCCTCCGCGGCTTCTGCCGTCACCCTCGATCTCCTCGCCGTGCTCCGGTCACCCCCGTTCGGGGGTGGTGAGACCTGCGTCACGCCCTACACGATGACAGAGACGGTCAGGTATGACACGGCCCGCGTCGGCGCGGGACGAGTGAGACTCCAGCAGCGCGAGGAGCGCAGATGACGACGGCGAACGGCCCCACGCAGCAGTTCCGCACGGCCCGTGACTTCCTGCTGCGGCACGCCCAGGAGTACGAGGCGGCGTACGAGGGCTTCGCCTGGCCCCGGCCGGACCGGTTCAACTGGGCCCTCGACTGGTTCGACGTGATCGCGGACGGCAACGGCAAGACCGCCCTGCACATCGTCGAGGAGGACGGCGACGAGGGCGTGTTCTCCTTCGACACACTGCGCCGCCGCTCGAACCGGGCCGCCTCCTGGCTGCGCGCCCAGGGCGTGCGGCCCGGCGACCGTGTCCTGCTGATGCTCGGCAACCAGGTCGAGCTGTGGGAGGTGATGCTCGCCGCGATGAAGCTGCGCGCCGTCGTCATCCCCACCACGCCGCTGCTCGGCCCCGCCGACCTCACCGACCGGGTCGAGCGCGGCCGCGCCCGGCACGTGATCGTGCGCCCGGAGGACACCGGGAAGTTCGCCGAGGTGCCGGGGGAGTACACCCGGATCGTCGTCGGCGCACCGGCACCGGTCGACGGCTGGCTCTCCTACGAGGACGCCGCGGACGCCCCCGACACCTTCGAGGCCGACGGCGTCACCCTCGCCGACGACCCGCTGCTGCTGTACTTCACGTCCGGCACCACGGCCCGGCCCAAGCTCGTCGAGCACACCCATGTCTCGTACCCCGTAGGGCACTTGGCGACGATGTTCTGGATCGGCCTGCGCCCCGGCGACGTGCACCTGAACATCTCCTCGCCCGGCTGGGCCAAGCACGCCTGGTCGAACTTCTTCGCGCCGTGGAACGCGGAGGCGACCGTCTTCCTCTACAACTACACGCGGTTCGACGCCGGCCGCCTGATGGCGGTGATGGACCGGGCGGGCGTCACGTCGTTCTGCGCGCCGCCCACCGTGTGGCGCATGCTCATCCAGGCCGACCTCACCGAGCTGGCCACCCCGCCGCGCGAGGTCGTCGCCGCGGGCGAGCCGCTCAACCCCGAGGTCATCGAGCAGGTCAGGCGGGCCTGGGGCGTGACCATCCGGGACGGCTTCGGGCAGACCGAGACGTCCGTGCAGGTCTCCAACAGCCCCGGACAGCTCCTCAAGCCGGGCTCCATGGGCCGCCCGAGCCCCGGCTTCAAGGTCGAGCTGCTCGACCCCGTCACCGGCGAACCGGGCGCGGCCGAGGGCGAGATCAGCCTCGACCTTTCGGCGCACCCCGTCGGCCTGATGGTCGGCTATCACGGCGATCCGGAGCGGACGGCCGAGGCGATGGCGGGCGGCTACTACCGCACCGGCGACATCGGCGCGCGGGACGCCGACGGCTACCTGACGTACGTGGGCCGCTCCGACGACGTCTTCAAGGCCAGCGACTACAAGATCAGCCCCTTCGAGCTGGAGAGCGCCCTGCTGGAGCACGAGGCCGTCGCCGAGGCGGCGGTGGTGCCGGCCCCGGACACGCTGCGGCTCTCCGTGCCGAAGGCGTACGTCGTGCTGGCGGAGGGGTTCGAACCCGGCCCGGACGCCGCCAAGCTGCTCTTCGAGCACTCCCGCGCGGTCCTCGCCCCGTACAAGCGGCTGCGGCGCGTCGAGTTCGCCGAGCTGCCCAAGACCGTCTCCGGGAAGATCCGCCGCATCGAGCTGCGCGAGCGCACGGCGCAGGGCTCGGCCGACGAGTACCGCGAGGAGGACTTCCGGTGACCACCAAGCTCTCCTACGCGCACGGCACGGACACCAGGCCGCTGCTCGGCGACACCATCGGCTCCAGCCTGCGGCGGGCCGTCGAGGCGTGGCCGGACCGTGACGCCCTCGTCGACGTGCCGAGCGGGCGCCGCTGGACCTACGCGCAATTCGATTCGGCCGTCGACGAGTTGGCGTGCGGGCTGCTGGCCGCCGGGGTCGCGCAGGGGGACCGTGTCGGCATCTGGGCCGTCAACTGCCCCGAGTGGGTCCTCGTCCAGTACGCGTCCGCCCGCATCGGCGCGATCATGGTCAACATCAACCCGGCGTACCGCGCGCACGAGCTGGCGTACGTCCTGAAGCAGTCCGGGATTTCGGTGCTGATCTCCTCCCCGGGTCACAAGGGCACGGACTACCGCGAGCTGGTGCGCCAAGTGAGCCCCCAATGCCCGCGGTTGCGGGAGCGGGTGTTCATCGGGGAGGGCAGCTGGGACGCGCTCGTCGCGGGCGGTGCGGACGTCACGCCCGATCAACTCGCCCGGCGAGAGGCGCAGTTGTCGTGCGACGACCCCATCAACATCCAGTACACCTCCGGCACCACCGGCTTCCCGAAAGGCGCCACGCTCTCCCACCACAACATCCTCAACAACGGCTACTGGGTGGGTGAGACGGTCGGCTACACCGAACAGGACCGGGTCTGCCTGCCCGTCCCGTTTTATCACTGTTTCGGCATGGTCATGGGGAATCTGGGTGCGACGTCGCACGGCGCCTGCATCGTCATCCCCGCGCCGTCCTTCGAGCCGGCCGCGACCCTGCGCGCCGTCCAGGACGAGCGGTGCACGTCCCTGTACGGCGTCCCGACGATGTTCATCGCCGAGCTGAACCTGCCCGACTTCGCCGCCTACGACCTGTCGTCGCTGCGCACCGGCATCATGGCCGGCTCGCCGTGCCCCGCCGAGGTGATGAAGCGGGTCGTCGCCGAGATGCACATGGCGGAGGTCTCCATCTGCTACGGCATGACGGAGACCTCGCCCGTCTCGCTCCAGACCCGCCGCGACGACGACCTGGAACGCCGCACCGGCACCGTCGGCCGCGTCCTGCCGCACATCGAGGTCAAGGTCGTCGACCCGGCCACCGGCGTCACGCTGCCGCGCGGCGAACCCGGCGAGCTGTGCACCCGCGGCTACAGCGTGATGCTGGGCTACTGGGACGAGCCCGAGCGGACCGCCGAGGCCGTCGACGCCGGGCGCTGGATGCACACCGGCGACCTCGCGGTGCTGCGCGAGGACGGCTACGCGCAGATCGTCGGCCGCATCAAGGACATGATCATCCGCGGCGGCGAGAACGTCTACCCGCGCGAGATCGAGGAGTTCCTGTACGGGCACCCGGCCATCGCCGACGTGCAGGTGGTGGGCGTACCGCATGAGAAGTACGGCGAAGAGGTCCTGGCCTGCGTGATCCTGCGGGACACCGCCGGCGGTCTCACCCTCGACGAGCTGCGCGCCTTCTGCCGCGACCGGCTGGCGCACTACAAGGTGCCCACCCGGCTGCGCATCCTCGACGCGTTCCCCATGACGGTGAGCGGCAAGGTCCGCAAGGTCGAACTGCGGGAGGGGTACGGGGAGTCGTAGCCGGAGCGGGGCGCCCGGAGCGCGGGCCCCGGGTGGGCGTCACAGCTCCCGGCGCATGCAGACCCGCGGCCACCGGTCGAGCCCGTGCGCCGCTTCCGCCGCCCGGACGGCGCGCAGGCCGGGCGTGAGAGCGCGGTCCGTGAGCCGCTGGAAGCCGAGCCGCTCGTAGTAGGGCGCGTTCCACGGCACGTCGGCGAAGGTGGTCAGGGTCGGTGCCGCCAGGCCCGCGGCGCGGGCCCGGTCCGCGGCGTGCGCCAGCAGGGCCCGGCCGATCCCGCGCCGGGCGGCGGCCGGGTCCACGGTGACCTGCTCGACGTGGAAGGCGCCGTCGACGGGGAGGCCGATGAGGTAGGCGAGGACGGTCCCGTCGCCGGCCGCGGCGACCCAGCAGTGCCCGGCGCGCCGGAAGGCCTCCAGCTCCGCGAGGGCGGGCGGCTCGTCGTCGGCGACGGCGTCCATGCCGAGGGGCCGGAAGGCGGCTCCGGCCGCGACCTCGATGTCCTGAAGGCGGGGCAGTTCGGCCGCCGTGGCGCTACGGAGGATCATCGGGCCAGTATCGGGGCGGCGCCGCCCCTCGGGGAGCCCGCCGGTCAGGCCCCGCTCGCGATCAGCTCGTCGGCCGGGCTGTTCACCGGCTGCGGCACCCCGGCGAGGTCGAGGACGAAGAGCGGGACGTCCAGCTCGTCCGCGCGGGTGCGGGCCGCGTCCGCGTACCCGGCGAGGGAGAAGAAGACGGGGGCCGCCGACTCCGTCATGGACTGCAACCACAGGCACTCCACGTCGCGGACGGTCGCGGGCCGGACCGACGGCTCGATCTGCGCGATGACGCCCTGCGCCGCGAGGCCGACGCCGGAGGAGGGGCGCTGGTCGGCGCGGCGCACGTCCCGGTAGCCCAGCCAGCGCAGGTAGAGCGCGGCGGCGGTCACCGCGTCGCGCGCGGTGCGGATGGCGACGGGCCGGAACGCGGGCCGCGGGGCGGGCGCGGTCCGCGGCAGCGGTATGTGGGAGGGAGCGGGAGAAGGGGGAGGGGCCGGCGCGGCGGCGGGGGCCTGATCGCTCCTGACCGGGATCCGCAGCACGGTGCCGCACTCGCAGCCCAGCTCCGGGCGCGGCCAGCGGTCGCGGCGGCCGCACATCGGGCAGCGCAGGGTGACCCAGTCGTCGGCCCAGGTGCGCGCGCTCACCGGCTCGGCGACGGCGTCACGCAGCACCGGGGGAGCGACCGGGGCGCCACACGCGCAGGGCAGCTCCGCGGGGGCGTAGACGTGCTCGCGCTGACAGGCGGGACACCGGACGCGCACGGGCTCGGCGATGGCGTATCCCCCTCGGGCTCCACGGTTCCGGTTCGTGGTCCGTTCCATCATCCACCTTGACGGCCTCGGAGACCCCCCTCTACATTGCTTCCATATAGCAGAACAAACTTTCCGCATTATGGAAATGCGGGGGGTACGGACTTCAGAGCTCGCCGCGGGGCGCGACGGGAGCGCGAATCCGACCGCCGGACACAGACGTACTCAGTCACTGCAGAAGTCGGGAGCACCTCATGGCTCGAATGACCGCCGCCCGCGCGGCCGTTGAGATCCTCAAGCGCGAAGGCGTCAGCAACGCGTTCGGCGTGCCCGGTGCCGCCATCAACCCCTTCTACAAGGAGCTCAAGGCCAGCGGTGGCATCGACCACACGCTCGCCCGCCACGTCGAGGGCGCCTCGCACATGGCCGAGGGCTACACCCGGGCCAACCCGGGCAACATCGGTGTCTGCATCGGCACCTCGGGCCCGGCCGGCACCGACATGATCACCGGTCTGTACTCCGCCATCGGCGACTCGATCCCGATCCTGTGCATCACCGGTCAGGCGCCCAGCCACCTCCTGCACAAGGAGGACTTCCAGGCCGTCGACATCGCCACGATCGCCAAGCCGGTCGCGAAGATGGCGGTCACCGTCCTGGAGGCCGCGCAGGTCCCCGGCGTCTTCCAGCAGGCGTTCCACCTGATGCGCTCGGGCCGCCCGGGCCCCGTCCTGATCGACCTGCCCATCGACGTCCAGCAGACCGAGATCGAGTTCGACCCGGAGACGTACGAGCCGCTGCCGGTCTACAAGCCGGCCGCGACCCGCGCCCAGATCGAGAAGGCCATCGGCTTCCTGCTGGCCTCCGAGCGGCCGCTGATCGTCGCGGGCGGCGGCATCATCAACGCGGACGCGAGCGACCTGCTCGTCGAGTTCGCCGAGCTGACCAACACCCCGGTCGTGCCCACGCTGATGGGCTGGGGCACCATCCCCGACGACCACGAGCTGAACGCGGGCATGGTCGGCCAGCAGACCGGCCACCGCTACGGCAACGCCACGTTCCTGGAGTCGGACTTCGTCCTCGGCATCGGCAACCGCTGGGCCAACCGCCACACCGGGTACAAGCTCGACGTCTACACGCAGGGCCGCACGTTCGTGCACGTCGACATCGAGCCGACCCAGATCGGCAAGATCTTCGCGCCGGACTACGGGATCGCGTCGGACGCCAAGGCCGCCCTGGAACTCTTCGTCGAGGTCGCGCGCGAACTCAAGGCCGCCGGCAAGCTCCCCGACCGCTCCGCGTGGGTCGCCTCCCACCTGGAGCGCAAGGAGACCCTCCTGCGCCGTACGCACTTCGACAACATCCCCATGAAGCCGCAGCGCGTCTACGAGGAGATGAACAAGGCGTTCGGCAAGGACACCCGGTACGTCACCACGATCGGGCTCTCGCAGATCGCCGGCGCGCAGATGCTGCACGTCTACAAGCCGCGCAACTGGATCAACTGCGGCCAGGCGGGCCCGCTCGGCTGGACCATCCCGGCCGCGCTCGGCGCCGCCAAGGCCGACCCGGACACGCAGGTCGTCGCCCTCTCCGGCGACTACGACTTCCAGTTCATGATCGAGGAGCTGGCGGTCGGCGCGCAGCACCGCATCCCGTACGTGCACGTCCTGGTCAACAACGCCTACCTGGGCCTGATCCGCCAGGCCCAGATCGGCCTGGACATCAACTTCCAGGTCAACCTGGAGTTCGAGAACCAGAACAGCCCCGAGCTGGGCGTCTACGGCGTCGACCACGTCAAGGTCGCCGAGGGCCTCGGCTGCAAGGCGATCCGGGTCACCGACCCGAACGAGCTGGGCGAGGCCCTGGAGCGGGCGAAGAAGCTCGCGCAGGACCACCAGGTGCCGGTCGTCGTCGAGGCGATCCTGGAGCGCATCACCAACATCGCGATGAGCCCGACGGCCGACATCAGCGCGGTCAAGGAGTTCGAGGAGCTGGCGACGGAGCCCGGGCACGCGCCCACGTCGATCCGGCCGCTGAAGGTCTGATCCCGGACAGTACGCACGAGGGCGGGCCACCGGTCGACCACCGGTGGCCCGCTCTCGTACGTCCGCGCCGCCTCAGCCGCGCCGCCTCAGCCGCGCCGGAAGAACTCCACCTCTGCGAGGGCGATGTGGCGGCCGCCGGTCAGTCCGGCGGGGGCGCGCAGGACCAGCCGGACCGACGCGACGTCGCTGACCCCGACCTGGAACGTCTGCGACCCTGCCTTGTCGCTCAGCGTCAGCCGCTGGAGGTGTGCCGTGCCGTCCGCCTCCCTGAACTGCGCGTCGATCTCCAGGGCGCGCGCCTGCCGACCGTACTGCTCGGCGGATTTCGACGCCCCGTTGGTGACGATCAGGTCCACCAGGCGGATCGGGGTGCCGAACGTGTACGTGACCGAGGCGCCGGGGCCCGGCGCCCCCCAGTAGTGGTTGCTCACCCCGTCGACGCTGTCGGCCGCGGGGTGCCCGGGCAACTGCCCGGAGGCGGCCACGCCCGACGGGGTCACCGCCACGGCCGTGCCGAGTTTGTCCCGGGTGTCCTCGATCAGGTGGCGCCCGGCGGGCAGCAGCAGGAAACCGCCCGCGCACAGGGCCAGGACGACGACGAGGACGGCCAGCAGCCGCGGCAGCCGGCCCGACCCCGACCGGGCCCGCCGCCGGAACGGCCACACGGTCCGCCACCACGGCAGCGGCGCCGCCGCCACGGCCGGGGCCAGCGGAGCCGCGCACCGCCGGCAGAAGCGGCGGCCGGGCGGGTTGGGCGTGCCGCACTTCGGACACGGTTCCCCGGCCACGTCGTCGTCCCCCGGCAGGGCCCGCACGACGGGCCGCGGCGCGACGGCCTTGGCGGGCTTCACGGGTTGCGGCGCGGTCGCCTGCGGTGGGGCGGGGGCCCGTGGGGTCACGGGTCTGGGGGAGGCCGGGCCGGGGGCGGCGCGGCGTGGGCCAGGGGTACCGGGTGCGGTGGAGGGCTTCGGCGGCGCCGGGGGCGGGGGTCGGTGGGTGTCGGCTCCGCCGGGGGCGGGAGGAGCGGGAACGGCCCCTGGGGCAGCGGCCGGGCGCGGGGCTCCGGACGAGCCGCGGGCCTCCGGCGCCTCCGGTCGCGGGGCAGGGGGTGGCCCGGGCTCGGCGTCGCCGGAGGCCGTTGCGAGGGACGGTGTCGGGCCCGCGCCGGGGGGCTCCGGTACTGGTCCCGGGGTGGGAACCGGCACCGGTCCCGGGGTGGGCTCCAGGTCCGGGGAGGGCGACCGGCGCGCGGAGCGGCGCGCCGCGGCACCCCGTGCGCCGGAGCGGTCGGCGCTCTCGGCCACCCCGCCGCGCCCGGCACTTTCCGGCCCCGCAGGGGTTTCCGCACCTGCCGGCCTCGCTGGGGCTTCCGCGCCCCCCGGCCGCGCTGGGGCCTTCGCGTCTCCTGGCCGTGCTGGGGTTTCCGCGACTCCCGGCCTCGCTGGGGTTTCCGCGTCTCCTGGCCTCGCTGGGGTTTCCGGGACTCCTGGCCGCGCTGGGGTTTCCGCGACTCCCGGCCTCGCTGGGGTTTCCGGGACTCCCGGCCGCGCTGGGGCTTTCGCGTCTCCTGGCCTCGCTGGGGCTTCCGCGCCCCCCGGCCGCGCTGGGGCTTTCGCGTCTCCTGGCCCCGCTGGGGTTTCCGAGACTCCCAGCCCCGCTGGGGCTTTCGCGTCTCCCGGCCTCGCTGGGGCTCCCGCGACCCCCGGCCCCGGGACGGCTCCCGGCGCCTCCGGTCGCGGGGCAGGGAGTGGCCCGGGCTCGGCGTCGCCGGAGGCTGTCGCGGTGGACAGTGTCGGGCTCGCGCCGGGGGGCTCCGGATCTGGTTCCGGGGTGGGCTCCGGGCCGGGGAAGGGGGCCCGGCGCGCGGAGCGGCTCGCCGCGACCTCGTCCGACCAGCCCAGATAGGTCCCGCAGTTGCCGCAGAAGTCGTCCGTCTCCCCGTTGGACGCCCCGCAGGCCGGGCACGCGCGCATCGCCGTCACCTTTCGTCGTCGGTGGGCGGGCCGCTCAGGACCTCCACCCGGAATGCCGTGTGCACCGGGCACAGGCCGCGGACGAGTGCGCCGACCCGGTCCGCGTCGACCGTCGGTGTCCGGTCGGGCCACACCCGCACCACGACCTCGGCGTCCGGCGCGGGCGGCAGGTCGGCCCCCGCGGTGCGCGACCACGTCGCGCCGCCCGCACCGACCACGTCCGCGCCGACCCCGAGCACCAGCCGCAGGGTCTCGCGCAGACCGCGGGCGGTACCGCGCCTGCGGTGCAGTTCCACGGCCCGCAGCGTCGCCTCGCGGCGCACGTCGAGCGGGCGGCCGGGATCGTCGTCGGCGCCGACCCACGAGGCGAGCCAGGCCAGGAAGTCGGCCGGGGCCACCCGCGGATCGAGGTAGGCGGGCAGGTTGTCCAGGGTCGCGAAGACCGGCGCGAGGACCGTGTCGAGCCCGGCGGTGAACCGCTGCGCGAAGTCGTCCTCCGCGTACAGCGCGGGCAGTTGCTCCCCGATGGGGTACCGGCTGGGCAGGCCGGGGACGGCGGCCCGGCTCATGCGAGGCCCCCCGGCTCCGCCGCGGTGACGACCACCTGGTGCTGGTAGGAGAAGACGAGCGTGCCCGCGCCGATGTCGATGCGGTCGGCGGGCGAGCCGCGCCGCCCGGTGATCGGGTCGGCGGCGAACAGCCGGATGTCCTCGACCAGCACGTCCCCGACTGCGCGTTGCAGCACGCCGAACACCTCCCCGTACTGCACCGGCCGCCCGAACGGCCAGCCCGTGCCGTCGGGTCCGCCGTGCACCGGGTTGAGGTGGCGGAAGAGCGCGGCGAGCGCGGCCTCGCGCACCCGGTCGGCGGCGCCGGCCGGGGCGGTGAGCCGGGCGACGACGGTGACGCCCTGGTAGTCCGGCGGCTCCACGACGAGCCGGGTGCCGATGAGGCGCCGCTCGTCGAGCGCCTCGGTGATCGTGGCGAGGACCTGGTCGGAGGGGATCAACTGCTCGAAGCGCAGCCGGTCGTCGCCCTCGTCGGCCACCGCGTCCGGTACCACCAGGACCCGGACCGCGCCGGGCCCCTCGGCGGCCGGCAGGCAGCGCACCCGGCGCACCGAGGGCGCCGCCTGCCGGGCGATGATCTCGTGGTCCTCCGCCGTCACCGCGCGCTCCTGCATCCGCAGCGCCTGCGGGGCGCGCAGCTTGGCGTTGGCGACGGTCTCGCCCGCGACTCCGCCCCGCGCCGCCTCGCGGTTGCCGACCCGGGCCACGTACGGGACGGAGCTGCGCAGCACGTTGATCGCGGCGCGCGCGACGTTGCCGGCCGGGCCGCCGCCGGTGCGGTAGCGGGCCACCCGCACCTGGGCGCCCTTCGGCGGCACGGCGCCGCACAGCCGCAGCGTGCCGTCGGCCTCCCGCAGCGCCGGCGGGAAGAGGAACTCCCCGGTGGCGGCGTTCACCTGCACATGCCGGTCCTCGGGCCCGGAGCGCCCGAAGTGGTCGACGACGTCCCAGCGCAGCCACCCCTCGGGCGAGGCCACTTCCACCACCGGCGGCTCCCCGTCGAGCAGCACGGGCGGCCGCTCCAGGCGGAACGTCTGCCCGGCGACCCCCTCCGACGTGCCCAGCGGCACACCGGTCACCGTCTCCGCGTGCTCGGCGGTCACCGTGCCGCCCACGGTGAACACCGAGGCCTCCCGCACGGTCGGCGACTCGGAGTAGAACGGCTGGCCCGGCTCCGGCTCGACGACCCGGCAGCGCAGCCAGCCCGCGCGCGTACCGCCGACCACCGACGCGGTGTGCCCGGCGGGCACGTGCACGACGACCTCGCCCGGCCGGTTCAGGCCGCCGGTGGAGTCCTCGCCGGTCTCGCACCGCTGCCAGCGTCCGCCGTCCCACGCCTCCCACACCAGCGGCGGCTGGCGCGGATCGACGCCGACGCCCTCGACGCGGCTGTCCAGGCGCACCGCGACGATGCAGCGGGGCACCGCCGTCGGCAGCCCGAACAGCAGCGCGTCGCCCGGCTCCGGCGTCGCCTGGAAGCACGGTACGTCCAGGCCGTCGGCGAGCGCGCCGGTCCTGTCGCTCTGCGCACCGCTGTGCGGCGCCGTCACGAGCCGCGTCAACTCGCTGGGCAGGATGCTCAGTTCGGCGGTGGTGGCGAAGACCACGGCGTCCTCGTCCTCCCCGGCGGCGGTGGTCACCTCGGTGCCCGCGGTCAGGGTGACCGCCTCCGGCTGGGGCGCCGACAGCCAGAAGTCGACCTCGGCGCGGGCGGCGGCCGGCGGGAACAGCCGGATGCCCAACAGGTCGAGGAAAGCGAGGTAGTTCTTGTCCGGGACCCGGTTGAGCCGGTACAGCAGCTGGTCCACGAGGTAGGCGAACGTCTCGATCAGGGTGACGCCCGGGTCGGACACGTTGTGATCGGTCCACTCGGGCGCACGCTGCTGCACGTACCGCTTCGCCTCGTCGACGAGCTGCTGGAACCGTCGGTCGTCCAGATTGGGGGAGGGCAGGGCCATCAGTCGCCGACCGTTTCCTCGGCCCCCTCCTCCGAGGGGATCGTGTAGAAGGGGAAGACCAGGTTGCGCCGGTCGTTGGTGGAGCGCACGGTGTAGTGCACGTCGAGATAGAGGGTGCCGTCGTCCACCGCGTCGAAGGCGACGACGACGTCGTCCACGGTGACCCGCGGCTCCCAGCGCTCCAGCGCCTCGCGCACCTGCTGGGCGATCCGCCCGGCGGTCGCGCCGTCGCCCGGCGCGAAGACGTAGTCGTGGATGCCGCAGCCGAACTCCGGGCGCATCGGCCGCTCGCCGGGCGCCGTGCCGAGGACCAGCCGGATGGCCTCCTCGATCTCCCGGCCCCGCTCGACCATCGCGATGCCGCCGGTCGGGCCGGTCCGCAGCGGGAAGGCCCAGCCGCGGCCGATGAACCGCTCGCTCACAGCACGCCCCCGATCTCCACCGTCAGACAACCGGGCAGGAGTTGGGCGCCGCACGCCGTCTTGTCGCCCGCCCGGGCGGCGGGCAGACCGCCGATGAGGACCGTGCCGCCCACCAGATCGGCCGGGTCGGGCACGATCACGTTGGCCGCGAGGAGCGCCGCGTGCGGCACGACGGGACAGACGTGCAGGCTGCCGACGACGGCCGCGGGCGCGCCGCCGATCAGCACGCTCTCGACCTTCAGGGCGGCCGGGGGCGGCGGGGTGGTGATGCGGCCGCCGTGAGTGGTGGGGTCGCCGGTCCGGACTGCTGCGGGCATCGGTGCTCCTTCGTTTTCGGGGCGCTGCTGCGGGTGGGGGAGCGGGCATGGGCGGTCAACCACCGCCCTCAGGAGGTCAGTTGATCTTGACGATCTTCGCCTTGAGGATCCCGAGGAGCCCGCCGTCGACGGTGACCTCCGAACGGCCGCGGACGGCCACCTTGCGGGCACTGACGTCGACCGAGGACTGGCCCTGCACGTTCACCCGGCGCCCCTTGATGTTCACCTCGCCGCGCCCCGCGTCGAGCGTGATGCTGTCCCTGTCCATGACGATCGACGTCGCGACCGACGCGGCCCCGCGGTACACGGTCACCTCGATCCGGTCCTTGCGGTCGTCGAGCCGTACTTCCAGCCGCTCGTCCCCGGTCCGCAGCAGCAGCCCCGACGGGCCGGGCCGCGGCGCGTCGAGCAGCTCCACCCGGTGTCCCGAACGCGACACCACGGAACGCCGGTTGACCTTCCCGCTCGTCTTGTCGATCAGCGGCACGTCGTGCGGCGACGGCTTGTCGACCCCGTTGTAGAGACCGCCGATGACGTACGGGCTGTCGAGCAGCCCCTGCTCGAACCCGACCAGCACCTCGTCGTTCACCTCCGGGCTGACCACGCCGCCACCGCCCTTGCCGCCCCACTGCACGGTCCGCACCCAGTCGCTGACATAGGTGTCGTCCAGCCAGGGGAACGTGAGCCGGACCGAGCCCCGGTCGGACCCGGCCGGCTCCTCCCGCACATCCGTGACCACGCCGATCGCGAGCCCCGGCAGACGCGGTCCGCGGCCGGGCGCGTTGGCGCCGGTGACCAGGCCGGTCAGCGAGCGGTCCGGACTCGTACTGACCCACACGGTGGTCCGGTAGCCGCCGTGCGGCTCCAGGACGTGCTGGGTCGCCGTCGTCGTGTACCGGCCGGAGAACGCCTCGCCCACATTGCCCAGCGCGATCGGCTTCCCGGCGCGCAGCAGCGGGTTGCCCTCGACGACGGCCTCCAGCTCCGCGTACCCGGACGCGACCTGCTGGGCCGTCGCCCGGGCCACGGCCTGCGTCTCGGCCTGCGTACGGTACGGGGTGTCGGTGACGGTCAGCTGGGTCGCCTTGCCGAACCGGTTGACGGAGGCGGCGCCCAGGCCCGGCACCACCGTGCCGCTGACGACGGACGCCTGCTCCGCGCGCAGCGACTGCTTCGTCGTCACGTTCCAGCCGCGCACCTGCACCTTCGCCGCCGCGTCCGCGGTCGTCAGGGCGGCCCGCAGCGACAGCAGGTTGTTCCCGTACTCCACGACCATCGGGCTGGTGGTCGCCGACGTGCCGGGCGCGGGCGCCCCGGACGCCTTCAGCGGCTTGGTGAACTGCAACTTGCCCTGCTCGTCGACGCGGACCAGCGCGCCGCACTCGCCCGCCAGGTACTGCAGGAAGTCCCAGTCGGAGACGTTGGCCTGCGACAACTGGCGGTGCGTGACCGCCGGTGCCTCGATCCTGCCCACGGCGAGCCCCGCGTCCGTCGCCACCTTGCGGACGATCGCGGCCGTCGTCATGTTCCGGTACGCGACCACCTTGCGGCCCCGCTGGAGCCGGTGCGTCTTGGAGAAGGCCCGCACCACGGTGAACGTGCCGGTGCTGTCCCGGTCCAGTTCGAGGGCGGTGACCTCGCCGGTGAACAGCCGCTCGCGGGACCGCCCCTTGACCGTCACCACCGACACCTTCAGCGGGGTGCCGATGGTGACGCCGGTCGCGGTGAGGAACTCGTGGCCGTCGTCGCGGAAGGAGAGCACCGCCATGTCGGGCAGGCCCACGTTCTCGTCCACCACACAGCTGACCAGCCGGGTGGCCCAGACGGGCGGCAGTTCGGCGGGCGCCTCCACGACCGGGTCGGCCGCGAACGACCGCCCGTCGCGCGCCTCGGGTGTCGTCACGCTTCCTCCTCGTCCCGCGCGTCCCGGACGCCCGGCACGACGAGTTCGGTGCCGGGGACGAGCGCCATCGGGTCGTCGATGTCGTTGGCCTCCGCGATGGACCGCCACGCGGTCGCGTCCCCGTACTCGCGCCAGGCCAGCAGGGCGAGCGAGTCACCGGCCACGACGGTGTGCGTACTGCGCGCGGTGCGCGAGCCCGACGTCGGGTTCTGCCCCGGCGGATCGACGCTCGCCTCCTCGATGGAGAGCGAGCAACTGGCGCGCAGCGGGGTGCCGTCCACGTCGAAGAGCGTGTACGACACCGACAGGCTGGACATGACCCCGTCGAACGAGGTCGTACGTGCCGTCCCCCACTCGAACCGCACCCACGGGCTGGCCGGCTTCTTGCGTCCGAGGCTCGCCGGGGTCGGCACGCACGCCTTCATCAGTTTCTCCACGGCCTGTTCCACGGAGTCGTCGTGGGTGGCGGTGGCGTCCAGGAACACGTCGAGGCTGAGACTGCGCGGACCGCTGCCCACGAACTCCGGCAGCGCGGACTCGCCCGCCATCCGGGACGGGGTGCGGCGCCACTCGGTCGACTTGCTCAGTTGCAGGGTCGAGGGGTTGAACTGGAGGTCCAGCCGCGCGATCGTGCCACCGGGCCGGGCGCCCACCGAGGCCGGCGGCTCCTTCAGGGTGAGCTGGGCCCTGGCCCGGCTGGCGCGGGCGGCTGGGGACATGGTCGGCGTTTCCTCTCGGGACCGGACGGGCGGGATGCGGTGCTCGCAGGTAGGGGCAGGTGAGGTCAGGCGGGGGCAGGTGGGGGTCAGGACGGGGAGAGGCCCTCGTGGGCGATCTCCAGCGTCTCGACCGCGGGCGCGGAGTTGGCCGGGTCGAAGGAGGGGCCCTGCCAGCGGACCGGGACGATGCCGTAGACCTGCCAGCTGATGATCCGGCTCAGGTCGGGACGGAGCGCGACGATCTCGCCGTCCTTCGGCTCGACCCGCCGCAGCGTCTCGTCGAGCCAGCGGCCGATCTTCGCGGTGTCCGTGGTGACGGGCCGGGTGAGCGTGATGTTCGACCAGGTGACGCGGCCGGGCAGCTGCCAGGTGAACCCGTTGTTGCCGCCCTCGGCGTAGCTCTCCATCTCCACCTGGGCGCCCATGCCGGAGCAGGTGTGGAAGGCGCCCAGGTCGTTGCCGCCGATGGCGAGCCTGAAGAAGACGCTCGTCGCGAAGATGTTGTCCGTCATGGGTCCGTCCGTCGTCCGTCGTTCGTCGTCCGTGGGTTGGCGGTGTGCGGTGTGCGGTGTGCGGTTTGCGCGGGGGGCGGGTGCCGGGCCGGGCCTGGCCGGGCCGGGGTCAGCGGCGGCCGTCGGCGGGCCGGCCCGTCCGTTCCCGGCCCCGCCGTAATTCGGTACGCAGCAGCCGGGACACCGGGTCGATGAGGCGCCGGGCCAGCTCGTCCAGGTCGGCGCCTGCGGGCGGGGCCGCGCTCCTGGCCGCGGCCTTGGCGTCCGCGGTCTTCGCGGTCTGCGCTGTCTGTGTTCCGGTGGAGGTCGTGGATGTGGGGGTGGTCGTGGTCGTGGTCTTCGGGGCGGCCGCCGCGGGGTCTTCGGCCGCGGGCGCGCCGGTGTCCCGCTGCACCACCGGCCGCACCACGGGCCGTACGGCGGGAGCGGATGAGCCGGGGGAACGGGTGGGGGGTGTGGTCAACGCCGTTTGCATCCCGTGCAGTTGTGGATTCGGGGCGGTCACCGGGAGCGGTCGGTCCGACAGGGCCGCGGGAGCCCGCTGGACGGAGGGCGCGGCCGGGCGCGGCGGTGCCACGACGGGCGGGGCGCCCGCCGGACGCGGCGCCTGCGCCTCGTGTGCCCAGCGTGCGGCGACGACGGGGTGGCGGCCGGGCGCCATGGCGGGCGGCACCGGCCCGTCGGCCGCGTGCGTGCTCAGGGTGAGCCGGCGCGCGGACAGCAGCTGTGCCGTGGGCCCGCTCGCCGTCACCGTTCCGGCGCCGGGACCGGGCACGGCCCGCGCCACGACGAGCGGTACGGGACCGGTCCCGCCGGCGGTGCGGGACGACGGGCCGTGCGGTACGAGGGTGCCGCGCGCGGTCGATGCCGGGGCGCCCGGCGCGGCGGTTGTGCGGCCGAGGAGGGGTGCGTCCGGCGTCGGCGGATGGGCCGGGGCTCGCTGGACGGACGGAGCGGGAGCCGCCCCGGCCGCACCGGTGGTCCGCTGCCGGGCCGCACCGGTCCGCCCGGCGGTCTCCGGGAGCGCGGCCAGGGGCGCGCCGAGCCCGGTGCGCGGCGCCCTGTCGGGGTGGCGGCGCCGGTCGGCCACGTCGTCTGGGATGCCGTCCGTGCGGCTCCGCGCGACGGGGAGAGCGGGAGAGCCGGTCGTGGGCGACGGTGTCGTGTTCGTGGAGACCGTACCCAACGGCCCCTCTAGGGACGGGGGTTGGGGGCCTCGTGCGCCCAAGGTGGCGCGGCCCGGCGCGGTGTCCTCGGTACGGCTCTGCACGACAGGAAGGGAAGGGCCGGGTGGCGGCCCGGAGCGCCCCGCGGCGTCCGCACCCGGCGAGGCCGTCCCGGTCTGCGCGGTGCCCAGCGTCGGCCGGTCGGCGGGTCGGCGCGCGGGGGCGGTTGCGTCGGTCTCCCGCGGTACGGAGGGAAGCCCGGGCGGGGCCTGGCCCGTCGATGCGGGGTCCGTGTGCGCGGTGCCCGAAAGCGGGCGGCCGGTCGAGCGGGGTGCGGGTGCGGCTCGGCCTCCGGTATCGGTCGCCCGCTGCACGGGAGCGGCGCCGGCCGGGCGCGCGGCGGTGTCCTTCCACAACGCCCCTTTTGACGCCAGGGGTTGGGCGTCACTCGTCACCTGCGCGGACGTGCCGCGGCCGAGTGCCCCATCGGTACGGGCTTCGACGACCGGCAGGGAGAGTGGCCGCGGGGTGGCGGTGTCCGGGGCCGCGGGGGCGGCGTCCGTGCCGCCCGGCCCGAGGGGACGACCCGGGAGCCCCGGGTCTGAGGAGCCGTCCGCCGCGGTGCGGGACACGCCCAGCATGGGGCGGTCGGGGCTGTGCGGTCCTGGCGTGGCGCCCGCGGTCCTGCCCGGCCGGTCGGAGCCGAGCCCTGCTGACGATGTGCCCGGGGTGGTGCGTCGCCGCTCAGCGCCGTGCTGATCCGGGGTAGTGCCCGTGGCCCCCTCGCGCCGGTCGGAGCTGTCACGGCCTGAGGTCGTGCCCTCGGCCGTGCCTCGCTGCTCGGACCCGCGCCGTTGCAGGGCGGTCTCCTCGGCCCTGCCGGGCTGGTCGGAGCTGTGCCGTGCCGAGGCGGTGCCTGGGGCGTTGCCTTGCGGGTCGGAGCCGCGCCGTAGCGGGGCGGCGCCCTCAGTCCTGCCGGGCCGGTCGGCGCTGCGCTGCTCGGACCCGCGCCGTTGCAGGGCGGGGCCCTCGGCCCTGCCCGGCCTACCTGAGCCCTGCCGTCCCGAGGTGGTGCCTGGGGCGTTGCCTCGCGGGTCGGAGCCGCGCTGTTGGGGAGTCGTGCCCTCGGCCCTGCCCCGCCGGTCGGAGTTGCGCCGTTCCGGCGTGCGGCCCTGCGCCGTGCCCCGCCCGTCGGAACCGGCCCTCTCCGGCGTGGTGCCCGCGCCCGTGCCCCGCACGGCCGACGGGCCGGACGGACGCGCCGCCCCCCGGGCCAAGGGCTGCGCCGTGGGCGGGAGTTCGGTGAGGGGAGCGCCCAACGCGGCACGGCCCGTCGCCCGCTGCACGGGTGCGTTGCGCTGCCCCGAGGATGTCGGCGCGCCCGCGGCAGGTTCGTCGCCCCGGCCCCGTACGACGGGCAGCGGCCCGCCCGGTGCGGGACGTCCCGCGGTGTCCTGGCCCGGCGTGATCCGGCCCGGGGCCGGGCGCACCGGATGCCCGTCCGTGGAGCCCGGGCCGGCACCTCGGCCTGACGGAGCGGGCGCCGACAGCTGTCCGGACTGGCGTGCCCCGAGCGTCGACCGGTCGGGACCGCCCGACGCGGGCACGGCTCCCTCGGGTCTGCTCTGCACGACAGGCGAGGACGCGGTGGTGGGAACAGCGTCGCCGGGAGTGTTCCGGAGGACCGGCAGGCGCGGGCCGCTCGTCGCGGAGTCGCGCCCGTCGTCGCTCGGGGCCGGTCCGGGGCGGGCTCCGGCCGGCGGAGCGTCATCTGGCCTGCTCTGCACGACGGGCAGGCCCGACGAGCCCGGGGCGCCGAGGCTCGGCCCGGTCTCGCCGTCCCCGCGCGGGGCGTTCGCGGGCGACACACCGGTCCCGGCGCCCGCGCGCGGGGGGCCGAGTCGTGCCCCACTCGGTGTCGGCCCGGCCGGGTCCTGCGCCCCGGGGCGGTCCGGCGCCGGGCGCGTGGCCGGCGCCTCGACGGCGGCGGGAAGCAGCGCCGGCAGGCGACGCGCCGGTACCGCCACGCTCCGCGCGACGATCAGCGAATTGCCCGTCGGCCGCGGCCGGACTCGGAGCGCGGGCCCGGCCGCGTCGCCGGGGCGGGCCGTGCCGGTGACGCCACCCTGGGTGGCAGCCGCCCGCGCGGCACCGGCCGGACCCGTACCGCTCCGGCCTCCCGGGAGTCCCGCCGACCCGCCGCTCCGGCCCCCCGGAAGCACCGCAGCACCGCCAATCGGGCCCCCGCCACCCGGGACCACCGCAGAACCGCCGTTCCCGTCCTCCGGGGCCACCGCGCGGGCACTTCGCCCCTGCGGGACCACCGCCACCCGGCGCGCCAGGGGCAGCGCGGGTGCCTGCGCGGCAGCGCGGCTCGCCGGCCCAGCCGCTCGTCCGGTGGGCGCGGCCCCGTCCGGCCCGGCCGTTCGTCCGGTGGGCGCGGACCTGACCGGCCCGGCCGTTCCTCCGGTGGGCGCGGACCCGTCCGGCCCGCCCAGCACCGCGGGAGACCCCGCGGGCCCGAGGGCCCGTCGTGCCGCGGGCGGCCGCTCCGGCGCGGAGCGCGTCCCCGGCTTCGTACGGTCCACGTTCCCGTTCGCGGCGGAGCCCGCGGCGTCCGGCCACTGCCCGTCGCCGGTCACGGGCCGCAGCAGTACCGGCCCGCCCGTACCGGCGGCGGGCCGCGTCGTGGCCGGACGGGCCACCCCGCGGACGAGCCCGGCCGGTGCGGAGGGCAGCAGTCCGTGGGCGAGGCCGGTGTCGAACGACGGGTCGGTCCACGCCGCGAGCCGCGAACGGAACACCAGGCCGTCGCTGACCGCCAGCGGGGCCCGGGACACGGTGAGGGGGGAGGCGCCGGCGCCGCGCCAGCCGCCGTCCCAGTCGCCGGGCACGGCGGAACCCCGCTCCGGCGCACCGGAATCGGCGACCGCGTCGCCGCGCGGGGGCGCGGCCGGGCTCGCCGCCGCCCCGCCGCGTTCCTTGCGGCGCGTCCTGTCCCGCCATGCCATGTGCTCAACCGCCTTCTTTCACGCGGGTGTTGATACGGGCGATCTCGCCGACCCACTGGCGGCGCTCGTCGTGGGTCAGGTCGAGGATCTCCTCGCGGGGCCAGTGGAAGTGGTAGGCGATGTACGCGATCTCCTCCCGCAGCCGGGGGAGCGCGTACGTCACGATTCCCCCAGGCGCCCACCCGACAGGTCGACCTCGAAGGCGCCCTCGCAGTGCGGGCACGTGACCGCTGCGCGGGTGTGCCCCTCGCTGTTGACCCGCCGGTAGAAGTCCTGGAGGAACGCCACGTCCGTCGCGTACATCCGCTCCACGACCCCGGCGTGCACGTCGGTCACCGTGCCGATCCGGGTGATCACCTGGCTGAGCAGCACGACGCTGAGGTACGCCGGGTTCTCCTTGACCCGCAGGTCGATCTGGGGGCGCAACTCGTCGCGGGCCGTGGCGAGGCGCATCGCGCCGTGCCGGTGCACGGTGCCCGCCTCGTCGACGTACCCGCGCGGCAGCTCGAACTCGAACTCGGTGCGCAGCCCGTGGTCCCTGACCGGAGCGGGAGCGGGAGCGGGAGCGTGTGCGGTCGCCGGGGGCTGCGGGGCGGCCGTCTCCGTCGCGGGCGCCGTGGCCTGGAGGATCTCCTCCAGGTTGCCCGCCGTCACCGTGCGGCGCCTCATTCGACGACGATCTCCTCGAACACGATGGTCACCGACTCCGTGGCCGCCGAGGACTCGCCCGCCTTCAGCGAGGGCCCCTCCCACTTGGACGCCCAGCCCTGCATCAGCTGGATGCGGCGGACCGTCTCGCCCGTGGAGTCCTTGATCTCGATGGTGAGGTTCTGCCGTGCGGTGTCGACGGCCCCGTTGTTCAGGGTCTCCTTGATCCACTTGGTGAACTCGCTGCTCTGGTCGAGTCCCCGGGTGATCGTGATCTCGCCCGCCTGCCGGGCGCCGGGCTGCTTGCGGATGATCTGCTTGCCCTCCGCGCTCACCTGGCGGACCTCGACGACCTCCTCCTCGACGGTCAGCCCGCTGATCTCCTGGATCGACTCCACCAGGTAGCCGCCGAGCTGCACGCCGAAGATATGGGTGGAAAGAGCATCGCCCTCTGCCATGACTATTTGTCACCTTTCCTTGCTGCGGGGGAGGTTGGTGGTGGCCCGGGCCGCGCTCCGCGTCACTCGTCGACGAGGCTGGTGCTGTCGGAGAACTGGGCGAGCCGGAACACCACGAACTCGGCGGGCTTCACCGGCGAGACACCGATCTCGCAGACCACCCGGCCCTGGTCGATGGACTCCTGC
Source organism: Streptomyces sp. NPDC049813 (assembly GCF_044465085.1). Taxonomy (NCBI): domain Bacteria; kingdom Bacillati; phylum Actinomycetota; class Actinomycetes; order Kitasatosporales; family Streptomycetaceae; genus Streptomyces; species Streptomyces sp. NPDC049813. Next base: position 227,432 of record NZ_JBITLI010000003.1, on the reverse strand, counting down.
GGATTGTTGTCCCGGTCGCACTTCACGTAGAACGCCTCCTGGGCGGTCTGCCCGAACAGCGCGCCACGGCGCCACTCCTCGGTGAGGAACGCGCTCACGTTGCGACGGATGCTCGACCACAGGCGGTCGTCGTTCGGCTCGAACACCACCCACTGGGTGCCCAGGAGGATGGACTCCTCCAGGTAGTTGAAGAGGCGGCGCACGTTCAGGTAGCGCCAGGCCGGGTCCGAGGAGAGGGTGCGGGCGCCCCAGATGCGGATGCCGCGGCCCGGGAAAGCGCGCACGCAGTTCACGCCGATCGGGTTCAGCAGGTCCTGCTCGCCCTTGCTGAGCCGCAGCTCCAGGTCGACGGCGCCCCGGATGACCTCGTTGGCGGGCGCCTTGTGCACCCCGCGCTCGGCGTCGCTGCGCGCCCACACCCCGGCGACGTGACCGCTCGGCGGGACCGTCGTGTTGTGCCCGGCCGCCGGGTCGAAGACCCGCACCCACGGGTAGTAGAGGGTGGCGTAGCGGGAGTCGTAGCCCGCCTCGTCGTTGCGCCAGGTGCGCACCTGCTGCGCGGAGAGGCCGGGCGGCGTGTCCAGGACGGCGACCCGGTCGCCCATCTGCTCGCAGTGCGAGACGACGGCGAGCTGCACGGTGCGTACGCCCTCGTCGTCGATGTCGCCGCGCTCGAAGGCGCTCATCAGGTCGGGGACGGCGACCATCGTGATCTCGTCGATGGTCTCCAGACCGGCGAACCCGGTGCGCGAGTCCGCGTCGCCGACGTACTCGGCCGGATCGAGCCTGGCCACCGCGCCGTTGCCCGCGGGAGCCGGCGCGGCCGGCGCGTCGGGCACCGCCACCGTCTGCGCGGCCGGCCGGGTCTGGCTCGCGCCGCGCTGCTCGGTGACCTCGATCAGCTTCGAGGCGCGGACCTGGTTGAGCAGGTACCCCTTGACGTTCTTGCGGGTGGAGACGTCGTAGCTCTCCGCCACCTGGTCGCCCTGGCGGACCAGCACCCGGAAGCGGTCCTCCGGCGGGCTCTCGCCCTCCGGTTCGGCGATCTCCACGGAGACCCCGCTCACGCCGGGCCGCGCCGCGACGAGGAACCCGCCCAGCTCGACCGGCTGGGCGAGGGCGTGGTTCTGCTGCGCCGCGGAGCCGTCCACGGCCGGCGCCGAGGTGTCGTCGGCGGAGCCGCCGATGCGCACGATGTACGCGGCGCCGCCGCCGTTGGCGAAGTAGCCGTACACCGCGTGCGGGAGGTACGTGCCGCGGGTGAAGCCGCCGAACGCCCTGCTGTACTGGTCCCAGCTCGTGACCAGGGTCGGCGTGTGGAACGGGCCGTCCTCGGCGAAGCCGACGAACGCGGCGACGGCGGTGCCGACACCCTCGATGGGCCGAGCACCGGACTGCACCTCCTCCACGTATACGCCTGGGGTGAGGTACGTCGGCATGCTCGCTCCTTCACGGTCCTGCGGTCCGGGTCGCTCCCAGCCTTTCCCGCCGGCCGCCGCCGGGGGCAGAGGACGGCGGACCCTGCCCGGGGGCAATCGCCCTGCCCGCGCGGGCGCCGGGACCGGTCCCCGCGTGCAGGCTCAGACGCCGGTGACCTGCGCGAGCCAGGGCCCGAACTCGCTCTCCAGGACCAGCCGGCCGAGCTTGCGGTACTCCTGCGCGACCGCCGAGACGAGCTGCGCCATCGTCAGCGGCGCGGCGGACTCGGCCGCCAGGTACGCGGCGGTCACCGCGCAGGACCGGATCGAGCCGCCGGCCAGCTCGAACCGGTCGGCGCAGAAGGCGAGGTCCAGGTCGTCGGCGCGCGGCAGCCGCGCGCCGACGCACCGCTCCCACAGGGCGAGCCGCTGGGCCGCGTCGGGCACGGGGAAGTCGGCGACCACGTCGAGGCGGCGGGTGAACGCCTCGTCCAGGTTGGCCCGCAGATTGGTGGTCAGCACCGCGATGCCGTCGAAGGACTCCATGCGCTGGAGCAGGTACGCCGACTCGATGTTGGCGTGCTTGTCGCGGGAGTCCTTCACCTCGGAGCGCTTGCCGAAGATCGCGTCGGCCTCGTCGAAGAGCAGCACCGCGTTGACCGCCGACGCCTCCGTGAAGATCCGCTCCAGGTTCTTCTCGGTCTCCCCGATGTACTTGTCGACGACCGTGGACAGGTCCACCACGTACAGGTCCATGCCGAGGTCCGCGGCGACGACCTCCGCGGACATCGTCTTGCCCGTGCCCGACTCGCCCGCGAACAGGGCGATCACCCCGCGCCCGCGGCCGCCGCCGGGCCGCATGCCCCACTGCCCGAGCACCCGGTCGCGGTGCCGGGCGCGCACGGCCAGCTCGCGCAGCCCCCGGCGGGTGCGCGGCGGCAGCACCAGGTCGTCCCAGCCCACCGCTGGCTCCACCCGGCGGGCGAGGCGGGCGAGACCCGCGCTGTTCTGCGCCCGCACCGCGGCCCGCAGGTCGCCGGGCGCCACCGGGCGTCCGGCCAGCGTCGCCGTGCGCACGGCGGCCTCCGCCGCCCGCCGCAGCTGCCCCGAGTCCAGGCGGTGGGCGGCCACCGAGCGGGCCAGTGCCTCGACGTCCGCCGCGGGTGCGGCGGCGCCGGCGGCCGCCAGCGCGTACCGCCACCGCACGGCCTGCCGCTCCGCCGGGGCGCCGGTCACCGTGAGCACGACGGGCGTACGGGCCGCCCAGCCGGGGTCCCAGCCGTCCGCGCCGAACGTGAACAGCGGCAGGCCGCTGAGCGCCCCGGTCAGCACCCGCAGGGCGTGCGCCCGGTCGGCGGGGTTGTCGGGCAGCGCCTCCAGCGGGCCGAGGACGAGCCCCGCCCCGGTCAGCCGGGCCTCGCGGGCGGCGGCCGCGGCCAGCGCGGGCAGCTCCGCGGCGCGGCGGGCGAGCGCCGCCGCGTCCAGGACCAGCGGGCGGCGGCCCGACGCGCGCAGCGCGGCACCGGCCAGGCTCTCGGGGGCACCGCCGCGGGCCCGCAGGTGCACATGGCCGGTACCGCTGTCCGCCGCGGCCGCGGCGCGGGCCACCTGCGCGGCGTCGTGGGCCGGGTCGGCTGTGTCCCCGGCGGCCCCGGCGTCCTCCCCGAGCACCGGGACGAGCCGCGCGTCGGGCGCGGGGTCGCCGAGCAGATGCGCGGTGACCCGGTCCGGGACGGCCACCACCCGGGACAGCGGCGGGCGTTCGGGGTCGGCGACCACCAGCAGGCCGCCCGCGAGGAGCGGCGCGCCGGGCGCCAGCCGGAACCGGCCGCCGCTCGTCCCGGTGTGGCCGCACAGTTCGAGCGCGAGCCCGACCGTGGGCCGGCGGCGCGTCAGGTCGTCGTTGAGGTAGCCGTAGAGCCGTTCGAAGCGTGCGTCCAGGTCGGGCGCGAGCGCGACGAGCAGCAGCTCCACGTCGAGCGGGGCCAGGCCGAAGTCCCGGGCCAGGTCCCCGAGGACGGTGCCGGGCGGCGGCTCCTCGGCCTGCGGCGCGAGCGCCCCGCCCCCGGCCGGGGCGGCCAGGAGCCGGTCGGCCGCGTCGGGCGTGAGGTACTGCCCGCGGTAGGGATCGTCCGGGTCCGGATCCCCGGCCCGCCGGTCCGCGACGGCCCGCCGCACCCGCTCCTCCACCAGCCGCAACCGCCGCCACAGGTAGGCGTCGGGCCGCTCACCGTGCCGGCCGGTCCCCGGTGGCGCGGGGTCCGGTGGCGCGGGCGTCAGGGGCGCGGGGTCCGGGGACAGGGCGTCCAGGGGCGCGGGCGTCAGGGGCGCGGGGTCCAGGGACGCGCGGTCTGGTGGCGCGGGCTCCAGGGACGCGGGGTCCAGGGATGCGGGGTCCGGTGGCGCGGGCGTCAGGGACGCGGGCTCCAGGGACGCGGGCTCCAGGGACGCGCGGTCCGGGGACGCGGGGTCCAGGGATGCGGGGTCCGGTGGCGCGGGCGTCAGGGGCGCGGGGTCCAGGGACGCGCGGTCCGGGGACGCGGGCTCCAGGGACGCGGCCCCCGGGTACCCGGGGTCCGGGGGCGTGGCGTCCTGGGGCGTGGCCTGCGGCGGCGTGGGGGCCGGGGGCGGCGTGTCCGGGGGCGCGGTCGGTCGCGTGGTGGCGGTCATGGCTGGCGGTCCCCTCGTCGGCGGCGCGCGGGCCGGGGGCGGCGCTCGCGCGAGCCGCCGAAGCCCTCCTCGCCCGGGTCGCTCACCTCGGTGTAGCGCAGCCGGCGCGCGGAGTCGGCGGCCTGCGGACCGGACCGCGGCACCGAGCGGACGACGACGCCCTCGGTGACCGGCGGCGCCGCGACCCGCTCGATCCCCGCCAGCGGCGCCCGCACCCGGACCCCGAGCGACGCCTTCAGCTCGCCGCCGAGGGCGGACCACACGTCGGACGCGGCCGGAGCCTCCAGGCCGGTGCCGCCGCCGTCCAGGCCGACGATGAGGCCGAGTTCGGCGAGGGAACCGGTGAGCAGCTCCGCGCCGAGCGTGTCGGTGGAGACCAGGCAGGCGAGCACCTGGGAGAGCAGCCGGTGCTCGTCCTGGGGCCGGTTCGCCCACGCGGTGACGAGGTACGTCAGCTCGAACCAGCGGGCGGGGGAGCGCCGGGCGACGACGAGGCCGTCCTCGTCGTACACCTCGCCGCTGCTGCTGCCGCGCCGGGTGTTGTCCTCGCGGATGTCGTACAGGAACACGCAGACGGTGGGGGCGCTGCGGCGGGCGGCCCAGTCGCGGGTCGGCGCGTCGAAGACCACCTCGACGCCCGACGCCGCGATCCCGGCCCCCTCCAGCAGCCTGCGCAGCGCCTCGTCGACCTCGTGGATCACCGGCGGGTCACCTCGTCCGGCGGCTGCACGCTGCCGTTGACGACCAGGAAGTCCGTCTTCACCGGGGAGAAGCCGGGGCCGCTCGCGGTGATGGTCCGCGGCCCCGTCTGGTCCTTGGCGAGGATCAGCAGCTGCCCGATGAACGTGCCGTCGGCCAGCGGCACCGAGGGCGCCGCCGCCGCGGTGATGCCCGGCTTCCAGCGGAAGCGCACCGGCGCCCCCGGCGGGAAGTCCGTGCCGCGCACCGAGGTCACGAAGCCGGGCCTGCCGATCGGCGGCACCGCGACGATCCTCGGCTGGAGGACGCGCAGCCGCTGCCGGGCGGCGTTGTCACCGGGGTCGGCGTCGGTGCCGGTGGTGGTCAGCGTGGCCGTGACCTCGGCGGTGAGGGCCTTGTCGGGGCTGAGCACGACCTGGAGTTCGGCCCGGCCGCCGGGCGCGAGATCGGGCAGCGCGCACACCCAGCCGCTGTCGCACCCCGGGGGCGGCCCGTTGTTCGGCACGCCGGAGGGCAGTCCGAGGCGCAGGCGCAACCCGGTGGCCAGGGCGTTGCGGCCGTTGCTCACGCTGAAGGTGACGACGACGCGGCCGCCGACGTAGCCGGGGTTCGGCCGCGCCCGGACGCCGACTCCCGGGCCGGCCTTCGGCGCGGGCGGCGCGGCGGGCGGCGGGGGAGCGGGCGTCGTGGCCGGCGGCCGGCTCGGAGCCGGCGGCGGCGTGGGCGTCGGCGTCGGCGTGGGGCTCGGGCCCGGCGGCGGGTCGGTCGCCTCGCGCACCGGCACCGCGGTCCGGTCCGTGTTGTCGCCGGGCTCCGGGTCGAGCACCGCGCCGGTGACCGACCAGCCGACCTGCTGGATGCCGGGGGTGACGCCGGTGAGGGTGACGGTGACCGGGACGGTGGTGCCGGGCGGCACCACGCCGAGGTCGCAGGTGAGCGCGGCGGGATCGCAGCTGCCGCCGGGCGCGGTCAGCCCGGTGACGGTGACGCCCGCGGGCGGGTCCACGGTCAGCCGGGTGCCCGGGGACGCGGCGGGCCCCTGGTTGACGACGTCGACCGTGACGGTGCCGGTGCGGCCGACGACGACGGTGCCCGAGGTGTCCGGGGCCCGGACCGCGAGGTCCACGGACTGCTGCACGGCCGGCTCCTTCTGCCGGCCGGGCAGCTGCGCGGTGAGCGCGGTCATCGCGCCCGATTCCACGTCCACCCGGTGCAGCTTCTCCGGGCTGTTCGGGGCCGGCGCGGCACGGGAACTGACCACCAGGGACCGGCCGTCGGCGGTCCAGGCGGCGTCCCGCGGCTGGAAAGGACCGGTCGCCGTGGTGTCCGGCAGCTCGCGTCCGCAGGCCCCGGGGACGCCGCGCGCGGCGGCGGGCAGCAGGACGCGGCAGTCGTCGCCGGCCGGGGAGGTGAGCAGGATGCCGTTGCGCTGGTCGACGCGGCCCGCCCCGTTCTTCCGGTTGAAGGCGACGGTCCGCCCGTCGGGGGAGAACGCGGGGCTGTCGTCGATGACCTGGCAGGCGCCGGGGCAGGCGCCGGCACTGAGATCGCGCTGCTGGTCGAGGTGGTCCACCGGCACGGTCCAGACGTGCTTGTTGCCGCCGCCGCCGTCGATCACCTCGTTGCGGGTGAAGGCCAGGGTGGTGCCGTCGGAGGACCAGGTGGGCTGGGCGTCGCCGCCGGCCGCCTCCCCGGCGGGCGGGGTGATCTCACCCTGGAGCGCCCCGGTGGCCACGTCCGCGATCAGTACGCGGCTGGGTCCGGCCGCGTCCCCGACGCCGCCCGGCGAGGTCCGGGTGAAGGCGAGGCGCGTGCCGTCGGGCGACAGCGTCGGGTCGGTGTCCCAGTCGGTGTCCGCCCGCCCGGCAAGCGGCAGGACCGCCTCGTTCGTGCCGTCGGCGTCGGCCAGCCAGATGCGTTCGATCCGGTTCGGGGCGGTGCCCTCGAAGCGGGTCAGGACGATCCGGCGGCCGTCCGGGGTGTAGTTCTGCCGCTCGGTCCACGGGTCGGAGCCGGCGGCCGGCTGGAACAGCGGGTCCTTGGCCGGGTCGGTGTTGGTGTCCGCCGCCGGATCCTCCCTGAGGATCTCCAGATTGAGGTCCCGCGGGTCGGAGCCGTCGGAGCGGATGTCCTGGAGGGTCACCACGTGCGGGCCCGCCGCCGACGTGCGGTCCACCACCGCGGTGCCGCCGTCGGGCGGGCCGAGCCAGGTCACCGAGCGGACCTCGCGGTCCTCGCTGAGCACCAGGGAGGGCGTCGCGTCGGAGTGCGCCGGCACCCGGAAGACGTGGTCCCAGGTGCCCTCGCACTGGCAGGTGACGTCCGGGCTGAGGAACAGCAGACCGTCCCCGTCGGGCAACCACGCTGCCCCGTGGGTCCGCCACTGCGCCTGCGCCCCGGCCAGCAGCGGACCGCCGCCGCCCCCGCTCCCGGCCGTCCAGCGCAGCCGGGGCCCGTCGGCGCCGGTGGCGGTGTAGGCGATGATGTCGCGGTTCTCCGCGTCGTCCACGGGGTTCCAGACCGGCTCGTCCGCGGTGCCGTCCGCCGGGTCCGTGACCCGCTGCGCCGGCCCGCCCGACAGGGCCCGTACGTAGATCTGCCGCCCCGCGCCGGGATCGGCGTCGCCCGCGTAGGCGAGCCGCTGACCGTCCGGGGAGAGCGTCGGGCTCTCCTCGTTCGCGGGGGTGTCGGTCAGCCGGGACAGGCCGGAGCCGTCGGTGCGGACGAGCCACAGGTCCCGCTGGGTGGCGCCGCCGGCCGCCCCGGGCTCGGCCGAGTCGAAGACGACCGACCGGCCGTCCGGGGACAGCCGCGGATGCGCCGCGTCCCGGCCGCCGGTGAGCTTGCGCACCGACCCGTCCGCCGCACGCAGGTAGACCTGCGGGTTCTTCTCGTCGCGGCGGCTCGCGAAGACCAACTGGTCGCCGAGCGCGGCGGGCTGGACGTCGGCATGGACGGGACCAGTGCCGAAGAGCGGCGTGGAGGACTCGGTGGAGGCGACCCGGCCGAGGCTGTGGTGGCGGGTCCCCGCGTACGCGATGCGGGTCCCGGTGGCGTCCGCGGCGACCGCCCGCGCCGCCGGGCTCGCACCCGGGTCGTCGGGCCCGGCGGCCGCGGTCACCGCGAGCAGGGGGACGAGCAGCAGCAAGGCCGTCCCGAACCGCCCCGGGCGGCCGCGCCGGCCACCGGATCCACCCGTGCCTGACACGGCCCACCTCACCGTCCGAAGAACCGCCCTGACCCACACGCCCGCCATCCTGGGCCCCGCCCGCCCCCGCGGGGCAGGGCCCGTGGGACGCACCCGGGGGAAGCGGCGGGTGGGCGTTCGGGCAGCCGGCGGGGAGCGCGGCGCCCCGGCGGTGCGGTGTCCGGGCCGTCAGATCAGCCCGTTGCGCAGCGCGTAGCCGACGGCGTGGGCGCGGTTGCGCAGTTGCAGGCGGGTGATGATCTCGTGCAGCACGTTCTTGACGGTGCGTTCGGAGTAGGCGGTCTTCCGGGCGATCTCCGCGGTGTCCAGGCCCTCCGACACCAGGCGCAGCATCTCCGCCTCCCGGCTGGTCAGCGTGGACAGCGAGGCGGCGCGCGGGTCGAGCGTCGAGCGCTGGAGGCTGCCCACGTGGCTGAGCAGCTTGGCCAGCAGGTCGCCGGGGAGCACGCCCTCGCCGTTGGCGATCGCGAGGACCAGGCGCAGCAGCCGGTCCTGGTCGGCCTCGGCGCGCCGCAGCACCGCGGCCACCCCGGCGTCGATGGCCCGCTGGAGGGCGTCCCCCGACTCGAAGGTGCCCACCACGAGGCCGGTACGGGTACGGGAGTTGCGGCGCAGCCGGTTCAGCAGGGCGGTCGTCTCGTCGTCCACGGTGTCGACGGTGACCAGGGAGACCTGGGCCGCGTCCGCGTCGGGGTCGGCGGCCAGTTCTATCTCGGGGCGCTGGCGTAACTGCTGCACGACGCCCACGTAGAGGACGGGGTCGGGGGCGTAGACGGCCACGGTGACCCGCGACGGGCGTTCGGCGGTCGCCGTCCAGCGGACGGTGTGCGCGGGCGAGACAGGGGAGACAGGGGAGGCGGAGGGGACGGGGGCGGGGCTGCTTGCCTGGGGGCAGGTCATGGTCGGGTACCTGTTCCTTGGAGCCTGTGGAGCGGGAGCGAATGCGTGGTCCGGCACGACGAGCGGGCGGCGCACGGCAGTTCCGGGTGTCCGCCACGGGCCGCGGGAGCGCCGCGGCGGGGGAGCCGGCGGCGGCTGGCCGGGGCACCGGCGCTGCCCGGTGCCCTGCCCCCGCGCCTCTGCGGGCCGGGCCCGTACCGGCATAGCGTCGCCGCGTGACCTCCGCAGCAGCCTCCCCCAGCCCCGGCGCGCCCGGCCTCGACATCCCCGAGGTGTCAGTGGCGCCCGGCAGCACCGCGTCCACCAGTCTGACCGTCCGCAACGACAGCGACATCGTCGAGGCCTACCGTCTGGAGGTCGTCGGCGACTGTGCCGCGTGGGCGAGTGTGGAGCCGGAGCGCCTCTCCCTGTACCCGGGCACCTCCGAGACGGTGACGATCCGGCTCGCGCCGCCGCGCTCCTTCGAGGTGCGGGCCGGCGAGGTGCCGCTCGCCGTCCGCGTCCTGCCCACGGAGCACCCCGAGGCGGTGCGGGTCCCGGAGACCGTCGTACGGGTCGGGGAGTTCCGGCAGCTGCGCACCGAGATCGCGCCGCGCCGGCGCCGTGGCTGGCTGCGCGGCCGCTACCGCGTCGCGGTGCGCAACGAGGGCAACGTCCCGGTGCGGCTCGGCTTCACGCCCGCCCAGCCGGGGGAGGAGCTGGGCTTCGCGTTCCGTCCGGCGGTGCGCGATCTGGAGCCCGGCGAGTCCGCCGAGGTGGGCCTGCGGGTCCGCATCGGCAGACCGGTGTGGTTCGGCTCTCCGGTCAGCTGGCCGTTCACGGTCGCCGTCGCGGAGACCGGGGAGGGCGCCGAGGACCGCGATCCCGACGTGGCGCTCGACGTCCGGGCGCCGCTGGACGCCGAGTTCGTGCAGATACCCGTCTTCCCGAAGTGGCTGCTCGCGGTCCTCGCCGCGCTGCTCGCCCTGCTGCTCGCCTGGTTCACGCTGGTGCGGCCCGCGGTGCGCAGCACGGCCAAGGAGGCGGCCGACGAGGTGGTCCAGCCGAGGCCGACCCCCGGCAGCCCGGACGAACAGGGCGCCGGGACGGGCCCCGGGCAGCAGCCGGGCGGCGGCGCGGACGGCGGCCAGGGCTCCGGGGGCGGCGGCACGGGGACCGGCGCCGGGCAGGGCACCGGTACCGGCACGGGGACGGGCACCGGCGGCGGGGGCGCGGGCGGACAGCAGAGTTCGGCCACCATCGACGTGCAGACCTCGGGCGGGGCGAGCAGGACAGGCACGTACACCGTGCCCGCGGGCAAGGAGTTCGGGATCACCGACATCGTCGTCGCCAACTTCCAGGGCGACGAAGGGGTGTTGACCATCAACTTCGGTGAGCGCAAGATCACGACGATCGCGCTGGAGACGTTCCGCAATCAGGACTACCACTGGGTCACCCCCATCAGGATCACCGAGAACGACACGGTGACGGCCCAGGTGACCTGTGCGAAGCCGGGCACGCCGGCCACGGGCCGCCGCGCGCAGGCATGCCACGAGGTGCTCAACGTGAGCGGCGTGCTCAGCAGCACCAGGTGAACCAGGCGTCGCCTCCATGGTCGGCGAGAGGGGACGCGGTGCAAAGGGAAGCGGGTCCCGCGCGTCCGGAAAACGGTCCTGGTGAGGACGCGGCCGAATGTCCGCGTTTTCGGCCTATGTTCTGGTGTCGCCGTCCACATACCCGACGGTGGCGCGCTGTGGGGCCGCTCAAGTCCGCCTCAATTTCGGCTGGATAAAGGCGTTACCTCTGCGGCGATCTGGTCATGCCGGGCCCGCCCCGCCCGGCCGGCGCGTCAGCGCGGTGTCGACGCGCCGGGCGAACGCCGGGTCGGTCCGCCGCCAGCCACTGATGCGGCCCGGATGGATCCCGGTGCGCTGCGCGGCCCCGGCCAGCGTCGATCCCATCCGGAGCCGGTCCAGGACGGCGTCCTTGGCGCGGGCGGTCCCCTCGTCGGCGGCCCGTTCCACGGCGGCCCTGAAGGCGGGGTTGGCGCGCAGCCACGAGGTCAGGGTGGAACCGGGGACGCCCAGCAGGTCCCGGGTCTCGGGCACCGACCGGTCCCCGGTGCGCAGCAGCGCCAGGAACCTGACCTGCAACGCGGCCCGCTCCTCGGGTTTGCGGGTGCGGGTGACGGGCTGGGTGAGGGCGTCGGTGACGCGCATGCCGGAGGCGACGCGCTGGGCCAGGGCCTGGGCCGTGACGGGGAAGCGGGGGTCGTCGGCCCAGTCGGTGGCGCTCTTGGTCTCGCCGAAGGCGCTGATCTCGGTCTGTACCCGGCGCCGGCGCGCGCGGCCGAGTTCGGTGAGGGTCACCTCCAGCTCGGTGAAGGCCTGCGCGGCCCGCCACGCGGCCAGGTGCTCCGGCGCCGTGGCGGGGCGCTCACCGTGCAGGAGGGCCAGGAGATGGGCCGCGGCCTCGTGCAGGGCCGCGCTGGTGTCCGGGTCGTCGGCGTCCATGGCGACTCCACGGTAGCCAAGGCGGGTTCTGTCCTGTGGACCGGGGCGGGCATGCGCGGACCCCGGGTACGGACCGTCGTACCCGGGGTCGGTCAGGAGGTTGTTGCCGTCCGACGGCGCGCGACTGGCGGAACATGCATGCGCGCCACCGGACGGAGTCGATGTGGCTGGGATCGCGGCGGCCGGGCGACGGCCTGCCGGACTTCCTTCCTCAGGTCGAAAGGGAGTCCGGAGCCTTCACCACCGCACTGGCTCGCACCGGCCGCCGCGATCCTCGTCCTCCCGCGTCCCCCTGCGCGGCCACCCCTCATCCGGGTCGCACAGGAGGCGCGGGCTTGTGCGTACGGAGCTGACCTCCCGTCAGGCCCCGTACGCAGTCTGTGGGTCGTGCCCGGGAGGACTAGTCCTCACGCAGGGCGCGGACCGCTTCCTCGACACGCTTGCCGTAGTCCTGGTCGGCCGCGTGGAAGTGGGCGACGGCCTTCTCCACGATGTCGTCGCGCGAGACCTGCGAGAGGCCGCCCGCGATGTTGGCGACGAGGCGCTGCTTCTCGTCCTCGGACATCAGCCGGTACAACTCGCCGGCCTGGAAGAAGTCGTCGTCCTTGGTGTGGGCCGGGGCCTCGTGCGTGCCCGTGTGGCCGGCGACGGCGAGCGGTGCGGCGAGCGGCCGGCCGGTCTCGACGGGGCCGTCGAAGGAGTTCGGCTCGTAGTTCTTGCGGGCGCGGCCGTAGGCGTTGGTGGCCATGAGGCCGTCGCGGCCGTAGTTGTCGGCCCCGCCGACGACGGCCTTCGGCGCGTTCACCGCGAGCTGGGTGTGGTTGACGCCCAGGCGGTAGCGGTGCGCGTCCGCGTAGGCGAACAGCCGGCCCTGGAGCATCTTGTCCGGCGAGGGACCGATGCCGGGCACGAAGTTGTTCGGGGAGAACGCGGCCTGCTCGACCTCGGCGAAGACGTTGTCCGGGTTGCGGTCGAGGACCATGCGGCCCACGCGCTGCAGCGGGTAGTCCGCGTGCGGCCAGACCTTGGTGAGGTCGAACGGGTTGAAGCGGTACTCGGCCGCCTCGGCCGCCGGCATGATCTGCACGTACAGCGTCCAGGACGGGTTCACGCCGCGCTCGATGGCCTGCACCAGGTCCGTCTGGTGGGAGTTGGGGTCCTTGCCCGCCAGCTCCTGGGCCTGCTCGGTGGAGAGGCAGCGGATGCCCTGGTTGGTCTTGAAGTGGTACTTCACGAAGAAGGCCTCGCCCGCCTCGTTCGTCCACTGGTAGGTGTGCGAGCCGAAGCCGTTCATGTGGCGGTACGAGGCAGGGATGCCGCGGTCGCCCATCAGCCAGGTCACCTGGTGCGTGACCTCGGGGGAGTGCGCCCAGAAGTCCCAGACGTTCTCGGGCTCCTGCTTGCCCGTGAACGGGTCGCGCTTCTGCGTGTGGATGAAGTCCGGGAACTTCAGCGGGTCCTTGATGAAGAAGACCGGCGTGTTGTTGCCGACGAGGTCGTAGTTGCCCTCTTCGGTGTAGAACTTCACGGCGAAGCCGCGCGGGTCGCGGACGGCGTCCGCGCCGCCGAGGCTGTCGGCCACGGTCGAGAAGCGCGTGAACAGCTCGGTGCGCTTGCCGACGGTGTTCAGGAAGTCGGCGTGGGTGAAGCCGGTGACGTCGTCGGTCACCTCGAAGTAGCCGTACGCGCCGGAGCCGCGGGCGTGCACGACGCGCTCCGGGATGCGCTCACGGTTGAAACGGGCGAGCTTCTCCAGGAGGTGCTGGTCCTGGAGGAGGATCGGGCCGCCGACGCCTGCGGTGGCGGAGTTCTGGTTGTCGGCGACTGGGGCGCCGGACTCGGTCGTGAGCACACGCTTCGGCATTATTCGAGGCGACCTTCCGTGCAGTGGCTGCTGACGATGTGGGGGAGCGTAAGGACCCCTGAACAGCTGCGTCAACAGTTTGTTGAAGTTATGGGCGTACTTGGTTCAACTTTTTGTTGCAAAAAAGGGGTTCCGGGCCGCGGCGACGCCTGGGCGCGACAGGACAGGTGTCAGCGCCGCCGCGGCCCGGAAGTCTGGGGTGTTACGCGACCTGCTCGCCCGAGAGGCGCTCGACCGAGCGCAGCAGCGCCGAGTGGTCGAGGCCGCCGTCGCCCTGGGCGCGCAGCGAGGCGACCAGCTGGGCGACCACGGCGCCGACGGGCAGGGCCGCGCCGACGTTGCGGGCGGCGTCGGTGACGATGCCCATGTCCTTGTGGTGCAGATCGATGCGGAAGCCGGGCTTGAAGTCGCGGTTGAGGAAGTTGTCCTTCTTGCGCGTCAGCACGGTCGAGCCGGCCAGGCCGCCGTTGAGGACGTCGAGCGCGGCCTTGAGGTCCACGCCGGACTTCTCCAGGAAGACCACGGCCTCGGCGCACGCCTGGATGTTCACCGCGACGATGAGCTGGTTGGCGGCCTTCACCGTCTGACCCGAGCCGTGCGGACCGCACAGCACGATGGTCTTGCCGAGCGCCTCCAGGAGCGGCTTGGCCTCGTCGAAGTCGGCCTGCTCACCGCCGACCATGATGGACAGGACGGCCTCGATCGCACCGGCCTCGCCGCCCGAGACGGGGGCGTCCAGGACCCGGATGCCCTTGTCCTTGGCGGCCTTCGCGAGGTCGACCGAGGTCTGCGGCGTGATCGACGACATGTCGACGATCAGCGCGCCGGACTTCGCGTTCTCCAGGATGCCCTCGGCGCCGTAGGCGATCGCCTCGACCTGCGGGGAGGCGGGGACCATGGTGACGACGACGTCGGCGTCCTTGACGGCCTCGGCGATCGACTTCACCGCGGTGCCGCCGGCCGCGGCGAGGCGGTCCAGCTTCTCCTGCTCCAGGGTGAACCCCGTGACGTCGTAACCGGCCTTGATCAGGTTCTCCGCCATGGGGGAGCCCATGATGCCGAGACCGATCCATGCGACCTTGGGGAGGTTGTTGCTCATGAGGGTGACTCCAAAAAGCTCAGGAAAGCTGATACGTCGATGAGTGGCGCGCGCTTCAGTTCCGCGCGGCGCGGGCCTCGTGCGGCAGCCAGCCGAAGGACTCGGCGCTCGGGGCGTCCCCGGGCTTGTACTCCAGGCCCACGTAGCCCTCGTAGCCGGCCTTCGTGAGCTGGTCGAGCAGCTCCTCCAGCGGCAGGGAGCCGGTGCCCGGGGCGCCACGGCCCGGGTTGTCGGCGATCTGCACGTGCGCGGTCTTGTCGGTGTAGGCGCTGATGACCTGCTGGAGGTCCTCGCCGTTCATCGACAGGTGGTACAGGTCCATGAGGAACTTGGCGTTGCCGAGACCGGTCGCCGCGTTCACCTTGTCCACGATCTCGATGGCCTTGGGGGCGCTCACGATCGGGCAGGCCGGCGACTCGGGCTTGTTGAGAGCCTCGATGAGGAGCACGGCGCCGACACGGTCGGCGGCGCGGGCCGCGAGCACCAGGTTCTCCAGGGCGAGGTCGTCCTGGACCGCCGGGTCCACGCCGTCGACGCGGTTGCCGTACAGCGCGTTCAGGGCCTTGCAGCCGAGCGAGTGCGCGAAGTCGGCGGCGACGTCGAGGTTGGCGCGGAACTTCTCGCTCTCCTCGCCGGGGACCGACAGGGCGCCCCGGTCGGGGCCGGGCAGCTGCCCGGCGTAGAAGTTCAGGCCGGTCAGCTGGACACCCGCGTCCTTGATGGCGTCGCGCAGGGCGTCCAGCTCGGACTGCGCGGGGGTGGGGGCGTCGACCCAGGGCCACCACAGCTCGACCGCGGTGAAGCCGGCCGCGGCGGCGGCCGCGGGACGCTCCAGGAGCGGGAGTTCCGTGAAGAGGATCGACAGGTTGACGTTGAAGCGCTGGTCTGCGAATCCCACGAGGTCGGCGCTCCCTTCCGTATTAGTTCCGTATTGCGGAAGTTCGTTTCTGCTTGATGGAAGGTTGCCTCTGACCTGACGGAGCTGTCAAGAGGGGCTGCCGGAAAAAGCACGTTCGGCGTTAGGTTGAGCCCGTGCGATTGAGAGTGGAGTTCACGACCGAGCCCTTCGACCTTGACGAGGCGCCGCCGCACGCGGTCGTCGCGCGCGAGGTCGTCCAGGGGGCCGACCTGGACGCGGTCGACGTCGGCCCGTTCGGCAACACCGCCGAGGGGGAGGCCGGCCGGGTGCTCACCGCGGTCGACGCGCTGCTGCGCCAGGCCCTCGAAGCGGGCGCCACCCGGGTCTCGCTCCAGGTCAACGTGGTGGGGGAGGGCGATAAGTGACCGCTCTGGGGGACGAGCCCTTCGTCCGGGCGGTCAAGCCGCTCGTCGACGCCATGGGGGCCGAGATGCTGCCGCCGAGCGAGGCGGCCAAGGACGACATCGTGCTGAGCTGGGAGGGGGCCGAGATCATCGCCGTCCGGCTGCCGCAGCTGGCCGACTCGCTCGATCACCTGCTGGCCGCCATGGAGCGCACGGCGGGCCGGCCCCTCGCCGAGCTCGACCGCAAGGAGAAGCAGGAGGCGGTCCGGCTCCTGGAGGCGCGCGGCGCGTTCTCCGTGCGCCACGGCGTGGAAACCGTCGCCGGAGCACTGGGTGTCTCCCGCTTCACCGTGTACAACTACCTGAACCGCGAGAAAGCCACCTGACCTGGGGGAATCCCCGGTGCCACGAACCGTCGTCCGGATACCGGACGGCGGTTTTTGTCGTTCCAAGTTTTCAACAAAGTGTTGACGCAGTGTTTCCGAGGGCGTTAGCTATCCGCAGCCCGTCCAGCACAAGGCCACGGAGGCATCCCGTGACTTCAGGAACGACACCGGGACTCACCCGGTTCAACACCTCGGACGAGAGCGCGGCCCTGGCCGAGCTCCACGAGGTGTGTGCTTCATCGGCGTGGGGGCAGAAGATCGTCGCCCAGCGCCCCTTCGCCACTGCCGAGTCCCTCTTCCGTGCCAGTGACGCCGCGACGGCCGAACTGACCGCAGAGGACCTCACCGAGGCGATGGCGGGGCATCCGCCGATCGGCCGCCCGAAGCCCGGCGACCCGACCTCGTCGCGTGAACAGCGCGGCATGGCGGGGGCCTCCGAGGAGCTCAAGGCGGAGATGCTCGAACAGAACCTGGCCTACCAGGACCGGTTCGGGCATGTCTTCCTGATCTGCGCCACCGGGGCGAGCGCGGAGCAGATGCTCGGCGCGCTCAAGGCACGCATCGGCAACACCGCCGAGCAGGAGCGGGAGATCGTCCGCACCGAACTGGGCAAGATCAACCGCATCCGCCTCACCCGCCTCGTAGCCGCAGAAGAAGGGGACAACGCCTCATGAGCACCGAGACGACCGCGTCGGTGTCCACCCACATCCTGGACACCAGCATCGGACGCCCCGCCGGGGGCGTCGCCATCTCCCTCGCGGCCCGCGCCGGTTCGGGCGCCGCCTGGGTGGCGCTCGGTGGCTCCGCCACCGACGCGGACGGGCGCTGCAAGGACCTGCCGGCCCTGCCGGAGGGAACCACCCACGTCCGTCTCGACTTCGAGACGGAAGCGTATTTCGACAAGAAGCAAGCCGATGCGCAGCAGGACGCCCCCGCGAATCGGGACAGCGTCACGACCGGAGCGTTCTTCCCGGAGGTGGCGATCACGTTCGCCGTCACGCCGGGCGAGCACTACCACGTGCCGCTGCTGCTCAACCCGTTCGGCTACTCCGTTTACCGAGGGAGCTAGCAGACATGCCCACGATTCTCGGCCAGAACCAGTACGGCAAAGCAGAGAACCGCGTCGTCAAGATTACGCGGGACGGCGACACCCACCACATCAAGGACGTGAACGTCTCGGTCGCCCTCAGCGGTGACCTCGACGACGTGCACTACAACGGGTCGAACGCCCACTGCCTGCCGACCGACACCACGAAGAACACCTGCTTCGCCTTCGCCAAGGAATACGGCATCGACTCGGTGGAGCAGTACGGCATCCACCTCGCCCGCCACTTCGTCGACAGCCAGGAGCCCATCCACCGGGCCCGCATCCGCATCGAGGAGTACAGCTGGGAGCGGATCGCCGGCTCCGACGCGGGCTCCAACTTCATCGGTGCCGACGAGGTCCAGCACTCCTTCGTCCGCAAGGGCCAGGAGACGCGGCTCGCGCAGATCACGTACGACGGCGAGAAGTTCGAAGTCCTGTCGGGGCTCAAGGACTTGACCGTGATGAACACCACGAACTCCGAGTTCTGGGGCTACATCAAGGACAAGTACACGACGCTCAAGGAGGACTACGACCGTATCCTCGCGACGTCGCTGTCCACCTGGTGGCGGCACAACTGGACCTCCGACGAGCAGCGCATGCCGCAGTGGGAGAAGTCCTACGCGCAGGCCAAGAAGCACATCCTCCAGGCCTTCGTGGAGACGTACTCGCTCTCGCTCCAGCAGACGCTGTACCAGATGGGTTCGCGCGTCATCAACAACCGCAGCGAGATCGACGAGATCCGCTTCTCCGCGCCGAACAAGCACCACTTCCGCCAGGACCTGTCGCCCTTCGGCCTGGACAACGAGGCGAAGGACGGCGCCGTGTACCTCGCCGCCGACCGCCCCTACGGCCTGATCGAGGCCACCATCCTGCGGGACGGCGCCGAGCAGCGCATCCCGGTCGACATGACCAACCTCTGACGCCCCCAGGCGTAATCGGACGCGACAGCGCACCCCCGTCCACCCCGGTCGGCGGGGGTGCGCCGCACCGGAGGGAACAACGCAATGGCAGTGCCAGCAAAGGGGCCGGCTGAAGCCGAGAGCCCGTGTTCTACATCGTCCGGCCCACAGGGCAGCGCCGACCCGGTGCACCCGGTGGACGAAAAGCTCCACGTCTCGCGGCTCGTCCCCGCCGCTCTCCAGCACATCGCCGCCATGTACGCGGGCGTCGTCACCCCTCCGCTCATCATCGGCCAGGCCGTCCACCTGGACACCGCGGGCCGGACCCGGCTGATCGCCGCGTCCCTGCTCATCGCGGGCCTGGCCACACTGCTCCAGACACTCGGCGTCAAGGGCTTCGTCGGCAACCGGCTGCCCTTCGTCAACGCCGCCTCCTCCGCGGGCATCGCACCGATGCTCGCCATCGCCGAGACCAACGCCTCGGGCGACCAACTCCCCGCCATCTACGGGGCGGTGATGGTCGCGGGCGTCTTCTGCCTCGCCATCGGCCCCTTCTTCGGACGGCTGCTGCGCTTCTTCCCGCCGCTGGTCACCGGCGTCGTCATCACCCTCATCGGCGTGACCCTGATGCCCGTCCCCGTCGGCTGGGCCCAGGGCGGCGACGCCACCTCCGCCGACTACGGCGACATGCGCTTCCTCGCACTCGCCGGCTTCACCCTCGTCGTCATCCTGCTGATCCAGCGCTTCGGCAAGGGCTTCGTCAAGCAAGTCGCCCTGCTGTTCGGCCTGTTGATCGGCACGCTGGCCGCGATCCCGTTCGGCATGGCCGACTTCAGCGCCCTCGGCTCCGCGCCCGTCGCCGCGCTGCCCACCCCCTTCGCCTTCGGCGCACCGCAGTTCCAGCCCGCCGCGATCGTCTCGCTCTGCCTCGTGATGCTCGTCCTGATGACCGAGTCCTCGGCCGGCATGCTCGCCATCGGCGAGATCTGCGACCGCGAGACCTCCGGGCGGACCATCACCCGCGGCCTGCGCACCGACGGCATCGCCACCTTCCTCGGCCCGGTCTTCGGCGGCTTCCCGACCTCCGCCTTCGCCCAGAACGTCGGCGTCGTCTCGCTGACCAAGGTGCGCAGCCGCTACGTCGTCGCGGTGGCGGGCGGCGCCCTGCTGATCCTCGGCGTCTTCCCGATGCTCGGCGCGGTCGTCTCCCTGGTCCCCATGCCGGTCCTCGGCGGCGCGGGCATCGTCCTCTTCGGCTCCATCGCCGTCAGCGGCATCCGCACCCTCTCCGAGGCGGGCCTGGACGACAGCTCCAACATCATCCTGGTGGCCGTCTCGCTCGGCGCGGGCATCATCCCGCTCGCCGCACCCACCTTCTACGCCGACTTCCCGGCCTGGGCGCAGACCGTGCTCGGCTCCGGCATCAGCGCGGGCGCGCTCGTCGCCGTCACGCTGAACCTGTTCTTCCACCATCTCGGCACCCGTAGCAGCGCCGGCGCGGCTGCGGCACTCAAATCCACCTAGGGTCCTGCCGTGCCCAGCAATCGCCACTCATGAATGAAGGAAGCACCATGGCAGCTTCTACGGCAAACAGCGCCACCGACCGCATCGTCATCGAGAACGTCGCCATCGCGACGGTCGACGCGGACGACACCGAGTACGCCTCGGGCCACATCGTCGTGGCGGGCAACAGGATCGAGTCCATCGGCGCCGGCAAGGCTCCCGAGGGCCTGGAGAACGTGGTCCGCCGGGTCGACGGCACCGGCCACCTCGCCACGCCCGGACTCGTCAACACCCACCACCACTTCTACCAGTGGATCACCCGCGGCCTCGCCACCGACCACAACCTCTTCAACTGGCTGAAGACGCTGTACCCGACGTGGGCGCGGATCGACGAGCGGATGACGTACGCGGCGGCGCAGGGCTCCCTCGCCGTGATGGTGCGCGGCGGCGTCACCACCGCCATGGACCATCACTACGTCTTCCCGCAGGGCTCCGGCGACCTCTCCGGGTCGATCATCCGGGCCGCCTCCGAGATGGGCGTGCGCTTCACCCTGGCCCGCGGCTCCATGGACCGCAGCGAGAAGGACGGCGGCCTGCCGCCGGACTTCGCCGTCGAGACCCTGGAGGGCGCGCTCGCCGCGACCGAGGAGACCGTCAAGAAGCACCACGACGACTCCTTCGACGCGATGACGCAGGTGGCCGTGGCCCCCTGCTCCCCGTTCTCCGTCTCCACCGAACTCCTCAAGCAGGGCGCCGAGTTGGCGCGCCGACTCGGGGTGCGGCTGCACACCCACGGCAGCGAGACGGTCGAGGAGGAGCAGTTCTGCCACGAGCTGTTCGGCATGGGCCCCACCGACTACTTCGAGTCGACGGGCTGGCTCGGCGAGGACGTGTGGATGGCGCACAGCGTCCACATGAACGACTCCGACATCGCCGCGTTCGGCCGCACGAAGACGGGCGTGGCGCACTGCCCGTCCTCCAACGCGCGGCTCGCGGCCGGCATCGCCCGCGTCCCCGACATGCTCGCCGCCGGTGTCCCGGTCGGCCTCGGCGTCGACGGCACCGCCTCGAACGAGTCCGGCGAACTCCACACCGAACTGCGCAACGCCCTGCTCATCAACCGCCTCGGCGCCCACCGCGAGGCCGCGCTCAACGCCCGCCAGGCGCTGCGCCTGGGCACGTACGGCGGCGCGCAGGTCCTCGGCCGGGCGAGCCAGATCGGCTCCCTGGAGGCCGGCAAGCTCGCCGACCTCGTGCTGTGGAAGCTGGACACCCTGGCGCACTCCTCGATCGCCGACCCGGTGACCGCGCTCGTCTTCGGCGCGGCCGCACCGGTCACCCTCTCCCTCGTCAACGGCGCGCCGGTGGTGGAGAACAGCCGCCTCCTGCACGTCGACGAGGACGCCGTCGCCCGCTCCACGCGGGACGAGGCGCAGCGGCTCGCGCGGATCGCCGCGCAGGGCTGAGACACCCGAGAACGCCGGCCGGGGAGGACGGTCCCCGGCCGGACCCGAGCAGCCGAGCGGGCTGCTCGGGTGCCGCCCCGGAACGTGGCCCAAAGCTTCACGTTCCCGGGGCGGTCACTCCTACCTGGGCGCGGAACAACTTCATATCGAGCACGGCAGCACGACCTTGCACCACCTCCCAGAAGCGAAAAGTGCCGGCGGCGTGCCGGGGCTGGAAAACAACCGGAGGAGCCGACGTGGCGACGCAGCCCAGGTTCACCAAGCAAGGCACCACCCCCGACGAGGTCCCGGCGGGGCATACCAAACATCCGGTAGACGAGACGCTGCCCCCGCTGAAGATGGCGACGACGGGGTTGCAGCACGTGGCGGCGATGTACGCGGGTGTGGTCGCGCCCCCGCTCATAGTCGGCGCCTACATAGGCCTCTCGGCGAAGGAACTCACCTTCCTCACCGGCGCCTGTCTGTTCACGGCAGGCCTCGCCACCTTCCTCCAGACCCTCGGGATCTGGAAGATCGGCGCCAGACTGCCCTTCGTGAACGGCGTGACGTTCGCGGGCGTGGCCCCGATGCTCGCCGTCGTCGACTCGACGAAGGACAAGGACGACGCGCTGCCGATCATCTTCGGCGCGGTGATCGTCGCGGGCGTCCTCGGATTCATCGCGGCGCCCTTCTTCTCCAAGGCGATCCGCTTCTTCCCGCCGGTCGTCACCGGCACGGTCATCACCCTCATCGGCATCTCGCTGATGCCCGTCGCGTTCGGCTGGGCGCAAGGGCCCGACACCAAGGCGTCGGACTACGGCTCGATGAAGAACCTGGCCCTGGCCGGCGCCACCCTCGTCATCGTGCTGCTGCTGCGCCGGTTCACGACCGGGTTCGTCAAGCAGATCGCGGTCCTGCTCGGCCTGGTCATCGGCACGGTCGTCGCGATCCCGTTCGGCGTCACGGACTTCTCGCCGATCGGCGACGCGGACATCGTCGGCTTCCCGACCCCGTTCCACTTCGGCGCCCCGCAGTTCGCGGGCGCGGCCATCGTCTCGCTCTGCGTCGTCATGGTCGTCTCGATGACCGAGTCGACCGCCGACATGCTCGCGCTCGGCGAGATCGTCGACCGCCCGGCCGACGAGAAGACGATCGCGGCCGGGCTGCGCGCCGACACCCTCGGCACGGCGGTCAGCCCGCTCTTCAACGGCTTCATGTGCAGCGCGTTCGCCCAGAACATCGGGCTCGTGGCGATGACGAAGATCCGCAGCCGGTACGTGGTGGCGACCGGCGGCGCGTTCCTCGTCCTGATGGGCCTGTGCCCGGTGGCGGCCTCGCTGATCGCGGTCGTGCCGCGCCCGGTGCTCGGCGGCGCGGGCGTCGTCCTGTTCGGCTCGGTCGCGGCCAGCGGCATCCAGACGCTGGTCAAGGCCAACCTGGAGAAGGACAACAACGTCCTCATCGTCGCGGTCTCGCTCGCCGTCGGCCTGATCCCGATCGCGGCCCCGGAGTTCTACCACGCGTTCCCGGACACCGCGAAGATCATCCTGGACTCGGGCATCTCCACCGGGTGCGTCGCCGCCGTGCTCCTGAACCTCGTCTTCAACCACATCGGACGCCACCGCGACGCGGACGACGTCACCTCCCCGATGGAGTCGGGCGGCGCCATCGTCGAACAGCGGACGGGCGCCTCGGCGGCGTCGGTGCACTGACGGGAGCGGACGGAAGCGCGGGTGGCGGCCCGCCCGGAGTGCGTCCACTCCGGGCGGGCCGCCGCACGGGGTTCCGGCTCACCCGATGTGGTAGCTGTCCCCGTAGACCTTCCAGTCCAGCGGCGGGTTCAGGTTCAGGTTGCCCGCCTTCAGGAAGACGCGCTGCGCGGTGTCGACGCGGCTGGTGTCGCTGTGGGCCTCCTCCTGGCGCATGGCCCACACCCGCGCGTCCAGGAAGGCGTTGAGCCAGGTGACCTCGGAGCCGCCCTGGGCGGGCGGCTTCGCCTTGCCGAGCGCGCGCTTGCGGATGCCGCGGAAGCTGGTGGGGTCGGAGCCGTCGCCGTGCATCACGATCGCGTCGTAGTACGTGAACTGGCCGAGCGTGCCGACGCCGTCGGCCTTGCCCTGGCTGACCGCCGGGTTGAAGTAGACGCGGTCGCGCTCGTCGTTCTGCGCCTGCTGGAAGACGGAGTCCTGCGCCGCCTTCGCCCAGTCGCGCGGGTAGTTGGGGTCGAGCCCGGCGTGCGAGTCGCTGCCGTCGACGTCGCGCAGAGCGGGCAGGTACTTCGCGAGGACGTTGCCGGGCTTGCGCTGGGTGTACAGCTCGACGAGGTCGAGCATGTCGTGGGTGCCGGAGCAGAAGCCGATGATCCCGGCGGTGTAGCCGCGGCCGTCACCGATGTCCTCGATGTAGCCGTACTGGGCCTTCCAGTCGAGCGAGGAGTTCTCCGCGCTCGACACCAGCTTCATGGCGATCTCCTTCTTCGCCGGGTCGTCGAGCCCGCTCGCGGCCGAGGCGGCGGGCGCGGCGCCGGCGAGCTGGGCGGAGAGCAGGGGCGCCGCGACGACGGAGGCGCCGAGGAAGGCGAGGAGGCTGCGACGGGAGGGGTGTATGCGGGGGGTGGACACGGTTCCTCCAAAGGGGAGTTCGTCGTTCCGCCGGCGGAGAGGTCACGCCGTCGACTGTTAGGAAGGTTTCCTACCAGAAATTGCGGATGACGTATACCCGTCAAGTCGCCTTGGTGGACGCGGTGTTGGACGCTTGGGGAAACGATTCGCCACAAGAGGTGCCGAAACGATTCCCTGGGACGCGCGGCGACGGCCCCGGGCGAGCGGGACGACGGCCCCGGACGGGCGGCCCTCAGGCTCCGTTCAGGTGGGCGCGGACCTGGACCGCGACGGCGTACGTGTCTCCGGTGGGGCGGGTGCGCAGTTCGCCCGGGTCGCGGACCCAGGCGTCCTCCAGGGCGAACCAGTCCGTCGGACGCGGCGCCCGGCCCGCGTCGAGAGCGGCGCGCAGTTCCGCGAAGTACGTCGCCCAGCGGGTGCGGTAGAGCCCGCCGACGAGCCCGGCCCACTCCCGGTTCGCGTAGTCGTGCAACCCCGCGTCGGCCCCCGCGCGCGTCCCCCACGACGTCACCAGGGACAGCTGGTCGTACGCCAGCCGGTCGCGCTCCGCCTCGCTCGCGCCCCAGGCCCGCGCGTCCGCCACCCAGCGGCCCAGCAGATGGCCGGCGTCGGTCGCCAGCAGCCGCTCCAGCAGATCCATCGCGGTGAGCCACTCACCGCTCAGCCCGTCGAGACCGGCCGCGTCCTTGGACTCGTACGCCTCCTTGATGCGGGGGAGGAGGGCGCGGCTGCGGTTGGAGAGGGCCTGGCGCGCCACGTCGAGGAGGTCGCGACGGTACGCCGACGAGGTGCGCAGCGCCGGACGCACGGCCAGCAGGTGGTCGAGGGCCGACTCGAACTCGGCCGCGTCGTAGCGCAGTTGCTTCGGCGACCAGGAGGCCGCGGACCGGGCCGTCAGGGCGGGCCGCGCCCCGAACAGGCCGTCCGCGCCCTCGCCCCAGCCGTCCTCGCGGGTCGTGCCGTACGCGGTGCGCCGCAGGACCTCCCAGGCCGCCACGGCCTCGGGATCGCGCCCGCCGTACCGCGCGACGGACCACTCCTCGAACCACTCCGCCAGGTCCAACTCTCCTGTCCGCCACGCGAGTTCGGCGAAGAGGTCGAACGCCGCCGGGTTGTTGTCGGCGGCCTCCGGCATGAGCGCGGTGCCGCGCAGCGCTCCGCCCCGCCGCGTCCGCCACTGCTCGTAGAGCCGGGCCCAGTCCGGGGTGTTGGCGCCCAGCGTCGTATGGCCGCCGAAGTTCCAGATGGAGCCGAAGGCGTACGGGGTGCCGTCCCAGTCCGCGTCACGGTCCGTCACCGTCGGGTAGTGGTCCGAGATGCCGTCGACGACGAGCATGCGGGTCTTGTCGACGGCGTCCACGATCGCCTTCGGCGGGTTGCGGCGCCAGCCCAGGATCACCCACAGCGCCTGCGGGTGCGCCGCGCGCAGCGCCCTCTCGACGCCGCGCGCCGCGTCGGGGACCGGCACGTCACCCGCCTTGCCGCCCTCGTGCAGCAGATCCATCTTGAACAGCTCCGCCGGGCCGAACATCTCCGCCTGCGTCCGGTAGAACTCGGCCGCCACCCGGGCGAAGTGCGGGCCGCGCGGATCGAGCCAGTCCGGCCGCCGGTACCCGTACCACTCACCCTGCGTCACCACGTGCGCGCCGGCGTTGCGGTCCGCGAACCCCGGCGGCACCGTGCCGAAGTAGCCGGGCAGGACCGGCTTCATCCCCAGCTCCCTGACCCGGTCGGCGATCCGGCGCCCGAGGCGGGCGCGCCGCGCGAGCAGGCCGGCCGGCACCGGGCCGCCCACCGGGCCCGCCATGTTCTGCAGCAGCCACCACGGCTGGTGCCCGGGGGCCGGGATCCACTCGCGCAGCTCCTCCTCGCCGTAGCCGAAGCGGCGCAGCACCCGGTGGTACAGCGCGTCCGCGCCGGTGTACACGAGCACCTCGTTGAACCCGTGCAGGGCGAGCACGTCCAGCTCCCGCTCCCAGTACGCCCAGTCGTGGTACGCCCCCGTGTACCCGTCGTTGGTGTCGTTCAGGACGAAGCGGTGCGGCACGTGCGCGCTGCCGGTGAGCGGGTGCGGCGGGGCGGGCAGCCGCTCGGGCAGGTTCAGCTGCTCGCCCGCCCAGGAGATGTTGGCGTGTGCCACGTGCTTCAAGTAGTGGCGCAGACCCATGAGTTGAACGGCGGGGGAGCTGCCCGCGATCCGTACGCGGCCGGGCTCCCCGTCCACCCGGAAACGCTCGCCCGCGTCCGGCAGCGGCGTGAAGACCAGCTGCTCCGCGTGGCGGCCGAGCAGACGGCGCGCGGCGGCCGCCGCGGCGTCCGGGGCGGGCGGGGCGGCGTCCTCCCGCCCGGCGGCGGCGTCCGCGCAGGACACCAGCGCCGATCCGGTGAGCGCGGTCAGGAACGTACGGCGGGCCAAGGGCATGGTGAGTGCATACCCTCTCCCGCGACGCGGCGCGTGACGCCGCGCGGACGGGAGGGGGTGGCCCACGTGAACGGCGGGTGGCTGGACCCGGCCGCCGGGTCGGCCGGGGCGCCGAACGGGTGCCGCCCGTCCGGTCGGGCGGAGGGGCGGGTGGCGTGCCCGCCCGCCGGGCACCGGTCGGGCGACGCGGCTGGTCGCCCGACGCCTGACACCCGATCCGCGCAGGCCGGATCGGCGGGTCGTGGTGCTACGCCCGTCTCGGTGAGGCCAACAGGTAGCGGTCGCCGCGCGGCCTCGCGTGCTCGCTGACCTGCCAGCCCGCCTGCCGGAGCGCCGTCGCGCAGGCCGTGCGGGCCGTGGGGTCCGGGTCGTGGACCGCGACCGCCTCGGGCTGCGGGGTCTCGGTCACGCGGTACCCGGGCTCCGTCGTGCTCGCGGGCGGGCAGCCCGCGGCCTCCAGGGCGAGCGCCGCCGCGTGCGCGAGACGGCCGCGCTCCCAGGCGCAGGGCCGGTCGGTCGCGCCGTCCGGCGAGGTCATGCGGCGTATCTCCAGCAGCCCCTGCCACGCCGTACGGACCTCACGGGTCCTGGCCGGGGAGGAGACGGGCCCCGGCTCGCCGCCGAGCCGCGCGGTGAACACACCCGTGGAGGAGGGCGCCGAGGGCGGCGGGGGTACCACCCCGCCCGGTGCCGGTGCGGCGGCTTCCGGCGGCGCCTCGCGGACGCGGTGCCCGGCCGGGGTCAGGAAGTGCTCGTGCGGCGGCCGCGGATGGCGGAACGCCAGCTTCAGCGCGACGAGCCGCGCCAGCTGGGCGGCGCCGCCGCTGATCCGGCCCGTCTGCGGGTCGGCGGCGTCGATGATGCGCCGCTGCGCGGCGGTCGGCGGTCGGGTCATGGCGCACCTCCTGCCGACGATGGTGCACGACGCCACTGACAACGCGGCCCGGCCGCCGAACCGCCCGAGCGCCGCAGGCCGGTCGGCGTCAGCCGCTCGACGGACGCAGGTTCCAGCCGGAGACCACCGGCCGGCCGTGCTCCGTGCTGAGCCGGCTCACCGTGCCGGTCGCCAGCAGGAAGTGCGAGCCGCCCGACGGCGGCAGGCCGAGGCGGCGGGCGGTGAGCACCCGCAGGAAGTGGCTGTGCGAGACGAGGACGACGCTGCCCTCGTTGTTGGCGAGCGCCGCGTCGACCTTGTCGAGCATCCGGTCGGCCCGCTCGCCCACCTCCTCCGGGGTCTCGCCCGGATGCTCGGGCGGCCCGGGCGGCACCCCGTCGTCGAAGAGGTACCAGTTCGGGCGGGTGCGCTGGATCTCCCGCGTCGTCACGCCCTCGTAGGCGCCGTAGTCCCACTCCCGCAGGTCGGGATCGACGGTGAAGCGGTGCAGACCGGCCAGCTCGGCGGTCTCCCGGGCCCGGCCGAGCGGGCTCACGAAGACGGCACCGACGTGGTAGCTGCCGACGAGGGGCGCGACCCTGCGCGCCTCCTCGCGGCCGTTCTCGGTCAGCGGGATGTCGGTGAGGCCGGTGTGCTGACCGGTCAGCGCCCATTCGGTCTCACCGTGCCGGACGAGGAGCAGATCACCCACGGTTCACGCCTGTTCTGAGGTCGGTACGGGACGGGAACATTGTGGAACGAACGGTACACGGGGCTCCCCGCCCCGACCCCGCCGACCTGCGCCGCAGCCGTCCGCGGGGCCCGCGCGGCGCCCCGCGGACCGGGGATTGTCGGACCCGGCCCGTAAGGTTCGAGGCGGTCCCACCGAGTCCGGGCCGAGCGAGCGCAGAGGGGAGGTGTCACGAGCGTGCCGGAGCTGTCCGGTGTCGTCCTCGGCGCCGCCGCCGTCTTCCTGCCCGCCGCCCTGCCGCGAGAGGGCAAGATCGCGTTCTGGGCGCCGGACGGCGCGGCCCTGCCCGGCGCCGACGCGACGCTGACGGTCGTGCGCCCGCACGGCACGGGCGTGCGCAGCCGCGAGGTGCCCGCGTTCGTGCTGCCGGTCGCCGGGGCGCTGCCGCTGCTCGTCCGGGCCCGCCGCACCCCCGGCGCCCACCCCGCCGCGGCCGCCTGGGGCGCCGCCGCCGTGCACGCCCTGCACCTGGTGGCCCGCGGCCGGCTGCTGCCCGGCCTCACCGCCGACGACCTCGACGCGTGGCGGGCCGGCCCGCTGGACGCCGACGACGTCGCCCAGGTGCGGGCTGTCGCCGCCGCCCTGCCCGTCGAGGGGTACGCGACCCCGGTCCCCGGCAGCCGCCCGCTCCGGCTGCCCGAGCCGGGGGCCCTGGTCCGCGCCTTCCTGGACGCGGTGGCCGACACCCTGCCCCGCACCCCGGCCGCGGCCCACGCGGCGGGCGCCCCGTTCGCCGCCGTCGCCCCCCAGCACCTCCCGCACGCGCGCCCCTGGGCCGTCGAGGCGGCGGCCGGGCTCGACACGGGGGTGCGGGTCTCCCTGCGGCTCGACCTCGCGCAGCAGCTGCTCTTCGACGCCGCCGAGCAGAGCGGGGCGGCCGACGACCCGGGCACGCGCCGCGCCGGTGCCGCCGTCGTCCAGGTCCACAGCCTCGCCGACCCCACGCGCGTGGTGGACGCCGCGCACCTGTGGGCCGGTGACGCCTCCGACCACTTCGGGCCGCGCGCCCGGATCGACGCGATCCTCGCCGTGCGCCGCGCCGTCGTCGCCTGGCCGCCGCTCGGCCGCCTCCTGGAGCAGGACGTGCCGGACGTGCTCGCGCTCTCCGAGGCCGAGCTGACCGACCTGCTCGGGCCGGGCGCGGCCCGCCTCGCCGCGGCCGGCGTCACCGTGCACTGGCCGCGGGAGCTGGCCCGCTCGCTCACCGCGACGGCCGTCGTGCGCGCGCAGGCCGCCCCCGGCTCCGCCACCGACGGCACCACGTTCTTCGACAGCGACGAACTACTCAAGTTCAACTGGCAGCTGGCGCTCGACGGGGACCCGCTGACCGAGCACGAGATGGATCGGCTCGCCGAATCGCACCGCGCCGTGGTCCGGCTGCGCGACCAGTGGGTCGTCGTCGACCCCGACCTCGTCCGCAAGGCGCGCAAGCGGGAGCTGGGCCTGCTCCAGCCGGCCGACGCGCTGGCCGTCGCGCTCACCGGGGAGGCCGACGTCGACGGGGAGCGCGTCGCGGCCGTGCCCAGCGGCCGCCTCGCCGAGCTGCGCGACCGGCTCACCCGCGGCATCGACACCGTGGAGCCCCCCGCCGGCCTGCACGCCACGCTCCGCGACTACCAGCTGCGCGGACTGGCCTGGCTCGACCTCATGACGTCGCTGGGGCTCGGCGGCTGCCTCGCCGACGACATGGGGCTCGGCAAGACGGTCACCCTCATCGCCCTGCACCTGCGCAGGAACCGCCCGGCGCCCACCCTGGTCGTCTGCCCCGCCTCCCTGCTGGGGAACTGGCAGCGGGAGATCGGCCGGTTCGCCCCCGGCGTCCCCGTCCGCCGCTTCCACGGCGCCGACCGCACCCTGCACGGCGACGACGGCGGCTTCGTCCTCACCACGTACGGCACGCTGCGCAGCCGCGCCGCCGAACTCGCGGGCACGGCCTGGGGCTTGGTCGTCGCCGACGAGGCGCAGCACGTGAAGAACCCGAACTCGGCGACGGCGAAGGCCCTGCGCACCATCGACGCCCCCGCGCGCGTGGCGCTCACCGGCACCCCTGTCGAGAACAACCTGTCCGAGCTGTGGGCCCTGCTCGACTGGACGACACCCGGCCTGCTGGGCCCGCTGAAGGCCTTCCGCGCCCGGCACGCGCGGGCCGTGGAGGGCGAGGGGCCGCTGCACGATCCCGAGGCGACCGAGCGCCTCGCCCGCCTGGTGCGCCCCTTCATCCTGCGCCGCAAGAAGTCCGACCCGGGCATCGTGCCCGAGCTGCCGCCCAAGACGGAGTCCGACCACCCGGCGCCCCTCACCCGGGAGCAGGCGTCGCTCTACGAGGCAGTGGTGCGCGAGTCCATGGCGGTCATCGAGGCCGCCGAGGGCATCGGGCGCCGGGGGCTCGTCATGAAGCTGCTCACCTCGCTCAAGCAGATCTGCAACCACCCCGCGCAGTACCTGAAGGAAGGCGAGGCCGAGGGCGGGCGGGTGCGGCTCGCGGGCCGCTCGGGCAAGCTCGCCCTCCTCGACGAGCTGCTCGACACCATCGTCGCCGAGCAGAACTCGGTCCTCGTCTTCACCCAGTACGTGTCGATGGCCCGGCTCCTCGCCACCCATCTGGCGACCCGCTCCATCCCCACGCAGTTGCTGCACGGCGGCACCCCGGTCGCCGAGCGCGAGCGCATGGTGGACCGCTTCCAGGCCGGCGAGGTCCCCGTCTTCCTGCTGTCCCTGAAGGCCGCGGGCACCGGCCTGAACCTCACGCGCGCGGGCCATGTCGTCCACTTCGACCGCTGGTGGAACCCGGCGGTCGAGGAGCAGGCCACGGACCGCGCGTACCGCATCGGCCAGACCCAGCCCGTCCAGGTGCACCGCCTCATCACCGAGGGCACGGTCGAGGACAAGATCGCCGGACTGCTCGCGGCGAAGCGGGCCCTGGCCGACGCCGTGCTCGGCTCCGGCGAGGCGGCGCTCACCGAGCTGACCGACCGGGAGCTGACCGACCTGGTCTCCCTGCGCAGGGAGCCGGCATGAGCCCTGCCCGTGGCGGACCGCACGCCGCGCACGTCCCGGGGCGGGCCGGCGCCACCGAGCGGGCACAGGCCCGGCACACCGACACCCGCCGCACGTTCCCGCCGCTGCTGCCGCGCGCCGCCCCGGGCGTCGGCGCCGCCCTGACCTGGTGGGGGAACGCCTGGGTGGAGGCCCTGGAGGACACCGCCCTCGACCCGGCCCGCCTCGCGCGCGGCCGGGCCTACGCCGACCGCGGCCACGTCGACGCCATCACCGTCACGCCGGGCCGCGTCACCGCGTACGTGCACGGCTCGCGGCCCCGCCCCTACCGCGCGGACCTGCGGCTGCGCACCCTCTCGGAAGAGGAGTGGGAGCACTTCGCGGAGACGGCCGCGGCCCGCCCCGAGCACCTGGCGTCCCTGCTCGACAAGGACGTGCCGCACGCGCTCGCCGCCGCCGTCGACCTGCTGCCCGCGGTCGACGACCTCGTCCCCGACTGCACCTGCCCGGACCGTGCGGACCCGTGCAAGCACGCCGCGGCGCTCTGCTACCAGACGGCGCGGCTCGTCGACGAGGACCCCTTCGTCCTGTTCCTGCTGCGCGGGCGCGGCGAGCAGGAGCTGTTGGCCGCCCTCACCCGGCGCAACGCGGCGCACACCGCGCGGGAGCGGACCACCGCCGCGGCGCCCGGCCTCGACGCGGTCACCGCGCGGGACGCGTTCGCCCGGACCGGTCGACTGCCGCAGCTGCCACCGGAGTTCGCGCCGCCCGCCCACCCCGGGCGCCCGCCGTCCTACCCCCAGGCCCCCGGCGCCCCCGACCCGCTCGCCCTCGACCTGCTGGCCACGGAGGCGGGGATGCGCGCGCACGCCCTGCTGACCACGGGAGCCGACCCGACCGGCGGCCTCACCCCCTGGCAGGACGCCGTGCGGCTGGCCGCCGCCCACCCCGGCTCGGGCCTCACCGCCGCCACCCGCGCGCTCTACGCCTCCCTGGCCCGCGGCACCGGCCGCACCCCCGCCGACCTCGCCCGCGCGGTCGCGGCCTGGCGGCAGGGCGCCCTCGCGGGACTCGCCGTCCTGGAAGAGGAGTGGGACCCCCCGGCCGGCCCCTTCGACCGCGCCCGCCCGGCCCTTCTCGCCACCGGCCACCCGGAGTTCCGCCCCCGCCGCAACCACCTGTCGACGGCCTCCGTGCAGCTGCGCCTCGGCCGCGACGGCTGGTGGTACGGGTACGAGTCGGACCCGGGCCGCGAGGACTGGTGGCCCCGGGGCGAGCCGGGCCCCGACCCCGTCACGGCCCTGTCCTCCGTGCTCGGCGACGGCTGACCGCCCGCTACTGCACGCTCGGCGCCGCCGCCTCCACGAAGGCCGTCAGGGCTTGCTTGCAGCGCTGCGAGCGCCGGTCGCGGTCCTGCTCGTCCACCGCCTCGTGCAGGCAGTTGGCCGACTCGAAGGCGGCCTCGGCCAGCTGCCGCAACCGCGGCACGTCACACACCAGTTGCACCATCGCCAGCGCCTGCCGCGCGGCGATACGCGCCTCGTACGAGGCGAACCGCGCCGACTCCGCCTCGCGCGTGCCGGGTTGTTCCTGAGCGCGGAACCAGCGGTCGTTCTGGCTGCGCCGGTAGTCGAAGAGCGCGCTCGCGAAGCCGCTGTAACTCGCGATGCGTTCCTGGCGCAGCTGCTCCGCGCGGGCCAGCTCGGCGCCGCGCACCGTCGCCCGCCCCTGGAAGTAGTGCGTGACGACCGAGCCGAGCAGGGTGCCGAGCACCGCGATGAGCGCCGCGTCCACCTACGCCCCCGCGGCCGGCGCCAGCGACAGGCCCCGGCCCGCGAAGTACGCGCCGAACCGCCGTACCGGCAGCTCCGCCGTGCGCGTCGATGCGTCCGTGCCCGACGGGTTGTGGAAGTGGAGGCCAAGACCGTCCGGGGTGCGCGAGGTGACCAGGACGAGGTGGCCGCCGCGCCCGGGCGCCGGCTCGTCGGGGCGGCGGATCGCGTAGTGCACGGAGGCGATGACGAGCCGCCCCGCGTCGAGCAGCTCCCCGATCCCGCCGGTCGTCAGCTCGCGGTGCACCTCCGCGTCGACGCCGTGCGCCTCGCGCAGGTACGCGGCGGCGGGGGCGTAGATCATCCCGTGGATCTCGCCGTCGGCGTCCACGGTGTAGGCGCCGGACTTCAGGGCGCCGTCCCGCAGTTCGAAGAGCGAGGGCGCTGCGTCACCGAGGGCCATGCGCAGGCAGGTGGCGCCGCACAGGTGCCCGCACCAGCGCGCGTAATCCTCCACCGTCGCCGCGCCCGACGCGCGCCAGGCCGGGTCCCGCGACCGGTCGAAGCGGCCCGAGACGATCGCGCCGACCAGCTCCGGCGAGGCGAACTGGGTGTGGCTCGGATACGCGCAGCTGGCGCAGGCGCTCACGGACTCTCCTGTCGGGCCGGCGGGGCGTCCGCCTCACTGCCGGTAGCCGCTCAGGAAGCGGCCGATGCGGCTGATGGCGGCGTCGAGATCGTCAGCGTACGGGAGGGTGAGGATGCGGAAGTGGTCGGGCCGGGGCCAGTTGAAGCCGGTGCCCTGTACGACCTGGATCTTCTCGCGCAGCAGCAGGTCGAGGACGAACTTCTCGTCGTCGGCGATCGGGTGGACCTTCGGGTCGATGCGCGGGAAGGCGTACAGGGCGCCCTTCGGTTTGACGCAGCTGACGCCGGGGATCTCGTTCAGCTTCTCCCACGCCTTGTCGCGCTGTTCGTGCAACCGGCCGCCGGGACGGGTGAGTTCGCGGATCGACTGGCGGCCGCCGAGGGCGGCCTGGATGGCGTACTGCGCGGGCGCGTTCGGGCACAGCCGCATGGAGGCGAGCATCGTCAGCCCCTCCAGGTAGCTCTTCGCGTGCTGCTGCGGGCCCGTCACCACCAGCCAGCCGGAGCGGAAGCCCGCGACGCGGTACGTCTTGGAGAGGCCGCAGAAGGTGAGGACGACGAGGTCGGGGGCGAGGGCGGCGGCGCTGTGGTGGACCGCGTCGTCGTAGAGGATCTGGTCGTAGATCTCGTCGGCGAAGACCATCAGGCCGTGCCGGCGCGCGAGGTCGAGGACGCCCTCGACGACCTCCTTCGGGTAGACGGCGCCCGTGGGGTTGTTCGGGTTGATGATCACGACGGCCCGGGTGCGGTCGGTGATCTTCGCCGCCATGTCCTGGAGGTCCGGGTACCAGTCCGACTGCTCGTCGCAGAGGTAGTGCACGGCCTTGCCGCCGGAGAGCGTGGTGACGGCCGTCCACAGGGGGAAGTCGGGGGCGGGGATCAGGACTTCGTCGCCGTCCTCCAGCAGCGCCTGCACCGCCATCGTGACGAGTTCGGAGACGCCGTTGCCGAGGAAGACGTCGTCCACGCCGACGTCCAGGCCGAGGCTCTGATAGCGCTGGGCGACCGCGCGCCGGGCGGAGAGGATGCCGCGCGAGTCCGTGTAGCCGTGGGCCTGCGGGAGCATCCGGATCATGTCCTGGACGATCTCCTCCGGCGCCTCGAAGCCGAAGAGCGCGGGGTTGCCCGTGTTCAGGCGCAGGACGCTGTGGCCCGCCTCCTCCAGGGCGTTCGCGTGCGCGATCACCGGGCCGCGGATCTCGTAGCAGACCTCGCTCAGCTTGCTCGACTGCCGGAACTCCATGCGCGTGCCCTCCAGGCGGACCAGGTGACGTGGTGCGGTGCGTACTCCGTGACTCTTGTTACTTGGTTTTACCAAGTGGGAGCTTGGAAAGTCCAACGGATTGCATAGACTGCCCGTCATGCCACGCCGAAGCTACGACCAGTACTGCGCCGCCGCCCGCGCCCTCGACGCCGTCGGGGACCGCTGGACGCTCCTGATCGTCCGCGAACTCCTCGGGGGGCCGCGCCGCTACACCGACCTCCACGCCGACCTGCCCGGGGTCAGCACGGACATGCTGGCCACGCGGCTCAAGGACATGGAGCGGGACGGCCTCGTCGCGCGGCGCAGGCTGGCGGCCCCCGCGTCCGTCTCCGTGTACGAACTCACGCCGCGCGGCCGGGAGTTGCTGCCCGTGCTCCAGGCGCTGGGGGAGTGGGGCGCGCCCGCGCTCGGGGAGCGGCGGCCCACGGACGCGGTGCGGGCGCACTGGCTGGCCCTGCCGGTGCTGCGCGAGCTGGCGGAACTCGGCGAAGCCGGGGTGCTCGAAGTCCGCCTCGACGAGGGCGAGTTCTACGTGTTGGTAGGTGAGGAGGCCCCCCGGTACGGGGACGGGCGCTACGAGGGCGAGCCCGATGCGCGGGTGACGCTCGACGCGGAGGTGGGGGGTGCGGTGGCGCGGGGCGAGCTGGGCTTCGTGGCGGCGGTGCGCGCGGGCCACGCCCAGCTGACCGGAACCGGCTCCCTGGCCAATGCGCTCACGTCAAGCCCCTTGGGCGATTGAGGAGCGTCAGGTCGCGTTCGCGGGTGCGCGTGCGTCGTGGCTGGGCGCGCAGTTCCCCGCGCCCCTGGAGGGCGAGCCCCGCCGCTGCTCAGGGCATATCAAGCCCCTCCGGCGATTGAGGAGCGGGGTCCGGGGCGGAGCCCCGTGGGCCGCGCGCCGAAGGGGCTCCGCGCCCCTGGCGGGGTACGCCCGACGCCGTCACAGGCGTGGGCGTACCCCGGGTTCCTGGGAGCCGCTAGACCGTCGGAGACGCGCGGCGGGTCAGGGTGTAACCGCCGATCCCCGCCAGCGCGGCGAGCACCGCCCCCAGCCCCGTCCACACCCACCGGCTGCTCCACCAGCCGGAGGCCCAGTCGTGGTCGTCCGTGGTGCCGGCCGTCCCCGGCACCAGCGGCGCGGAGAGCGAGCCGTCGACCGCCGCCGCGCCCCCCATGTCCTTGGAGGCGGCCTCCACCGACGCCGAGACCGGCAGCCCGAGATCGGCCCCGGCCAGCCCGGTCACCGTCAGCCGGACGTAGTACGTGCCGGGCAGCGGGTCGTTCCCCCACGGCTCGTCCCAGGCCCGCACCGTACGCAGCGTGCACGCGAGCCCGACGCGCGCGGCATCGGCGGCGACCGTGCGGGCCTGCGTCCCGTACATGCAGGACTGACGGCGGCGCAGCCCGTCGTACACGTCGATCCGCCAGGTCTGGGCGCCGTGCCGGGCCTGCGCCCCGGGCAGTTCGACCGTGGCCCGCACCGTCGGCCGCTGCCCCTGGTCGGCCGGGAACGCCCAGTACAGGTAGTCGCCGGTCGAGGCGCTCGCCGTCGCCTTCTGCCCCTGCTCGACCGCCGTGGCGGTCCGGAACGACGTACCCGCCTCGGTCGGCGCCTTGCGCGCACCGTCGTCATTGTCGGCGGCGGCGGGCCAGCCGGCCGCCGTCAACGTCGTCAGGGCCAGCACCACACCCGCGAAGAACAGCCTTGTGCGTCGCATCAGTTGGTCCTCCATACCGTCACGCGCCAGCGCGAGATCCAGCCCCACAGCACGCCCGCGAGGAAGCCCACCACGACGAGCGCGGCCAGCAGCCACCAGCCGTGGCCGAGCCCGAACGCCGCCACGTCGGACGCCGCGCCGGGACCGTCCACCACGTCGACGGTCAGCTCGACGGGCAGGCCCGGGGTGGCCTTCACCGAGGCGGGCGCGGAGTAGGAGTTGGAGACCTGCAGGCAGACCGTCTCGGCCTGCGCCCCGTCCGCACCGTCACCGTCACCGTCCCCGTCGGCCTCGGGCTTCGGATAGCGCAGCCCGGTCGAGATGACGTCGGTGCGCCCGTCCCCGGCCTCCTGGCCGCGTACGATCTCGCGGCCGTGCGTGGTGACGGCGCGCAACAGGACGCCGTAGTCACGGTCGACGGCACGGTCGGCCGCGACGCTCACCGAGGCCCGCAGCTCCTTGCCCGGCTCCACGTCCACGCGGTAGTACCGGTGCTCGCCGAACTTCTCCCGGTCCGTGTAGAGCCCCGGCTTCAGCGCGGGCGCGGCCGCGCACCGCGCGGCCCCCTCGACGGCGACGGGCGTGACCACGGGATCGGCCGCCCGGTCGACCAACTGGCCGACACGGTCGGTGAGTTCCTCCTTGTGCCGGACCGAGGTGTACGTGCCGCCGGTGGCGTCGGCGATGCAGGACAGCTGCGCGCGGGTCTTGGCGTCCGCCACCAGGCCGAGCGTGTCGATGGTGAGGCCGATGCCCTTGGCGGCGATCTCGCGCGCCACCTCGCACGGGTCGAGGGGCTGGCAGGTGTCCTCGCCGTCGCTGATCAGGACGATGCGGCGGGTGCCGCCGCTCTCGCCGGTGTCCAGGTCCCCGGCGGCCTTCAGCAGGGCCGGGCCGATCGGGGTCCAGCCGGTGGGGCTGAGCGTCGCGACGGCCGTCTTCGCGTCGGTGCGGTCCAACGGGCCGACGGGGTAGAGCTGTTCGGTGTCCTTGCAGCCCGTCTTGCGGTCGTCACCCGGGTAGTTGGCGCCCAGCGTGCGTATGCCGAGCTGCACCTCCTCGGGTGTGGCGTCGAGGACCTCGTTGAACGCCTGCTTCGCCGCGGCCATCCGGGAGTCGCCGTCGATGTCGCGGGCGCGCATGGATCCGCTGACGTCCAGGACGAGTTCGACCTTGGGGGCGGGCTTGTCCCCGGCGGGCTCGTCGGCGGCGACCGCGCTCCCGGCCGGTACGAGGCCGCCCAGGGCCAGGGCGGCGAGCAGGGCGCCCGCGCCCGCCGCCAGCCGTTGTCTAGTGATCATCGGCGGATCTTATGGATCACAGAGGGGACATGCCAAAACGAGAACCCCGGTCCCCTCCCCGGCGGGGCCGGGCGGCCCGTATAGCCTGGCGGCGTGCTCAGAGAAGTCACCGCCACCCGGTACGTGAACCCGCTGCACACCGGAGGTTCCGTACCCGGTGTGGTGGAGGCCGACGACCTGGGGACGTACGTCCTGAAGTTCACCGGGTCCGCACAGGGCGTGAAGGCCCTCGTCGCCGAGATCGTCGTCGGCGAGCTGGCCCGCCGGCTCGGTCTGCGCTTCCCGGAGCTGGTCCTCGCCCACTTCGACCCGGCGGTCGCCGCCGACGAGCCGCACCAGGAGGTCCAGGACCTGCTGCGGGCGAGCGCGGGGCTCAACCTCGGCATGGACTTCCTGCCGGGCGCCGCGGACCTCACGCCGGACCTCGCGGCCGCCTTCCCGGTCGACCCGCTGGAGGCCGGCCGGATCGTCTGGCTCGACGCGCTCACCGTCAACGTCGACCGGACGGTGCACAGCTCGAATCTCATGGTCTGGCCCACCTTCGGCACGGCCGTGCCGCGGCTGTGGCTGATCGACCACGGCGCGGCGCTCGTCTTCCACCACCGCTGGGACGGGGCCGCCCCCGACAAGGCGTACGACTTCCGGCATCACGCGCTCGGGGGGTACGGGCCCGACACGCGGGCCGCCGACGCGGAGCTGGTCCCCAGGGTGACGGAGGGGCTCCTGCGCGAGGTGCTCGCCCTCGTCCCCGACGCGTGGCTCACCGACTTCGCGACGCCGGAGGAGGCGCGGGGCGCGTACGTCTCCTACTTGCTGGCCCGGGCCCGTTCCTCTGCCGCGTGGCTGCCCACCGATTTTCCGTCGCGGGACGAGTTGGCGGCGGCGGATGCGCGGCGCGCCGCCGCGACGGAGCGGGGGCGTCCCGCCTGGTTGAAGCGGGTCCCGGACCTGCACGGGAAGCCTTCGGCGGAGCGGGATTGGTCCGGGCACCTGGGGTGACCTGGCTGCGGCTCGGTGTGCCGGTGCGCCGCCGTCGTGGCTGGTCGCGCAGTTCCCCGCGCCCCTGAAGGCATGCGCTGCGCGCAGCCTTCCCCGGGGAGATGTCGCACGCAGTGCGCATCTCGGGGGCGCGGGGAACTGCGCGACCAGCCACGACGAGAGTCGCACTCAAAAGACGGCGCACCCAGCGCGCATGTCCGGGGCGCGGGGAACTGCGCGAGCCGCCCCACCGGCCCGCGCCGGACGACGCAGAAGCCCCCG
Source organism: Streptomyces sp. NPDC049813 (assembly GCF_044465085.1). Taxonomy (NCBI): domain Bacteria; kingdom Bacillati; phylum Actinomycetota; class Actinomycetes; order Kitasatosporales; family Streptomycetaceae; genus Streptomyces; species Streptomyces sp. NPDC049813. The sequence goes on along the minus strand of NZ_JBITLI010000003.1, from coordinate 188,874 downwards.
GCACCAGACGGTGCCGGGGGCCTGGGCAGCGGGTCGGTCAGCGGAGCTGCTCGTAGGCGGGGAGCGTCAGGAAGTCCGCGTAGTCCGCGTCCAGGGAAACCTGGAGCAGCAGGTCATGGGCCTGCTGCCACCTGCCCGCCGCGAAGGCGTCCTCGCCGATCTCGGCGCGGATGGCGGCGAGTTCCTGCGCGGCGACCTCACGAGCGAGGTCGGCCGTGGCGGCCCGCCCGTCGTCGAAGACGACACCCGCGTTGATCCACTGCCAGATCTGCGACCGGGAGATCTCCGCGGTGGCCGCGTCCTCCATGAGGTTGAAGATCGCGACGGCGCCGAGACCGCGCAGCCACGCCTCGATGTACCGGATGCCGACCTGGACCGCGTTGACGAGCCCGTCGTACGTGGGCTTCGCGTCGAGCGAGTCGATGGCGATCAGGTCACCGGGGGCGACGGAGACGTCCTCGCGCAGCCGCTCCTTCTGGTTCGGCTTGTCGCCGAGGACCTTGTCGAAGGACTCCATGGCGATCGGCACGAGGTCGGGGTGGGCGACCCAGGAGCCGTCGAAGCCGTCGCCGGCCTCCCGGTCCTTGTCGTTCTTGACCTTCTCGAACGCGACCTTGTTGACCTCCGCGTCCTTGCGGGACGGGATGAACGCGGCCATGCCGCCGATCGCGTGCGCGCCGCGCTTGTGGCAGGTGCGGACGAGCAGCTCGGTGTACGCCCGCATGAAGGGGGCGGTCATCGTCACGAGGTTGCGGTCCGGCAGGACGAACTTCTCGCCGCCGTCACGGAAGTTCTTGACGATGGAGAAGAGGTAGTCCCAGCGGCCCGCGTTGAGCCCGCTGGCGTGGTCGCGCAGCTCGTAGAGGATCTCCTCCATCTCGTACGCGGCCGTGATCGTCTCGATGAGGACGGTGGCGCGGACGGTGCCCTGCGGGATGCCGACGTAGTCCTGGGCGAAGACGAAGATCTCGTTCCAGAGGCGGGCCTCCAGGTACGACTCCGTCTTCGGGAGGTAGAAGTAGGGGCCCTTGCCGAGCTCGATGAGGCGCTTGGCGTTGTGGAAGAAGTAGAGGCCGAAGTCGACGAGGGCGCCGGGGACCGGCTTGCCGTCGGTGTCGACCAGGTGGCGCTCGTTCAGGTGCCAGCCGCGCGGGCGCATGACGACCGTGGCGAGCTGGTCGGCGTCCTTGAGCGCGTACGACTTGCCGGTGCGCTCGTCGGTGAAGTCGATGGAGCGGTCGTACGCCGAGGTCAGGTTCAGCTGACCGCCGATCACGTTCTCCCAGGTCGGCGCCGAGGCGTCCTCGAAGTCGGCGAGCCAGACCTTCGCCCCCGAGTTGAGTGCGTTGATCGTCATCTTGCGGTCGGTGGGGCCGGTGATCTCGACGCGGCGGTCGTTCAGGGCGGCGGGAGCGGGAGCGACCTTCCAGGAGTCGTCCGCGCGGATCGCGGCGGTCTCCGGGCGGAAGTCGAGCGTGGAGGTGCGGGCGATCTCGGCGCGGCGCTCGGCACGGCGGGCGAGGAGCTCGTCACGCCGGGGCGTGAACAGCCGGTGCAGCTCGGCCACGAAGGCGAGGGCCGCATCGGTGAGCACCTCGTCCTGCCGGGGCAGGGGCGCGGCGTCGACGATGGCCAGCGGGGACGGCGCTGGTGCGGACATGAGGCTGTCACTTCCTTCAGCGAGCGGCGGCGTGAAAGGCACGGAGTGCCAGGGCGCCTGGGTACGGCTGCTGCCCCCATGACCGGGGGCCGGCCCTTCTCGTCAGTGGATATTAGTTTCCTTATCGTGGAAGTTCAATCGTTTGTTGATATCGAGATTCTCTGAGTCGACAGAACGTGGCGCTCGGTGCCACGTCTCTCACTCCAGGTGGCGGAGGTCCTCCTCGGTGTCGATGTCGTACGCCTCGGCCACGTCCCCGCACTCGACGAGGCCGACGGCCGCCGCGTGCTCCTTGAGGTAGGCCCGCGCCCCCCGGTCGCCGTCCGCGCCCGCCGCGATCCCCGCCCAGTGGTCACGGCCGAACAGGACCGGGTGGCCGCGGTCGCCGTCGTACGCGGCCGCCGCCAGGGTCGCGGGTGAGCGGTACGCCGCGCGGACCCGGGCCACCGCGGCGGCGCCGATCCCCGGCTGGTCCACGAGCAGGACGAGGGCGGCGCGCGCGCCGGTGCCGGCCAGCGAGTCCAGGCCCGCCCGCAGGGACGACCCCATGCCCGACCGCCATCCGGGGTTCTCCACGATCACGCATCCCTCCAGACCCGCCTGCGCCCGTACGTCGTCCGCCGCCGCTCCGAGTACCACGTGCAGCGGTCCGCATCCCCCCTCGCGCAGCATCCGCACCGCGTGGTCCACGAGCGGTCGCCCGCGGTGCGGCAGCAGGGCCTTGGGGCGGCCGCCGAGCCGTCGGCCGCCGCCCGCGGCGAGCAGCAGCCCGGCCACCTCGTCCGTCTCTCCAGTCGTCATGCCCCCTGCATACCGCACCGGCTCGCGGGGTGCCCGCGGCGGTGGAGTTGCCTTACGCAACGGACTGGCGCGAAAGGGGGATCGTGGCGTTAACTAGGCGCCCATCAGCCCGAGTTGAGTGCGCGGGCGCACGCGGCGCGGGTCTGCACCGAAGTCGTACGACAGGCGCACAACGCTGTGCGGAGGGGGACCTGTGACGCGGAGTGTGGAGCACAGACGGCGGCAGACGCGGGGGCGGACTCCGATGACCGGCAGTGACGAGGATCCGCGGGTGGTGGAGCTGCGGGCGGCCGTCGCGCGGCTGCGGCGGGAGCTGGCCGCGCATCCGGCGGAGTTTCCCGATCGCGGGATCGCGGAGGAGGAGCTGGCGGCGCTCGACGCGATGGCGCGGGGCGGGTGTCCTGAGGTGCCGCGGTTGCGGCGGTCGTTGTTGTTGGTTGCGGGGGCTATTGGGTCGATGAGTGCGCTTGGTGGGGCGCTGGGTCAGGTGCGGGGGGCGGTAGAACTGTTCGGGGCCGGCCGGGATTGACCCACCCCGCGGTCGCCCCCGGGCCCCCGTTTTCGCCCCCGACCCCGGCGGGGCCGGGCCGCGCAGTTCCCCGCGCCCCTGAAAGGCGCACTGCGTGCGCCCCGGTTTTCGTGTGCGGGTCCGGTGGGGGCTGGTCGCGCAGTTCCCCGCGCCCCTGAGAGGCGCACTGCGTGCGCCCCGGTTTTCGTGTGCGGGTCCGGTGGGGGTTGGTCGCGCAGTTCCCCGCGCCCCTGAGAGGCGCACTGCGTGCGCTGTCTCATCGGGCCCTGGGGGGGCAGCGGCGCAGCCGCAAGCCCCCAGGGGCGCGGGGAACGGCGCGAGCAACCACGACGGCGCCGCAGACAAAGTCTTCTTGGGGGCGCGGGGAACTGCGCGAGAAGCCCCACCGGCCCGCGGACAACAAACCGCCCAGGGGCGCGGGGAACTGCGCGCTCAGCCCCCACCGGGCGGGTGGCCGAGAGGCGACCCATCAGGGGCGCGGGGAACTGCGCGACCAGCCCGCACCGGCCCGCGGGCAACGAACTACCTAGGGGCGCGGGGAGCTCTGGGCCGGGTCAGGGCGTGGCGGCTGAGCTGGCCAGGGCCTCGGAGAGTTCCTGGGCGACCTGTTGCAGGACGGGGACGATCTTGTCCGTGGCGGCCTCGGTGACCCGCCCCGCGGGCCCGGAGATGGAGATCGCCGCGGCCGTGGGCGAGTCAGGCACGGGCACGGCAAGGCACCGCACCCCGATCTCCTGCTCGTTGTCGTCGACGGCATACCCCAGCCGCCGCACCTCCTCGAGCGCGTCGAGAAACCCGTCAGCCGTGGTGATCGTCTTCTCGGTCGCCGCAGGCATCCCCGTGCGCGCGAGCAGCGACCGCACCTCACCGGCCGGAGCATGCGCGAGCAGCGCCTTGCCCACGCCGGTGGAGTGCGGCAGCACCCGGCGCCCCACCTCGGTGAACATCCGCATCGAGTGCTTGGACGGCACCTGGGCGACGTACACGATCTCGTCCCCGTCGAGCAGCGCCATGTTCGCCGTCTCGCCGGTCTCCTCCACGAGTCGTGCGAGATACGGCCGGGCCCACGTGCCGAGCAGCCGCGACGCGGACTCGCCGAGACGGATCAGCCGGGGGCCGAGCGCGTAGCGTCGGTTGGGCTGCTGGCGCACGTACCCGCAGGCGACCAGCGTGCGCATCAGGCGGTGGATGGTGGGCAGGGGCAGGCCGCTGCTCGCGGAGAGCTCGCTGAGGCCCACCTCGCCGCCGGCGTCGGCCATCCGCTCCAGGAGGTCGAAGGCGCGCTCGAGGGACTGGACACCACCGCTGGGCGCGGACTTGGCGGCATCAGTGGTGCTGGCGTCGGACGTCGGCACGGCGCGTTCCTTTCGAGGACAAGCTGGCGGGGGTGCAGCCTACCGGCGCATCCCCGGCCGGTGATCCCTTGACCCTGAAGTTCGTCGGTAGCTACATTCTGCCTACCGGAATCATAATTTCACTTTGTGGAAACGTCTAGGGTGCCCGCGGGAGCCCGTTCCGGACATGCGGTGCGGCCCGCCGACCCTTGACGGACCGCGATCGAGGAGGCAAAACTCCTCGGAGAGAACCTTCAACAGAACGTTGAAATACGAGGAGGTCCGGAGTGTCGGAGGCCGAAGTCGAACTGGTGCTGCGCTCGACCCGCGTCGTCACCCCCGACGGTACGCGGCCCGCGTCGGTCGCCGTCGCGGGCGGGAAGATCGTCGCGGTGCTCGACCACGACGCGGAGGTCCCGGCGGGCGCCCGTCTCGAGGACTTCGGCGACCACGCGCTGCTGCCCGGCATCGTGGACACGCACGTCCACGTGAACGACCCCGGCCGCACCGAGTGGGAGGGCTTCTGGACCGCCACCCGCGCCGCCGCGGCCGGTGGCATCACCACCCTCGTCGACATGCCGCTCAACTCGCTGCCGCCCACCACCAGCGTCGACAACCTCCGCACCAAGCAGGAGGTCGCCGCGGCCAAGGCCCACATCGACGTCGGCTTCTGGGGCGGCGCCCTGCCCGACAACGTCAAGGACCTGCGCCCGCTGCACGACGCCGGCGTCTTCGGCTTCAAGTGCTTCCTGTCGCCGTCCGGTGTGGACGAGTTCCCGCACCTGGACAGTGAGCGGCTCACCGCCTCCATGGCGGAGATCGCGGGCTTTGGTGCTGATGGGGGACTGCTCATCGTGCACGCCGAGGACCCGCACGAGCTGGACGTCGCCCCGCACACCAGCGGCCCCAAGTACGACGACTACCTCGCGACCCGGCCCCGTATCTCCGAGGACACCGCGATCAAGGGGCTCATCGACACCGCGAAGCGGATCGGCGCCCGCGTCCACATCCTCCACCTGTCCTCCTCCGACGCGCTGCCGCTGATCGCCGCCGCCAAGGCCGAGGGCGTCAAGCTGACCGTCGAGACGTGCCCGCACTACCTCACGCTCACCGCCGAGGAGGTCCCGGACGGCGCCAGCGAGTTCAAGTGCTGCCCGCCGATCCGCGAGGCCGCCAACCAGGACCTGCTCTGGCAGGCGCTCGCCGACGGCACCATCGACTGCGTCGTCACCGACCACTCGCCGTCCACCGCCGACCTGAAGACCGACGACTTCGCCACCGCGTGGGGCGGCATCTCCGGCCTCCAGCTCAGCCTCTCCGCCATCTGGACCGCCGCCCGCGCTCGGGGCTACTCGCTCGACGACGTGGTCCGCTGGATGTCGGCGCGCACCTCCGAGCTGGTCGGCCTCGACGACCGCAAGGGCGCCATCGCCGCCGGCCGCGACGCCGACTTCGCGGTGCTCGCACCCGACGAGACCTTCACCGTCGACCCGGCCGCGCTCCAGCACCGCAACCGCGTCACCGCGTACGCGGGCAAGACGCTGCACGGCGTCGTCAAGTCGACCTGGCTGCGCGGCGAACGCATCGTCGCCGACGGCGAGTTCACCGCCCCGCAGGGCAAGCTGCTCGAAAGGACCAAGTAAGACCGTGGCCGCATCCTCCGAAATACCCCGCTTCACCGGTGACGCCAGCCCGTACGGCGGCGGCGACCCGTACGCCGACTACCGCACCGCGGACTTCCCCTTCACCCGGTACGCCGACCTCGCCGCGCGCACGCTCGGCGCCGGGGTGATCGCCGCGAACGACGAGTTCTTCGCCCAGCGCGAGAACCTCCTCGTCGCCGAGCGCGCCGAGTTCGACCCGGAGCACTTCGGTCACAAGGGCAAGATCATGGACGGCTGGGAGACCCGCCGCCGCCGCGGCACGGGCCCCCAGCACCCCTGGCCCACCGCCGAGGACCACGACTGGGCGCTCGTCCGGCTCGGCGCCCCCGGCGTGATCCGCGGCATCGTCGTCGACACCGCCCACTTCCGCGGCAACTACCCGCAGGCCGTCTCCGTCGAGGCGACCTCGGTGGCCGGCGCCCCGACGCCCGAGGAACTGCTCGCCCCCGACGTGAAGTGGACGACCCTCGTCCCGCGCACGGCGGTCGGCGGCCACGCGGCCAACGGCTTCGCCGTCGACGTCGAGCAGCGCTTCACGCACCTGCGCGTCAACCAGCACCCCGACGGCGGCATCGCCCGCCTGCGCGTGCACGGCGAGGTCGTCCCCGACCCGGAGTGGCTCGCCACCCTCGGCACGTTCGACGTCGTCGCGCTCGCCAACGGCGGCCACGCCGAGGACGCCTCGAACCTCTTCTACTCGCCCGCCTCCAACACCATCCAGCCGGGCTACTCCCGCAAGATGGACGACGGCTGGGAGACCCGGCGCCGCCGCGACGACGGCAACGACTGGATCCGCTACCAGCTCGTCGCGCAGGCGCAGATCCGCGCCCTGGAGATCGACACGGCGTACCTGAAGGGCAACTCGGCCGGCTGGGCCTCCGTGTCCGTCAAGGACGGTGCCGACGGCGACTGGGTCGAGGTGCTGCCCCGCACCCGCCTGCAGCCCGACACCAACCACCGCTTCGTACTCGACACCCCGGCGGTCGGCACCCACGCCCGCATCGACATCTTCCCCGACGGCGGCATCTCGCGGCTGCGTCTGTTCGGTTCGCTGACCGAGCAGGGCGCGTCGCAACTCGCCGCCCGCCGAGCGGAGCTGGGCGCCTGATCGGCACCCCGGCAAGACCTGCGGGGCACACCGGCCTGACAGCACCGGTGTGCCCCGCATCGCCGTGTCGCCCTACGCGGCGTGCCCGCCGTCCACCGCCAGCTCCGCGCCCGTGACGTAGGTGGCCGCGGGGCCCGCCAGATGGGCCACCGTCCGGGCCACCTCGTCCGCCGCGGCGAACCGGCCGAGCGCCGTGGCCTGCGCCTGCCCCGCCGCGTACGGGCCGTCCGCCGGGTTCATGTCCGTGTCGACCGGGCCCGGGTGGACGATGTTCGCCGTGATGCCCCGGCCGCCCAGCTCCCGTGCCAGCGCCTTCGTCAGGCCGATCAGGGCCGACTTGCTCATCGCGTAGAGCGTGCCGCCGGGGCCCGGCACGTGCTTGGTCATGCAGGTGCCGATCGTGATGATGCGGCCGCCCTCGCCCAGTACCGGTGCCGCGGCCTGCGCGGCGAGGAAGACGCCGCGGACGTTGACGGCGAGGACCCGGTCCACGTCGGCGAGCGAGAGGCTCTCCAGCGGAGCCAGCACCCCGACGCCGACGTTGTTGACGAGGACGTCGAGCCGCCCGAACCGCTCCACGGTCCGGGCCACCGCACCGGCCGCCTCCTCGGCGTCGCCCGAGTCCGCGCGCACCGCGAACCCGCGTCGCCCCGCTGCCTCGACCCGCCGCACGACCTCTTCGGCGGCCTCCTTGCCCTGCACGTACGTGACCGCCACGTCGAAGCCGTCCTGCGCCAGCCGCACCGCGGTCGCCGCCCCCACGCCACGGCTGCCGCCGGTCACCAGGGCCACCTTGCTGTCCATGTGCTCTCCTGAGGTCATCGGTTGCTGTGCTTCCGAGTACAGCGGGATCCGCGCACGAGGGCTGGCGCCGATCGGACGCCGAGTTCCGGCGCGGGGCCGACATGTGAACCAATGGCGAACAAGCGGGAGTTGGTGTTGACGTGTACCCGTCTACGCGCGTCCACTGTGGGGCATGAAGATTCCCCCACGCTTCATCAGCGTCGCCGCGCTCGCCGCCGCCCTCTTCGTCGGCGGCCCCGCCACCGTCGCCGCCCAGGCGGCACCGGCCCCCGCAGCCGCCGCACCGGCCCTCTCCGCCGCCTCCGCCGCCTCCGTCGGCGACATCTGCTACTCCGCGCTGCCGTCCCAGGCGCACGACACCCTGGACCTCATCGCGCAGGGCGGCCCCTACCCGTACGACCAGGACGGCACCGTCTTCCAGAACCGCGAGGGCGTCCTGCCGTCGCGGTCCGCCGGCTACTACCACGAGTACACCGTCATCACGCCGGGCTCCTCCGACCGCGGCGCCCGCCGCATCGTCACCGGCGAGGCGAGCCAGGAGGACTACTACACCTCCGACCACTACGCGTCCTTCGACCTCGTCGACCACGGCTGCTGAACCGCCGGTTCACCGCCTCTCCAGGCTCCCGGCGGCCGCGAACAGCGCCAGCGCGAGCACGACCAGTGCCGCACCGGCGTAGACCTCGCGGCCGTCGAGGAAGCCGAGGTGCCGGACCAGGCCCCAGCCGAGCCAGCCGCCGGAGTTCCACGAGGTGAACTCGTGGAGGAGACCCATCACCCCCTGGAGCAGGGCGAGCACGCCGGCGAACTCCAGGACCCGCGTCCATCGCTTCTTGTTCATGCCCGGAACCCTCGCCCCGCGGACCCCCCACGCACATCGGCCGCGGGGCGAGGCGCGTGCGGCGGGGGTCGCCGTCCGGCCCGCCCCCGGCCGACCGAAGTCTTGTCTTGCGCGACTTTGGTCGCCTTCCGTCCGTCCCGGGCGGTACGCGGCCCCCGCACTGCGTAGATTTGTCGACCATGGAGCCATCGGAGCGGACCGCGACACCCGAACCGGCGGCCGTGCCGCCGTCGTGGTGGCGCCGGCGGCTGCCCGCACCGGCCACGGGCGAGTTCGACCTGGACCCGGACGGCCGCCCCGGCCGGCGCAAGCGCACCCTGCGCGACTGGGCCGTCGACTTCAGCTGCTTCCTGGTCGCGGTCGGCATCGGCATGATCGCCGCCGACCAGCTCGACCAGAACCCGGACATCTCCCACGACCTCGCCGTCGTCGACCAGCTCGTCGGCGTCCTGGCCTGCGCCGCGGTCTGGCTGCGCCGCCGCTGGCCGCTCGGGTTCGCCCTGGCGATGGTGCCCGTCAGCGTGATCTCCGACAGCGCGGGTGGCGCCGTGGCGATCTCGATCTTCACGCTCGCGGTCCACCGGCCGTTCCGCTACGTCGGCTGGGTGGCCGGCGCCTCCATCGCGCTGATCCCGCTCTTCGTCGCCCTGCGCCCCGACCCGACCACGCCCTACCTGCTCACGGTCGCCTTCGCCGTGATCATCGCGGTCACCTGTGTCGGCTGGGGCATGTTCGTCCGCTCCCGGCGCCAGCTCCTGGCGTCGCTGCGGGACCGCGCCCACCGCGCCGAGACCGAGGCGGCCCTCCGCGCCGAACAGGCCCAGCGCCTCGCCCGCGAGGCCATCGCCCGCGAGATGCACGACGTCCTCGCCCACCGGCTGACCCTGCTGAGCGTGCACGCGGGCGCCCTGGAGTTCCGGCCCGACGCGCCCCGGCCGGAGATCGCCCGCGCGGCCGGCGTCATCCGGGAGAGCGCGCACGAGGCGTTGCAGGACCTGCGCGAGATCATCGGCGTGCTGCGGGCCGGGGACCACGGCGAGGAGTCCGGCCGGCCCCAGCCCACGCTCGCGGCCCTGGACGCGCTGGTCGCCGAGTGCCGCGCGGCCGGCATGAAGGTCGGCCTCGACCAGACCGTCACCGACCCGGCCGCCGTCCCCGCCTCCACCGGCCGCACCGCCTACCGCATCGCGCAGGAGGGCCTGACCAACGCCCGCAAGCACGCCCCCGGCGCCGAGGTGAGCGTCTCGGTCCGCGGCGGCCCCGGCGACGGCCTCACCATCGAGATCGGCAACCCGGCGCCGCCCGGCAAGGTCCCGCACGTCCCCGGCTCCGGGCAGGGCCTGATCGGTCTGACCGAACGCGCCACCCTCGCGGGCGGCCACCTCGCCCACGGCCCCGCCCCCACCGGCGGCTTCACACTCCGCGCCTGGCTCCTCTGGCCCGCGTGACCGGCCCGCACGGCAGCCCGTCCGCCCCGCCCCCGGCCCCCGTGACCGGCCCGTGCGGCGCCGCTCGCGGCTTGGTTACGGTGACCCCATGAACCCCATCCGTCTGCTGCTCGTCGACGACGACCCGCTGGTCCGCTCCGGGCTGACGCTGATGCTGGGCGGGGCCGAGGACATCGCGATCGCCGGCGAGGCGGCCGACGGCGAGCAGGCGCTCGCGGCCGCCGAGCGGCTGCGGCCCGACGTCGTCCTCATGGACATCCGCATGCCGGTCATGGACGGACTCACCGCCACCGAGCGGCTGCGGGAGCGCCCCGACGCCCCCGAGGTGGTCGTCCTCACGACGTTCCACGCGGACGAGCAGGTGCTCAGGGCGCTGCGCGCGGGCGCCGCCGGGTTCGTGCTGAAGGACGCCACCCCCGCCGAGATCCTCGACGCCGTCCGCAGCGTCGTCGCCGGGGACCCCGTGCTCTCGCCCGCCGTGACCCGCCAGCTGATCGCCCACGCCGCCGGCTCCGGACGAGACGTCCGCACGGCGAGCGCCCGCCGCCGCCTGGCCGGCCTGGCGGAGCGCGAACGGGCCGTCGCCGTCGGCATCGGCCGCGGCGGCTCCAACGCGGAGATCGCCGCGACCCTCTACCTGAGCGTCGCCACCGTCAAGGCGCACGTCTCGCGCATCATGACCAAGCTCGACCTCAACAACCGCGTACAGATCGCGCTCCTCGTCCACGACGCGGGCCTGCTCGACGACTGACCGGCGGCGGCCCGCGCCCGGGGGACCGAGGCCGGCGACCGGGGGCCGACGACCGACGGCCCGAGGGGCGCCACGGTAAATTCACACCGTGATCCAAGGGCGGGGCGAAGGGGTGGAGCGAAGGATGGCAGGGCCACGTCGGCGGACGGTGCGCGATCTGCGCCGCAACAACCGGGCCACCGTGCTCGGCAAGCTCTACTTCGACGGACCGCTCAGCAGACAGGAGCTGGGCCCCCTCACGGCCCTCAGCTCCGGCTCCGTCAGCAACGTCGTCGCGGAACTCGTCGCCGACGGGCTCGTCGAGGAGGCGGGCTCCGTCGACTCCGACGGGGGACGCCCGCGCACCCTGCTGCGCGTCGCGCCCGGCAGCGGCCACCTCGTCGGGGTCGACGTCGGCGAGACCCGGGTCCGCGTGGAACTCTTCGACCTCGCGCTGAGCGAACTCGCCCGGGTGGACGCCCCGTTGCCCGACCCGGCCCCGCACGGCGGCTACGACGCCCACGAGGTGGTCCGGCTCATCGCGGGCGGCCTCACCCAGGTCCTGGCCGGCACCGACGTACCGCCCGCCCCGCTCATCGGGGTCGGCATCGGCGTCCCCGGCATCGTGGATGCCTCCGGCGCGTCCGGTGCCGTCGTGCACGGCCAGACCGTCGGCTGGGACGCCGTGCCGCTGGAGGCGATGCTGCGCGCCCCGGGCGAACTCCCGCCGCACGTACCGCTGTTCGTCGACAACGGCGCCAAGACCCTCGGCCGGGCCGAGATGTGGTTCGGCGCGGGGCGCGGCGCCCGCAACGCGGTCATCACCCTCATCGGCTCCGGCGTCGGCGCCTGCGTCATCGCCGACGGCGTGCCCTACCAGGGCTCCTCCAGCAGCGCGGGGGAGTGGGGCCACACCGTCCTCCAGGTCGGCGGACGGCTCTGCCGCTGTGGCGCGCGCGGCTGCCTGGAGGCCTACGTCGGCGCGGAGGCGCTCCTGGAGCGGTGGCGGGAGACGGGCGGCAGCTGGACCGCGCAGGACGAGGAAGGCGCCCTCGCGGAACTCCTCGCCGCGCCCGGCACCGGCCGACTCCTGGACGAGACGGCCGAGTTCCTCGGCGCGGGCATCGCCGACCTGGTCAACCTCTTCAACCCGGAGCGGATCGTCCTCGCCGGCTGGGCCGGACTGCTCCTCGGCCCCCGCCTCATCGAACCGGTGCGCCGCGCGGCCGCCGCCTACGCGCTGCGCCACCCCTTCGCGCAGACCACCGTCGAACTCGGCCGCCTCGGCACCGACGCGGTGACGGTCGGCGCGGCCACGCTGCCGCTCGCCCGCTTCCTGGAGACGGGCGGCGCGAAGCGGGAACGGACCGTGAGCGGCGGGAGTTGGAGGGGGTGAGGGCAGAGCGCCCGCCGGCGGCGGGGGCGAGAGCGGGAGGCACGCGAGCATGGCAGACCTGGGCGGGACCGTCGACCTCGACGCGTTCACGGACGGCGCGGGGTTCTACGCCGACCCGTACCCCGTGTACGACGCGCTGCGCCGGCGCGGCGCCCTGCACCACGTGCGCACGCCGGGACCCGGCCCCCGCGAGGAGCTCTGGCTGATCGTCGGGCACGAGGCGGCGCGGGCCGCGTTCACCGACCCGCGCCTCGTCAAGTCCCCGCCCTGGGGCTTCGACGACGCGCTCATCGGCCGCCACCTGCTCTTCGCGGACCCGCCCGAGCACGGCAGGCTCCGCTCGCTGGTCACCCGCGAGTTCACCCCGCGCCGGGTCGCCGGGCTCGCGCCGCGCATCCAGAAGATCACGGACGAGCTGCTCGACGCCATGGTGCCCAAAGGCTCCGCCGACCTGATCGCCGACCTCGCCTTCCCGCTCCCGCTCGTCGTCATCTGCGAGCTGCTCGGCGTCCCCGACATCGACCGGGACCGCTTCCGCCGCATGTCGACGCAGGTGGTCGCGCCGACGAGCAGTGACGAGGAGGCGGACGTCTACCCGGAGCTGGCCGCGTTCCTCGACGCGCTCATCGAGGAGAAGAGGGCCGCGGAGCCCGCCGACGACCTGCTCGGCGCGCTCATCAGGACCACCGCGGAGGACGGCGACCGACTCTCCTCGGACGAGCTGCGCGCCATGGCCTTCCTGCTGCTGATCGCCGGCCACGAGACGACGGTGAACCTGATCGGCAACGGCGTGCGGGCGCTGCTGTCGCACCCCGAGCAGCTCGCCGCCCTGCGCGCGGACATGAGCCTGCTGGACGGCGCGGTGGAGGAGATGCTCCGCTACGACGGGCCGGTGGAGACCGCGACCCACCGCTTCGCCGCGGAGCCGGTCGAGATCGACGGCCGCACCATCCCGACGGGTGCGCCCGTCCTGATCGGCATCGGCTCGGCGGGCCGCGACCCGGATCGCTTCCCGGAGCCGGACCGCTTCGACATCACCCGGGACGCCCGCGGCCACGTCGCCTTCGGCCACGGCATCCACTTCTGCCTCGGCGCCCCGCTGGCCCGCATCGAGGGCCGCACGGCGCTCCGCTCCCTCCTGACCCGCTGCCCCGACCTGACCCTGACCACGACCCCCGACACCTGGCTCCCCGGCCTCCTGATGCGCGGCACCCGCACCCTCCCGGTGACCTGGTAGATCCCCACCAGAGACGCGGGGCACGCCAAGCCCCGTCAGGGGCGCGGGGAACGGCGCGCTCAGCCACGACGCACGATCAGCAAACGCACAGGCCAAGCCCCGTCAGGGGCGCGGGGAACGGCGCGCCCAGCCACGACGCACCGTCAGCAGACAGACAACCCCCCTAAATCCCGGGCACCTCCTCCACCCGCACAACCCTCCGCTCAGCCCGGGAAACCTCACACGCCTCCGCCACCCGCAACGCGGCCAACGCCTCGAACCCGTCACACGGATTACCCCGCTCCCCCCGGGCCACCGCCACGAACGCCTTCAGCTCCGCCTCGTACGCCGCCCCGAACCGCTCCAGAAACCCACCCCACGGCTTGGCCGCGGCGGGCGGCCCCTCCGGCTCCGTGGAGGCCACCGGGGTCCGGTCGTCGAGCCCCACGACGACGGTGTCCCGCTCCCCGGAGAGCTCCATCCGCACGTCGTACCCGGCCCCGTTGCACCGCGTGGCCGTCGCCGTCGCCAGCGTCCCGTCGTCCAGGGTCAGGACGACCGCCGCCGTGTCGACGTCCCCCGCCGCGCGGAACATCGCGGGCCCCGCGTCGGACCCGGCCGCGTACACCTCGACGACCTCCCGCCCGGTCACCCACCGCAGGATGTCGAAGTCGTGGACGAGGCAGTCCCGGTAGAGCCCCCCGGAGAGCGGCAGGTACGCGGCGGGCGGCGGCGCGGGGTCGGAGGTCATCGCCCGTACGGTGTGCAGCCGTCCGAGGCTGCCCGACCGCACCCGCTCCCGCGCGGCCGCGTACCCCGCGTCGAACCGCCGCTGGAAGCCGAGCTGCAGGACCGTGCCCGCCGCCTCGACCTCCCGCAGCGCGGCCAGCGTCCCGGGCAGGTCGAGGGCGATCGGCTTCTCGCAGAAGACCGGGAGCCCGGCCCGCGCGGCTCGGCCGATCAGCTCGGCGTGGGCGGCGGTGGCCGCGGTGATCACCAGGGCGTCCACGCCCCACGCGAAGAGTTCGTCCACGCCGGGCGCGGCGGTCGCCCCGATCCGGTCGGCGAGCGCCAGCGCCCGCGCGGGCTCGGCGTCGGTGACGACCAGCGAGCCGACCTCCCGGTACCGCTCCAGCACACCCGCGTGAAAGGTTCCGATCCGGCCCGTTCCGATGAGTCCGATGCGCATGGACCCAACGTGCCGCCCCGCCCACATACTGTCAATCCTTTGTCAGGACATACACGCGCCCGGACCTGTCATTTGTCCGGACAATCTGACTACAGGACTTCCCGTCAACATCCCCGCGCCGCTACGCTCGGCCCGTGGCCAAACCCGTAGCCGACCCGACGGTCCAGCTCGAACTCAGCGTCGACCGCAGCAGCCCGGTTCCGCTCTACTTCCAGCTCTCCCAGCAGCTGGAGTCGGCGATCGAGCGCGGCGCCCTGACCCCCGGCAGCCTGCTGGGCAACGAGATCGAGCTGGCCGGCCGGCTCGGCCTCTCCCGGCCCACCGTGCGCCAGGCCATCCAGTCCCTCGTCGACAAGGGCCTGCTCGTCCGGCGCCGCGGCGTCGGCACCCAGGTCGTGCACAGCCAGGTCAAGCGCCCCCTGGAACTGTCCAGCCTCTACGACGACCTGGAGGCCGCCGGCCAGCGCCCCAGGACCCGGGTCCTGGGCCACGCGCTGGTGCCCGCCTCCGCCGAGGTCGCCGCCGCGCTCGCGGTCGGCGAGGGGGACCAGGTGGTCCGCCTGGAGCGGTTGCGGCTCACCCACGGCGAGCCGGTCGCCCACCTCTGCAACCACCTGCCCGCCGGTCTGCTCCCGCTGGAGGACGCCCGCCTGGAGGCCACCGGCCTGTACCGGCTGATGCGCGCGGCGGGCATCACGCTGCACAGCGCCCGCCAGTCGGTCGGCGCGCGGGCCGCCAACGCCGTCGAGGGCGAGCGCCTCGGCGAACCGGCGGGAGCGCCGCTGCTGACGATGGAGCGCACGACCTTCGACGACAAGGGCCGCGCGGTCGAGTTCGCCGCGCACACCTACCGGGCCTCGCGCTACTCCTTCGAGTTCCAGCTCCTCGTACGGTCCTGAGCGCGCCGCCGTACCGTCGGGCGGCACCGCTCCCGGCGTGGTCCGAATGTTCTGACAAAGTCATTGACGCTGCGGTGGGACCCCGCTACAAACTCCTCCAGCCGCACCGCGCGGCCGGAGGAGAGGTGGCTCCACGATGCGTACGACGCATACAGCGCGCACCCCGCGCAGGGCCCGGACCGCACGGACGACCGGCACGCCACGGGGTACCCGCACCCCGCGTACGACCCGCGCCTCCCGCACGGCCGCGGCTCTCGTCGTGGCGGCCGCCCTCGCCGCCGGATGCAGCGGATCGGGCGGCAAGGATTCCGAGGACAGGACCGACAAGGCCGACCGGGGCGCGGGCGTCTCCACGCCCCGCCTCAAGATCGCGATGATCACGCACTCCGGTGAGGGCGACACCTTCTGGGACATCGTGCGCAACGGCGCCAAGCAGGCCGCCGCCAAGGACAATGTCGAGTTCCTCTACTCGAACGACAAAGAGGCCAAGGGGCAGGCCGAACTCGTCCAGGCCGCCATCGACAAGAAGGTCGACGGGATCGTCGTGACGCTCGCCAAGCCGCAGGCGATGCAGGCGGTGCTCGGCAAGGCGAAGGCCGCGGGCATCCCGGTGGTCTCCATCAACTCGGGCGCCGAGTTCTCGCCGAAGTACGGCGCGCTCAGCCACATCGGCCAGGAGGAGGCGGTGGCCGGCGAGGCCGTCGGCACCAGACTGGCGCAGGAAGGCCGCAAGAAGACCCTCTGCGTCATCCACGAGCAGGGCAACGTGTCGCTGGAGCAGCGCTGCGCCGGCGTCAAGAAGACGTTCCAGGGCACGGTCGAGAACCTGAACGTCGACGGCACCAACGCCCCGGACTCGCAGTCCTCCATCGAGGCCAAGCTCCAGGCCGACAAGTCCATCGACGCGATCGTCGCGCTCGGCGCCCCGATCGCGGCCCTCGCCGTGAAGGCGAAGGACGACGCGGGCAGCGAGGCGGAGATCGCCACCTTCGACCTGAACGCCGAGGTCGTGCGGCGGCTCAAGGCGAAGGAGGTCGCCTTCGCGGTCGACCAGCAGCCCTACCTCCAGGGGTACCTGGCCGTCGACGAGCTGTGGCTGTACAAGACGAACGGCAACGTGCTGGGCGGCGGCAGGCCCGTCCTCACCGGACCCGCGCTCGTCACCGGGAAGGACGTGCCCCAGCTGGAGAAGTACACCGCGCGCGGCACCCGGTGAACCGTTGGATGATCCCCGTGACTCATACTTGTGCGTTTGGGACCGCGAAGCGGTCTCCACGGACCGGTGGACGGTCCACCGGGACCGGCCCCGCGCCGGGCCCGGTGTTCGACGCAGCAGACCAAGAAGGGCACGGCCTCGTGGCACGGTTTCGGACCTGGGTGAGCATCGCCGTTGCGGGGGCGCTCGGCCTCACGCTGGCGGGATGCAGCAGCACCGGCGGCAAGCGGGCGGAGGACGCCAGGAAGGCGCGGACCGCCCAGGGCAAGGCCGCGGTGGACACCCCGCGCTGGACCTTCGCGATGATCACCCACTCGGGTGATGGCGACACCTTCTGGGACATCGTCCAGAGCGGTGCCAAGCAGGCCGCCCTCAAGGACAACATCAACTTCCTGTACTCGCACAACGACGAGGCGAACCAGCAGGCCCAGCTCGTCGACGCCGCGATCGACAAGAAGGTCGACGGCATCATCGTCACCCTCGCCAAGCCGGCCGCGATGAAGGCGGCCGTGGCCCGCGCCGAGAAGGCCGGCATCCCGGTCATCACCGTGAACTCGGGCTCCGCGGAGTCCAAGGAGTTCGGCGCCCTCACCCACATCGGCCAGGACGAGAAGATCGCGGGCGAGGCCGTCGGCGACGAGCTGAACAAGCGCGGCAAGAAGAAGGCCCTGTGCATCCTGCACGAGCAGGGCAACGTGGGCCACGAGCAGCGCTGCGCGGGCGCCAAGGAGACCTTCAAGGGCACGATGACGAACCTGTACGTCGAAGGCACCAACATGCCCGACGTGCAGTCCTCCATCGAGGCCAAGCTCCAGTCCGACTCCGGCGTCGACGCCGTCGTCACCCTCGGCGCGCCCTTCGCGGCCACCGCGGTGAAGTCCGCGCAGGACGCCGGGAGCAAGGCGGAGATCGACACGTTCGACCTGAACGAGAAGGTCGCCCAGGGCCTCAAGGACGGCTCGCTCGGCTTCGCCGTCGACCAGCAGCCCTACCTCCAGGGCTACCAGGCCGTGGACCTGCTCTGGCTCTACCGGTACAACGCCAACGTGCTCGGCGGCGGCAAGCCGGTCTACACCGGCCCGCAGATCGTCACCAAGGACGAGGCCGCCAAGCTGGAGGAATACGCGAAGCGGGGGACACGATGACGACCACGGCTCCGGAGCCACGCGCCGACGAGAGAGTGCTGCGGGCCTCGCCCTGGAAGAAGCTGCTGGGCCGCCCCGAGCTGGGCTCGGTGGTCGGCGCGGTCGCCGTCTTCGTCTTCTTCGCGATCTTCGCGGACAGCTTCCTGCGGGCCACCAGCCTCGCCACCGTCCTCTACGCGGCCTCGACCCTCGGCATCATGGCCGTCCCGGTGGCGCTGCTGATGATCGGCGGCGAGTTCGACCTGTCGGCCGGTGTCCTCGTGACGTCCTCGGCCCTGATCTCGTCGATGTTCAGCTACCAGATGACGGCGAACACCTGGGTCGGCGTCCTCGTCTCGCTGCTGGTCACCCTCGCCATCGGCGTCTTCAACGGGGTCATGCTGACCCGCACGAGACTGCCCAGCTTCATCATCACGCTGGGCACCTTCCTGATGCTGACCGGCATGAACCTCGGCTTCACCAAGCTGATCAGCGGCACCGTCTCCACGAAGTCGATCTCCGACATGGAGGGCTTCTCCTCCGCCAAGTCCGTCTTCGCCTCGACCTTCACCCTCGGCGGCGTCGACTTCAAGATCACGATCGTCTGGTGGCTCGCCCTGATCCTGGTCGCCACCTGGATCCTGCTGCGCACCCGCGTCGGCAACTGGATCTTCGCGGTCGGCGGCGACCTGGACGCGGCCCGCGCGGTCGGCGTCCCGGTCAACAAGACCAAGATCGGCCTGTACATGGGCGTCGCCTTCGGCGCCTGGATCTCCGGCCAGCACCTGCTCTTCTCGTACGACGTCGTGCAGTCCGGCGAGGGCGTCGGCAACGAGCTGATCTACATCGTCGCGGCCGTCATCGGCGGCTGTCTGATCACCGGCGGCTACGGCTCCGCGGTCGGCGCCGCCATCGGCGCGCTGATCTTCGGCATGACCAGCAAGGGCATCGTGTTCGCCGAGTGGAACTCGGACTGGTTCAAGTTCTTCCTGGGAGCGATGCTGCTCCTCGCGACCCTGCTCAACCACTGGGTCCGCAAGCGCGCGGAGGCGATCAAGTGAGTACGGTGCAGGAAGCGGCGGCGCCGCTGGTCGAACTGGACGGCGTCAGCAAGTACTACGGCAACATCCGCGCGCTCGAAGACGTGTCCCTGCTGGTCAACGCGGGGGAGATCACCTGCGTCCTCGGAGACAACGGCGCCGGCAAGTCCACCCTCATCAAGATCATCGCGGGGCTGCACCGGCACGACACGGGAGCCTTGTCGATCGAGGGCGAGGAGACCAGGCTGGCCAATCCGCGCGAGGCGCTCGACCGGGGGATCGCCACGGTCCACCAGAACCTCGCCGTCGTGCCGCTGATGCCGGTGTGGCGCAACTTCTTCCTCGGCTCGGAGCCGACGAAGGGGCGGGGCCCCTTCAAGCGGCTGGACGTCGAGTTCATGCGCCGGACGACCCGCGAGGAACTCCTGCGCATGGGGATCGACCTGCGCGACGTCGACCAGCCCGTCGGGACGCTCTCCGGTGGTGAGCGCCAGTGTGTCGCCATCGCGCGGGCCGTCTACTTCGGCGCGAAGGTGCTCGTGCTCGACGAGCCGACGGCGGCGCTCGGCGTCAAGCAGTCCGGGGTCGTCCTGAAGTACGTGGCCGCGGCGCGGGACGCGGGGCTCGGGGTTGTCCTCATCACGCACAACCCGCACCACGCGTATCTGGTCGGTGACCGTTTCGTGCTGCTCAAGCGGGGGGCGATGGCGGGCAGCCATACGCGGGACGAGATCTCCCTCGACGAGCTGACCCGGCAGATGGCCGGCGGCAACGAACTGGACGACCTCCGTCACGAACTCGAACGCGCCCCCACCCCGACCCACCTCGGCGGCCCCGACACCCCGAAGTGACCCCTGGCAGCCCTCAGCCCGCGACCGGGCGGGGCGGCCCGCGCTCTCCCCGCGGCCCTGGCTAGTCGTCCGCCCGCGGGCCGGTGGGGGCGGGCCGCGCAGTTCCCCGCGCCCCCGAAAGACGCACTACGTGCGCCCCCGCTCTCGTCTGCGGGCCCGGTGGGGGCTGGTCGCGCAGTTCCCCGCGCCCCTGAGATGCGCACTTCGTGCGCTATCTCCTCGGGCCCTGGGAGGCAGCGGCGCAGCCGCAAGCCCCCCAGGGGCGCGGGGAACGGCGCGAGCAACCACGACGGCGCCGCAGACAAAGTCTTCTTGGGGGCGCGGGGAACTGCGCGAGAGGCCCCACCGGCCCGGCGGCCGAGGGGCGGCCTGTCAGGGGCGCGGGGAACTGCGCGACAAGCCCCCACCGGCCGGCGGACAACGAACCGCCTGGGGGCGCGGGGAACTGCGCGAGAGGCCCCACCGGCCCGGCGGCCGAAGGACGGCCTTTCAGGGGCGCGGGGAACTGCGCGACAAGCCCCCACCGGCCGGCGGACAACGAACCGCCCAGGGGCGCGGGGAACTGCGCGCTCAGCCCCCGCCGGGTCGCGGACAGGGACCCCGCGTGGGGATGGGACCCCGGGGTCCCAGAAACCCGGCATGCGGCGGAGCCGGGGCGTGAGGCAGAATCGCCGCAATGAGCACCTACCGCGACCTAGCCCACCGTGGCAGCGCCCGCGCCACCGTCCTGCGAACGGTAGGCACCCGGGAGCGCCGCTCGCACCTGACGGCCCCCCGCGTCCCCACCGTCGGCATCGACATCGGCGGCACGAAGGTGATGGCGGGCGTCGTGGACGCGGACGGCGCCATCCTGGAGACGCTGCGGGCCGAGACGCCGGACAAGTCGAAGAGCCCGAAGGTCGTCGAGGACACCATCACCGAGCTGGTGCTCGACCTCTCCGACCGGCACGACGTGCACGCCGTCGGCATCGGCGCGGCCGGCTGGGTCGACGCGGACCGCAACCGCGTCCTGTTCGCCCCGCACCTGTCCTGGCGCAACGAGCCGCTGCGCGACCGCCTCGCGGGCCGCCTCTCCGTCCCCGTCCTCGTCGACAACGACGCCAACACCGCCGCCTGGGCGGAGTGGCGGTTCGGCGCGGGCCGCGGCGAGGAACACCTCGTCATGATCACGCTCGGCACCGGCATCGGCGGCGCGATCCTGGAGGACGGCCAGGTCAAGCGGGGCAAGTTCGGCGTCGCCGGCGAGTTCGGCCACATGCAGGTCGTCCCCGGCGGCCACCGCTGCCCGTGCGGCAACCGCGGCTGCTGGGAGCAGTACAGCTCCGGCAACGCGCTGGTCCGCGAGGCCCGCGAGCTCGCCGCCGCCGACTCCCCGGTCGCGTACAACATCATCGAGCGGGTCAAGGGCAGCGTCCCCGACATCACCGGCCCGCTCATCACCGAGCTGGCCCGCGAGGGCGACGCCATGTGCGTCGAGCTGCTCCAGGACATCGGCCAGTGGCTCGGCGTCGGCATCGCCAACCTGGCCGCCGCCCTCGACCCGTCCTGCTTCGTCATCGGCGGGGGCGTCTCCGCCGCCGACGACCTCCTCATCGGCCCCGCCCGCGACGCCTTCAAGCGCCACCTCACCGGCCGCGGCTACCGCCCCGAGGCCCGTATCGCCCGCGCCCAGCTCGGCCCCGAGGCCGGGATGGTCGGCGCCGCGGACCTCGCCCGGCTCGTCGCCCGCCGCTTCCGCCGCGCCAAGCGCCGCCGCGTGGAGCGCTACGAGCGGTACGAGAGGTACGCGCGCACGCGCACCGGCGCCGAGGGCCAGTGAGACCAGAGCGACAGGAAATGCCAGCCATGACCACCGTGCCCCGTCAGCCCTCGTCCCCCGACGGGGAGCCGCCGCGTCCGGCCGAGGACCGCGGCCGGGTGATCCGCCGCCGCGCGCTCACCCTCCTGACCATCGTGCTGCTCATCGGCATCCCCGCCGGTTATCTGGTGATCTCCGCGAACCAGAGCCGCAACAGCGGCAAGGACAAGGAGGCCAAGTACTCGGCGACCGGTCTCACCATCGGCTGGCCGTCCAAGGTGCAGCGCCGGCTCTACCAGATCCCGATCCCCGGGTACTCCCGTAACGTCGCCTACTACGAGACGAACAACTACAAGGTCAGCCGCCTGTACACGCAGTTCCTCACCAGCGACGACGGTCTGGACACGTTCCTGGAGCGGATCGGCAGCGACGCCGGCGACCTCGACCGCGGCGAGCTGCCGATCGCGGCCCGCGACCGGTCCGTGGCCGGCTGGGACTTCACCGGCCCGGGTCCCTGGTACGGCCTCACCCACACCCAGAAGAAGCCGTCCCCGACCCAGAGCATCGTGGTCAACCGCTCCAACCCGGACCACCCCATGGTCTTCATCGTCTCGACCACCCTCCCCTGACCCACCGCGCAAGGGGACGGGCGCATCACGCGCACCCCCATCCTGCCGATGTCCGGCAACTGGACCGGCTCAGGGGTGCCGTCAGCAGCCGGTGACCCCGCCGCGGAGCCCCACCTACCGTTGCCCCGCACGTGAGCAGGGCCTACGGAAGCGGGGACCATGGTGAATGAGACGGTACGTGCAGGCGCCGAGCACCGCACGGAAGTCCGCGTGTGGCTCGGTCTCGGGCTGCTCCTCGGGGCACTGTCGGCCCTGATACTGATTCCCCAGGCCCAGCATCTGCGCTCGCTCCGCGACGGTGTGCGTACGGACGCCGTCATGCGTACCCGCGGCACATGCGCGCTGGGACAGTGCAAAGTCGCCTTCGAGGTGCAGGACCGCACTGTCGTGGCGGCCTTGCCCCCAGGCAGTGGTGGCAGCAAGTACCCCGTGGGCGCGCACCTCACCGTCCGGTACCGGGCGGACGATCCGCAGACGGTCGCGGCCGCGTCTGACGCGGGGGGGCGGTGCGGTGGCCGTGCTAGCGGCCTTGACCAGCGCGAGCGCCGTGTTGTTCCTGCTTCTGCCGGTCATGACGACGGTGGCTCGAGCACGGCGGCGGCGGACGGCGTCCAGCGCCGTTGAATGACGTGCCCGCCCCACATGCCGATCACTGCGCCACTGACTTCGACTCCCGGCCCACATGCGTCGTAGAGCGAACGGCTTCCGGGGGCCTGTATCAGCGGCGTTCGACGGCGATGCCGGTGAACAGGACGGTGGCCGACCCGGCAAGGAACAGTTGTACCGCCGCGGCGATCCACAGCCGCAGCCCCAGCAACCCGCTCCCGGCCACCGCGGCCACGCACCCGCTGACCTGGGCGGCGCGGCGGGCGGCCCGGGCCGTGCGCGGGCCGGGGGAGCCGAAGTCGTCGCCGGCGAACAGCACACGCCAGCCCAGCCAGAACAGGAGCGCGGCCGTCAGCGCGCCAAGAACGAGCGCCACCGCACCATCGACCCACACCGAAGGAGAGCCCATGGCCTCCAGCCTGCCGTCGACGGGCCGCGGACGCCTGAGTACGCCTACTCAGGCGAAGCGGGCGGCCCGCGCGTCCCCGACGGCTACCGGCTGGAGGGCGTCGGCACCAGCGGACCGGCAGCGCGCCCGCCTGTACTCCGGCCGCACCGGGGGTGTGGCGGTGGTCGCGCTACGACGTCGTCGAATGCGTTCGCCCGCATACGTCGCCGAGCGGTGAACCGCCCGCACCACCGCCGCAGTCTCCCGCAGACGGGCGCCGAGGCGCAGCCGTGTCCGCCGCCTCGTCCTGTCGGTGCCAGGCGGCAGACTGTGGACCATGACCTCGGTGACGCCCCGGCCGAACGGCTGACCGGGGTGCGGGTGTCCGAGGAACTCCTAGGGGGGACCGCATGACCGGAATTCTGTGGTTGCTGGAAGAGGAAGACGACTGGAGGGATGCCGTGGTGTGGGTACGGGGCATCACCCCACCGGAGCTGGCTGCGCGGATCGGCGGTGTGCCGGACTCCCTATCCGTACCGCTCACCGAGGACGAGGCGATGGCCGTCGTGTGGGACGCGGCGCACGACGACGACGCGGTCATCCGCGTCGGCCAGGCAGGACCGTGGGCCTTCGCCATCGAGCACGGCATGCCCTACGCGGCAGACCGTCTGGCCGCCGTCTCCCGCGGCGGCGTCGAGGCCGTCCGGCTCGATCCGTGCGTCGACCACCCGCCGTCGATGTTCTCCTTCGCCCGCGACGGGGAGATCGTGTGCGGCTTCGGGATCGGCGAAGAGGTCTGGCGGTGGGGCACCCACCCCGACCTCCTGCTCGCTGAACTGATCGCCGCCGACGTGCTGACGAGCGAGGGCGAATACGCCCGCGACGACATCAGCGAATCCTCCCAGGACCGCGACCGCCACACCCTGGCGCTCTTGGAGGCTCGATTCGGCCTGTCCCTGCCACGCGAGGACATCGAAGGCCGGCCGCTGCCGGCCTACCTGCTCCGCTGACCGGCCTCGGGCCGACCGGCCGACCCGCACGGCGGCCACGTCATGGCCTGGTGACTGGGCCCGTTCCGGTCCGGTACGGCGAACCCCCGCCCCGCCGGTGGACGGCGCACCTCATCGCCCGCCCGGGTACCAGTGGACCGGTCAACAGCATCATCGGCCGGGCCGCAGAGGGGCAGTTGCCGTGTTCACCCTCGCCTCATCCGCGGTTCACCGGCCTCGCCGAGACTGCCTGGTGGCCGGGCGGGGGGAGCGCTATTCGCCAGGGGGGAGCCGGCCCGTGGTGCTGCGGCCGCCCGATCCCCGTACAGGTATGGGGAGCGAGACATGCGTGCTGTCGAGACAGCAGACAGACCAGGAGCGCCGCGCAGGGGGCGGGCGTCAAGTGGCGGCAGACGGGCCGTGTTCCTGATCACCGTGGTTGCAGTCGTATGGGCGGTGCTGTCCGCGCTGGTCCTGCCCGCCGGCGTCGCGACGGCGGGTCCCTTGACCAGACCGCGGACGACGGTGTTCACCGAAGGCGAGCGGGAGGCCGGGGCTTCCGCCTCCTACGTGTGTTTCCGTGCCCCCGCGGTGGTCAAGGCCGCCGACGGCACTGTGCTCGCCTTCGCCGAGGGGCGGCTCGGCAGCTGCTCCGACACGGCCTCCATCGACATCGTCGTGAAGCGCTACGTCAACGGCGCATGGAGTGCCTTGCAGGTGGTGGCCCGGCACAGCGCCGGGCACATCTACCACAACGTGACGCCGGTGGTCGACGCCGCCTCCGGCCGGGTCGTCGTGCTGTACACCGAGAACTACGACCACATCCACCGCACCAGCAGCGACGACGACGGCCTGCACTGGACGGCCGCGAACGACATCTCCGCCGACGTCTGGTCGACCACCTGGGGAGCCTTGTACGCCGGTCAGATGGCGACGGGTCCCGCGAGCGCCATCCAGCTCACCCACGGCCGCCACGCCGGACGCCTGGTCGCCGGCATGACGGTACGCGTGGCACCGGGGGCCGCGCCCGCCGACCTGGGCGGAGCGCTCATCTACAGCGACGACGGCGGTCTCACCTGGAGTCTCGGCGCCTCCTCACTCGGCGCCGAACCCGCCATCGGAGCGCAGGAACTGAGCCTGTTCGAACGCGGGGACGGCAGCCTTTTCGTGACGGCGCGCAACGAGGAAGGCGCCCCCGCGACCCGGGACCGGGCGGTCTACGCGGTCTCCGACGACCAGGGGCTCAGCTTCGAGTCCGACTTCGCGCTCCTCCCGGACATGGACCTGCCCGGCACCGGCATACAGGCGTCGACCCTCGCCCTGCGCGAGAAGAACCGCGACGGCTACGACCGGGCCGTCTTCGCCGCCCCCGTCGGCCCGAACCGCGAGGACCTCACCATCCGCTCCTCCTTCGACGGGGGCCTCACCTGGCAGGATGCCGCCGACGGCGCCCTCGTGCAGGACGGGTACTCCGCCTACAGCTCCATGACCGCCCTGGGCGGCGGAACCTTCGGCATCCTCTACGAGGCCGGAACCACCAAGCAGTATCAGGACATCAGGTTCACCACGTTCACCGAAGCCGACCTGGACCTCCCCGCCGGCGCCGGCTCCCTCACCCTGAACCAGAACACCGGCGCGCTGGCCACCACCGGCCCCGACCAGCTGCACCTGTTTGCACCCACACCCGCCGGTGGCCTCGGCCACTGGTTCGAGGAGGCCGACGGCACGGTCAAGCGCGGCACCTGGGGTACGGGCGTCGCGGGCAAGACGGTCGCCTTCAACGACGGCGCCCAGCAACACGTCCTCGCGCGCGGCACCGACGGCAGCCTCGTCCACCGGTTCTGGAGCACGACCGGCCTCTCCTCGCAGACCTGGCTCGCCGCGGGCACGGTGGCCGGAGCGCCCACCGGCTTCGTCACCTCCGGCCAACAGCACGCGTGGGTCCGCGCGACCGACGGACGGCTCCTGCACACCTGGTGGGACACCGGCACCGCCTCTCTGAAGCAGCAGACCTGGGCCGCTGCGGGCACCCTCGCCGGCGACCCCGTCGCCGTGCGCTACGGCGATCAGCAGCACGTCTGGGCCACCGGCACCGACGGCCTGCTCCACCACTGGTGGTGGACGCGGGGCCCGGGCATCCGGCACGAACTCTGGCCGGGATCGGCCAAGGGCGCTGCCACCGCCCTCGTCCAGAAGGGCCAGCTGCACGTCTACGCCGCCGACCCGCAGAACCGGCTCACCCACTGGTGGTGGGAGAGCACGGACCAGGTGGTCAGGAGCCAGATCCTGAGCACCCCGGCCGCGCTCGCCGGACCGCCCGTCTCCTTGGTGCACGGGGGACAGCAGCATGTCTTCGCCCGCACCGCGGACAACACCCTCGCCCACTGGTGGTGGGACCCGACCACGGGCAACCACTACGCCGTGTGGCCCGGCACGATCACCTCGGATCCGGTGGCGCAGGCGGTCGGCGACACCCAGCACGTCTACGGCTCCGCGCCCGACGGGACACTCTCGCACTGGCGGTGGAATTCGGCCGACGGCACCCAACGGGAAACCTGGGGCGGCAGTATCGCCACCACGCCGGCCTGGTGACCGCCTGACTGGAGGAGGCGACCTGCTCTACCGCGGCCGTCGTCAGAGGTAGTTGATGGCATGTCAAACGTGCTCGCGTGCCCGCCCTGTTGAGGAACATGCTTGTAGTGCACGTCACATTTCGATGCCTCTCCTGAGAAAGTGCAATGTGCACGCGTTCGCGCCTGGGTGGCGGTGACAACTACGCGCGCTGACCTTGGATTGCAAGGTCTATGTGCTGAAAATCCGTTCAAGTACCCTGCGTGACTTCACTACGCCTGGTATTCGCATGCGTGGAACGTGGGATTCCGGTGTGATGTGTGGTGAAGATGAGGAGGCGCACCAACCGGGTGCGCTTTCCACTGTGCGCAGCGCCCGAGCCCTGTTCGGGCCGCTGGGGGCTGCGCGCTTCTCCTGGGGGTAGAGCACGTGAGACGTGCGCGTACGACGGGTCTTGCTGTGGCTGCGGCGACAGCGTTGTCAGTGCTGGGTGGCGGGGTCGCCTCGGCCGCGACGGGGCCGGGGCAGACGCCGCAGCAGCGGTCGGCGAACGAGGCGGCGGGGGCCGCGGGTACGGAGGCCGGTAACCCGCTGAGCAGCGTCGCGTCGGCGGCGGGGGTGTGCTCGGACGCGGCGCAGATCGGGACGACGGAGTACATCTACCGGGGCACGGAGACGATCGCCTCGGTCAAGCAGTTCTACTCGGCCAGCTGCGACGAGAACTACGGCTACGTGTGGGTCTGGAAGTCGTTCCTGGACAAGAAGATCAATTTTGATCTGACGGTCGGTGTGTGGTCCTACAAGCGCAGCGCGCTGGTGGGCCGCAGGGATGTGTTCGACACGCACTCCCAGGAGTTCTGGGGCAACGCGGCCAAGACGGCGGACGAGTGCACCTCGGGCGACGGGACCATGAGCATCCCCGATGACCCGCAGGAGCTGCACACGCGCACGTCCCAGCGCTGCTGACGCAGTGTGCGGCGCCGGCGTCAGGCCGGCGGCCTCACCGTACGGACCCGTACGCGCAGGGCGGGGCGGCACCCATGCAGGGGTGCCGCCCCCATAGGCCCTGCTCCGCTCCGCTTTCATCCAACGCATCGGAGAGACCTTCGTGAATCCTCGCATGCCCGCGTTCCGGCGCCGCAGACACTGGCTGCCGCTGTCGATCCTGGCCGCGGCCACCGCGACCGCCACCATGGCCACCGCCGTCCCCGCCACCGCCCAGCCGGCGAATGCCCCCGCCACCGCCACGGCAGGCAAGCCGTCCCCCTCACCCCTGGGCACGACCAAGGCCCCGGCCAGCACCGCGCTCAAGGCATCCGACCGCTCCGGTCAGCCGGTGGCCGAGTCGGCCGCGGCCGACCCCGGCTTCTACGCCCTCGGCGTCGGGCAGGTGCCGTGGTCGGAGTTCTACTCCGCGCAGCTCTCCGACGGCGTGAGCGCGCAGGTCAACTACGGCAACGGCAACCTGCTGCTGACCGTCGACGGCTTCGACATCGCCGACGCCGGCCCGGGCCTGGCCTACGGCACCACCTTCAACAGCCTCAACAGCGCCGGCTGGAACGCCACGTCCGGCGCCGACTACCTCGTCGAGGAGACCACCCCCAACGGCGTCTCGGTGGAAGGCCCCACCGGCGCCGTCGGTGTCTTCCCCCGCGACGGTTCCGGCTTCACCCCGGCCCGGGGTTACAAGCAGGACCTGACCGAAGCCTCCGACAAGAAGTCCTTCACCCTCACCAGCCGCCGCACGGGGGAGAAGACCACGTTCTCCCGTTCGGGCACCACGGGGGTGGCGCGGGTGTCGAAGGTGGAGGACAAGAACGGCAACGCCACCACCATCACCTACTCGGGCACCTTCACCTCGAAGATCACCTCCGCGTCCGGGCGCACGCTGTCGTTCACCAACGACGGCAAGCACATCACCAAGGTCACCGACAACACCGGCCGGTCGATCAGCTACACCTACTCCGGTGATCTGATCAAGACGTTCACCGACACCGACGGCAAGACCACCACCTTCGACTACGACGCCTCGAACCGTCTGACCAAGGTCACGACGGCGGAGGGCCGTCAGACGAAGTTCACCTGGGACAGCGACAAGGTCGCCTCCCTCACCCGGGTGGTCACCAACACCACCGGCGCAGGCAACACCACGGCCTTCCGCTACATCCTGCCCCCCGACAACAACCCCGACGCCGAAGGCGTGGTGCGCGTCACCGACCCGCGCGGCAAGAACACGCTCAAGACGGTCGACGGCTACTGGCGCACCAAGAAGACCGAGGACCCCCTCGGCCACACCCGCTCCAAGTCCTGGGGCCCTGACAACGACATCGCCACCGCCACCGACGCGATGGGCGCCGCCCCCGAGGACGGCAACGTCACCAGTTACAAGTACGACAGCGCCTTCAACCCCACCACGGTGACCATCCCGACCGGGGCGTCGGCGACAGCGACGTGGGTGAAGAAGGGCAGCGGCTACTTCCCCGAAACGGCCACGACGGCATCGGCGCAGAAGACGGAGAACGGATACGACGCCTCCGGCAACCTGCTCACCTCCACCGACTCCACCACGGGCGGCACCGGCGCGAAGTGGACGTACGACTACAACCCCAAGTCGGGGACGATGGAGTGCGGTGGCCTGCCGGGCCAGCGGTGCAGTGCGACCGACCCGCGGGACAAGAAGACGTCGTACACCTACGACTCCAAGGGCAACCTGACCAAGGTCACCCCGCCGTCCCCGCTCAAGCCGATCACCTACACCTATGACGACCTCGGCCGGCAGAAGACGATGACCGACGGCCGCGGCACCACCACCACCTACACCTACGACAACCGCGACCGCATCAAGACCCAGACCGCCGGCAGTTCGACGGCCACGTTCACCTACGACGGCGACGGCAACCTCAAGACCCGCGCCACCCCGGCCGGCACGTCGACGTTCACCTACGACGAGCAGAACCGGGAACGCACCCGCGCCCTGCCCGGCACCCCGGCCACGTCGATCACCTACGACGCCACCGGCAACGTCGCCACCGCCGTCGACGCCGCGGGCACGGTGACCTACGGCTACGACGACGCCAACGAACTGACCTCGGTCACCGAACCGGGCGGCGCGAAGACCACCTTCGCCTACGACAACAACGGCGACCGCACCAAGACCACCTTCCCCGGCGGCACCACCCAGAGCGTCACCTCCGACGACTCCAGCCGCCCCACCAAGATCGAGGCCAAGTCCGGCTCGACGACCCTGTCGACGGTCTCCTACGACTACGCCAACTCCGGTAAGGACACCGACAAGGTCCGCAAGCGCACCACCGACGGCGCGGCGCTGGCCTACACCTACGACACCCTGGGCCGTCTGACCAAGGCGGTGGAGACCAAGTCCGGGTCAACGACGGCTGGTTGGGCGTACTGCTACGACAAGGCCGGCAACCGAACGGGCCGCTCCTCGGGCACGTCGCTGCCCTCCAGCTGTGACGACGCGCAGCAGAAGGCGGTCTACGACGACGCCGGCGAGCTGACCTCGTACAACGGCAACGACGCCTTCACCTACGACGGCGCGGGCAACGAGACTGCGGCCGCCAGCCCGACGGGCACCCGCACTGCTGAGTCGTGGACGCCGTTCACCCAGCTCGGCGCCTACACCCAGTCCGGCACCACCACCGACCAGACCTACGCGGGCACCGACAACACCCAGCGCCTGAAGGCCGGCTCCACCACCTTCACCAACGCCGCGGTCGGCGTCACCGGCCAGAGCGTCTCCGGCGCCGCCACCGGTTTCATCCGTGAGCCCTCGGGCACGCTGGTCGCCATGAAGAGCGGAGGCGCCAGCCAGTACTACCTGACCGACGCCCAGAACTCCGTCACCGGCCTGGTCGACGCAAGCGGCAAGCGCACCGCAACCTACTCCTACGGCCCCTACGGCGAACCCCGCACCAACAGCGGCACCAACCAGCCGTTCCGCTACACCAGCGCCTACCTCGACCCGTCGGGCCTGTACAAGATGGGCGCGCGCTACTACGACGCCAACCTCGGCCGCTTCACCCAGCCTGACCCGTCCGGCAAAGAAGAGAACACGTATCTCTACGCCGCCGGCGATCCCGTCAACAACGTAGACCCCAGTGGCCTCGGATTCTGGAGCACCGTCAAGGACGTCGGTGAGCGACTTTACTCCGACGTCTCCGGCTGCATCGCAGGTGTTTCGGCGGCCAGCAGCACCGGAATTCTCACTGCTGCCGAGACGTTGGGGCCGGAGGCCTTCGTCGTCGCAGGCGGTGTCTCCTGCGCGGCCGGGATGGTGATGGCGGAGAACAGCGGCTCGGTTCCCTCGTACGGATAACACCTCGGCCGTGTCGATATGAGCGCCCGGACCCGCTGACCGCGGGTCCGGGCGTTACCCGCTTCGATAGCATTGATTGATCTCATCAGGAGGAATCCGCATGCAGAAAATGAATCGCAATCTTCTGGTTTTCATCGGGTTGATGCTGATTCTCGGGGTTGCGGCCACGGTGGAAGGCGTGGCTGTCGGGGGGGATCAGGGGATCGTCTACGCGGGGCTCGGGGTATTCATCCTCGCGGGCAGCGGATATCTGCTTTTTTCTTTTCTGCGACGTGACCGGAACAATGGTCGCCTCTGAAGACGGCCCGAGCCGATGGCCTTGGACGTGGAGGCGGCCCGCACCGCTTCCGTGCCGTCGTCGCCCGGTACTGTCTGGCCCTGCCGGTAGGACCGCTGGTGACAGATGAGAGGGTCGGGCAGGTGAGTGAGACGCCGATGAACACCCTGCAATACCGCTTTGACGGGCCAGAAGACGCTCCTGTCCTGATCCTGGGCCCCTCACTGGGCACCACCTGGCACATGTGGGACCGCCAGGTCCCCGAGCTGGCCAGGCAGTGGCGGGTGTTCCGCTACGACCTGCCGGGCCACGGCGGCGCCCCGGCCCACCCGGTCGGTTCCGTCGCCGCGCTCGCGGACCGGCTCCTCGCCACGCTCGACCTGGTCGGTGTGGGGCGGTTCGGGTACGCCGGGTGTTCGCTGGGCGGTGCGATCGGCGCCGAGCTGGCGCTGCGCCACCCGCAGCGCGTCGCCTCGCTCGGCCTGATCGCGGCCTCGCCGCGGTTCGGGACCGCCGACGAGTTCCGCCAGCGCGGCGTCATCGTGCGCAGCAACGGCCTCGACCCCATCGCCCGCACCTCGCCCGAGCGCTGGTTCACCTCCGGCTTCGCCGCCGCGCAGCCCGCGATCACGGACTGGGCGGTCCAGATGGTCCGCACGACCGACCCCGGCTGCTACATAGCCGCCTGCGAGGCCCTGGCCGCCTTCGACGTCCGCGCCGAACTGGGCGCCATCGGCGTCCCGACCCTCGTCCTGGTCGGCTCGGAGGACCAGGTCACCGGTCCGGCCCAGGCCCGTACGCTCGTCGCCGGGATTCCGGACGCCCGGCTCGCGGTGGTCCCCGGCGCCTCCCACCTGGCCCCGGTGGAGCAGCCCGCGGCCGTCACCGACCTCCTCGTACGCCACTTCTCCTCGGCCTGGCTGCCCGCGTACGAGACCGGCCAGCACGCCATCCCCGCCGCGCCCGTCAAGCCGGTCATCGCGCCGCCGCCCCCGCCGGTCGCACCCGTCGCCGAGATCGCCGCCGCCGCGCAGCCCGAGGCGGCCGTCCGGCCCGACCCGCACGAGGTGGGTCTGAAGGTGCGCCGCGCGGTGCTGGGCGACGCCCACGTGGACCAGGCCCTGGCCACCGCCGACGACTTCTCCGGCGACTACCAGGAGTTCCTCACGCGCTACGCCTGGGGCGAGGTCTGGAGCCGCCCCGGGCTCGACCGCCGGATGCGCTCCGGCGTGGCTCTGACGGCCCTGGTCGCGAGCGGGCACCTCGACGATCTGGCCGCCCACACCCGGGCGGCGCTGCGCAACGGCCTGACCGCCGACGAGATCAAGGAAGTCCTGCTCCAGACGGCGGTCTACTGCGGCGTCCCCGCGGCCGGCGCCGCCTTCAAGGTCGCCCAGCAGGTCATCCGCGAGGAGACGACTCCGCCGGAGTGAGCGCCGGGCGGGTGGCGCGGGTCCCGCCCGCGGCCGGTCACGGGGGTGGCAGGAGCACCAGGCTCCCGATTGTCCGCCGGGCGCCCGGCGGGAGCAGGATGGAGCCATGAAGCTCACGAAGAAGTCCCACTCCTGCGTCCGCCTGGAGAAGGACGGGCAGACCCTGGTCATCGACCCCGGCGGGTTCTCCGAACAGGACGCGGCGCTCGGCGCCGACGTGATCCTCGTGACGCACGAGCACCCCGACCACTTCGACGAGGCACGGCTGCGCGCCGGGATGGAGGACCGTCCCGGCGCGCAGATCTGGACGCTCGCCTCGGTCGCGGAGCAGCTCGCCGCCGCGTTCCCGGGCCGGGTGCACACGGTCGGCCACGGTGACACGTTCAGCGCGGCCGGCTTCGACGTCCAGGTCCACGGCGAACTGCACGCCGTCATCCACCCGGACATCCCGCGCGTCACGAACGTCGGCTACCTCGTCGACGCGGGCACGCTCTTCCACCCCGGCGACGCCCTCACCGTCCCCGACCACCAGGTCGAGACGCTGATGCTGCCGGTGATGGCGCCCTGGAACAAGATCTCCGAGGTGATCGACTACGTACGCGAGGTGAAGCCGGACCGCGCCTACGACATCCACGACGCGCTGCTGACCGACCTGGCCCGGCCGATCTACGACCGGCAGATCGGCGGCCTCGGCGGCGCGGAGCACCTGCGGCTCGCGCCGGGTGGCTCGGCCCGGCTCTGAGCCCCGGCTCTCGGGCGCTGTCGGGCGCTGTCGTGCGCTTCAGGGCGCTATCGGCCGAGGAGTTCGAGCACCTCGTCCGTGGTGCCGAGTTCGGCGATGCGCGGGAAGATCTTGCCGAAGGAGTGCTCGTGGGACGCGGCGTCCGTGTCGGTCGTCGCGTCCGTGACGATCACCTGGTGGTAGCTCAGCTCGAACGCGGAGCGCGCGGTCGACTCGACGCCGATCGACGTCGAGATGCCGCCGAGCACGATCTGGGTGACGCCGCGGCGGCGCAGCTGCAGGTCCAGCTCGGTGCCGGTGAACGCGCCCCAGTGCCGCTTAGTGATCACGATGTCGTCGCCCAGCGGGCCGAGCTCGGCCGGGAACTCGGCGAACCCGGCCGGCGGCGCCTGCGTCATGCCGGGCGCCTCGGAGCGGCTCACCGGCAGGTCGCCGCCGTCGGGCGACCAGGTCACGCGGACGCGCACGACGGGGAGCCCCTTGGCGCGGAAGGCGTCGGCGAGCCGCGCGCCGTTCTTCAGGACCTCGGCGGAGGGGTGCACGGTGGGCAGGCCGAGGATGCCGTTCTGGAGGTCGATGAGGACGAGGGCGGGGCGCTCGTCCAGGGGGGTGCTGATGCTCATGATGAACAGGCTACCTGTCTGACAGGAAAACTTGCAAGGTTGCCTGTCTATATCCGGACGCGGCGACGGCCCGTTGTCGGACCCGCCCGGTAGGTTGGAGGACATGCGCATTGCTACGTGGAACGTGAACTCGATCACCGCGCGCCTCCCGCGCCTCCTCGCCTGGCTGGAGTCCAGCGGCACGGACGTGCTGTGCGTCCAGGAGACCAAGTGCTCGGCGGAGCAGTTCCCCACGGACGAGCTGCGGGAGCTGGGCTACGAGTCGGCGGTGCACGCGGACGGCAGGTGGAACGGGGTGGCGGTGCTCTCCCGGGTCGGCCTGGAGGACGTCGTCCGGGGCCTGCCCGGCGACCCGGGGTACGAGGGCGTCCAGGAGCCCCGCGCCGTCTCCGCGACCTGCGGTCCGGTCCGCGTCTGGTCGGTCTACGTGCCGAACGGCCGCGAGGTGGACCACCCGCACTACGCGTACAAGCTCCGGTGGTTCGAGGCCCTCACGGCGGCCGTCGCGGGCGACGCGGCCGGCTCCCGCCCCTTCGCGGTCCTGGGGGACTACAACGTGGCGCCGACGGACGACGACGTCTGGGACATCTCCCTCTTCGAGGGCGCCACGCACGTCACTCCGGGCGAGCGGGACGCGCTGGCCGCGCTGCGGGGGGCGGGGCTGTCCGACGTGGTGCCGCGGCCGCTCAAGTACGACCGGCCCTTCACGTACTGGGACTATCGGCAGCTCGGGTTCCCCAAGAACCGGGGGATGCGGATCGACTTGGTGTACGGGAACCCGGCGTTCGCCGGGGCGGCGAAGGACGCGTATGTCGATCGTGAGGAGCGCAAGGGCAAGGGGGCGTCCGATCACGCCCCCGTGGTGGTCGACCTCGACGTGTAGCGTCCCGCGGGCGGGTGGGGCTGTGTCCCGGGGTGCGTCCTCACCCGCGGGCCGGTGGGGGCTGGTCGCGCAGTTCCCCGCGCCCCTGAGATGCGCACTTCGTGCGCTGTCTCATCGGCCTCCGGGGCAGCGGCCCCTCAGGCTGCGGCGAAGCCGCAAGCCTTCAGGGGCGCGGGGAACGGCGCGAGAAGCCCCACCGGCCCGCGGCCGAAGACGGGGGCGCACGGAGTGCGCCTTTGAGGGGCGCGGGGAACTGCGCGACCAGCCCCCACCGGCCCGCAGGTGAGTGGGTACCTAGGCACGCGGGATCAGCGTGCTGAGCTGGATAGAGGCGGCCAGGGCCGCGAGGCCCGCGTCGCCCGGGTGCAAGTGATCCCCGCTGTCGAACTCCACCCGCATCCGCTCCGGCCGAGCCGGATCCCGCACCACCGCATCAAAGTCGAACACCCCGTCGAACCCGGCCCCGCCCCCACGCAGCAACCCGTTGACAGCGACCCGCTCCGCATCGACCGCAGCCGTGCACAACGCCTCCCCGCCGCACGGGGTGATGGTCGCCCCGAGCACCCTCAGCCCCCGCGCGTGCGCCCGCCCGGCGATCTCCCGCAGCCCCGCCCCGACCTGCTCCGCACTCGCCCCCCAGCGCACGTCGTTGACGCCGAGGAAGACCACGACGGTCCGCGCGGAGGTCGCCGCGAACACGTCCCGGTCGAGCCGGTGCAGGGCGCTCACCCCGCCGGTGTCCGTGGAGATCCCGTCCCCGGGGTAGCGGTCGGCCAGCACCCGGTTGGCCGAGATGCCCGCGTCGAGCACGCCGTAGCGCGGCACGGCCGACTGCGCCAGCAGCCGCCGGGCCAGGACGTTCGGCCACCGCCTGTTCGCGTCGGGCGTCGAGCGCACGCCGTCGGTGATCGAGTCGCCGAGCACCACCACGGAACCCGGCCCGCCGGCGACGTCGACGCCCGTGAGCAGCGGCCAGTACGAGAGCGTCGAGGTGTACGCCGCGCCCGCGGCCTCCGCCGCGTGGTCCCCGGGCCCGCTCACGTACGAGGTCTGGAGCGCCTGGCTGTGCACGGGCGCGGCGGTCACCGGTTCGGGCAGGTGGAAGCTGACCAGCAGATCGCCGTCGGCCGGCACCCGCAGGCCGACCGGGTCGCTGTACGCCTGGGAACCCGCCGGCAGCCGGGCCCCCGCCGCGCCCCCGAAGGTCAGCGGCACGGGCTTCCCCCGCGCCGCCGCCCCGGCCTCCCGCACCGCCACCGACGCGCTCCCGATCCGTACCGGGGTCGAGGCGAACGTGTTGTCGAGGCGGATGCGCACCCGTGGCCCGCCGACGCTCGTGTGCACGACGAGCCGCACCGTGCGGTCCGCCCAGGGCCCCACCGTGGTGTATCCGGCCGGGGAGGCCGCCCAGGTCCCGGTCCACCCCGTCGTCGCCGCGCGCACCGCCAGCGCGAACACGTGCAGCGCGGCGCCGCCGGTCACCCGCGGCAGCTCCACCGAGGCGATGGCGTGCCGGGCCCGCACCGGCACGGTCACGACGTACAGCCGTGTCCTGTCGAGGAGTTGGCCGTCCGGCGTGTTCCGGTGCGGCAATGCGACGGACTTCGTGGCGAGCGGTCCGGTACGCCAGTCGGGGGCGGTGAGCGTGTACGCGGAGCGGCTGCCGTCGGCGTAGCGCACGGTGCCCGTCCCGCGGGCGTCCCCGCCGGTGCCGGCGACGAGGAAGGCCAGCGCGTCGCCCCGGCCGGTCACCCGGACCCGCTGCCCGTTCGCGCGTACGTTGTCGGGCCCGGTCCCGGCCGGGCGCGGCCAGGTCAGCCGCGCCCCCTCGGCGCCGAGGCGGGTGCCCGGGCTCCAGCCCGCGGCCGTCAGGTCCTGGGCGGAGAGCGAGCCGCCGGCCCCGTCGAAGTCCGCCTGCCCGGGTGAACGGTCGTCGCTGACCGCCCGGTTGTCGAAGAGCCGCTCCAGGGGGAGCGGCCCGGGTCGGTGCGCGGCGGCCGCCGGGGCCGCCGCGTGCGGGCTGAGCCCCGCGCAGAGGGCCAACAGGACGGCACTTCCCCAGGTGCGTCGGCGCAAGACCGGCTCCCTTCCGTGGCGCGGCGGGTGTGACGGGTGCGCCACGAAGGTAGGAAGGGGGTGGGACGGCGTCAACGAGGTACGGCCGAATGCGGCGTGAACTCACCGGGAACGTAGGCCAGCGCGCCTGTGGTGCGAGCGCGGGGCCGGATGCGAGGCTGGACGGTATGAAGATCCCTTTCGTGGACAACTGGCGCAAGAGGCACGGTGCCGCGGCCGTCGCCGTCTTCCCGCCGGACGGTGACGGCGCCGCCGGGGTCGGCGAACTCCTGGCCGAGTGCGAGCTGTTGCGTGCCCAGGCGGAGCAGTCCGGCGTCGAACTCGACGACTCCGTACGGTCCTTGGCCGCCCTCGACCAGCTGGTGCCGCGCTGGCGGGAGGACGAGGAGGCGCTGCTCTGGCTCGGCAACGACGCGGGCCTGTACCTCGGCACGGTCCTGGTGCGCCGGGTGCCGGGCGCCGCCTGGGTGGTCTGGCCCAACGGGCAGCCGGTGGTGCGCCTCGCGTCCGGCCGGGAGATCGACGTCGTGGAGGCGGGCCAGTCCTGGGCGGCGAGCGGTGCCCCCGAGTTGTCCCAGTTCTACGCGGAGGCCGCGGAATCCTGAGGCGCGGCCGCCGTGTCCCGGCCCGGCGGCCGGGACACCGCTGAGCCGCAAATACGGTTAATGCCCATAAGTGCGTGTCGTCTGTTAAGTCCCATATCGGCGTGGATAGTTTGCGCGGACCGACACAGCTGAGAGTGGGCAGGTACTGCCATGGCCGTCGATCCGTTGATCGAGCTGCGTGACGTGAACAAGTACTACGGGGAGCTGCATGTCCTGAAGGACATCGACCTCACCGTCGGCAAGGGGGAGGTGGTGGTGGTCATCGGCCCCTCGGGGTCGGGCAAGTCGACGCTCTGCCGGACGATCAACCGGCTGGAGACCGTGCGCTCCGGGACCATCCGGCTCGACGGCCGGCCGCTGCCCGCGGAGGGCAAGGCGCTCGCCCAGCTCAGAGCCGAAGTCGGCATGGTCTTCCAGTCCTTCAACCTCTTCGCGCACAAGACGGTCCTGCAGAACGTGTCGCTGGCCCAGGTCAAGGTCAGGAAGCGGAAGAAGGACGCGGCCGACAAGCGCTCCCGCGAACTCCTCGACCGCGTCGGCCTCGCCGCGCACGCGGACAAGTTCCCCGCCCAGCTCTCCGGCGGCCAGCAGCAGCGCGTCGCCATCGCCCGCGCCCTGGCCATGGACCCCAAGGCCCTGCTCTTCGACGAGCCGACCTCGGCCCTCGACCCCGAGATGATCAACGAGGTCCTGGAGGTCATGCAGCAACTGGCGCGCGAGGGCATGACGATGGTCGTCGTCACCCACGAGATGGGCTTCGCCCGCACCGCCGCCGACCGCGTCGTCTTCATGGCCGACGGCAGGATCGTCGAGGACCGCGCCCCCGAGGACTTCTTCACCCACCCCGAGAGCGAGCGCGCCCGGGACTTCCTCTCCAAGATCCTCAAGCACTGACGGGGGAGTGCAGCACCCATGATGCGCACGTCACTACGGCTGTTCACCGCCCTGGCGGTGACCGCGCTCGCCGCCACCGCCTGCGGCAAGGACGGCAGCCCGCCCGTCAAGGGCCCCTCGGGCGACCAGCTTCCCCGGTACGCGGTCGCGCGCGGCTTCACCCTGCCCGCCTCCCGCACGTGGGAGAAGGCCAGGCGCCGGGGCCACTTCGTCGTCGGCGCCAAGGAGGACCAGCCCTACCTCGGCGAGAAGAACCCGGCGAACGGCGTCTACTCCGGTTTCGACATCGAGATCGCCAAGATGGTCTCGGCCTCGCTCGGCCTCGACCCCAAGAAGATCACGTTCAAGACGATCGCCTCAGCCAACCGCGAGACGGCCCTGCAGAACGGCCAGATCGACTACTACGTGGGTACCTACACCATCAACGACAACCGCAAGAAGCTCGTCGGCTTCGCCGGGCCCTACTACATGGCCGGCCAGTCGCTGCTCGTCCGCACCGACGAGGACGACATCGGCGGGCCGGACGACCTCGACGGCAAGCGGGTCTGCTCTGCCGCGGGTTCGACCCCGTACCAGCGCATCCAGGCCGACCACCCCAAGGCGGAGCTCGTCGCCTACGACACGTACTCGATCTGCGTCGACAACCTGCTGACCTACCAGGTCGACGCCGTCACCACCGACGACGCGATCCTGCTCGGCTTCGCCGCCAAGGCGCCCGACGAGATGAAGCTGGCCGGCCGGCCGTTCTCGCAGGAGCCGTACGGCATCGGCCTCCCGCGCGGCGACGACGCCCTGCGCTCCGCCATGAACGACGCCCTGGAGGCCCGCCAGAAGAACGGCGACTGGAAACGGGCGTTCCAGGCGACGCTCGGCCTGTCCGGCACCCCCGCCCCGAAGCCGCCGCCCGTCGACCGCTACCCGGCGAGCTGAGGAGCGTTACGTGAACGTCCTGACCGACAACATCTCGACGTACTGGAAGGGCTTCCTCGGTACCGTCGAGCTCACCGTCTACGCCTCGATCCTCGCCCTCGTGCTCGGCTTCGTCATGGCGTCCTTCCGGGTCGCGCCCGTCGGCTCCTTCCGCGCGCTCGGCACCGCCTGGGTCACCGTCCTGCGCAACACCCCGCTGACGCTCCTCTTCTTCGCGGTCCTGCTCGGGCTGCCCCGCTTCGGGCTCGTGCTGCCCTTCACCGTCTTCGCGGTGCTGGCACTCGGCTGCTACACCTCCGCCTTCATCTGCGAGGCGCTGCGCTCCGGCATCAACACCGTGCCGCGGGGGCAGGGCGAGGCGGCCCGCAGCCTCGGCATGACGTTCGGTCAGACACTGACCCACGTGATCCTGCCGCAGGCCTTCCGGTCCGTGATCCCGCCGGTCGGCTCCACCCTGATCGCGCTCGCCAAGAACTCGGCGATCGCGGGCGCGTTCAGCGTCGTCGAACTGCTCGGCACGTACAAGACGCTCAGCGAGCTGGGCTACAACATCATCTGGACGTTCGTCTGGATCGCCCTCGGCTACCTGATCATCACGCTCGCCATCAGCGCGGTCTTCAACATCCTCGAGAAGCGCTGGGGAGTCGCCCGATGAAAGCCCTCGACCACGGCGCCACCGCCCTCTACGACATCCCGGGCCCCAGGACCGAGCGCCGCCACCGCCTGTACGGGCTGATCTCCACGCTGCTCGTGCTCGCGCTCATCGGCTGGGTCCTCTACCTCCTGTTCGACACCGACCAGTTCACCGCCACGAAGTGGACGCCGTTCGAGTACAAGGGCATCCAGGAGCTGCTGCTGCGCGGGCTCGGCAACACGCTCAAGGCCTTCGGCCTGGCCGCCGTCCTCTCGCTCGTGCTCGGCACCCTGCTCGCCGTGGGCCGCCTCTCGGACCACGCGCCGGTGCGCTGGCTCGCCACGCTGTTCGTCGAGTTCTTCCGCGCCATGCCGGTCCTCGTGATGATCTTCTTCATCTATGTGGCCCTGAAGATGGAGCCGCTGTCCGCGCTCGTGGCGGGTCTGACCCTCTACAACGGCTCCGTGCTCGCCGAGGTGTTCCGCTCCGGCATCAACGCCGTGGAGCGCGGGCAGCACGAGGCCGCGTACGCGCTCGGCATGCGCAAGACGCAGGTCATGACCCACGTCCTCGTGCCGCAGGCCGTACGGGCCATGCTGCCCGCCATCATCAGCCAGCTGGTGGTGGCGTTGAAGGACACCTCGCTCGGCTATTTGATCACCTATGAGGAGTTCCTCCATGCCGGGAAGCTCATCGCGTCGAACCTCGACTACGATTTGCCCTTCATCCCCGTGGTGATGGTGATCTCGCCGATCTACATCGGGATGTGCATGGTGCTGTCGTGGTTCGCCCGGTGGGTGTCCAAGCGCCAGCGGCGCAACCCCAAGACGGACGCCGCGGACGTCGCCCCGGCCGAACCGGGGACGCTGCTGCCAGGGGTGCAGTAGGCGGAGCATGGGCAGTCC
Organism: Streptomyces sp. NPDC049813; assembly: GCF_044465085.1. Classification (NCBI taxonomy): domain Bacteria; kingdom Bacillati; phylum Actinomycetota; class Actinomycetes; order Kitasatosporales; family Streptomycetaceae; genus Streptomyces; species Streptomyces sp. NPDC049813. Next base: position 147,705 of record NZ_JBITLI010000003.1, on the reverse strand, counting down.
CCGCCCAGCAGCCGGAGATCACTCCGCACGCACCGTGCGGAGAAGGTCAGCTGCGCGCGGAACGGGACGCGCCTGCTTGCCGAGGCCGAGCGGGCCCTTGTCGCATTCGTACGCGGCAGGGGCACCGCTCCCCTTGGTTTCCGGGGACCACCCGACGGAACGGTCAGCCCGCGCGGTGCGAGGTGCGCTGCGTCGCCGGAGCGGGCAGCGGGGCCTGCGCGGCCCGGGTGACATCGGCCACCAGCTCGACGACGTCGGGCCCGTACGCGCCCGAGTTGACCACCTTCAGCAGCAGCACGAACGAGCCGCTGCCGTGCTTGCGGGCCAGGCGCTCGTGGTGCCGGGCGAGGTAGCGGGTGGCCGCCTGATGGGTGATGGGCAGCTGACCGCAGAAGAGGAACACCGGCCGGGCCTCCCCGGCCTGGCCCGCCGTCAGCCGCGCGAGGACCACGTGCTCGGCGATCCCGGGCTCCAGCCGGTAGCGCTCCGGGCCGACCTGGAAGGCGCCGCGGTCCGGGCCCGGTTCGGGGTCGGTGTTGACGCGGATGCCGGGTAGCAGGCTCACCATGTGGGCGGCCATGCGCCGGTTCGCGGCCGGGCCCCCGACACAGAACTCGGTGCGCTCGCCGAAACCCTGCCGGGCCGTGTCGTGGGCGACGATCTGGGCGTGGGCGCCGCAGTCCTTGACGAGCGCGGAGAGTTCGAGGAGCGCGAAGACGTCGTGGCGCTTCACGGCCAGCTCGGGGCCGCCCGCGTCGCGGTTGACGACCAGCAGCGACTCGGAGTTGTCGGGCAGCCCGAAGAACGCCTGCTTGCGGCGGAGCCTGCGCTTCCACAGGTGACCGCGGACGAGCCAGCCCAGCGCGGCGCCGGCGCCCGCTGCGATCAGGCCGAGGACGATGGTGCGCACGTCGTCAGTCATGGGCGCGCACTCTAGCCAACGGACGCACCGGTGTTCGAGGGGGTCCTGACGCTCGCCCGAACTCAAGTTACGCTGCGCAGACGCCCGTTGACCCGGAGGTACTGATGAGGGGTTCAGTCACGCGGAAGCTGGCACTGTGCGCGGTGACGGCGTCGATGGTGGCGGTCGGGGCCGCGGCGCCTCCCTCCGCCGCCGCCCCGGGCGGCTCCGGCGGCGCACCCGGGAAGGTCCCCGTCGCCGTCGGGTACGGCGGCGCCGTGGCGAGCGTCGACGCCGACGCCTCGGCCGCCGGGATCGAGGTGCTGCGCGCCGGGGGCAACGCGGTGGACGCCGCCGTCGCCACCGCCGCCGCGCTCGGCGTGAGCGAGCCGTACTCCTCCGGCGTCGGCGGCGGCGGTTACTTCGTCGCCTACGACGCCAGGTCGCGCACGGTCCACACCCTCGACGGCCGCGAGACGGCGCCGCTGACGGCGGGCCCCGGCCTGTTCCTGGAGGACGGCAAGCCGCTGCCCTTCGACGCCGCGGTCACCAGCGGCCTGAGCGTCGGCACACCCGGAACCCCGGCCACCTGGCAGTCCGCGCTGGACGCGTGGGGCACCAAGCGGCTGTCCGCCGTGCTCGCGCCCGCCGAGCGGCTGGCCCGCCGCGGCTTCACCGTCGACGCCACCTTCCGCGCGCAGACCGCCCAGAACGAGGCGCGGTTCCGGAACTTCCCCGACACCGCGCGGCTCTTCCTGCCGGACGGCCGGCTGCCCGTCGTCGGCTCGACGTTCAAGAACCCCGACCTGGCCCGCACGTACCGGGAGCTGGCCCGCGAGGGCGCCGGGGCGATGTACCACGGGGACATCGGCGCCGACGTCGTGCGGACCGTCAACAAGCCGCCGGTGGACCCCGGCTCGTCGTACACGGCGCGGCCCGGCAGGCTCTCCGCGCGGGACCTCAAGGCGTACGACGCACTCTTCCGGGCCCCCTCGAAGACCTCGTACCGCGGCCTCGGCGTCTATTCGATGGCGCCGTCCTCCTCGGGCGGCACGACCGTCGGCGAGGCCCTCAACATCCTGGAGCGGACCGACCTGTCGAAGGCGTCGCAGACGCGGTACCTGCACCGGTTCATCGAGGCGAGCCGGATCGCGTTCGCCGACCGGGGCCGCTGGGTGGGCGACCCGGCCTTCGAGTCCGTCCCCACCCGGCAGCTGCTCGCGCAGCGGTTCGCGGACGCGCGCGCATGCCTCATCAAGGACGACGCCGTGCTCACCAGCCCGCTCGCGCCCGGCGACCCCCGCCACCCAGGCACCTGCGGCACGACCGGTGACAAGGCTGCCCCGACGACGTACGAGGGCGAGAACACCACGCATCTGACGACCGCCGACAAGTGGGGCAACGTCGTCTCCTACACCCTCACCATCGAGCAGACCGGCGGCAGCGGCATCACCGTGCCCGGCCGCGGCTTCCTGCTCAACAACGAGCTGACCGACTTCTCCTTCGCGCCCGCCAACCCCGCCGTGCACGACCCGAACCTGCCGGGCCCCGGCAAACGCCCGCGCTCCTCGATCGCGCCCACGATCGTCCTCGACCGCGGCGGACGGCCCGTCGTCGCACTCGGCTCGCCCGGCGGCGCCTCCATCATCACCACCGTGCTGCAGACCCTGACCGGCTTCCTCGACCGGGGCCTGCCGCTCGTCGACGCCATCGCGGCGCCGCGCGCCAGCCAGCGCAACGCCGCCCAGACCGAACTCGAACCCGCCCTCTACGACAGCGCCCTGCGCGGCCGGCTCGAGGCGATCGGCCACTCCTTCAAGGTCAACCCCGAGATCGGCGCGACCACCGGCATCCAGCGCCTGCCGGGCGGCAAGTGGCTCGCCGCCGCGGAGACGGTGCGGCGCGGCGGCGGCTCCGCGCGGGTGGTCGATCCCGCCCACTGAGCAGGCCCTCACACGTCCCGGCGGCCCACGACGACCAGGGCGAGCGCGACGGCCACCAGGGGCCAGGCGGCGAAAACCGCCCAGGCCCCGGCGACCGTCGCGCCGCCGTAGGCGTCCGGTCCCCAGCCGTACAGGGTGACCAGCCGCTGCCAGGCGTGCTGCACCATCATGTGGCGCGCCCGCTCGGTCCACGGGCGGTCCCCGCCGAGGAACAGCGGCAGCATCAGCAGCACGAACGCCGTCGCCACCATCGTGGTGGCGCCGTGCCGCAGCAGCACGCCCAGACCGAACCCGACGAGCGCGCAGACCGGCGCGAGCAGCGCGGACGCGGCGACGGCCCGCAGCGAGGCCGGTTCGGTGAACCGGGCGGCGGCGCCCCCGTCGCTCAGGATCGCCTGGGACACGGCGAACGAACCGAGGGCGCAGACGGCTCCGACCCCCGCCCACAGCCCCGCGGTCACGGCCGCCTTGGCCAGCATGACCGCCCGGCGCGCGGGTACCGCCGCGGTCGTCGTGCGGATCAGGCCGCTGCCGTACTCGCTGACGACGACGATCGCGCCGACGCTGCCCGCCGCCAGCATCAGCGTCAGGTACCCCTCGGCGGGAAACGCGTCGCCCAGGGCGAAGACGTGCTCGCGCCGGGCCCGCGCGCCGAGGCGGGGCAGGTCCTGATGGTCGCTCCACGCGGCCAGCGCCGCGGTGGTGAGCACGGTCAGGGTGACGGCCGCCAGGATCCACGGGGTGGACCGCAGCGAGCGCACCTTGATCCATTCGGCGGCGAGCAGGTCGGGGAAGCGGGCACGGGCGACGCCGGTCACCGGGCGGCCCTCGCCGGGTATTCGACGCGGTCGGCGGTCAGTTCCATGAAGGCTTCCTCCAACGAGGCGGTCCGGGTGGTCAGTTCGTGCAGGCCGATGCCGTGTTCCAGGGCGAGGGCGCCGATCCGCGCGGCGGGCAGGCCGGTCACCACGAGGCGCTCGCCGCCCTCCGCCGTCACCGCGGCCCCGGCCGCCGTCAGGGGGCCGGCGAGTTCACCGGCGCGCACGGCGCCCACCACCACGCCGGTCCGCGGGGCGCGCGCCGCGAACGCCCGCAGCGGCTCGGCCGCGACGAGCCGGCCCCGGCCGATCACGATCAGCTCCTCGGCGGTGGACTCCATCTCGGACATCAGATGGCTGGAGAGGAAGACCGTGCGGCCCTCCGCGGCGAGGTGCCGGAAGAGGCGGCGCAGCCACCGCACGCCCTCCGGGTCCATGCCGTTGAAGGGCTCGTCGAACAGCAGCACCGGCGGGTCCCCGAGCAGCGCCGCCGCCACGCCGAGCCGCTGCTTCATGCCGAGCGAGAAGCCGCCGACGCGCCGCCCGGCGGCCTCGTCGAGACCGACCTCGCCCAGCACCTCGGCGACCCGCCGGGCGGGCAGCCCGTTGGAGCGGGCCAGCGCCGCGAGGTGGGCGCGGGCCGTGCGGCCGCCGTGCACCTGCTGCGCGTCGAGCAGCGCTCCGGCGTGCCGCAGGCCGCGCGGGAGCGAGGCGAACGGCACCCCGCACACCGTGGTGCCGCCCGCGTCCGGCGCGTCCAGGCCGAGGATCACCCGCAGGGTGGTGGACTTGCCCGCCCCGTTCGGGCCCAGGAACCCGGTGACGACCCCGGGCCGCACCGTGAAGGACAGGTCGTCGACGGCCGTCCGCCGCCCGTACCGCTTGGTCACTGCGCTGACGTCGATCATGCGGTCCACCGTGCCGGGCGGGACCACGGGCGCACATCGGCCCGGGGAATGCATCCCACGGAACGATGCCCCCGCGCGCCCCGCCCTCGTACGCTCACCGGTGTGCACATCACACCTACCGCGCGCCGCGCCGCCGCCTGGGCCGGGCTCGCGCTGTATCCGCCGACGGGCGGGCTGCTGTTGTTCGGCTCCTCCGCGGTGCTGCCGCCGGTGCGCACGCTCGGGGTGGCGCTGGCGGCCGTGCTGCTCGCGGGCGTCGTCCGCCGGGCGCCCCTGCTCGCCCTGATCACCGTGCTGCTCGGCTCCCTGTTCGCGATCGCCCTGCTGCCCACGCACGGACCCGCCGACGAGGCGCGGCAGACGACGGTGGCGGCCTTCGTCTCGGCGGACGTGGTGCTCGCGTGCCTCGTCGCCACCCGCCCGCCCCGCCAGTGGGCCACCGGCCTCGCCCTGTGCGTCCTCGCCCAGACCGGGGCCGTCCTTTCGTTCGTGCACCCGGAGAACCTCCTCGCGTTCGGGGTCGTCGCCGTCCTCGTGCTGCTCGTCGCCTGCATGGTGGGGCTGCTCGGCCGGGAACGGCGCGCGCACGCCGCGACCCTGCGCGAGCGCGCCGTGACCGAGGCGGTGACCGCCGAACGGCTGCGCATAGCCCGGGAGTTGCACGACATGGTGGCGCACGGGCTCGGGGTCGTGGCGATCCAGTCGGGGGTCGCGAGCCGGGTCATCGAGACCCAGCCGCTGGAGGCGCGGCAGGCGTTGGAGGCGGTCGAGGCGACCAGCCGCGAGACCCTGCGGGGGCTGCGCCGGGCGCTCGTCGCGCTGCGCGGGGCCGAGCCGGGCACGGCGGCGCCGCTCGCGCCCGCCGCCGGGCTCGCCGACCTCGGGCGGCTCGCCGAGGGCACCGCACGGCACGCGGGCGTGCGCGTCGAGGTCGTTCAGGAAGGCGCGCCGCGCCCGCTGCCGCCGGACATCGACCTGTCGGCGTACCGGATCGTGCAGGAGTCCCTGACCAACGTGGTCCGGCACGCGGCCACCGACTCCTGCCGCGTCCTGGTCGCGTACGCCGACGACGCGCTGCGCCTGGAGGTCGTGGACGCCGGGGCGGGCGCGCCGGACGCCGTGCCGGGGACGGGGATCACGGGGATGGGGGAGCGGGTGAGCCTGCTGCACGGCGAGTTCAGCGCCGGGCCGCGGCCGGAGGGCGGCTTCCGGGTGGCGGCCCGGATACCGCTGCCGGGAGGGGCGCGATGACCGTACGGGTGCTGCTCGTCGACGACCAGCCGCTGGTCCGCTCCGGGCTGCGGGTCCTCATCGCCGACACGGCCGATCTGGAGGTCGTCGGCGAGGCGGGGGACGGCGCCGAGGCCGTCGAGCTGACCGCGCGGCTGCGGCCCGACGTGGTGGTGATGGACATCCGGATGCCCGGCGTGGACGGCATCGAGGCGACCCGGCGGATCACGGCGGCGGACTCCGGCAGCCGGGTCCTGGTGCTCACCACCTTCGACGAGGACGCGTACGTGTACGGGGCGCTGCGGGCAGGCGCGGCCGGGTTCGCCGTGAAGGACATGCAGCTGGAGGAGATCCTCGCGGCCGTCCGCGTGGTCGCCGGGGGCGACGCCCTGATCGCCCCCGGCGTCACCCGCCGCCTCATCGCCGACTTCGTGGGCCGGCCGGAACCGGCCGCGCCGCGCCCGCGGCGGCCGGTGGAGGGGATCACCCGGCGCGAGCGCGAGGTGCTGACCCTGATCGGCCTCGGCCGCTCCAACCAGGAGATCGCCGACGAGCTGGTCATCAGCATGGCCACCGCCAAGTCCCACGTGGCGCGCCTCCTCACCAAACTGGACGCCCGCGACCGCGTCCACCTGGTCATCACCGCGTACGAGTCCGGGCTCGTGGCGCCGTCCTCCTGACCGCGCCCGCCGACGGACCGGTATTTGTATCCGGTATAGGAATGGGTGTCTCGGGTAGGCTGGGGGCATGGTGCGAACCCCTCTGACCCCGCAAGAGCGCGAACGCGGCGAGCGTCTCGGCCGGCTGCTGCGCGAGGCGCGGCGCGGGCGCAGCATGACCGAGGTCGCCGCCGCCGCGGGGGTCTCCGTGGAGACGCTGCGCAAGATCGAGACGGGCCGGGCGCCGACCCCCGCCTTCTTCACCGTCGCCGCCATCGCGCGCGAGCTGGGGCTGTCGATGGACGAGCTGGTGGTGAGCTGCGCGCTGGTGCCCGCCTGAGCCCGCGGGGCGGGTGCCCTGGCCCCGTCCGTGCGGCCACGTGGGCCGGTGTGCCCGGGGCCGCAGGGGCGGGTGTGCCCGCGGGTATGAGCGGCGCGGTCACCCGCAAGGGTGCGAATCGGGACCGAACCAGCGGGTTGCCGACGATGGTCTTGGCAAGCCTCCCGGGTGGGCTTACGTTCGTCCCTCTACGACTGGGTCTACGGGCGTAGATCCCCAGCCGTGCCGTCCGACGAAGGGACACCGCTGCCGTGCCGTCACGCGATCTGCATGCCCGCCACCGCGCCGCTCTGCCGGACTGGCTGGCGCTGTACTACGCCGAGCCGATCGAGCTCACCCACGGCGAGGGCCGCCACGTCTGGGACGCGGAGGGCAACAAGTACCTCGACTTCTTCGGCGGCATCCTCACCACGATGACCGCGCACGCGCTGCCCGAGGTCACCAAGGCGGTGAGCGAGCAGGCCGGCCGCCTCATCCACTCCTCGACGCTCTACCTGAACCGCCCCATGGTCGACCTCGCCGAGCGGATCGCCCGGCTCTCGGGCATCCCCGACGCCCGCGTCTTCTTCACCACGTCCGGCACCGAGGCCAACGACGCGGCCCTGCTGCTCGCCACCGCCCACCGCCGCTCGAACCAGGTCCTGGCCCTGCGCAACAGCTACCACGGCCGCTCGTTCTCGGCCGTCGGCATCACCGGCAACCGCGGCTGGTCGCCGACGAGCCTGTCCCCGCTCCAGACCCTGTACGTGCACGGCGGCGTCCGCACCCGGGGCCCCTACGCGCACCTGTCCGACACCGCGTTCGCCGACGCCTGCGTCGCGGACCTGCGGGACATGCTCGGCCAGACCCGGGGCGACGTGGCGGCCCTCATCACCGAACCGGTGCAGGGCGTGGGCGGGTTCACCTCGCCGCCCGACGGCCTGTACGCGCGCTTCCGCGACGTCCTCCAGGAGCACGGCATCCTGTGGATCACCGACGAGGTGCAGACCGGCTGGGGCCGCACCGGCGACCACTTCTGGGGCTGGCAGGCGCACGCGCGGTCCGGGCCGCCGGACATCCTCACCTTCGCCAAGGGCATCGGAAACGGCATGTCCATCGGCGGCGTCGTGGCCCGCGCCGAGGTGATGAACTGCCTCGACGCCAACTCCATCTCCACCTTCGGCGGTTCCCCCGTCACCATGGCCGCCGGTCTCGCCAACCTCTCCTACCTCCTCGAACACGACCTCCAGGGCAACGCGCGCCGCGTCGGCGGCCTCCTCATCGAGCGGCTGCGCGCGATCGCCGCGCACACCCCCGGCGTCCGCGAGGTGCGCGGCCGTGGCCTCATGATCGGCGTCGAGCTGGCCCGTCCCGGCACCGGCGAGGCGGCGCCCGACGCCGCCACCGCTGTCCTGGAGGCCTGCCGCGCCGAAGGCCTGCTCGTCGGCAAGGGCGGCGGCCACGACACGAGCGTGCTGCGCATCGCGCCGCCGCTGACCCTGACGGTGGCCGAGGCCGAGGAGGGCGCGGCGATCCTGGAGCGGGCGCTGCGGGAATTCTCCTAGGGGGCGGCACGAGCACCCCGTCAGGGGCGCGGGACGGTATCGACATGCGGCTCCGCCACGCGGGCGCGACCGGCCACCACCGGCCCGCAGTCGGCGACGACAGGCACGCTCCCCGGCGCGTGGCCCGCAGCAGGAGAGGACACCTCATGCCCCTCGGGACCGCCCAGGAGTACGCCCTTTCGGTACGCCAGATCCTCGCCCTGGACCGCGTCGCGGCCGGCGAACCCGAGGTGGTCGCCGCCGCGCACCACCTCGACAACCCCGTCCGCTGGGTGCACGTGGCGGAGGCGGCCGACGTCGGTGTCATGCTCAGCGGCGGCGAGATGGTCCTCACCACCGGCGTCCTGCTCGCCGGTGACGTACCCGGGCAGAGCGCCTACATCGAGTCCCTGCACCGCGCCGAGGCGGCGGCGCTCGTCCTCGGGCTCGGGCGCGCCTTCCCGGCCCCGCCGGAGGGCATGCGGCGCGCCGCCGAGCGGTACGGGCTGCCCATGGTGGTGCTCCACCGCCCCTTCCCCTTCGCCGAGTTGACCGAGGAGGTGCAGTCGCGGCTGGTCCGGCGCAAGTTCGCCGCCGTGCGCCTGTCGGAGTCGATCCGCACGGCACTGACCGGCCTGATCACCGCGGGCGCCCCGCTGCAGAGCCTGCTCGACGAGATCGCGGCCCACAGCGCCTGCCCGGTCGTCGTCACCAACCTCGCGCACCGCGTCCTAGCCACCGCGGGGGAGCGGCCCGCCGTCGACGACGTGCTGCGCGACTGGGACCGGATCGCCCGCAGGCCGGGCGAGAGCGACGGCGAGGGCTGGCTCAGGGCCGGGCTCGGCGGCCGCGGCGAGCAGTGGGGCTCCGTCGTGCTCTGCGGCTACCGCGGCGACGAGGCGTCCGGGCGGCTGCTCGCCGACCGCGCCGCCGAGGCGCTCGTGCTCCACCGCATGCTGGCCGGCTCCGCCGCGAGCTGGGAGGAGCAGTCCGCGCAGTGCCTCCTCGCCGACCTGGTCTCCGGCGTCGTGCCCGCCCGGCAACTGCTGCCCCGGGCCAGGGCCGCGGGCCTCCCGGTCAATTTGCGCACCTTCGTCCCGCTCGTCGTCCGCGACCTCGGAGTGGCCCGGATCGACCGCGTCCTGCGCCTGCTGGGGCTCTCCGGGCTCGTCGCCGAACTCGCCGAGAACGCCACCGCCGTCCTGCTCAGCCTCGCCCGCGACCAGGCCCCCGAGCCGCTCACCGCGCACTTCGCGGCGCGGCTGCGCGCCGAGACGGGAGCGCCCGCCCCCGTCGCCGCCGGACCCGCCCGCACCGGCTGGGAGGACGTGCCCGGCGCGCTGCGCGAGGCCCTGCACGTCGCCGAGGCCGTCACCGGGGCGCCGCCCGGCCTGCCGGCCGTGGTCCGCCTGCGCGACGTGCGGCTGCGCGGCCTGGTGCGGCTGCTGCGCGACGACCCGCACGTGCAGTCCTTCGCCGAACGGGAGCTGTCCGGGCTGCTGGGCGCCGCCGACGCCGACGGACTGCTGCCCGTGCTGCGCAGCTACCTCGCCACCGGCCGCAACAAGTCCCGTACCGCCCAGCTCCACCACATGAGCCGGCCCGCCCTCTACCGCCGCCTGGAGACGATCGAGACGCTGCTCGGCGTCGCGCTCGACGACTTCGAGCAGGCGGCCTCCGTCCACATCGCGCTTCTCGCGCACGACGCCCAGCGCGCCACGTGACAGCGTGCATCGCCGCGCGGCCCACGACGTGACACGGTGTGACTCGGCCACCGCGCCCGGTGTTCCTATCGTCGTCAGCACACCGCGTTCCCCGCACCGCGCACCCCCCTCAGCCGGAGGTCCCCGATGAGCCCCGTGATCCGCGCCGCGATCTTCCAGACCGCATGGACCGGCGACAAGGAGTCCATGATCGAGGTGCACGAACAGGCCGTTCGTGACGCCGCCGCGCAGGGCGCCCAAGTCCTCTGCTTCCAGGAGCTTTTCTACGGGCCGTACTTCTGCCAGGTCCAGGACGCGGCGTTCTACGAGTACGCCGAGGCGATCCCGGACGGGCCGGTGGTGCGCCGCTTCCAGGAACTTGCCCGCGAGCACGGCATCGTCCTCGTGCTGCCCATGTACGAGGAGGAGCAGCCCGGCGTCCTCTACAACACGGCCGCCGTGGTCGACGCCGACGGCTCGTACCTCGGCAAGTACCGCAAGACCCACATCCCCCAGGTGAAGGGGTTCTGGGAGAAGTTCTACTTCCGGCCCGGCAACTCCGGCTGGCCCGTCTTCGACACGGCCGTCGGCAAGATCGGCGTCTACATCTGCTACGACCGGCACTTCCCCGAGGGCTGGCGCGCGCTGGGCCTCGAAGGCGCGCAGATCGTCTTCAACCCGTCCGCGACGAGCCGGGGCCTGTCCCGGTACCTGTGGCAGCTGGAACAGCCGGCCGCCGCCGTCGCCAACGAGTACTTCGTCGGTGCCATCAACCGCGTCGGCGTCGAGAGTTACGGCGACAACGACTTCTACGGCACCTCCTACTTCGCCGACCCTGAGGGCCAGTTCGTGGGCGAGGTCGCCGACGACAAGGCGCCCGAGCTCGTCGTGCGCGACCTCGACATCGCCAAGCTGCGCGAGGTCCGCGACCGCTGGCAGTTCTACCGGGACCGCGCCCCGGGGGCGTACGAGCCGCTGACCCGCCCGTAGGGCCCGTCTGACAATTGCCGTCTGCCCCACGACGCCTGGCACGTACTCTCGCCGCACCGGGCACAAGGCCAAGTACATCCAGTACGAGGCCTTGCCCCCGGCACGCCGAGAGCACGCACCAGACGCCGCAGGGCCGCCCTCCGGGCGACGACGGGAATTGTCAGACAGGCCCTAGCCCGACGTCCCGTACCTGGAGGAGAACATGAGCGCCGTCCGTACCGTCGTCCGCGGCGGACTCGTCGTCACCGCGGCCGACGAGATGCACGCCGACGTCCTCGTCGAGGACGGGCGCGTCGTGGCCCTCGCGGCCAGTGGCAGCGACACCGCCGCGTCCTGGACGGACGCGCGGGTCATCGACGCGAGCCAGAAGTACGTCGTCCCGGGCGGCGTCGACGCGCACACGCACATGGAGATGCCGTTCGGCGGCACCTTCGCCGCCGACACCTTCGAGACCGGCACCCGGGCGGCGGCCTGGGGCGGCACCACGACCATCGTCGACTTCGCCATCCAGTCGGTCGGCCACTCGCTGCGCGAGGGGCTCGACGCCTGGCACGCCAAGGCCGACGGGCAGTGCGCCGTCGACTACGGCTTCCACATGATCGTCTCCGACGTGCACGACGAGACGCTCAAGGAGATGGACCTGCTGGTCGGGGAGGGCGTGACGTCCTTCAAGCAGTTCATGGCGTACCCGGGCGTCTTCTACTCCGACGACGGGCAGATCCTGCGGGCCATGCAGCGGGCCGCCGACAACGGCGGGCTGATCATGATGCACGCCGAGAACGGCATCGCCATCGACGTCCTGGTCCAGCAGGCGCTGGCCCGCGGCGAGACCGACCCGCGCCACCACGGCGAGGTCAGGAAGGCGCTGCTGGAGGCGGAGGCGACGCACCGCGCGATCAGACTGGCGCAGGTCGCGGGCGCGCCGCTGTACGTCGTGCACGTCTCCGCGCGGGAGGCCCTCGCGGAGCTGGCCCGCGCCCGCGACGAGGGCCTGCCGGTCTTCGGCGAGACGTGCCCGCAGTACCTGTTCCTGTCGACGGACAACCTCGCCGAGCCGGACTTCGAGGGCGCGAAGTACGTGTGCTCGACCCCGCTGCGGCCCCGGGACCACCAGGCCGCGCTCTGGCGGGGCCTGCGCACCGACGACCTCCAGGTCGTCTCCACCGACCACTGCCCGTTCTGCTTCACCGGCCAGAAGGAGCTGGGGCGCGGCGACTTCTCGAAGATCCCGAACGGGATGCCGGGCGTCGAGAACCGCATGGACCTGCTCCACCAGGCCGTCGTCGACGGGCACCTCACCCGCCGCCGCTGGATCGAGATCGCCTGCGCGGCACCGGCCCGGATGTTCGGCCTGTACCCGAAGAAGGGGACCATCGCGCCGGGCGCGGACGCGGACATCGTCATCTACGACCCGCACGCCCAGCAGACCGTGAGCGCCGCCACGCACCACATGAACGTCGACTACTCGGCGTACGAGGGCAGGCGGCTGACCGGACGGGTGGAGACGGTCCTGTCGCGCGGCGAACCGGTCATCACCGAGCGGGAGTTCACCGGGCGGGCCGGGCACGGCGCGTACACCCCACGCGGCACCTGTCAGTACCTGGGCTGAGCACGCGCCCACCGAACAGCGCACCGTCCACACGTAACTGAGGGGCCCTCATGGATTTCGGACTCGTCCTGCAGACCGACCCGCCGGCCTCGGCGGTCGTGGAGTTGATGAAGCGGGCGGAGGGGGCCGGGTTCACGCACGGCTGGACGTTCGACTCGTGCGTGCTGTGGCAGGAGCCGTTCGTCATCTACAGCCGCGTCCTCGCCGAGACCGAACGGCTGGTCGTCGGCCCGATGGTGACCAATCCGGGGACCCGGACCTGGGAGGTCACGGCCTCGACCTTCGCGACGCTCAACGACATGTACGGCAACCGCACGGTGTGCGGCATCGGGCGCGGGGACTCCGCGATGCGGGTCGCCGGCCGCAAGCCGAACACCCTCGCCCGGATCGGCGAGGCGATCGGGGTGATCCGCGCGCTCGGCCGCGGCGAGGAGGCCGACCTCGGCGGCGGCACGGTGGTCCGCTTCCCGTGGGTGCGCGAGGGCGCCGAACTGCCCGTCTGGATGGCCGCGTACGGGCCCAGGGCGCTGCGGATGACCGGTGAGCTGGCGGACGGTTTCATCCTCCAGCTGGCCGACCCGTTCCTGACGGAGTGGATGGTGAAGGCGGTGCGGGACGCGGCGGTGGCGGCGGGCCGCGCCCCCGAGGACGTGAAGATCTGCGTCGCGGCGCCCGCCTACGTGACCGACGACGACTCGCCGGAGGCCCTCGCGCACGCCCGCGAACAGTGCCGCTGGTTCGGCGGCATGGTCGGCAACCACGTCGCGGACCTGGTGGCCAAGTACGGCGCGCACTCCGGCATGGTCCCCAACGAGCTGACCGAGTACATCAAGGCGCGCGAGGGGTACGACTACGCGCACCACGGCCGCTCGGGCAACCCGGACACGGCGTTCGTGCCGGACGAGATCGTGGACCGCTTCTGCCTCATCGGCTCGCCCACCGCCCACCTCGAGAAGCTGCGCGCGCTCCAGGAGCTGGGCGTCGACCAGTTCGCCGTGTACGCCATGCACGACGCGCGGGAGGCGGTGATCGACCGGTACGGCCGGGACGTGATCCCGGCGCTCGCTCCCTGACTGTTCCCGACCGTTCCCCGCGAGCAGAACGGACCGCCCATGACCGACACCGCCCCGCCCGTCCGCGCGGCCGACCTGTCACCCGACGCCTTCCCGGGCGACAGCCGCTACGCCAACGAGGACCTGCGTCCCGTCCCGCTCGCCGAGCGCCGCTGGACCACGTACAACTTCGTGGCCCTGTGGATCGGCATGGCCCACTGCATCCCGTCCTGGACGCTCGCCTCGGGGCTGGTCGCCCTCGGCATGGACTGGAAGCAGGCGGTCCTGACGATCGGCCTGGCCAATGTGATCGTGCTGCTGCCGATGCTGCTCACGGGACACGCCGGACCGAAGTACGGCATACCCTTCCCGGTCCTGGCCCGCGCCGCCTTCGGGATCCGGGGCGCCAACCTGCCCGCGATGGTGCGGGCCGCGGTGGCGTGCTGCTGGTTCGGCATCCAGACGTGGATCGGCGGCCAGGGGATCTTCGTGCTGCTGGGAAAGATCTTCGGGGGGTGGGCGGACGCCACCCGCGTCGGCGGCTATCCGTGGACCCTGTGGCTGTGCTTTGTTGTCTTCTGGGCGCTCGAACTCGCCCTCATCTACCGGGGGATGGACACCCTGCGCCGGTTCGAGAACTGGGCGGCGCCGTTCGTGCTGGTCGGCGCGGTGGTGCTGCTGGTCTGGATCGCGCACAAGGCGGGCGGCTTCGGCCCGCTGCTGCACGAGCCGTCGAAAGTCGGCTGGGGCGCGGACTTCTGGAAGGTCTTCTTCCCCGGCCTCATGGGCATGATCGGGTTCTGGTCGACGCTGTCGCTGAACATCCCGGACTTCACCCGGTTCGGCAAGGGGCAGCGGGCCCAGGTCCTCGGCCAGGCGCTGGGCCTCCCGACCACCATGACGGCCTTCGCGCTGATGTCGGTCCTGGTGACGGCGGGCTCCGAGCGGGTCTATGGGGTGGCGATCTGGGACCCGGTCGCGCTGGCCGGCAAGACCGACAACGTCTTCGGGCTGCTCTTCGCCCTGGTCACGGTATTCGTGGCGACGATCTCGGTGAACATCGCCGCGAACGTGGTCTCCCCGGCCTACGACCTGGCGAACCTGGCCCCGAAGTTCATCTCCTTCCGCACCGGCGCCGTCGTCACCGGCGTCGTCGGGGTGCTGGTCATGCCGTGGAAGCTGACGTCGACGCCAGAGCTGTACATCTTCACGTGGCTCGGCGTGGTCGGCGGGCTGCTCGGCACGGTCGCGGGCATCCTCATCGCCGACTACTGGATCGTCCGCAGGACCGTGCTGCACCTGGCCGAGCTGTACGTGGCCGAGGGCCGCTACTGGTACTGGCGCGGCTGGAACGGGCGGGCCGTCGCCGCGTTCGTCATCGGCGGCGTGCTGGCGGTCGGCGGCTCGTACTCGACGCTGGACGCGCGGGGCGAGAAGGCGGGACCGTTCCCGGCGGACGGCCTCGTCCCGTTCCTGAAGCCGCTGGCGGACTACGGCTGGGCGGTCGGTCTCGGCGCGTCGCTGTGCGTGTATCTGGCGCTGATGGCCCCGCGCCGGGAGCGTCCGGCGCCGCATCAAGGCGGCGCGGCACTCCCGGATGGTGCGAAGTGACGGCGCGGCGATGAGTTTCGCCGCGTTCTGGGGTCGAGAGAGTGGTCGGGACGGGTACGCCGGTGAGTGGGCCGGTGCGGACCGACGACGAGATCGCCTTCCAGCTTCAGGAGCCCCCGATGCGCACAGTGATCAGCACCGCTTTCGTCTCGCTCGACGGCGTCGTCGAGGCGCCCGGCGGTGAGGCCGGGTACCGCAACGCCGGCTGGACCTACAAGGACGTGGAGTTCCTGCCCGAGGCCTTCGAGATCAAGGGGCGCGAGCAGCAGGAGGCCGCCGCGATGCTGCTGGGGCGGGTCAGCTACGAGGCGTTCAGCCCGGTCTGGCCGGGGATGCCGGAGTTCGCCGGCTACAAGGCGATGCCCAAGTACGTCGTGTCGACGACGCTCGGCGAGGAGTCCCTGGTCGACGGGTGGGGGCCGACCGAGATCCTGCGCTCGCTCGACGAGGTCGCCGCGCTGAAGGAGACCGAGGGCGGGCCGATCATCGTCCACGGCAGCGCCACCCTCAACCACGGCCTCTCCGACGCCGGCCTGATCGACCGCTACCACCTGCTGGTCTTCCCGCTGCTGCTCGGCGCGGGAAAGCGCCTGTTCAGCGCGGCGGACAAGGACGCCCAGCGGCTCGAGCTCGTCGAGCACGAGGCCTACGCCAACGGGCTCCAGAAGAACGTCTTCGACGTCGTGCGCTGACGCCGGACCGTCGTCCGGCCTTCAACTGAATGACGCATTCCATTGACGGATGCCCTCCGCGCGTCGATATTGGTATACCAAAGACGTCGGAGCGCGCCGTCGCTCCGCGGAGGTGTGCGCCCAAATGCCCGTTTTCTGTGGGCGAGTTGGGCGCATTCGAACTTAGGAGCGCGTCATGGTCGCCGTGCACGAACAGACCTCCACCGCCGCGGCCGCGGGGCCGGACGGGACCAGTCCCGGTCTCTACAGTCCGGACCTCGCCCCCACCCGCAGGACCGGCCGCCGCTGGGGCGCGTACAACGTCTTCACGCTCTGGGGCAACGACGTGCACAGCCTCGGCAACTACGCCTTCGCCATGGGTCTGTTCGCGCTCGGGATGAGCGTCTGGCAGATCCTCATCTCCTTCGCGATCGCCTCCGCGCTCCTCTTCGGCCTGCTCACGCTCTCCGGCTACATGGGGCACAAGACGGGCGTCCCGTTCCCGGTGATGAGCCGGATCTCCTTCGGCACCCGCGGCGCCCAGCTCCCGGCCGCCGTCCGCGGCGTCGTCGCCATCGCCTGGTTCGGCATCCAGACCTACCTCGCGTCGTCCGTGCTGCGCGCGGTCGTCAAGAAGCTCGCGCCGGGCGCGGCCTCCCTCGACCACAACTCGGTCCTCGGACTGTCGACGCTCGGCTGGATCACCTTCGTCGCCCTGTGGATCGTCCAGGTCGTGATCGTCAGCTACGGCATGGAGCTGATCCGCAAGTACATGGCGTTCGCCGCGCCCGCCATCCTCATCACGATGTGCTCGCTGGCCGTGTGGATCCTCACCAGGACGGACCTGTCCATCGCCCTGTCGACCGGCTCCGCCCCCACCGGGCTCGACGCCTGGCGGCAGGTCTTCGAGAGCGCCGCCCTGTGGGTCGTCATCTACGGCACGTTCGTCCTGAACTTCTGCGACTTCACCCGCTCCGCCAAGAGCCGCCGCGCCATCGTCGTCGGCAACCTCGTCGGCATCCCGCTGAACATGCTCTTCTTCGCCGGCATCGTCGTGGTGCTGTCCGGCGGCCAGTTCAAGCTGGACGGCAGCGTCGTCACCGGGCCCGAGGACATCGTCGCGACCATCCCCAGCACGCCGCTGATGGTGCTCGCCTCCCTCGCCTTCCTCACCCTGACCATCGCCGTGAACCTCCTCGCGAACTTCGTCGCGCCCATCTACGCGCTGGTCAACCTCTTCCCGCGCAAGCTCGACTTCCGCCGCGCCGGCCTGGTCAGCGCCGCCATCGGCCTGGTCATCCTGCCGTGGAACCTCTACAACAGCCCGACCGTCGTCAACTACTTCCTCGGCGGACTCGGCGCCCTGCTCGGCCCGGCCTTCGGCGTCGTGATGGCCGACTACTGGCTGGTGCGCAGGACCCGGGTGAACGTCCCCGCCCTCTACACCGACGCCACCGACGGCGACTACCACTACCGCTCCGGCTTCCACCTGCGCGCCGTCGGCGCCTTCGGGCCCGCCGCCGCCGTGGCCGTGGTCGTCGCCCTGGTCCCCGCCTTCACCGCGGTCTCCGGCTTCTCCTGGTTCATCGGGGCCGGACTCGCCGCGCTGCTCTACGTCGTGCTCGCCGACCGCAGCAGGACCGCGCACGACATCGACGGCGAGGCCATCGCGGTCGACGCCGCCTGACCACCCGCCGGGCCCGGCCCCGGACCCGCACCACCCCCGCCCGCGGCGGCGAGAACGCCGCGGCGCCGTACAGAAAGCAGCACCCTCACCGCCATGCGCATCCTCGTCTGCAACGTCAACACCACCGAGTCGATGACCGAGGCCATCGCCGCGCAGGCCCGGGCCGTCGCCGCGCCCGGCACCGAGATCGTGGCCCTCACCCCCGCGTTCGGCGCCGAGTCCGTCGAGGGCAACTACGAGAGCTACCTCGCCGCGATCGCCGTGATGGAGACCGTGCGCGCCTACCCCGGCCCCTACGACGCCGTCGTCCAGGCCGGGTACGGCGAGCACGGGCGCGAGGGGCTGCAAGAACTCCTCGACGTGCCGGTCGTCGACATCACCGAGGCCGCCGCGTCCACCGCCCAGTACCTCGGCCACCGCTACTCCGTCGTCACCACCCTGGACCGGGCCGTGCCGCTCATCGAGGACCGGCTCAAGCTCGCCGGGCTCACCGACCGGTGCGCCTCCGTGCGGGCCAGCGGCATGGCCGTCCTCGACCTCGAACGCGATCCGGACGCCGCGGTGGAGGCCATCGTCGAGGAGGCGGCGCGCGCGGTGGAGGACGACCGGGCCGAGGTGATCTGCCTGGGCTGCGGCGGCATGGCCGAACTCGCCGAACGCGTCACCAAGCGCACCGGAGTCCCGGTCGTCGACGGCGTCGCCGCCGCCGTGACCGTCGCCGAGTCGCTCGTCCGGCTCGGCCTCACCACGTCCAAGGTGCGTACGTACGCGCCACCGCGACCCAAGGCGTTCCGCAACTGGCCGCTGAAGTAAGCCGGTTGACGGACACGGCTCAGGCACGCGTGAGCCGCACCACCGTGCTCGGCCGGTCGCCCGGGGGCAGGCGCAAGGGCAGCCCGTGCGTCAGCAGGACCGCAGCGTCGTGCACGGTGCCGGTGGCGTCGTCCACGTAGACCGCAGAGGGGTCGAGGCCGGCCAGGCGCACGGAACGGTCGCGGCCCCACGCGAGGACGACGACCCGGTCGCCCGACCGGTACTGCACCGCGTCCGGCAGCCGGTACTGCTCGCCGAACTGCACGACCGGACGGATCTCCTTGTAGAGCTCCACCAGATCGCGGGCTTCCCCGAGTTGGGACTCCGGCCAGCGGGAGAGGTCGCCGCCGATGCCGAGCGCGCCGGCCATGGCGACGTGGAAGCGGTAGGGGAGCGGCGTGCCCCGGCCGGTGTGCTGGTTGGGGCTGTCGGTGACCCAGGCGGACATGGTGCGGGCCGGGTAGATCTGGCTATAGCCGTGCTGGATGGCGATGCGGTCGTCGGCGTCCGTGTTGTCGGAGATCCACGTCTGGTCGGTCCGGGCGAGCATGCCGAGGTCGGCGCGGCCCCCGCCGCCGGCGCAGCCCTCGATCCGCAGGGCCGGGTGGGCGGCGCGCAGCCGGTCGAGCACGGCGTGCACCCCGCGGGTGTGCCCGCTCCACAGCCGCTCGGCGTCGGGCCGGCCCGGCCAGCCCGCCTCGGTGAACGCCCGGTTCATGTCCCACTTCAGGAAGTCGACGGCGTACGTGGCCACCAGCTCGTCCAGCCACCGGAACGCCCACTCGGTGACGTCGGCGCGGGCGAAGTTCAGGACGAGCTGGTGGCGCAGCTCGGTCCGGCGGCGGTGCGGCTGGTGCAGCACCCAGTCGGGGTGCGCCCGGTACAGGTCGCTGTCCGGGTTGGTCATCTCCGGCTCCACCCACAGGCCGAAGCGCATCCCGAGCCGGCGCACCTCGTCGGCGAGCGGGCCGAGCCCGTGCGGGAACCGCTCGGGGTTCGGCCGCCAGTCGCCGAGGCCGGCCCGGTCGCTGGTGCGCCGGCCGAACCAGCCGTCGTCGACCACGAACAGCTCGACGCCCAGCGCGGCGGCGCGCTCGGCGAGGGCCCGCTGCCCCTCCAGGGTGACGTCCCAGCCGGTCGCCTCCCAGCTGTTGTAGACCACCGGCCGCACCTCGTCCGGGCGCGGCAGCACGTGCGCGGCGACGTACCCGTGCCAGCCGCGGCTGGTCGCGCCGAACCCGCCGGTGCTGAACTGCCCCGCGAAGACCGGGGTCTCGTGCCGCTCACCGGGGGCGAGGCGCCAGCCGATGCCCTCGTGCCCGGCGCCGCCCGTCACGGTGAACGGGCCACCGCCGTGGTCGCGCTGCGCGGTGATCCGCCAACTCCCGGACCAGGCGAGGACCATGCTCCACACGTCGCCGCGGGTCTCGTCCGCGTCGCCCGCGTCCACCATCAGCCAGGGATTGGCGAAGTGGCCCGAGACCCCGCGGCGGCTGGTGAAGACGGTCTCGGCGTACGGCGCCTCGACGCGCCGCAGCTGCGTCTCGCCCGACCACTCGCCGACGGTGTGGCTCAGCCGCGCCGCCGACGCGGCGGGCACGGACCAGCTCGCGGAGTCCAGACGCAGCACCTCGATGGGGTCGCCGTCCGCGCCGTCCGCGCTCGCGGTGCCCAAGTGCCGCAGCGTGACCCGGCGTTCGATGACGTCGCTGTCCGGGTGCACCGCGTAGTGCAGGGTGCAGCCCAGCGGATAGTGCCGGTCGCGCAGCCGCACGTGCAGCGAGCCGCCCTCGATCTCGTGGCCCTCGTACGCCCACTCGACGCCGCGCGCCCCGTCCGCGTACCGCACGAGCAGCGACGGCACCCCGAACCGGGGGCCGCCCTCGGCGGCCAGCTCCTCGCCCGACGTGGAGGCGAAACTGCTGCGCTCCCCGTCGTACGTCGGCAGCGCGGCGGCCTGGCGGAGGGTGAGCGGGGCGCCCCAGTGCACGTGCCGCGGACTGTCGTCGGCGCCGACGCGCAGCGCGTACGCCGTGGCGGGGGTCGTGAGCAGGAACGTGCGACTGGGCTCGTCGTAGGAGACCTGAGACATGAGCCGGAGCCTAGGTCCGAACTCCTCGAATTTAAATATTGACGAAGGAAATTATTGCCCCTACGTTTCCCCCATGTTGCTGAACCGAGCGAAGCTGCTCGCGTCCCCGGCGGCCACCACGGTCTTCACGACGGTGCTCACCCGTGGTCCGGTCGTCCGCCCCGAGATCGCCCGGATCACCGGTCTCTCCTCCGCCGCCGTCACCAAGGCGGTCAAGCCGATGATCGAAGCCGGATACCTGGAGGAACTCCCGGGCGGCCCGCGGACCGTGGAGGGCGCGGGGCGTCCCGCGCACCCCCTCGCGGTCCGCGCCGACCGGGAGTCCTTCGTCGGCGTCAAGGTCACCGACGGCGAACTGATCGGCGTCGTCACGGACCTGCGGGCCCAGGTGCGCGCCGCCCGGCGCCGGCCCCTCGCCGACCGGTCCGTGCCGCACGTGGTCCGCGCGCTCGCCGAGCTCGTCGCGGAGCTGGCCCCGGCCCACGCCGGACGCACCCACCACGTCGGGGTCTCCGTCTCCGGCGACGTGGACCGGCCCGGCGGCACCGTGCGGTACTCGCCCTTCCTCGGCTGGCACGACGTGCCGCTGGCCGCACTCGTCGCCGAGGCGACCGGCTCCCCGGTCACCGTCGAGAACGACGTGAAGGCGCTGACCGTCGCCGAGCAGTGGTTCGGCGAGGGGGTGGGCGCCGACTCCTTCGCCCTCGCCACGGTCGGCGCCGGCATCGGCTGCGCGCTCGTCGTCAACGGCCGTCTGGTGGCGGGGGGCTACGGGGTGGCCGGCGAGATCGGCCACATCCCGGTCGCCGCCGGGACCGGGTCCGACTGCCACTGCGGCGCTCGCGGCTGCGTCGAGGCGATCGCCTCCGAGGCGGCCATCGTCGAGCGGGCCCGCCGGGCGGCCGGTGATCCGGGCCTCGACATGAGCGGGGCGATCGACCGCGCGCACGGCGGGGACGCCGCGGTCCGGGCCGTGTTCGACGAGGCGGGCGAGGCCATCGGGCTCGGCCTCGCGGCCATGGTCAACCTCGTCGGGCCGGAGCGGGTCGTGGTCTCCGGGGAGGGCGTGGCCGCCTACGACCTCTTCGAGGAGCAGATCCGCGCCGCGTTCACCACCCAGGCCTTCGGGGCCGCCGCCCGCTGCCCGCTCGTCGTACGCCCGCTGCCGTGGGAGGAGTGGGCGCGCGGAGCCGCCGCCGCCAGCATCCAGTCCCTCTTCGCCGCCTGACCCCGAGGACCGCGCACCCGCGCGCCGCACGCCCGCAAGAGCCCCCGCACACCGCGGCGCCCCGAGCCGCGCGGACCCGCCCCCGCACGACCCCGCCCCCGGAAGGACCCTGTCATGACTGCCAGTTCCGCCCTGTCCCGCCGGGGATTCCTCGGCACGTCCCTGCTGTTCGTCGCCGGCGCCGCCGTCGCCTGCTCCAGCAACCCGCAGGAGACCGCCGCGGCCAAGGGCGCCAAGGTCACTCTCACGCAGTGGTACCACCAGTACGGGGAGTAGGGCACCCAGGCCGCGGTGAAGCGGTACGCCGAGGAGTTCACCAAGGCCAACCCGGACATCGCCGTCAACGTGGTGTGGGGCGCGGACGTCTCCCAGTACGAGACCAAGCTCAACGCCGCCCTGCTCGGCGCGGACGCTCCCGACCTCTTCGAACTCGGCGACTTCCGCGCCGAGATGGCCCGCAAGGGACAGCTCGAACCGCTCGACGACGTGTACGGCACGGCCAGGGACGGCTTCAACAAAGCCGACCTCGACTACCTCACCGTCGACGGAAAGCTCTACGGCATCAAGACCATCGACGACATCATGGTCCTGTACTACCGCAAGTCGCTGCTGAAGAAGGCCGGTGTCACCCCGCCCACCACCTTCACCGAACTCGCGGACACCGCGAAGAAGCTGACGACCGGCGGCGCCAAGGGCCTGTTCATCGGCAACGACGGCATCGGCGACAGCCCCTACCTCCTCGCCTGGTCCCAGGGCGCCGACCTCATCGACGGCACGAAGGTCGTCTACGCCGACGCCGCCCGGGCCATCGGCGGCCTGCGCGACCTGCACGCCGACAAGTCGGTGCTGCTGGGCTTCACCACCGACTGGTACGACCCAGGCGCCTTCACGCAGGGCGCCGCCGCCATGCAGTGGTGCGGTTTGTGGGCGCTGCCCGCCGTGGAGAAGGCCCTCGGCGCCGACTTCGGGGTCGTGCCCTGGCCCGCGTACGACTCCTCCGGCAAGGCGGTCGCCCGGCTCGGCGGCTGGACGCAGGCGATCCACTCCAAGAGCAAGCACGTCGCCGAGGCCAAGAAGTACCTCCAGTGGCTGTGGGTCAAGCAGGCCGACATCCAGATCGACTGGGCCGTCAAGTACGGCTTCCACGTCCCGCCGCAGGCCGAAGTGGCGGCCAAAACACCGGAGTTGAGCAAGGGTGCGGCCAAGGACGCCGTCGCCATCGCCAACAAGAACGGCATCTCCTTCCCCGCCGAGTGGACGCAGGCCATGCAGGCGGAGTTCATCGCCGCCGCCGCGGACATCGCCAAGGGCGCCGACGCCGAGCGGACCCTGAAGAAGGCGCAGTCCAAGGCCCAGTCCGACCTCGACAAGCAGAGGGGCTGACCGGGATGACCGCCACCGGCACCGCGCCCGTCCGCGAGCGTGCCGCCCGCCCGGCGCCCGTCCCGCCACCGCGCCGCAGACGGCTGACCGAGCGGCAGTCCAAGGCGCTCGCCTTCGCCGTCCTGACCGCCCCGATGCTGCTCGGCCTCGGCCTGTTCCGCTACGTCGCCATCGGCTGGAGCTTCCTGCTCAGCTTCAGCGAGGCGCGCCGCACCATCTCCCTCGGGAACTGGGTCGGCCTCGACAACTACCGCGAGCTGCTGAGCGACGAGCGGTTCCGGGACTCGCTCACGATGATCGTGCTGTTCACCGCGCTCATCGTGCCCCTCACCTTCGCCGCCTCGCTGGGCCTCGCCGTCCTCGTCAACCGGGTCCGCCGCGGCCGCGCCTTCTTCCGCACCGCGTTCCTGCTGCCGGCGGCGGTCAGCTATGTCGCCGCCGCGATGATCTGGAAGATGGCCTTGTTCAGCGGCGTACCGTCCGGCCTCGCCAACACCCTGGGCGCGCTCTTCGGCGCCGACCCCACCCCGTGGATCCAGACGCAGAGCCCGCCCCTGTACTGGATCGTGCTCGTCACCCTGCGCCTGTGGCTCCAGGTCGGCCTCTACATGATCCTCTTCATCGCCGGTCTCCAGTCCGTCCCCCCGCAGCTCTACGAAGCCGCGTCCCTCGACGGCGCCGGACCCTGGCGCACCTTCCGCAGCATCACCTTCCCCCTGCTGCGCAACACCTCCGTCGCGATCCTGCTGCTCATGCTCATCGCCGCGCTCCAGGCCTTCGACGAGTTCTACGCGATCTTCTCCACCGGCGCCTCGCTCGGCAGTGAACCCGTGCGCACCCCACTCATGCACCTGTACGGCGTCGCGCTCCAGGACCAGGACTACGGCGTCGGCTCCGCCGGAGCCTTCCTGCTCACCCTGCTGATCGTGCTGGTCACGCTCCTCCAGGGCCGGATCCTCGGGTTCGCCCGCGACAAGGACTGAACCGATGAACCGATTCCGAGGGAGCGTCCTCGGCTCCGCCGCCACGTACCTGGCGCTGTGCCTGATGGCCGTGGTCTTCCTGATCCCGTTCTACGTGCTGCTGCGCAACGCCTTCATGACGACGCCGGAGGTCACGGCCACCGACTGGCACTGGCTGCCGTCCTCCCTGAACTGGGCGAACTTCACGTCCCTGTTCGACAACCCGGAGCGCCCCTTCGGCCGGTCGCTGGTCAACTCGCTGCTGATCGCGGTGGTCTCGGCGCCCGTCTCCACGCTGCTCGCCTCGATGGCCGGCTACGCGCTCGCCCGGATCGCCGTGCCAGGACGGGCGGTCGTGCTCTCCCTCATCGTCGGCACGCTGATGATCCCGCAGGCCGTCACCTTCCTGCCGACCTTCGTCGTGGTCGGCTCGATGGGCGGCGTCAACACGATGTGGGGGCTGATCGCGCCCGGCCTCTTCAACGCGTTCGCCGTCGTCCTCTTCCGCAGCTTCTACCTGTCCTTCCCCGCCGAGATCGAGGAGGCGGGCCGCATCGACGGCCTGAGCTACCTCGGCGTCTACGGACGGATCATCCTGCCCAACTCCGTCACCATGATCGCCTCCCTCGGGGCGCTCTCCTTCATCGAGGCGTGGAACTCCTTCCTGTGGCCGCTGATGATCGGCCAGGACCCCGGCAGCTGGACCGTGCAGATCGCCCTGTCCAGCTTCCTCACCTCGCAGACCGTCGACCTGCCCCAGCTGTTCGCGGGCACGGCCGTGGCGATCCTCCCGCTCGTCGTCATGTTCCTGGTCGCCCAGCGCCACATCGTCCAGGGCATCGCCATGTCCGGCCTCAAGTCCTGAACACCCCTTTTCCTGGAGGTACGTCCAGTGATCAGATCCACCCGCCGCGCAGCCCTCGCCGCCGCCTGCGCGCTGCCCCTGACGCTCGCCCTCCCGTCCGCCGCCGAGGCGAAGACCCCGTACGTCAAGCCCTTCATGGGCTGGAGCAGCTGGAGCGTGGAGTCCGCCACCCGCGACGGCTACGGCACGCACTGGCTGAACGAGGGCAACATCAAGAACGCCGCCGACTCGCTCAGCGGCAAGCTCTCCTCCGCCGGGTACAAGAACCTGAACATCGACGCCGGCTGGAACTTCGACTACGACTGGAACTTCCACACCGACGCCCACGGCATCCCCGACGCCGACAAGGAACGCTTCCCCAGCGGGATGGTCTCCCTCTCCGACTACGTCCACGGCAAGGGCCTCAAGCTCGGCCTGTACGGCGCCGCCGGACTGGAGAAGGAGGTCTACGACAAGAACGCCCCGATCCTCGGCACCGACTGTCATGCGCAGGACATCGCGGTGAAGCCGCTGACCCCGACCAACAAGTGGGGCGGCAGCTGGAAGATCGACTACAGCAACTCCTGCGCGCAGGAGTACATCGACTCCATCGTCGCCCGGTACGCCTCCTGGGGCGTCGACTTCATCAAGATCGACGGCGTCACCAAGGACAACGTCGCCGACATCAAGGCCTGGTCCACCGCGATCGACCACGGCGGCCGCAGCATGTGGCTCTCCGCCAGCGCCTGGCCCGTCGACCTGGAGGCCGGCGAGGACTTGCGGCCCTACGCCAACGGCGTGCGCGTCGACACGGACATCGAGTGCTACTGCGCGACGACGAGCAGCTGGACCAGCTCCGTCGACGACCGCTTCGCCGACCTGCCGAGCTGGCTGCCCAAGCTCCGCGCCCCCGGCTACCTGCCCGACCTCGACTCCATGCCGGTCAACAACAACACCGGCAGCGGCCTCCAGGACGGCCTCACCGACACCGAGCGGCAGACCGTCATGACGTTCTGGTCGATGGCCTCGTCCCCGCTCTACGTCGGCGGCGACATCTGGTTCCTCGACGACAAGGCCAGGGCGATCCTCACCAACCCCGAGGTCATCGCCGTCGACCAGGCGGCGGTCCTGCCGAAGCAGCTCCGCGCGGGCGACACGCAGGTGTGGACCAAGCGGGTCGGCGGCGCCACCTACCTCGCGGTCTACAACCTCGGCTCCACCGCCACCGACATCACCGTCGACCTCGGCTCCGCGGGCGTGCACGGCAAGCAGCGGCTGCGGGACGTCGTCGCCCGCGAGGACCTCGGCGCGGCCACCCGCTCCTGGACCGCGACGGACGTCCCCGCCCACGGCTCCCGCCTCGTCAAGCTCTCCTGACCGCCCGCAGCACTGAGGAGCCCCGCACATGAGCAACGGACCGTCCCGGCGCCTGGTTCTCGGACTCGGCACCGCCCTCGCCCTGAACACGCTGCCCGCCTTCACCGCGCACGCCGCGCCGCACCGCCCGGCCACCTCACCCCTCGTCCCCGCGGCCGAGGCGACGACCCTGTGGTACCCGGAACCCGCCGACGAGGACCTCCTCATCGAGCAGGGCCTGCCACTCGGCAACGGCCGGCTCGGCGCGCTCGTCGGCGCCGACCCCGCCCGCGAACTCCTGCACGTCACCGACGCCACCCTGTGGACGGGCGGCGCCAACACCACCCTCGACGGTGACGGCCAGTTCCCCTACGGACGCGAGGACTTCGGCAGCTTCACCCTCCTCGCCCGCGTCATGATCAGCCTCCCGGGCCACGAGCGCTCCGCCGTCACCGGCTACCGCCGCACCCTCGACCTCAGCAACGGCCTCGTCACCACCGCGTACACCAAGGACAAGGTCCGCTACGTGCGGGAGATGTTCGCCAGCGGCCCCGACGACACGATCGTCGTCCGGCTGCGCCAGAGCGGCGGCGGCTCCCTCACCGGCGCCGTCATCCTCTCCGGCACCCACGGCGAGACGACCGGCGTCGACAAGGACCGCGACCTCGCCTCCTTCTCCGCCGCGCTCGGCAACGGGCTGCGCTACGCCGCGGCCGTCACCGCCGCCGGGGACGGAAGGATCGCCGCCACCGGCACCCGCGTCACCTTCACCGACTGCACCGAGGTCACGCTCGTCGTCAGCGGCGGCACCGACTACGCGCCCGACCACGCCGCGGGCTGGCGCGACCCGGCCGCCGACCCGCTCGCCCTCGCCCGGGACAAGGCCCGCGCCGCCGCCCGGACACCGGCCGGGCAGCTGCGCGACACCCACGTCGCCGACTACCGCTCCCGCTACGACCGGCTCACCCTCGACCTCGGCCGCTCCGGCGGCGGACAGCGCCGGCTCGACACCTGGACACGCCTGAAGGCCCGCGCCGCCGACGGCGCACGGCCCGACCCCGAACTGGAGGCGAGCTACCTCCAGTTCGGCCGCTACCTGACCATCTGCGGCTCGCGCGACGGGCTGCCCATGGGGCTCCAGGGGCTCTGGCTGGAGGGCAACACCCCGGACTGGATGGGGGATTACCACACCGACATCAACATCCAGATGAACTACTGGCTGGCCGACCGGGCCGGCCTCGGCGCCACCTTCCCCGCCCTCGCCGACTACTGCCTGGCCCAGCTCCCCGCCTGGAGTGACGTCACCCAGAAGCAGTTCAACGACCCCCGCAACCGCTACCGCAACACCAGCGGGAAGGTCGCCGGCTGGACGGTCGCCTTCTCCACCAACCCCTACGGCGGCCTCGGCTGGTGGTGGCACCCCGCGGGCAACGCCTGGCTGTGCGCCTCCCTGTACGAGCACTACGAGTTCACCCAGGACCGCGCCTACCTCGCCCGGATCATGCCGCTCCTGAAGGGTGCCTGTGAGTTCTGGGAGGCGCGCCTGGTCACCATGACGGTCGACGGCCGCGAGGTGCTGGTCGACGACCACGACTGGTCGCCCGAGCACGGCCCCCAGGACGCCCGCGGCATCACGTACGCCCAGGAACTCCTGTGGACCCTCTTCGGCCAGTACGAGGAGGCGTGCCGGGTGCTCGGCCGCGACGCCGCGTACGCCGCTCGCGTACGAGGGCTGCGCGAGCGCCTCCACCTCCCGCGGGTCAGCCCGGACTCGGGCCGCCTGGAGGAGTGGATGGGCGCGGACGACCTCGGCGAGACCACCCACCGCCACCTGTCGCCGCTCATCAACCTGTTCCCCGGCGACCGCATCCGCCCCGACGCGGGTGACCCCGAACTCCTGGCGGGCGCACAGGAGTTGCTCGCCTCGCGCGGCATGGAGAGCTACGGCTGGGCGTGCGCCTGGCGGGCGGCGTGCTGGGCCCGCCTGAAGGACGCCGACAAGGCCTACCGGCTGGTCCTCACCAACCTGCGCCCCTGGTCGGGCGGCGACACCGGTACCGCCATGAACCTCTTCGACATGTACCGGGTCTCCGACACCCGGGCCATCTTCCAGATCGACGCCAACCTCGGCACCCCGGCGGCGATGCTGGAGATGCTGGTCCACTCGCGCCCCGGCCACATCGAGCTGCTGCCCGCCCTCCCCGCCGCCTGGGCCGCGTCCGGCTCCCTCACCGGCGCGGGAGCGCGCGGCGGCTTCACGGTCGACGTGGCATGGCGGCGCGGGCGGGTGCGCACCGCGACGATCCGCAGCGTCGGCGGCCGCCGCACCCGCGTCGTCCTCGACGGCCGCACCCGGGACGTGGTGCTGGAGCCGGGGGAGGCGGTGACGCTGCGCGGGCGCTGACCGGTCCGGGACGCGGCGCCGCGCACGGCGCGCGGGTCAAAAGCCTGCGCCGCGTACAGGTCAGGACGCCTGCGCCGCGTCCTTGCCCGCCGCCCGCAGCGCGGTCACGGCGTCGCCCGCGGCCCGCAGGGCGCCCTTCGTCACGGTCGCCGCGGACGGCGCGCCCTTGGACTCGAAGTCGCTGCCGTTGTAGGTGACGGTCACCAGGGCGTTGGCGACCCGGACCGTGACCACGGCCTCCCGGGTCTGCTGCTTGTCCTTGGTGGTGATCCCCGTGGTCAGCCGCGCCTGGTCCCCGAGGTCCTGCGCCGTGCCGCCCGCGTCCGCGCCGGAGGCGAAGTCCTCCTTGGCGAGGGCGTCGGTCCCCTTGACCTCGAAGGAGACGTCGAGCCAGCGGTAGTCGTACTCCTTGAGCGCGCTCCAGGAACAGCCGCGGCGCACCGACTCGTCGGTCGCCGCGAGTTCCTTGCCCGCCGCCTTCGCGCCCGGCACGAGCGCCGTGACGGTGCCGGCCGTGACGGTGGCACAGGGGGCGGGCGGCTTCGCGTAGGTCTTCGCGGCGACGCTCTCGCTGGGGCCGCGCGACGCGGACGGCTGCGGCGCCGGCTCCTTGTGCTCCGGGGCGGTGTCGGACATCGGCCCCGAGGACCAGGCCCAGCCCGCGCAGGCGAGCACGGCGACCGGCAGCAGCCGGGCGGTCAGGGTGACCGGCAGCGGGAGAGAACGCACGCAGTACGTCCCTTACGTAGCAGCGGAGTGGGGGACGCCAGTGTCACATGAGTTCCTGTGCCGCGATACCGCCACTTCCGTCACCCCGGCATCACGCACCGGCATCGTCCCGGCGTACGGCCTGCACCAGCCACACCCCGGCGCGGGCCGGGGCCCGCGCGAGGGTGGACGTCGTGGCGTCGGCGTCGGCGGGCGCGTCGCCCCACCACGTGCGGACGTCCACCGGGCGGACCGCGATCCGCTCGAAGACGCGGTGCAGCACGGCGTTGATCCGGTACGGCTCGGACAGGGAGGACATCGCGGCGCCGGCGGCGCGCGCGGCGGGGTCGGGCGCGGTGGGCGCCGCGTCCCGTGCGCCCGTGGCCGGCCCCAGGGTGAACCCGGTGAGCGCCGTGCTCCCCTGTGCCGCCGCGTCCGGCGGGCGCGGGCAGACGAGGACGAGCCGGCCGCCCGGGCGCAGGGCGCGCGCCACGTTCGCGAACGCCGCCACCGGGTCCCCGGAGAACGTCACCCCGCCGAGGCTGATGGCGACGTCGTAGCCGCCCGGCGCGAACGGATGCTTCTGGGCGTCCCCGGCCTCGAAGGCCGCCCCCGGCACCCCCTCCTCGGCCGCGCGGGCGCGGGCCCGCTCGATCAGCGGCACCGAGATGTCCACGCCCAGCGCGTGGCCCGGCGCCGCGAGCCGGGCCGCCGTGCGGGTGGTGGCCCCGGCGCCGCAGCCGAGGTCCAGGACCCGGTCGCCCGGGGCGAGCGCGGCGGCCGCGAACAGCACCTCGTCGGCCTCGCCGAGCAGCGCGTCGAAGCGGCGGTGACGGGTGGCCCAGGGGTGACCGGACGGACCGTTCCAGGCCTGCACCTTGCGGGGTTCGGCGGTGGTCACCGCGACTCCCGCGGCGCCGGCGCGGGCAGCGCCGACTCGATCCGGTCGACGGCCGCGAACGCCCCGTACGCGATCAGCCGGACCAGGTCGCCGTCGGTGGTCCGCGGGCCGCGCCACGCCGCGACGTCCTCGTCCGTGATCCGGTACGGCGCGAGCGCGGCGAGCAGGGCAAGGCGCGCCCCCGGCCGCGCCGCCCGGTCCGGCAGCCCGCCGGGGCCGGGCGCCGGATGCGAGCCGTCCCAGCGCGCGACGGTCTGCTGGACGAGGCCGAGGTCGGCGTCGGTCAGCAGACCCGCGCCCGCCGTCGCCGCGGTGCGCAGCGCGTCGTAGGCCGGGCCCACCGGGGTGCCGGCCGCCCAGTGCGGGCCGGGCCCCGGCGCGTCGAGCAGCGGCAGTGACGCGCCCGGGGTGTGCGCGGCGCGGACCACGCGGGAGACGCTCCGGCCGGCCAGGGAACGGACCGCCCGCAGCCGCTGGGCGCCCCCGGGCAGCAGGTTCTCGTCGCACAGCGCGGAGACGATCCGGTTGATGAAGTGGAAGGCCAGCGCGGTACCGAGGTGCGAGGCGAGATCCGCGGCGGCGAACGGCGGCGGCGCCAGCTCCGGCGCCCCCGGCACACGGGTGGCCCGCCCCCAGGCCAGGAGCTGCGCCGCCCGCTCGTCGCGCGGGGCCGCGCCGGCCGCCACCGCCTCGCCGAGCGCGTGGTCGCCGGTGGCGTGCAGCAGCACGGCGTGCGCGTCGACGCAGAACGGGCAGCGGTTCGCCTGGGAGGCGCCGGCCGCGACCAGCTCACGGTCGGCGCGCGCGCCGCTGCCCGCGATGAGCGACTCCCGCAGCAACGCCCAGGCAGGGGCGAGGAGTTCGGGCGCCGAGGAGAGGACGACGAGCGTCGAGGGGCGGGCGATGCCGAAGTCGGTCGCGGTCTGCGCCCAGACCGCGGCGGCGGTGCCGGTGGCGGTGGCGGGGG
This sequence comes from Streptomyces sp. NPDC049813, assembly GCF_044465085.1. Lineage (NCBI taxonomy): Bacteria > Bacillati > Actinomycetota > Actinomycetes > Kitasatosporales > Streptomycetaceae > Streptomyces > Streptomyces sp. NPDC049813. Next base: position 116,402 of record NZ_JBITLI010000003.1, on the reverse strand, counting down.
AGGGCGGTCGGGTGTAGCGGTACGGGCCGGACATGCGGGCTCCTCGGGCCGGTGGTGCCAGGGTTGCGCGGACCCGTCCAGCCTCACCCGGCGCCCCGGCCGCGGGCGTCGTCCGCCGGAGCCCACCTCCGGCTACTCCCGGGGGAGTACCCACGCCCCCCGAGCCGTCCTCACGACGGACGCCCACCCCGGCCGCCGCCACCTAGCCTTCGGGACATGACGGGGGACGCGGGGACGACACGGGGCGACGCGGCGAGCCCGGGCGCGTCGGTGCCGGGCGGGACGAGACGGGCCTCGGCGGGGCAGGGCGCTGTGGGGCTGAGTAACGCGGGGCAGGCCACAAGGGTCCAGGTCCCCTCGGCTCAGGCCGCCGGGCCCCCGTCCTCCTGGCGCGGGTACCTCGGCGACGGCGTGCTGGCCGGCGTGGCCTGTGTCGTCGTCGTTCTCGCCGCGGCGCTCGGGAACGAGGGGCCGACTCCGCTGGACCACGTCCTGATGACGGCGTCGGCGGTGGCCCTGGCGGGCTACCGGCGGGCGCCCCGCGCCGTGCTGCTCGCCGCCACCGCCCTCGCCACCGCGTACGTGGTGCACGCCCACCCCGGGCCCTGGGCGGCGTTCCCCGTGCTCGGCGCGGTGCACGCGGCGGCCCGGGCGGGGCACCGGGGTCTCGCGGCCGCCGCCGCGGGGGCCTTCCTCACCACGTACGTCCTGCGGGACGCACTCGCGGGGGACGGCGCCGCGACGCGCGGCACGCTGCTCGCGGGCTGGTTCCTGTGCGCGGTCGTGACGGGGCTCGCCGACAAGAACTGGCAGGCCTATCTGCACCAGACGGAGCAACGCGCCCTGGAGGCGGAGCGCACCAGGGAGGAGGCGGCGGCGCGCCGCGCGGGCGAGGAACGGCTGCGGATCGCCCGCGAGTTGCACGACTCGCTGACCCACTCCATCTCGATCGTCAAACTCCAGGCGGGGGTCGCCGTCCACCTCGCGCGCAAGCGCGGCGAGGAGGTACCGCCCGCGCTCCTCGCCATCCAGGAGGCGAGCGGCGAGGCGATGCGCGAACTGCGCTCCACGTTGGACGTGCTGCGCACGGACGAACCCACCGGCGGCCCGGCGCTGCTGGTCGAACGGGCGCGCTCGGCCGGCATCGCGGTCGCCCTCACCGTGACCGGCGCCGAGTGCCCGCTGCCCGCCCCGCTGGACCGGGCGGCGTACCGCATCGTGCAGGAGGCCCTCACGAACGTCGCGCGGCACGCGGGCCGCGGAGCCGGGGCGGAGGTCCGACTCGGCTACGAGCAGGCCGCGTTGACGGTCCGGGTGACGGACACCGGAGGGGCGTCCCCGGCCCGGCCGGTCACCGAGGGCACGGGCCTGACCGGCATGCGCGAGCGGGTCGCCGCGCTCGGCGGCACGCTCGCCGCGGGGCCGCGCGCGGACGGCGGTTTCGAGGTGCACGCGCGGCTGCCGCTCACCGGGACACCGGCCGCGGGCCCGCCCGCAGGACCGCTCGCCCCGCACGACCGGCACACCGGGTACGGCGCCGTCCCGGGGGCCGCCCCGTGATCCGCGTCGTGCTCGTCGACGACCAGGCGCTGATGCGCGCGGGCTTCCGGGCGCTGCTGGACGCGGAGGACGGCATCGAGGTAGTGGGGGAGGCGGTGGACGGGGACGCCGGTGTCGAAGTCGTCCGCCGGCGCGTCCCGGACGTGGTGCTGATGGATGTCCAGATGCCCGGCACCGGCGGCATCGAGGCGACCCGGCGGATCGCCGCGGACCCCGCCCTGGCCGCGGTCCGCGTCGTCATGCTCACCAACTACGGCCTCGACGCGTACGTCTTCGACGCGCTGCGCGCGGGTGCCTCCGGCTTCTTGCTCAAGGACAGCGAACCGGCGGACCTGCTCACCGGGATCGCGGTCGTCGTGCGTGGTGACGCCCTGCTCTCGCCGTCGGTCACGCGCCGCCTCATCGGCGCGTTCGTGGCGCGGCCCCCGGACCGCGCCACCGCGCCGGGACTGGAGTGCCTCACCCCGCGCGAGCGCGAGGTCACCGCGCTGGCCGCACGCGGCCTGACCAACGAGGAGATCGCCGCGCACATGGTGATCAGCCCCTTCACGGCGAAGACCCACGTCAGCCGTGCCATGACCAAGCTCGGCGCCCGCGACCGGGCCCAGCTCGTCGTGTTCGCCTACGAGTCCGGTCTGGTCACGGCACGGGCCCCGCGGAGCGCCGGCGCGGCGCCCCCGGACGGGACCACGGCCCGGCGCCGGGCGGACAGGCTCTAGTATCCGCAGCAGTTGCTGGAGGGTGCGGACACGGGTCCGCCGTGGTGGTTGGGGGTCGGCGTGGTCGCTGGTCGTGTGGTGCGCTTCGACGGAGCGCGCGGATATGGATTCATCGCGCCGGACGACGGAGGTGAGGACGTCTTCCTGCACGTGAACGACCTCCTCATCCCCGAGTCGTACCTGCGCACCGGGCTGAAGGTCGCCTTCGACATCGAGGAGGGCGAGCGGGGCCCCAAGGCCTCGTCCGTGCAGCTCGCCGAGGGGGCCACCGCGCCCGCGCCCGGCCGGGGCGCGGTCGACGGCGACGACGTGATGTGTGACGTGCTGCGCGTCGACGAGTTCACGAACGAGGTCACCGAACTGCTGTTGCGGGCCGCTCCCTCACTGACCGGGGAGCAGATCCTCGCGGTCCGCCGCGAACTGGTGCAGAGCGGTCGCAAGCACGGTTGGGTGGACAGCTGACCGTCGCGTAGGAGGAGGACCCCCGGGGCCCGGGCCGAGTCACGCACTCGGCCCGGGCCCCGCGGCGTTGTAGGGGGGCGCGTCCCGGGGTCCGGGCCCGCCGGAGCGTTCTGCCCCGCCCGTCCCTCTATGTCGCGTCCAGTTATTCAATCTTCATCGTTTCCCGTCCGGCATCCGGACAACCCCCTTGTCCTGCGGACTGTATGCGAAATACGTTCTGCGGTATTCCTTGATCGCCCACAGGTTTCCGTGCCCCGGGCAGGGACCCGCGGAGCCATTTTCCTGGCGGAGGTATGCCCTCGTGCGCCGAACAGCCTTTGCCCTCGCGGCAGTTGCCCTGGTGATGTCCACAACGGCGGGCTGCGGCTCCCTGCAGTCCTCGGCCACCGAGGTCGGCGGGGAGCGGATGACCGACGACCGGCCCGTCCGGGACGGCGGCACCCTCACGGTCGCCCTCAACGCGGACCCCGACAAGCTCGACCCGACCCTCGCCCAGACCCTCGTCGGCCGCACCGTCTTCGCCGGGATGTGCGAGAAGCTCTACGACGTGGCCGCGGACGGCGAGGTCGTGCCCCAGCTGGCGACCGCCCTGCCCGAGGTCTCCGCCGACGGCCGCACCGTCTCCTTCGACGTCCGCGAGGACGCGCGGTTCAGCGACGGCACGAAGCTCGACGCGGCCGCCGTCGCCACCTCCCTGCTGCGCCACCGCGACCTCGCCGGTTCGGCCCGGGCCACCGAACTCGCCCCGCTGAAGGACGCCGAGGCCGTCGGCCCGTACCGGGTGCGGCTCACCCTCAGGCAGGCCTACGTCCCGCTCACGGCGGTCCTGGCCGACCGCGCCGGGATGGTGATGTCCCCGGCCGCGCTGAAGAAGTACGGCAAGGACTTCACCAACCACCCGTCCTGCGTCGGCCCGTTCAAGTTCGCCGAACGCGTCGGCGGCGACCGCATCGTCCTCACCAGGGACCCGCACTACTACGACGCGGACGCGGTCCACCTGGACAAGGTGGTCTACAAGCCGATCCCCGACGGCAGCGTCCGCCTCGCCAACCTGCGCTCCGGCGACCTCCAGGTCGGCGACCAGATGGCGCCGGTCGACGTGAAGAGCGCCCTCACCGACAACAAGCTCCAGCTGTTCAACTCACCCTCGCTCGGCTACCAGGGCATCGGCATCAACGTCGGCAACGTCAAGGGGCTCGGCGAGCGGCCCGGCCGCATCGACACCCCGATGGCCCGCGACGTCCGCGTCCGCGCGGCCTTCGAGCTCGCCATCGACCGCGACCTCATCAACAAGGTCGTCTTCCAGGGCATGTACGAGCCGGCCTGCGGCCCCGTTTCACCGGAGTCCGCCCTCGCCCCGGGCGTCCCGGCCTCCCGGTGCCCCAAGCGCGATGTCGGCGCCGCCAAGCGGCTGTTGAGGCAGGCGGGCGTCGACACCCCGGTGCCCGTCGAGCTGAAGATCTCCACCACCCCCGAGTGGAGCCGCATCGGCCAGGTCGTCCAGGCCATGGCCAAGGACGCCGGCTTCGCCGTCACCCTGCGTCCGACCGAGTACGCCACCATGCTCGAAGAGACCGACGACGGCCACTACACCGCCTTCAACAGCGGCTGGTCCGGACGGCTCGACCCGGACGGCAACATCGCCAGCTTCCTGCAGACCCGCGGCGCGATGAACGCCTACGGCCTCTCCGACAAGAGGATCGACGCCCTCGTCGAGCGCGGCCGCACCGAGGCCGACCCGGCCGAACGCACCCGCATCTACGACGAGGTGACCCGCCGCGTCAACGACGCGCACGCGCTGATCTACCTCTACCGCCAGAAGAACTACGTCGTCGCCGGGAAGGACGTCGCGGGCGTGCGCGTCTACGGCGACGGTCTCGTGCGCGTGAAGAAGGCGGGGTACGCCAAGTGACGACCGCCCAGACCGCCCAAGCCGCCCGGCCGGGCCCGGCCACCCCGGACGGGCCGGCGGCGAAGCCGGCCGCCGCCCGGACCGGCTGGTTCACCGGCCACCCCATGGCCGGGTACGTCCTCACCCGCCTGCGCCAGTCCGTCATCACCCTCTTCCTGGTCTCCGTCGTCGTCTTCGCCGGGATCCGCGCCCTGCCCGGCGACCCGGCGCTCGCCCTCGCCGGCGAGGAGCGCAGCCCCAAGGCGCTCGCCGCGATCCGCGCCGAGTACGGACTCGACGACAACATCGTGATCCAGTACGCGCGCTTCATCGGCCACGCCCTCCAGGGCGACCTCGGCACCTCCTCGCGCACCGGCCTGCCGGTCGCCGACGCCATCGGCCAGGCCCTGCCCGTCACCCTCGAACTCGCCGCGCTCTCCCTGCTCCTGGCGATCGTCCTCGGCATCGGCGCCGGGATCGTCGCGGCCGTGCGGCGCGGCCGCCCCGCCGAGTGGATCGCCAACGGGCTCGCGCTGCTCGGCCTGTCGATCCCCACCTTCTGGCTGGGCATCGTGCTGGTCCTCGCCTTCGCGATCGCCCTGCCCGTCTTCGCCGCCTCCGGCTTCGTCCCGTTCGCCACCGACCCGCTCGACAACCTGCGCCGCATGGTGCTGCCCGCGATCGTCCTCGGCTCCGGGCTCGCCGCCGTCGTCATGCGCCAGACCCGCGCCGCGATGCTCGACTCCCTCTCCGCCGACTACGTGCGCACGGCCCGCGCCAAGGGGCTCACCCGCCGCGCCGTCATCGGCGGCCACGCGCTGCGCAACTCCCTGGTCACCGTGGTCACCGTGCTCGGCCTGCAACTGGGCCACCTGGTCTCCGGCGCGGTCGTCACGGAGCAGATCTTCGTCCTCCCCGGCTTCGGCAAGCTCACCATCGACGCCGTCTTCACGCGTGACTACGCGACCCTGCAAGGCGTGGTGCTGTGCACCTCCGCCGCGTACATCTTCATCAACCTGCTGGTCGACGTGGCGTACTCGGTCATCGACCCGCGCATCCGGCTCGGAGGTGCCCGGTGACCACACCGGCTCTGTCAGGCATCCGCACCCAGGTGCTCAAGGGCGCACGCAGCCCCAAGCTGCGCGCCCTGCGCGACAACAAGCTGGCCATGACCGGCGCCGTCATCGCCGCGGTCTTCGTGCTCGCCGCGCTGTTCGCCCCGCTCATCGCGCCCTACGACCCCGCGCGGCCGGACTTCGACCACGTCCTGGGGGCGCCGAGCTGGAGCCACTGGCTCGGCACCGACGACCTCGGCCGCGACCAGCTCTCCCGCGTCGTCCACGGGGCACGGGCCTCCATGCAGGTCGGCGTCCTCGCGGTCGTCCTCGCCTTCGTCATCGGCGTCCCGCTCGGCCTGCTCGCGGGCTTCTACGGACGCCTCACCGACAGCGTCGTCTCCCGCGTCACCGACACCATGCTCGCCTTCCCCTTCCTGGTGCTCGCGGTCGGTCTCGCCGCCGTCCTCGGCCCGTCGCTGTCCAACGCGACCATCGCCATCGGCATCTCGCAGATCCCGGCCGTCATACGTATCACCCGCGCCGAGACACTGCGCCTCAAGCACGCCGACTACGTGGCCGCCGCCGTCGCCAACGGAGGCGGCGACGGGACCGTCCTGTTCCGCCACATCCTGCCCAACGCGACCTCCGCGCTCACCGTGCAGGCCACCGTCGGCATCCCCGCCGCCATCCTCGGCGAGGCCCTGCTCAGCTTCCTCGGCCTCGGCGTGCAGCCGCCCGAGCCCTCGCTCGGCGTGATGCTCTCCTCCGCCCAGTCCTTCCTCGCGCCCGCGCCCTGGATGGCGGTCTTCCCCGGCCTCGCCGTGGTCGCCGCGACCCTGGCGTTCAACCTGCTCGGCGACGGCCTGCGCGACGTCCTCGACCCCCGTGGAGCGACCCGATGAGCCAGCCGAGCCCGTCCCCGGCCGCCGCACCCGTGCTGAGCGTGCGCGACCTGTCCGTCACCTTCCGCACCGGCCCCTCCGGCACCCGCACCGTGCACGCCGTCGACCACCTCTCCTTCGACCTGCGGGCCGGCGAGGTCCTCGCCGTGGTCGGCGAATCGGGCTGCGGCAAGTCCGTCACCTCGACCGCCGTCATGGGGCTGCTGCCGCCCACCGCGCACGTGACCGGCTCCGTCCGGCTCGGCGACCGCGAGCTGGCGGGCGCCGACGACACGGCGTACGGGACGGTCCGCGGCAAGGACATCGCGATGATCTTCCAGGAGCCGATGACCTCGCTGAACCCGGTGCTCACCATCGGCCGGCAGATCGGCGAGGTGCTCCGCCACCACCAGGGCCTGAGCCGCAAGCAGGCCCGCGCGCGGGCCGTCGACCTCCTCGGCCTCGTCGGCATCCCGGCGCCCGCCCAGCGCGTCGACGAGTACCCGCACCAGCTCTCCGGCGGCATGCGCCAGCGCGTCATGATCGCCATCGCGGTCGCCTGCGACCCGGCCGTCCTCATCGCCGACGAACCCACCACCGCCCTCGACGTCACCGTCCAGGCGGGCATCCTCGAAGTCCTCCAGTCGCTGCGGACCCGCCTCGGCACCGCCATCGTGCTCATCACGCACGACCTCGGCGTCGTCGCCGACATCGCCGACCGCGTCCTCGTCATGTACGCCGGCCGCCCCGTCGAACAGGCTCCGGTGGCCGAGCTGTTCGCCACGCCCCGGCACCCGTACACCCGCGGCCTGCTCTCCGCCGTACTGCGCCCCGGCGCCGCCAAGGAGCGGCTGCCGGAGATCCCCGGGCTCGTGCCGAGCCTCGACGCGCAGCCCGACGCCTGCACGTTCGCGCCGCGCTGCGCCCGCGCCGACGCCACCTGCACCACCAGCCGCCCCGGCTTCAAGGCCGTCGCCGCGAAGGCGGGCGCCGACGCCGCCCACCGCGCCGCCTGCTGGCACCCGCACACCCTTCAGGAGGCGACCGCCCCATGAGCACCCCGGTACTGGAACTGCGCGGCCTGGAGCGGCACTTCGCGAGTGCCGGCGGCACCGTGCGCGCCGCCGACGGCGTCACCCTGACCGTCGGCCGCGGCGAGGTCGTCGGCCTCGTCGGCGAGTCCGGCAGCGGCAAGTCGACCGTCGGACGCTGCGCCGTGCGCCTCGACGACCCCACCGGCGGCACCGTCCACATCAACGGCACCGACGTGACCACAATGTCGCGCCGCGCCCTGCGCCCCCTGCGCAAGGACTTCCACCTGGTCTTCCAGGACCCCTCGTCCTCGCTCGACCCGCGCATGACCGTCGGCCGGATCATCGCCGAGCCGCTGCTCCTGCACGGCATCGCGAAGAAGGACGCCGCCCGCGCGCGCGTGGCCGAACTCCTCGCCCACGTAGGGCTGCGCCCCGAGCACGCCGACCGGCACCCGCACGAACTCTCCGGCGGCCAGCGCCAGCGCATCTCCATCGCCCGCGCGCTCGCCGTCGACCCCGACCTCCTGGTCGCCGACGAGCCGACCTCCGCCCTCGACGTCTCCGTGCAGGCCAGCGTCCTGAACCTGCTCGCCGACCTCCAGCGCGACCGCGGCTTCGGCTGCCTGTTCATCACGCACGACCTGGCCGCCGTCGAGTACCTGGCGGACCGGATCGCCGTCATGTACCTCGGCCAGATCGTCGAACAGGCCCCCACCGCCGAGCTGTTCGCGGACCCCAAGCACCCCTACACCCAGGCCCTGCTGTCGGCCGCGCCCGTCCCCGACCCGGTCACCCAGCGCACCCGCGAACGCATCGTCCTCAGCGGCGAACTGCCCAGCCCCCTCGCGCCGCCACCCGGCTGCCGCTTCCACACCCGCTGCCCGCTCGCCGTCGACCGCTGCCGCACGGAGGTGCCGGCCCTGCGCACCCTGCCCGGCGGCCGCGAGGTCTCCTGCCACCTCGTGACCGACGACGGCACGGCCCCCGACGCCGCCACAGCCCCTCCACCGACCTCTCGTACGATCCCGGACAACCGCACCGCCACCCGCTAGGAGCCCCCTTGTTCACCACCCGGCCGACCCTCCAGGGCACCTTCGGCATGGTGTCCTCCACGCACTACCTCGCCTCCCAGTCCGCCATGGCGGTCCTGGAGTCCGGCGGCAACGCCTACGACGCCGCGGTCGCCGCGGGCTTCGTGCTGCACGTCGTCGAACCGCACCTGAACGGGCCCGCGGGCGAGGTGCCGATCCTCCTCGCCCCGGCCGGCGGCGAGGTGCGGGTGCTGTGCGGCCAGGGCGTCGCGCCCGCCGGCGCCACCGTCGCCCACTACAAGGACCTCGGCCTCGACCTGGTGCCCGGCACCGGCCCCCTCGCCGCCGCCGTCCCCGGCGCCTTCGACGCCTGGATGCTCCTCCTGCGCGACCACGGCACGAAGTCCCTCGCCGAGGTCCTCGCGTACGCCATCGGCTACGCGCAGGACGGGCACGCCCCCGTCGAGCGCGTCGGCGAGACCGTCGCGACCGTGAGCGAGCTCTTCACGACCGAGTGGCCCTCGTCGGCCGAGATCTACCTGGCCGACGGCAGGCCCCCCGCCCCCGGCGAACTCCTGCGCAACCCGGCGCTCGCCGCCACCTGGAAGCGCGTCATAGCGGAAGCGGAGGCCGCCGGCGACGACCGCACCGCCCAGATCGAGGAGGCGCGGCGCGTCTGGCGCGAGGGCTTCATCGCCGACGCCCTCGTCCGCCAGGCGGCCCGCCCCACCCTGGACACCAGCGGCGAACGGCACACCGGCACCCTCACCCACGCCGACCTGGCCGCCTGGGAAGCGACGTACGAGGCCCCGGCGACCTACGACTGGAACGGCTGGACCCTGTGCAAGGCCGGCGGCTGGAGCCAGGGCCCCGCCTTCCTCCAGCAGCTCGCCCTGCTCCCGCCCGAACTGCCCGCCTACGGCTCCGCCGACTACGTCCACCTGCTCGTCGAGGGCTGCAAGCTCGCCATGGCCGACCGCGAGGCCTGGTACGGCGACGCCGCGGACGTCCCCGTCGACGCCCTGCTGTCGGACGACTACAACGCCGCGCGCCGCGCCCTGATCGACCCGGCGAAGGCCTCGCACGACCTGCGGCCCGGCAGCCCGCTCGGCGCCGCGCCCCGGCTCAGCGCGCACGCCACCGCGGTCGCCGCCGGAGAGCCGGGCTTCGACGCCATGGGCGTGGCCGGCGCGGGCGAGCCGACGGTCGCCAAGAGCCCCGCGTCCCCGGTGCCGGGCGAGCCCGAGGTCGACGCCGACGGAACCACCCGCGGCGACACCTGTCACCTCGACATCGTCGACCGCTGGGGCAACATGGTCGCCGCGACGCCGTCCGGGGGCTGGCTCCAGTCCAACCCCGTCGTGCCCGAACTGGGCTTCCCGCTCGGTACGCGGCTGCAGATGGCCTGGCTGGAGGAGGGCCTGCCGAACTCGCTCACCCCCGGCCGCCGCCCGCGCACCACGCTGACCCCCTCCCTCGCCCTGAAGGACGGCGTCCCCGTGCTGGCCTTCGGCACCCCCGGCGGCGACCAGCAGGACCAGTGGCAGCTGCACTTCTTCCTCGCGGTGGCGCTGCGCGCCCCCGTCCGCGGCGGCCTCGACCTCCAGGGCGCCATCGACGCCCCGAACTGGCACAACGACTCCTTCCCCGGCTCCTTCTTCCCGCGCGGCATGCGGCCCGGCTCGGTGACCGTCGAGGCGCGCACGGCCGGGGAGGTCGTCGCCGAGCTGCGCCGCCGCGGCCACGACGTGACCGTCGGCGACGCCTGGTCCGAGGGTCGCCTGTGCGCCGTCGCCCGCGACCCGCGCACCGGCGTCCTGTCGGCGGCGGCCAACCCGCGCGGCATGCAGGGGTACGCGGTCGGCCGGTGACCGCTGTGGGGGGAATCACTGTGGAATCGCCGATTTCACGGTGATTCCACCCACAGTTCATCCGATGAGTCCGCGTTGTCAGTGGGGCGTGTTCTCATGGAGGCATGATCGAAACAGTCACAGAAAGCATCGATGACTTTCTGACCCGTCACGTCACCGACCAGCTCCTCACCGACGTCGAGCGCGCCGTCCGCGCCGCTGCCGCCGCCGAGATCACCCCGCGCTTCCGGCAGCTCGCCGCCCACGAGATCCAGCAGAAGAGCGCCCCGCACGACCTCGTCACCGTCGCCGACCGGCGCGCCGAGGAGTACCTCACCCGGGAACTGCCCGCGCTGCTGCCGGGCTCCGTCGTGGTCGGCGAGGAAGCCGTCGCCGCCGACCCGGCGACGTACGAGGCGATCCGGGGCACCGCCCCGGTCTGGATCGTCGACCCGGTCGACGGCACCCGCCAGTTCGTCCACGGCGACCCCGGCTTCTGCACCCTCGTCGCCCTCGCGCTCGACGGTGTCGTCCTCGCCTCCTGGACGTACGCGCCCGCGCGCGGCGAGTTCGCCGTGGCCGTGCGCGGCCGGGGCGCCCGGCTGAACGGCCGGGTCCTGCCCGCCGGCAGCCCCGCACCCGGCCGCGACCTGCGCGTCGCCACCTCGCACCCCGACTTCACCACCGACGCGCAGAAGCGCACCCTGCTCGGCCTGCGCACGGACGGCGTCGCGCCGCGCCCGTGCGGCTCGGCGGGCCTGGAGTACCTCGCGGTCGCCCGCGGCGACCTCGACGCCGTCGCCTTCGGCTGGGAGCTGGCCTGGGACCACGCGGCCGGCCTGCTCCTCGTCGAGGAGACCGGCGGCGCGCACCTCACCCGCGACGGCGTCCCCTTCGCGCTGACCGGTGGGAACGCACTGCCGTTCACCGCCGCGCGCGACGCCGCGACCGCGCGCCGGATCGCCGCCCTCCTCGCGGCCGGCGGCTGACCGCACCCGCGCGCCGGACGGGGGCACCCCGGCCCGGCGTCGCCCGTGCTCCGGCATATCCTGTGCGGGCAGTGGCCGTCGGCTGACAAAGGAGTCCGAAGGTGCCGTCGATGCTCGATGCCGTCGTGGTGGGTGCGGGACCGAACGGGCTGACCGCCGCGGTCGAACTGGCCAGGCGAGGCCTGTCCGTGGCCCTCTTCGAGGCCGGGTCCACCGTCGGCGGCGGCGCCCGCACCGAGGAGCTGACGCTGCCCGGCTTCCGCCACGACCCCTGCTCGGCGGCGCACCCGCTGGCCGTCAACTCCCCGGCGTTCCGGGCGATGCCGCTGGAGCGCTACGGACTCGACTGGGCCCACCCGGAACTGCCCATGGCCCACCCCTTCCCCGACGGCACGGCCGCCGTCCTCGCCCGCTCCGTCGCCGAGACCGCCGCCTCCTTCGGGCCGCGCGACGCGGGCGCGTACCGGCGCCTGGTGGAACCGCTCCTGCCGCGCTGGGACGCCCTCGTCCGGGACTTCATGTCCCTGCCGCTCAGCGCGCTGCCCCGGGACCCCGTCACGCTCGCCCGGTTCGGCCTGCGCGGACTGCCGCCCGCCACCTGGCTGATGCGCCGCTTCCGCGACGAGCGGGCCCCCGCCCTCTTCTCCGGTCTGGTCGCCCACACCATCGCCCCGCTCGGCGGTCCCGCGACCTCCGCGATCGGCCTCGTCTTCGCGCTCGCCGCCCACGCGCGCGGCTGGCCGGTGGCCCGCGGCGGCTCCCAGTCCCTCTCCGACGCGCTCGCCGCGTACCTGAAGGACCTCGGCGGCGCGATCCACACCGACTACGCGGTCAAGCGACTCGACGACCTGCCGCCCGCCCGCGCCTACGTCTTCGACACCTCGCCCACCGCCCTCGCCCGGATCGCGGGCCTCGGCCGCTACTACGACCGGTTCCGCTACGGGGCCGCCGTCTTCAAGCTCGACTACGCCCTCGACGGCCCGGTGCCGTGGACCGCGCCGCAGGCCCGGCGGGCCGGAACCGTGCAGATCGGCCCCCACCGCTCCGACATCGACGAGGCCCTGCGCGCCGCGTCGGCCCGCGGCCGCGCCCCCGCCGCGCCGTTCCTCATCACCGTGCAGCCGAGCGTCGTGGACGCCACCCGCGCGCCCGCGGGCAAGCACACCTTCTGGGCCTACGGCCACGTACCGAACGGCTGGAGCGGCGATCTCACCGACGCCGTCGAACGCCAACTGGAGCGCTTCGCACCGGGGTTCAGGGACCTCGTCCTCGCCCGCGCCACCGCCGGCCCGCCCGAACTGGCCGCGCGCAACCCCAACTACGTGGGCGGCGACATCTCCTGCGGCTCCGTCAGCGGCCTCCAGCTGCTGCTGCGCCCCAAGCTCTCCCTCTCCCCGTACACCACCCCGCACCCGGCCGTCTTCATCTGCTCGTCGGCGACCCCGCCGGGGCCCGGCGTCCACGGCATGCCCGGGCACAACGCGGCGAAGGCCGTCTGGCGCCGGCTGCGGGCGGCCGGGTGAGCGCCCGTTTGGTCCTGGTCCAGGGCGACATCACCCGGCAGGACGTGGACGCGGTGGTGAACGCGGCCAACTCCTCGCTGCTGGGCGGCGGCGGGGTCGACGGCGCCATCCACCGCGCCGGCGGCCCCGAGATCCTCGCCGCCTGCCGCGCGCTGCGCGCCTCCCACTACGGCAGGGGGCTGCCCACCGGCCAGGCGGTCGCCACCACCGCGGGCCGCCTCCCGGCCCGCCACGTCATCCACACGGTCGGCCCCCGCTGGTCGGCCACCGAGGACCGCTCCGACCTCCTCGCCTCCTGCTACCGGGAGTCCCTGAGGACCGCCGTCGAGCTGGGCGCCCGTACGGTGGCGTTCCCCGCGATCTCCACCGGCATCTACGGCTGGCCGCTGGACGACGGTGCGCGGATCGCCGTACGCACGGTCCGCGCCGAGGCCGCGCCCGGCATCGAGGAGATCCGCTTCGTGGTCTTCGACGAACGGGCTCATGAGGTGTTCGCGCGGGCCTTGAAGTAGCGGCATTCCGCTGCCCACCGGACGCGGCGGGACTCAGCGGCCCCCGGCTCACGCGCGCGGCCGGTCCCGGCGCGCACCGGGGGCCGCCGAGCCCGGCACCGCCGTGACACCATGATGTCGGATTCCCGCCAGCCGCCCCGCTCACCATGGCCGATCCTGGAATCATGCCCATCACCGAGAGCGCGCCCCGCGCCACCGGCATGCACACCGACACCGAGCGGTGCGTGCGCGCGGTGCAGGCGAAGGACACCCGGTTCGACGGGGTGTTCTTCACCGCCGTCGTGACCACCCGCATCTACTGCCGGCCCGGCTGCCCCGTCGTGCCGCCCAAACCGCGGAACATGGTCTTCTACCCGAGCGCCGCCGCCTGCCAGCAGGCCGGGTACCGGGCCTGCAAGCGGTGCCGGCCCGACACCAGCCCCGGCTCGCCGGAGTGGAACCAGCGAGCCGACCTGACCGCCCGCGCCATGCGGCTCATCGCCGACGGCACCGTCGACCGCGAGGGCGTCCCGGGCCTGGCCCGCCGGCTCGGGTACAGCGCGCGGCAGATCGAGCGGCAGCTGCTCGCCGAGCTGGGCGCAGGACCGCTCGCGCTCGCCCGGTCGCAGCGCGCGGGGACCGCCCGGTTGCTCATCGAGACCACGGGGCTGCCGATGGCGGACATCGCGTTCGCCGCCGGGTTCGCCTCGATCCGCACCTTCAACGACACCGTCCGCGAGGTCTTCGCGCTCTCCCCGAGCGAACTGCGCACCCGCGCCCCCCGGGGCCTGCCGAGCGCACCCGGCGCGCTCACGCTCCGGCTGCCGTTCCGCGCGCCCCTCACCCCCGACAACCTATTCGGCCACCTCGCGGCGACCGCCGTCCCGGGCGTCGAGGAGTGGCGCGACGGGGCCTACCGGCGCACGCTCCGGCTCCCGTACGGGCACGGGGTCGTGGCCCTGACGCCCGGCGCCACGCACATCGGCTGCCGGCTGGTCCTCAGCGACCGGCGCGATCTGACCGTCGCCATCAGCCGCTGCCGCCGCCTGCTCGACCTCGACGCCGATCCGGTCGCGGTGGACGGCCGGCTGCGCGCCGACCCGCTGCTCGCGCCGCACGTCGACGCGGCGCCGGGCCGCCGGGTGCCGCGCACCGTCGACGAGGCCGAGTTCGCGGTCCGGGCGGTGCTCGGGCAGCAGGTCTCCACCGCGGCGGCCCGCACGCACGCCGCCCGGCTCGTCGCCGCCCACGGCGAACCCGTCGACGACCCCGAGGGGGGCCTCACCCACCTCTTCCCGGCACCCGCCGCGCTCGCCTCGCTCGACCCGGAGAGCCTGGCCCTGCCCCGCAGCCGCCGGACCACGCTGACCACGCTCGTACGCCGACTGGCCGACGGGGAGCTCACCTTGGGCCCCGAGTCCGACTGGGACGAGACCCGCGCCCGCCTCGCCGCGCTGCCCGGCTTCGGGCCCTGGACGGTCGAGGCCATCGCGATGCGCGCCCTCGGCGACCCGGACGCCTTCCTCCCCACCGACCTCGGTATCCGGCGCGCCGCGCGGGAGCTGGGGCTGCCGCACACCCCGGCCGCCCTGACCGCGCGCGCCGCGGCCTGGCGCCCCTGGCGGGCGTACGCCGTCCAGTACCTGTGGGCCACCGACAGCCACCCCATCAACTCCCTGCCCGCCTGAGGACGCAGAACCATGGAACACATGCAGCACACCCTCATCGACAGCCCGTACGGCCCGCTCACCCTGGTCGCCGCCGACGGCGCCCTGTGCGGCCTCTACATGACCGAGCAGCGCCACCGCCCCGCAGAGGAGACCTTCGGCGTCCGCGACGAGCGTCCCTTCGGCGCGGTGATCGACCAGCTGACGGCCTATTTCCAGGGCGAGTTGACGACGTTCGACCTGCCGCTGAACCTGCGCGGCACGCCCTTCCAGCGCCGCGTCTGGGAAGAGCTGCGGCACATCCCGTACGGCGAGACCCGCACCTACGGCGAGCTCGCGGCGGCCCTCGGCAACCCGGCGGCCTCCCGCGCCGTGGGCCTGGCCAACGGCAAGAACCCGGTGGGCGTCATCGTGCCCTGCCACCGGGTGATCG
This sequence comes from Streptomyces sp. NPDC049813, assembly GCF_044465085.1. Classification (NCBI taxonomy): domain Bacteria; kingdom Bacillati; phylum Actinomycetota; class Actinomycetes; order Kitasatosporales; family Streptomycetaceae; genus Streptomyces; species Streptomyces sp. NPDC049813. Next base: position 100,813 of record NZ_JBITLI010000003.1, on the reverse strand, counting down.
GCGCGGGCGGCGGCCTCACCGGGTACGGCGGCGGCCTGGAACGCAAACGGCGCCTGCTCGACTTCGAACGCGGCGCGGCCCTGTTCTAGGCCGCGTCCGGCGAGCAGGCGCCGCCGGAGCGGGTGGCTACGAGGTCGCCTCCGCGTCCACCGGCTTCGGGATGAGCAGCGAGGCGAACAGGGCCGCCACGATCAGGACCAGGCCCGCCACGACACCGGCGCTGTAACCGCCGACGGAGGCCCCGCCGTCGGGGGTGACCGCGTCCATCACGGCGTACAGGACGACGAAGCTCAGGCCCGCGCCCAGGTTGAAGCAGCCCGCGTTCAGGCCCGGCAGGAAGCCCGGGTTCTCCTGGGGGGACAGCAGGATGCCGAGGCCGTTGAGCATGATGTTGACCGTGCCCGCGTAGGTCGCGCCGAGCAGGATCGACGAGGCGAGCAGCAGCCCCGACGAGTCGGTCTGCAGGGTCAGCAGGGCGAGCACCGTGGCGACGGCGGTCGCGACGAGGCCGATGCGCAGGACGCGGCCGTAGCCGAAGCTCGCCGCGAGCCGTCCGGCCAGCGGGCCCATGGCGAGGCCCGCGAGCGCGTACGGCGTCAGCGTCCACCAGGTGGCGCCCTCGGCGCCGAGGCCGAGACCGGCCGCGGTGTCCTGGGCGAAGCCGGGCAGCAGGCCGTTCATGATGGCGAAGACGCCGGTCATGGTCAGCATGGTCGACAGGAGCAGCGACCAGGTGGCGCGCCGCTTCAGCAGGTGCGTGGCGACCAGGGGGGTGCGGGCGCGGGTCTCCGTCCGCCAGAACGCCCAGAACGCGAGCGCGGCCAGGACGAGGAGGCCGACGGCGAGCGCCCAGTCGGCGTCGGCGAGCTTGCCCGCCTCGTTGAAGGCGATCAGCAGCGCGCCGACGGAGACGACCAGCAGGGCGACGCCCGGCCAGTCCATGGGCGGCCGCTCCGCCGCCCGCGACTCGGAGGCGAAAAGGCGCACGAGGACGGCGGCGAGCGCGGCGAACGCGGTCATGACCCAGAAGATCGACGCGTAGCCGTGGTGCTCGGCCAGCGAGCCGCCCGCGAACGAGTCGACGCCCGCGATCCCGCCGTTGACCGCCGTGACCAGGCCGAGCAGGGTCCCGTACCGCTTCGGGTCGGGCACCTCGACGCGCAGCATGATCAGCGCGAGCGGGATGGTGGGGCCCGAGGCGCCCTGGACGACGCGGCCGACGGCGAGCGTGCCGACGGAGCCGGCCAGGGCGGAGATCACGCAGCCGACGGCCATCAGGACCATCATCGCGGTGAGCACCTTGCGGCGGCCGATCAGGTCGCCGAGGCGCGGCAGGAACAGCGAGAAGAGCGCCGCGGCCGTGAAGAAGGCGGTCTGCGTGACGCCGACGGCCGAGGCCGTCGTGTGCAGCTCGTCGGCCATCGTGGTCAGGGCGGGGCTGAGCATCGAGGCGTTCAGCTGGAAGGCGAAGCTGGCCGCGAGCAGCGCCGCCATCAGCGCGCCGACCCGGGCCGGGCGTCCCGTGCGAGGGCCGCCGGCCGGGGTGTGGGGGGAGGCGGCGACGGTCATGCTGCGCTCTCTCCGGTCTCCCCGGTGGGGTCCCCGATGCGCACGAGGGCGTCCACGACGAGGTCCCAGAAGCGCCCGTGGTCCAGGTCGACGGCGACCTGCGTGTGGCAGTCGGCGGGCGCGGGGGAGCGCAGGTCGGTCACGGTCATCCCGAGGGTGAGCGCGCCGCGCAGCTCGATGTCGACGGGCGCCTTGCGTACGGTCATGACGCCCGGGTCGATGACGTACGCGACGGCGCACGGGTCGTGCACGGGCGGGTGCTCGAAGCCCTGGTTCTCGCGGTAGGCCGCGCGGAAGAACTCCAGGAGTTCGAGGACGAACGCGGCGGGCTTCGTGCCCACGGCCGCGATCTTCTTCTCGACCTCGGGAGTGGCGAGGGCCTGGTGGGTGAGGTCGAGTCCGACCATCGTGACCGGCCACGTCTCGTTGAAGACAATGTGGGCGGCCTCGGGGTCGATGACGATGTTGAACTCGGCGACCGGGCTCCAGTTGCCCTCGTGGAAGCCGCCGCCCATCAGGACGACCTCGCGCACGCGCTCGACGATGCGGGGCTCCTTGCGCGCGGCCAGGGCGATGTTGGTCAGGCCCGCGGTCGGCACGATCGTGATCTCGCCCGGCTCGTGCGCCATCACGGTGTCGATGATGAGGTCGACGGCGTGCCGGTCGTCGAGCTCGGTGGTGGCCTCCGCGAGGGCGGGTCCGTCCAGGCCCGTGTCGCCGTGGATCTCCGCGGCGGTCTCGATCTCGCGGACGAGGGGCCGCGGGCAGCCGGCCGCGAACGGCACCCCGGTGATACCGGCGATCGCCGCCACCGACAGGGCGTTGCGGGTCACCTTCTCCAGGGTCTGGTTCCCGACGACGGTGGTCACGGCCACCAGGTCGATGTCGGGGTTGCCGTGCGCGAGGAGCATGGCGATCGCGTCGTCGTGCCCCGGGTCGCAGTCGAGAATGATCTTCCTGGCCAACGGAATGAGCCCCTTTGCTCCGGAGCACCGTCGCTCCGGTCGGAAATACTGAGCGGGCGGCTGTCCGGACCCGGGTCCGGACAACGGTCCAGGTCAAGCTCACCTCTCGCGACCCGGGTTTGTCAACGCGCGTAGATGCCCCGGTTGGGGTGATCCGCCACACTCCCGCCGCCCGCGGGGGCGCTGCCCGGCGCCGCTCGGACGGCATCCGCCGCCCGCCTCCCGGCCCGCTCCGTCCGTCCCGTGGGCCGGACAGGCATGGGCAGCGGGCCCCTCCTGCGGTTAAGGTCGCAGCGGCGCGACTGCCTTGACGCGAGCAAGGCCAGAACAGCAAGGGGAGCAAGGTGGCGGACGCTGCACAGGCCGCGCGGCACGTGTTGATCGCGGCGGACAAGTTCAAGGGATCGCTCACCGCGGTCCAGGTCGCCGAGCACGTGACCGCGGGACTGCGCCGGGCCGCGCCCGGCGTCGAGATCGCGTCCGTGCCGGTCGCCGACGGCGGCGACGGCACGGTGGCGGCGGCGGTCGCCGCCGGGTTCGAGCGCCGCGAGGTGCGGGTGACCGGGCCGCTCGGCGAACCGGTCACGGCCGCGTACGCGCTGCGCGCGGGCACGGCCGTCGTGGAGATGGCGGAGGCCTCGGGCCTCCAGCTGCTCCCCGAGGGCGTCTTCGCCCCGCTCACCGCGACCACGTACGGCTCCGGCGAGGTCATCGCCGCCGCGCTCGACGCGGGGGCCCGCTCGATCGTCCTCGGCGTCGGCGGCAGCGCCACGACCGACGGCGGCGCGGGGATGCTGGCCGCGCTCGGCGCCCGCTTCCTGGACGCCGCAGGCGCGCCCGTCGGGCCCGGTGGCGGCGCGCTCGCCGCGCTCGCCTCCGCGGACCTGTCCGGTCTCGACCCGCGCCTCGGCGACGTGGAGATCGTCCTCGCCAGCGACGTCGACAACCCGCTCACCGGACCCAAGGGCGCGCCCGCCGTCTACGGCCCGCAGAAGGGGGCGACGCCGGAGGACGTGGCCGCGCTGGACGCCGCCCTCGCCCACTTCGCGAAGGTGCTGGGGGACTGCGTCGGCCCGAAGGCACTGGAGTACGCCGATTCGCCGGGGGCGGGGGCCGCCGGCGGCATCGGGTACGGGGCCCTGGTCGGGCTCGGGGCGAGCTTCCGGGCCGGGATCGAGGTCATGCTCGACGTCCTCGGCTTTGCCCCCGCGCTGGAGGGGGCGACGCTCGTGATCACCGGCGAGGGTTCCCTCGACGAGCAGACCCTGCACGGCAAGGCGCCCGCCGGGGTGGCGGCGGCCGCGCGGGCCGCGGGGGTCGAGGTCGTGGCGGTGTGCGGCCGGCTCGCGCTGTCACCTGCGGTGCTGGGGCGGGCCGGGATTCGGCGGGCCTATGCGTTGACCGATGTGGAGCCGGATGTGGAGCGGTGCATTACGGAGGCGGGGGGCATTCTGGAGGCGGTTGCTGAGCGGATCGGCACGGATTTCCTGACCTGAGCCTGGGTGGGGCGGGGTTCTGCCGCCGCGTCGGCTCGTGGCCTGTTCGTCCGCGGGCCCGGTTGGGGCTGGTCGCGCAGTTCCCCGCGCCCCTGGGTAGTTCTTCGGGTGCGGGCCCGGTGGGGGCTGGTCGCGCAGTTCCCCGCGCCCCTGGAGGCCTGCGGCTTCGCCGCTGCCTCCGTTCCCCGCGCCCTGGAGGCTTGCGGCTTCGCCGCTGCCTCCGTTCCCCGCGCCCTGGAGGCTTGCGGCTTTGCCGCTGCCTCCAGGGGCGCGATGAGATGGCGCACGCAGTGCGCCTCTCAGGGGCGCGGGGAACTGCGCGACCAGCCCCCACGGCGGGTCAGCCGGACGACGGCGCGAGAAGCCCCACCGGGCCGCAGGCGAAGGGCTGCGCTGTTTCGCCCGCCGGACCCGGCCCGGGCCAGGTCAGCTCGGGGTCAAGCGGTAAGCGTCAAGCGCCAGGGTCATCTCCATCAGGTCCCGGGGGCGGGACAACGACCGGGACGTCAGCTGTTCGAGCCGTCGCAGGCGGTTGAAGACCGTGTTCCGGTGACAGTACAACCGCCCGGCGGCCCGCCCCGCGGACCCCTCACAGGCCAGCCACGCGTCCAGCGTCTCCAGCAGCACCGCCCGATCCCCGGGCTCCAGCGCGAGCAGCTCACCGAAGACCCCCGAGACGAGCCGCTGCGCCAGATCCGGCTGGCTCACCACGAGCGCCGTCGGCATCCGCTGGTCGAGCCGGACGACCCCCGTGGTCTCCGGCGGACACGTACGCAGCGCGAGTTCGGCGAGGCGCCGCGCGTGCCCCAGCTCGGCGAGCCCGGCGACGACGGGGCTCATCCCGCCGGGCCCAGGGCAGCGCCCGTCGAGCAGCGCCGCCAGCTCGTCCAGCTCCCGGTCCGCCCCGAACGCCACCACCCCCACCTCGCAGTCCGCCCGCATCCGCCACACGAACCGGAACCCGGGGTCCTGCACCCGCCGGTGGAACGACTCCCGCCCGTCGCGCCGCTCGGCCCGCAGCACCACCACCGCGTACGGACCGTGCTCCGGCAGGTCGAGCCCGGCCGCCGCCCGCGCCGCGAGCCCCGGCGCAGGACGCCCCTCCAGGAGCGCGTCGAGCAGCGCCTGCATCTGTTCGTCGGTGCGCCGCCGCAGCTCCAGCTCCGTGGTCCGGTACGCCTCCGACGCCGCCTCGGCCTGCGCGTCCACCGCCGCCCACACCATGGTCGCGGAGCGCATCAGCGCCGACAGCCGGTCGGGTTCGCCGCCCGCGCTCTCCATCAGGGCGTCCCAGACGAGGTAGCCCGCGTTGCGGTAGGCGTGCACCAGCAGATCCAGCGGCAGGCCCTGGCCCGCCCGGCGCCGGCCCGCCTCCTCCGCGTAGGCCAGGTCGCGGCGGGGTGAGTCGCGCGGCGCCGAGATCGTCTCGATGCCGATCCGCATGGCCTCCTCGGCCTCCCGCCACTGCACGTCGTGGGGGAGCACCCGCGCGTAGACGTCGGAGAAGGCCGACAACTGCCGTACGTGTTCGTCGACCAGCTCCGGCACCCGCTCCAGCAGGCTCGTGCACGCCTCCTTCAGCAGCTTCCAGTCCTGCCCGGTGCGATGCCTGCGCCCGCCCATCGCTCCTCCTCAAGCGCCCGTAAAGCGACGGCAAAGGACTCGGTCCCTGTGCGGAGGATGCCACCCCGCGCCCGTCCCGGGCAGGCCCCTGACACGGGGTCTTGTGCGCGTGCACAACCGAGGCGGGCGGGCGCTGGGCCCAGGCAGCGATTCCCGGGCGGGCCGTGGACGGGCCGCCCGCGCGGTGCTGTCGTGAGCGCCACCGGTCCAGGAAGGGACACAGAGTGACCGATGCACAAAGGGAGGGCCTCGCCGTCGACGACGTGTCGGTCGGCTACGGTCCCGTACGCGCTCTGCGCGGCGTGACGCTACAGGTGCCGCAGGGCGCCGTCGTGGCCGTGCTCGGCGGCAACGGCGCGGGCAAGACGACCCTGCTGCGCGCCGTCTCGCGCACGCTGGGGTTCCACGGTGGGACGGTCACGTCCGGGGAGGTGCGGTTCGCCGGACGCCGGATCAGCGGCCACTCCGCCGACCGGGTCGTGGCCGCCGGGGTCTGCCAGGTACCGGAGGGCAGGCGGGTGTTCGCCCGGATGACCGTCGCCGACAACCTGCGGGCCGGGGCGCTCGGCTCGACCGGCTCGCGCGCCGACAAGGCGGCGGCGCTGCGCCGCGTCCACGAACTCTTCCCGGTCCTCGCCGACCGGGCCCACCAGCGCGCCGGCCTGCTGTCCGGCGGCGAACAGCAGATGCTGGCGGTCGCCCGCGCCCTGATGGCGGGCCCGCGCCTGCTCCTGCTCGACGAACCCTCGCTCGGCCTCGCGCCGCTGATGGCGGCCCGGATCGCCGACACCGTCCGGGAGATCAACGCCCAGGGCGTCTCCGTCCTGCTCGTCGAGCAGAACGCGGCGCTCGCGCTGCGGCTCGCCTCGCACGCGTACGTCCTGGAGGTCGGCGAGATCACCCTGCACGGCCCCGCGGACGAACTCGCGGACTCCGACGAGGTGCGCCGCCGCTACCTGGGCGTGGTCGACGAGACCGCCGCCGCGGACGCCTCCGGCGGCGCCACGCACGCCCCGGTCCTGCGCCGCTGGGGAGGCACCCGATGAAACCACCGCCCACGACGACCACCCCGTCTCCCCAGCCCGTCTGCGGCCCGGCCTCGCGGCCGGTGCGCGGCCCGGTCCCGCCACCCGTACACGGCCCGGTTTCGCCGCCCGTCTGCGGCCCGGCCTCGCGGCCGGTGCGCGGCCCGGTCCCGCCACCCGTACACGGCCCGGTTTCGCCGCCCGTCTGCGGCCCGGCCTCGCG